>QBVD01000052.1 GCA_003058525.1 gamma proteobacterium symbiont of Ctena orbiculata | reverse complement strand
GCCATTGCCAGGGTCACAAACTGCGACCATCTTGAAGCTGTTCGGAAGGAACGGCCTGTATGGTGCTGTTTTGCAAGGGACTCGAATTCATGTCTCGGTATCAGTTTCAGAAGTTGTGAAAACACAGTATTATGGTGACTCAAGGCCTGATTTCCTATTTGTTTTTCAATGGTTTGTCGTGAACTCATTGTAACAAAACAAGCAGGTTTTCAGGCCTTCTTATTTACTCTTTAGCGGGACAGCAGTGATTCTCCGACAAGATTATATTGCTTGCCTAACGATCCATTACGGCGCAACCCACTCGGTAATATTCCGTATTCCTCCTTTACCGTCCAGTTTTGCGATGTAGTAACCCCGGGATACGAACCGCTGATCTGGTGCCATACTTACTCTTGGATATATCGAAGTGTAGGGCAGATCGTCAATCATGTGCTCGATTTTTTCAATAAAGTAGTCTCGATAGAAATATCCACGGATATGTTTCACGGCATCTCCAACCACCTTTAATGCAAAATAGGCATTCGCTTGAATCTCTTTTTCATTTGGGTCGTAGATTCTCTTAGCCCTAAACCAGCCTGTTGAGCGCATCAGCAGTTTGTTTGTCTTATCAGGCATTTCTGACGTATGAACAAACACAAGAGAATTCACAAAATCATTCGGTATGCGGCTACTGTCAAGGCCGTAATGCAAGGTCGAGAGTATTATCGGTAGGTTTTTTTTCTGTTGCCTCAACCCATTAATAAGCTGGTCGGACTTTTCATGGTCGAGCCATAAAACAACGGCACGCTCACCATCCAGTTCAGGTAGCAACTGCGAAGAATCGTTCGGATCCCCGACTACAACATCATCTACCACAAGACCGTTTTTTTTCAGTTCGTTACGAAGTGAATCAGCACTCACCACGCTTAATTGAGATGATTTATCGATAAACTGGATAACGCTTTTCACGGAAAGGGTTTTAGTAATATAGGATGCAACCGCTTCAGCCTCATGGACTGCACCCTTGGTCAGATATATGGTGTAGAAATCAGTTTCATCGATTACAGGCAAAGATGTGGTGGGGAAGAGACATGGAATAGTCTCGCGTTCACAAAACTCATGAACAAGTTCCCACCCTGATGGAACAATTCCATTGATCAAAGCAAATACTGGTTGTTTTTGATAGTAATCAGCCAGCTGGGCGGGCCAGCTCTCTTTTTCACCCCTCAACTCCCAAGTATGAATTTGCCATTTTCGATATGGCTTGAACAGCCACTCCTTGTGCCATGGAGCATTCTTCGCCCTTTTGCTTTCATATCTTGTTTCGATATTCTTTTGTAAGACATACTGCTCCATAACGTCTTGCAGCGCCTTATTCTCCTCCATGCTGTTTGACGATAATACGATTGTTGCGAAATGTATTGTATCTTCGGTAACACCTGGTGACGCTGTTTGGGACAGCGTGTCGAGATACACCATCAAACCATCCAGCGTCTCGTCATCAATAGCGTACCTTGGCATAAACGGATCCAACGGCTTACCATTGGCATCTATACCGTCCCTGATTGCCGCCATCAGAGTTTCCCTCGTATAACCTTCACGGAACACAGGAGGCTCCGGGGGCTTGCTAAGCGGTATTTTTAGCGGTTTGAACAGCACATTCCCCGCAACAGCCGGTACAACCTGCTGACCTTCCGTTGATCCCATGCCGCTCTTCCTGTGGCAGGTTTCACATATCAACTGATCACCTTCTACCGCAATGTCTCCCTGGATTGTGGCTTTCACCAGCTTGCCATTTGGCTGAAGTCCTTCAGTGTAGAACTGTTTTCCCAATGTGTAGGCACGCGAGTCGATATCCGCGTCATTCATGGACAGTGTAGAATAGAGGCTGGCTGTGATAAAGAGACTGAGGTAAGCAAGCCGCTTAATGTTTATTTTCATTACTTTCCTGCTGTAATTGTTTTACGGTATTCCTTTACGATATCTTCTGCGCTTGCAAGCCCGCTTATTCTGACCCAGGATTGTTCGCTTTGTTTACGTATGAGAGTAATAGGTTCGTGGTTCATTTTTGAGCCACGAAAGATATCGAACGCTTTTTCAACCTTCACGACGTCGTTATACGTACCGGTGTAGAACTGCCACTGGTTACCCGCTTTGAACTTCTGGGCATATTTCATCAGTTGCTCTGGCGTATCATAGTCTGGATCGATGGTAATCGAGATCATTGAAATGGAATCACTCTCGTCACCCATAATCTCTTGAACTTGATGAAAACTTGCGGATAACACAGGACAGATCGTGGTGCAGGTGGTGAAGATGAAATTCAACATCACCGGCTTATCCGTATCCAGCAATTCCGGGAGACGTCCTTTTTCACCACGATGGGAAATCAGCTGCACATCGGGTATCGTATAGTCAGCTGTATGCAGCTGATAATCATTGCTCATCATCATCCTTCTATGGTGGGCGTGCTCATCGTGTCCTTGATCACCCGAACTGGCCAGCATTTCAAAGCGTTCACCCAGGGTTTTGCTTTTTCCCGGCCGTGTGATGCAATCCAGTTTGAAGGGAGGGATAAAGCCCTCTCCCGTTTCGGCTCGTTTTGCAATACTTGGCAGTTCATCAGCATGAGTGGTGAACGAGATCAGCGATATCATTGGGAGCAGTAATACCGCCGGTATGACTCGTTTGTACCACTGTAGTGCTGCTGTATCCCGTACATCGTTAAACATTGTAACTGCTCCACAAATCGGTAATTAACCGCCGGTATTACTTATTCCTGCCTGAACATGCCGTGCAAGCACTGAATCTCCCTGACCGAAGGTAGAATAGTGTACACAGCATCAACAACATCAGAAATGATCCCATGCTGCCACCACCGCCACCACCGCCACCGTCACCGCCTGAATCTGATTCATCATCAATGATTGTCAGGGTTAAAGTGCCGCTGTTACTATCAATGACAGCCGTACCAATGGCATTGGCCAGTGCAAAAGTAATCGTTCTGTTCCCATCTGTGACAGTATTGTCCAGAATTTCGACAGTGATGGTCTTCTCCGTCTCACCATTGGCAAAACGCACGGTTCCGGTGGTTACGTTGTAGTCTGTACCCGCAACTGCATCACTTGAGCTTGCTGACAAATCAACCGAAATTTCACCGCTTACCGTTACACTGCGTGTGATGGTGATATTCACACTGCCGGCAGTTTCATTGGCGGACAGGGAACTTGTCGAAAAGCCCAGTATTGCAGAGGCGGACTGTGCCTCATCATCCGAAATTGTAATAAAGGACTCACTCAAGGCACCCAGCACTGCTCCACCCTGTACATTGGCGAGCACCAAACGGATACGCTCGTCCTGCTCTAACAGACTGTCATCGACAATTGTGACCTCGAATGTTTTGCTACCCGACTCACCATTGGCAAAGTTTACGGTACCCGTTGCAAAAACATAATCGGACGATGCCGTGGCGCTGTCATCCAGCGTTGCATAATCAACGGAGATTGCACCGCTCGTACCACCACTCCGGATTACTGTAATGGAAATACTGGTGCCGGTTTCATCAACGCTATAACTATTCGTCGAAAAGTCGAGTGCACCCGCTGCGGGTGGATCGTCGTCATCGGCAATTGTGATAACAGATGATGCTGGGTCATCGAGCGTTACTCCAAATGGGTCTGAGAGCTGAAGACTCAGGTTTTCGGTTCCTTCAAAAAAGGCATCATCATTGATAAAAATCTCGAAACTTTGTGAAACCTCACCGTCAGCGAATGCCAGAGTGCCACTAGCCACCGCATAGTCCGCACCTGCAATCGCTGTACCATCGCTGGTGATATAGTTGACCTGTGCAGCACCCGTACTGCCGCCTTGACGCTCTACGCTCACGGTGATACTGCCATCCAACTCATCTGCAAAATATTCACTCGCGGTGAAGACCAGGGCACCCGTAGCGGGAGCCGATTCATTATCGAGGATGGTCAGTTGTGCTGTGTCTGCCGAGCCGGTCACAGCACCCCCGGTAGGATTGCTTAAAACAAGCGAAACAGTTTCATCACCTTCGTAAATCGCATCGTCCAAGATCGCAACCTGGAAACTGACACTGGTGACGCCAGCGGCGAAATTGATAGTGCCACTGGCCGATGTGTAGTCGCTACCGGCTGTGGCAGTCCCATCCACAGTGGCGTAATCAACGTTGACCGATCCGCTACTGCCGCCACTCCGGGAAACTGTAATGCTGGCTGTCGAACCACCCTCTGTCAGCTGGTAACTTGTCTGGTCGAACTGAAGGCTCCCGGCCGCGGGGACCGGATCATTGTCTTCGATTGTGACTGTCGTGGATGAAGTGGTTCCCAGTACCGCACCATTTGTGGGAGAGCTGAGAGTCACCAGTAAGGTTTCGTCATTTTCGTAGCTACTGTCGTCTACGATGGGTATGCGGCAGTTTTGAATAACCTCGCCATTGGCAAAACTTACCGTATTCTGCGTTGCCGTATAGTCATTGCCGGCGGTGGCACTGGAATCGGAGGTCGTACAGACAACACTTACAGCCCCCATGCTGCCGCTAATTCGAACGACCGGTAACGCTATCTCCGAGCCGTTCTCGGCAATACTATAGGTAGATCCGCTGAACTGGATACTCCCCATGGCCGGTGACGCTTCGTTGTCAATAATGGAGACTTCGGCAATATCGCGATCACCCAGCATCACTGAGACCGGATTGCTTAAGTTGAGAACAATCGACTCCGTACCCTCTTGCAGGGCGTCGTCTGTAATGGCGATATCAAAAGTGCCGCTAACCTGGCCGTCAATGAATGCCAAAGTACCGGAAGTAGCGTTGTAGTCGCTGCCGCCGGTCGCCGAGCCGTCACTGATCGCATAATCGATTGTACCGCTTCCTTCGCTGCCTCCACTACGCTGTATCGTGACTGACAGCGTACCGGCATCTTCGTACACGCGATAACTGCTGCCACTGAACTCGACGCTTCCTGCAGGGGGCGCGTCATTCTCGATAATAGTCAGGGTGGCATTATTCAGGACACCGACATCGGTTCCGGTGAGCAACAGCCCTACTGTCTCATCGCCCTCGAAGACGGCATCGTCCAGTATATTTATGGTGACCTGTTTACTCGTCTCCCCATCGGCGAAGTCAAGTGTACCTGAAACTGCTGTAAAGTCCTGACCGGCTGTCGCAGTGCCGTCAGCCGTGGTTGCGTAATCTATGGACAGCGCACCTGTTGTTCCGCCGTTGCGGCTCACCGTGACGGCAACTGACCCCGCATTCTCATTGACCGAATAGTTGGCACTGCTGAATTGCAGGTCCTGACCGGGAAAAGCGCCGGCTTGGGCTGCAATGGTAAAGTCATCCGAAAAGAAGGTCTTGACTTCATTGCCTACTTCATCGGCTGTTTCCACCAACAGTGTGCTGAATCCTCCATCGTCGATAAAACCGAGAAACTTCCAATCGAAGACTGTGGCTTGCGCACCTGTAAAATCGACCACATCGCCATTCGTGGTGAATGCGAGTTTTGCACCATTGGAACTTCTGAACCATCCGCCGACACCATACAGAGTAATGCCATTGGCCGTCAGGGTGATCTTATCGGGAGTCAGATGGGTGCTCGTATCGTCAACGGCGAACATCAGATATTCACCCTCATGCACATCACCACCGCCCATACTGGTTTGGATGCCTGCAACACCGGTTGAACTGGCCCCCCATGTCAGGTTCTGGTTGGTCACACTGAACACTGTTGTATTACGTGAACTCGTCCAGGCATCACCTTCAAAGCTTTCACCGGTTAAATCCACCGTGACAGACTGCAGGGCAGCCAGGTCCTGAATGTACTGCGCCTCTGCGTTTGCGTCGCAGCAGTAGACAGTGACCGCCGCATTGCTCTGCAGCGACACTCCTGCCATAAGCAGGGTTAGAAGGCGAAGGAGAGATTTAATATTACGCATAACGACATCTCATGGTGGAATTAGTGAACGATTAAATGCTCGGCCTTGAAGTCGCCGATAACCATGGTCACTTTCTCACCTGACTTCACATGGGCATCCGGATTCCCGAATACCATATAGTATGTTTTGTTAGGTTTGATGTTCTGGCCCCGATTGGTCGTTCTGAACGCGCCCACCTTGGCCGCCATGGGTATTGGTAGTTTAGCATTGGAACGCTCAACCACCAGGTGTGGTTTGACCCTCTGATCGAAAAAATTCTTTGATTTCTCCACATTCAAAACACGAAATCGAAAATCGATCATGTAGCCTGCGGCAGTCAATCTCAAGCTAATCAACCTGATACCCCACTTGTCGGCGATCTCATTCGCCAGATCAGCGGAAACCATTTCAGGCTGAATGATCTTTTGCGCCACGGGTGGTTTCCATTTTGCGACAGCTGTTTGCCCGGCTGCCTTATTCGGCAACATTTTTTCGGCACCGTTGGCTATCGCAGAAGTCAGGATAAACAGAATAGTGAGGCACAGTAACAACACGAAAATCAAAATAATCGGGTTGCCCTGGGGTAACAACTCTTCATCCCGTGTTTGAGCGCTGCTTTGTCTCTCGTCAACTTTCATAGGCTATTGTTTCTAAGTGCAAAAAACAAGAAAACCGCCACACCCCGGGGATGGGATGTGGCGGTTATTACTCAGTTAGGGTTGAACATGAATCGGTACATTGTCATAGGTATAGATGATAGTACCACCATTCCCATCGTCCACATGGGCTTCGATGCGCAACCTGTCGTTGGCCTGATCGATATCACCGCGTGGTCCGGTGCTGCCGACGTTATCGATGTGGATTCTCCAGTTGTCCACATTGTAGACCGTGCCCATATCATTATTCGGGTTGATGTCAGCCGGGGTATTGATCGGAATAGGATCGGTGACACCCTGCCTGATGATGTAGGCGAAGATGGAACTGCCCGGCGGAATCACCGTGGGATCGACATTACCGGTGATACGCCAGTCGTCGTTGTCCGGATTTCCGGCGAGACCGCCATCTTCCCGCAGATTGAACTCCGACTTCTTCACGCCGAGATAGCGTACCAGGCTGACCTGGGCGACATTACTGGTGTTGCCACCGTCATTGGTGAACTGATACTCCAGTGTACCGATGGTGCCCATTGCCATATCCTCGATTACCAGAGTGACTTCACCCGATGCCGCAATCTCAGGAGAGAGATTATCAGGATCATTCACTTCGGTAGCAGTCGGATTGGTTCCGGTTCCCAGATCGTTATCCAGTGCGCTGGCCGTGACATAAGTGGTACTGACCAATTCACCGTTTTCTGCGGTGAGTTCTGTCACCGAGGGTGCATTGAGGATAAAGGTATCGTTGACTGCCGTGGCCGCGGTTTGCGGATTGACCGTGATGTTGACGCTAACCGCGGCACTGTCCACCAGACCGTCATTGGCAACATAGCTGAAGGTATCCGAACCGTCCACGGTACCCGGATCACAAACACCCGTCAGTGTGCTGTTCCAGCCAATCTGAGGCTCGTAAGTAAAGGAGCCGTCCGAGTTCAGCGTCAGGCTACCGCAGCTAGGACCACTACCGGCCACCAGACTCGCTGTAAGGGCCTGGCCATCCACATCCGTGTCGTTAACCAACACACCGGGAGCGGCTTCATTGAAGATGCTGCTTTCGGTCATGCTGTAACTGTCTGCAACAGCCACGGGCGCCTCATTGCCAACCGTGATGGTCACCGTGGCCGGTAGACTCTCGTTGGGGGTAGGCGCACTGTCATCGCTGGCGATGTAAGTGAAGGTATCCGCACCGGAGAATCCTGCAGGTGGCGTATAACTGAAAGAGCCGTCTGCATTCAACACCACAGTGCCGCCTTCGGTAGTCGTATCGGGCGGTGTGGGACCGTCAAAGGCTGCGGTCATCGGCTGCCCCTGCGGTTCTGTATCGTTCGACAGGACACCCTGATCGACCGCAACGACCAACTCAGTATCCACAATGGCCATATAGTTGTCGTCGATGACTTCAGGCGCCTCGGTACTCACCGGATCAACAGTGATGGTAACGGTTCCTGTAATCTTGTCGTCATACGCTGTAACACCCGTCTGGTTGCCGACTGTGTTTATATCGTCGAGGACTACATAGTCAAAAGTAACCTCGACTGAGTCAGGACCCGGTACACCGTCAGTAGGTGGTGTAAAGGTGCATTCACCGTTCGATGCGCATACAAGCGCTCCCTGTGTCGCAGGATCTAAATCGGTTACAGGATCAAATGGAGGCGAATACGAGAAGTTCAGTACATCACCCGGCTCAGCATTGACTGCACCATCCAAGGCGTTGAAAAGCAACTCTGTCGCGGCATCCGTCACTAATGCATGGTCAGCCGCTGTGGGTGCCTCATTGCGCAGATAATCCAGAGTGACAGTTGCCAAACCGCTCGGCAGACTCCCGTCAGTCACATCGTAATCAAAATTGGTGGAAGCAATGGTTGCTGGTGTTACATGGAAGGTCTCGGTACCGCTCGCAGGTCCTGTGTAGCCGTACTCTACCGAACAAGATGTATCACCAGCATTACAGAACGCATCGATGGTTATCGCAGCGTCGCCGTATTGCTGGTTAGGCGTTAGGGTAGACGCAAGGGTCAGCGGATCATTATTGATGTCACTGTCGTTGGCGATGACATCCAAGAGAAATGCAACAGGTGTCGCTTCAGTATCACTGCTCAGGAGTTCAGGGTATTCAACGGTAAACTGATCAGCCACGGCCACCGGCGCCTGGTTGGTGCCGGGTGCAACACCCAATTTCCTGAACATACCGCCGACGGTATCCTCAGCGCCCGTAGCTTCGTTGGCGGTGGGGTTGGTCATATAACCGTTGCCGTCATAGATGGAATAGATCCCCTGCACAGCCGGAGTGACAATCACATCCTTCGTCTTCAGCGGCGGCAAGCCGATCGAGTACTGCTCAATGGGTGCGGCCGTTTCAGCAGCCGCGGCGCCGCTCACGCCGGCCTGCCACATATACTGCATGCCGTCCTCACCATGGATTGTGCCGTAGAGCCCCTGGAAGACCGGGACATGATTTTCGGTTGCCGCACTGGCGAAACGAATCAGATTGCTCTGATTGACATCGATACCGGTAATAGTATTGGTACCCACGGCATTAATCGTCCCGCTCGGATCATAGGGCTCGCCATTGATCAGGAACCAGGTGGGATGACGCTCGATAGCCGTTTCCAATGGTGGATATGCAGCGTAAGCCGGATCGTACGGTGCCACCACTGATTTATTGAAGTCAGGATCGATATCGCTGTAGAAGAGCGTGGTATCGCTGGTGTACGCGACGCCGGGATAGACCTCGCCAGAAACGGAGTCACGTGTGACCATGCCATAGAGCCCCATGTAGAGCTGCTTTTGGGGATGTGTGCCGGTGTGGTAAATGAAACTGCCCGTATTCGTAATAGGATTGTTCCGGTTACTGTTCCAGATATATGCCCGTCTACCGCCGTTGCGATTCGCTTCACGACCATAAGAGCGCATCTTCAAGGTTGTATCGCCGGCTGGGCGTCCCCCGGTAATGGCATTCCCACCGAACGGACCATCCCAAGTGGGACCGTTATCGGCCGCTGAGTAAGGCAACTCCTGCCCTGGGATCACGATGGATGACGGCTCAGGCAACGTATTAGTCAAAAAAATCCGCAGTGCCGTATCGGTCGGAGGAATATCCAACCTCGGGCCCGGTGCCACAGGATCAGGCAGATTGTCGACACAGGTACGTCGCGCAGCCGCTGGCGTTGTTTCATAACAATCACCTCTGCCGGAACTATCGTTATCCGGATCGATCACATACCCCCACATGGGAACAACACTTCCATCCGGCATAGTCTTGGAGTACGCCTTTGTGGCCAGGGTGTAGTCGATAGCACCTGCTTGTCCGGCTGCCATGGCCAATGCACAGGCGGCGACGATGGGTTTGATTCTAAGCTTCATGATTTTTGACCTTTTCATGTTCGTGCCCTCCCACGCTTATTCGATGGGTGTGCCGGGAGGCACAATAACCACGGAGCCCAAGCTGCCGCCGGGGAAGATATCGAATGTGGTCAGCTCCTTTTCCGCATGTGAGTGCCACACCAGAAAGTAGCCGCCAAAGGGATTCAGACCGCCTTCACCGGGAGGCAGATCACCTGTATCGCCGAGGAATGGGCTACCACTCCACCAGCCACCGAGTGAAAGATCGCCCACACCTGGCAGCGTGACCGGCAACGGTTTGCCATGATCGGCACAATATTCGTGATCATAGGTGGAGCCGGACTCAACATCGCCAAATCCGTCATTGTCCGTATCGATACAGACATGGCCGGTATCATGTCCATAGATATCCCAATTCAGTCCCTTGCCGGTCCAGGTCCAGAGTGCATCAACAGTCTGTTTCGGCGCTGAATTGATGGTATTGTCGGAACGTCCCAGATCGGAAACGATGCCGTCTGAACTCAACATCTTGCCATCGCGACCGATAAAGGTGAGGTTCTCACCATGGTAATGCATGGGGTGGGAATCGTGTCCCGCATTGATATTACGCACCAATACCATGTCACCCGGTTGAGCTATAGCGAGTGCCTCATAGGGTTGATGTGGAAAGAGTGGGTTGTAATCCCCCTGGAACAGATCGGGAAAGACCCGGCCGTTGATAAACCAGATCTTGGCATGCCGATCGGAGTGGGTGAAATGACTTCTGTGTCCACGCTCCATCTGCAGGTGGATTTCAGGATCAATCTCTGTCATGAGGTAGAGATTCTCCTGATCGTACTGTGTACCGGTATCTACTCCGTAGGCCGTGCGATTGGGACCTGCGCCAAAATCGGCCGGACGCACAATCATCACCCCCAACAGCCCCATTTCTGCATGCAGTCCGGGATTGTCGCCATCCAGGCTGTGATAGATATAGGTACCGGGAGAACCCGCGGTAAAGGTGTATGTCACCGCTTCATTGATATCAGCGGACGAGGTCACGAGTCCTGCAGTACAGGTGCTTGGACCACCACCGGGAAAGGGCGCACAGGCCGCACTCGCGTTATGGCCTGTAACAACGATGCCGACCGGCTCGGGAACCCCATAATTGGCGATATTGATGGTTACGCTATCCCCTTCCGTGACAATCAGGGTGGGTGCCGGGTATTGCGGTAGTGCATAACCATCACCCGCCGCATGAGTGGCGTTTGCACCGCCATCCATATCACCAAAGCCCCACATGTATAAACTGGTGCCTTCAGGCAGGTTCATATTGAAGGGATAGGCATACAGGTTGAAAGTGGGACCTGTTATACCGCGAATGTCGTGAGCCGCATGGGTTAACGGCGCACTGAAGACACCTGCAAGGCCCAGCATAAGGAAGCTGATGAACCGCCCAGGTTTTTTGAATATGCTCTTCATTAGTCTCATCTCCTAGTTCGGCCAGCCTCAGTTGACAACAATCTCGGTTATCATGCCGCCATCCAGCTGTGTCGCATTACTCATCTGATGTACTTCTGTGGCATGGAGGAAATAGGTGCCAGGTGCCACATCGGCTGTATCGATGATGACATCGGTGGTCTCACCGCCACCGAAGTTGAGTGATGCCGTTTCACGGTAGAGATTTTTACCATCACTTCCGCGCATCTGACGTGCACCGGTACCGACGATCTTCATCTTCAGACCCATGGCGGTGATGGTCCAGAAGCGGTCAAGGCCCACATTCGACAGACGCAGCAAGAGACGCTCGCCCTGATTGACCTCAATGACGGAATCCATCGTCTGAGTGGGATCGCCATTGTTCAGGATTTCACCGGGATTGCCAGTCACTTTACCTGCAGGATGACCTGCCACCGGCGTTAGGTTATCGGTAGGTGCCGGTAAATCGCCTGGGCTTACCGTATCCGGATAGCCTCGACCGTTGATCTGAGGATAATTACCTTCAAGATCCGCAAACGGCAGAGGCTGAACGAAAAGACTGGCGTCATGGAAGTTGCCATCGAAGCTTGAGAACTGCAGCGCCACTTCCACATCCCAAGCCGTGGAGCCGTCGTTATCGTTGTATACGTAACCTGTCGGGCCGGTGCTGCCAGGATCTTTTCGGGTTCCCGGCGCACAACCACCGTTCGGTACAGGTTCCGGATCATATTCCGCGGTACCCGGGTTATCGACCATATCGAAACAACCGATCTCGTCCTGAATCGGATGCACGTAGAGATTGGCCAACATACCCATCTCCATGTGCTCAGTGGCTTCCACGTGGCAGTGATAGATATAGGTACCGGGCTCGACGATGTTGTAGTAGTAGGTCAGTGTCGACCCCATATTGATGGAGATCGAAACCTCGGGTACACCGTCGAAAGCCGCGGAGGCGTTGGGGAAGCCATGGAAATGAACCGTATGCGGATCGAACAGATCGGGTCGGATCACTGTACCCACGTTGGTCAGATTGAGAAAGAACTCCTGCCCTTGATCCAGTTCGATGGTGGGTCCGGGCCACTCGGCCGCCAGGATACCATTGCCGATCACCGTGTCGGGTGTGTTGCCGTTCCCTGTCTTGTCACCAAAACCGAAGGTATACAGGGGATTGCCGTCTGACATGATTGCAAAGCTGTCACCGGCGATCAGATGCATACATTTGGCATTCTCATTGTAATCGGGATGGCCAGGTCCAACATCGACAGTTGCGTCCCCGTCTAAATCCCCTGGACACTGAACATTGACCACGGCACTGGCGGTACCAACGAACCCCAACAACGTGAGGGCAATTGCCCCTGCAAGTATGTTTTTACGATAAGTTTTCATTGGGCGTTACTCCTCGTGATCTTGTAACCGCCGTTTGTGATTACTCGGTGACCCACCACTACGATCAATCTGACGTCGGTAGCATGGGTCGTGATGCTTGTATGATTCTTTGTCTGTTTCATTGCCACACTACCCTTTACTAAGGCGCCAGTTCATCGGCGCCGATATCAGAACCCGTGGCGGGTCTTGGATCATTGTCGAAATCGACCTGTGTACGGCTGCCACCGGTGGGACCACCCTGGTTGTCAGCCTGATTGCCTGCCGCCAGGTGATAGTCATAAAGCGCACCGAGGGAATCAACCAGCGTGACAGGACCGAAACTGACCTGCAGGAAGTTGCCACCCTCGTCGAAGGCCCCGGCCGCCTGTATCACCTTGAACTCTGGGAACAGCAGACTGTCGGTCGCTTCGTTGTAGACCGGATTGACAAATCCCACATCACCGGTAATCAGCTCGTTTGTACCGCTGGCTGTGTCGTACTCGGTACCATCCTGCAGCAGGCAGTAACGAGGCCGCAACAGATCCGTTGTGCTCTCGGTGACACCGGTCACTACACCCATATCATTGGTATAAGCCTCATAGTCCGTCAGTGCACAACCGGCACAATCCGGCAGCAGACCGCCTGTGAGCTGTGTCGGATCGCCGTTGTTGGACCAGTAGAATGAACGATTGTGGTAAACGATGGTGTCACGCAACGTCGGGTTGCTGTAAGTTGCGTTCTGCGTCATTGCGCCCGGCGCCGGATTGTCATCCTCATCATAGGAGTCGATCGCGAGCGCCATGGCCTGCGCCATATCATTACTATGGGTCCGCGATACGATACCCGCCGGCAACGGTTGCGACTCATTCGGATTGGCCGGATCGGCAAACGCCTGGGAACCGGTCGAGGTTGAATCGTTTCTCGCCACCGTGTTGTTGCGAATCACAACCTTCGGGGAGTCGAGTATCGATAAACCACCACCTGCTACTCCGGCCACATTGTTATTGACCATGTTGTTGAACAGGTTGACGCCGTACCAGCGGCCTCTGATCCATTCATCGCTCTCTTCGCCATCTGCAGCAAAGCGACTTTGCGGGATATCCTGTCCATTGACGCTGGTGATGCTGATACCGCCGCCATCGCCGGCACCCGCCAGGTTACCGCGGATGATGTTGGCGTCGACGGTCACGTTACCGGTACCGGGTGACAACATCAGCCCTGTCTCTGCCTCAGGCACCAGCGCGGGCTGTCCGGCGATATAGATACCGCCACCATCCGGCGAAGTTCCCGGTGTCTGCTGGAAGGACTCATTGAAGATAACCATATTATCCTCAATGATGCCGCCCCGGTTGAGACCCAGGTGAGCGATACCGGCGCCGCTTCCTTGAGCGAAGTTACCGCATACCCAGTTGTTTCTCACCCGGTAGGCGTCAGCGCCTGTATTCAGCGAGATACCGGCACCTGCACCGTTCAGTACACCGTTCTTCTGTACCAGGTTGTGATGGATATTGACGCGGTCGTTTCGGCTGTCGGTATAGACCAGCGTGCCTACCGCATAGTTGTCATTCTCCTCAATGAAATCCGGATCGTCTTCAGTTTCGATCTCATGGGTCAACTGAGGATGACCGACACGGATACCGCCACCGTAGAAACCGGAGTTGGCGGTAATCTTATTGTTGGAGATATTCAACCACTGGTTATAGCCGTTGGCGACAATGCCACCGCCGGTGCTGGCACCGATTATGGTGAAACCATCGATACGGGCACCACGATTCCTGGGATGGCCGAAACGGTTGCCACCGCTGTTGGTGCCGGCCACGAAGATACCTGCACCCTCTTCTGTCGGGAAGAGTTGCGCACCCAGTCCGGGGAAACCGAATGGCGCCAGGGCCTGACCCGGCAGGAGTGAGATCGAGCCATTGGACTCCAGCGTGGTGGCCAGATTACGCCAGTTGGCAACCTTTTCGGTGGGCACCTGTCTGGCATTCAGGGTAACCGCACCGGCACCCCAACCTTGCAGCTTGACAGGTTTCCACATGATCACCATCTCGTCATAGTCACCCGGCGCAACGAGAATCAGGTCACCAGCGGCAGCGGAAGGTCCGGCTGGATTGTTGACCGGATCGCCAATCGCCTCCTGAATGGTGGCGAAATCACCCGGTACGCGCCAGACCGCTGACGTTGTGGCTGCCTGGTTTGCTGCATTGTAATTGGCCCTGGGGGCACGTTCGCCGAGACCGGTCACATCAACACCCACAGTCAGAGTGACTCCTACCGGTGAACTGACATCACCATTGGAGACCATGACCTGGTACTCACCTGGACCGACTGCGGGGATAGTGCCTTCAAGAAAATTTTCATTTCGAGCGCTGTAGGAAGAGAGCTCGATCGGCACTGTTGGATCATCCAGATCGATGAGGAATGCCCGCGATTCCATACCTGGAACACCTGGGTTGAAGCTGTAGTCACGCGTTATCAGCTTCTCCGCAGGAATCACGCCATCCCAATAGGGATTGGGCACAAGCACTTCACCCATTGAATTGATGCGAATGGTATCGCCGGCCAGACCGAAAGGACCGGGCAGCCCGCCCGTCCGGGTGACTGACGATATCATAGGTGTATTGTCGGTCTGCTCACAATCCAGCGGGAAGGTCTCCCTGTCCGCATGTGCGGCAACCGGTACCACAGGCGTATCCAGATAGGTGATAACGCCGGGCATGTACTGGAAGGTGTAGCAGAACTGGCTGTACTGGGTCTTGAAGTTCGGATCGACGATCTTGGCGGGCGCACCCGTGTTGTCGTCAAGTCCGTCATTATCGGCATCGACCAAATAAGCGGGATTATCGATCGGTCCCGCATCATTCATACAGGAAACCAGCATGTTGGGTGACATACCCGATGGAATCCCCAGATTCGCCGTGGAGGTCGAGGGCACCATCAGGTTGTAGCGACCGTACTGATCCGCATAAATACGATTGACTTCGTTGCCGTTCCAGTCATAGAAGGAGATCGGTATGTTACGCGGCGCGAACTTTTCGCCGAAGGCCGGGGAGTTCGGATTGAACTCGTTGGCCAGGTCGTTGAGGACCACCCCTGACACATTGCCGGCAAGCGGCACATGGGTCATGAGGAAGAACTCAGCGGCAGCGTTCTGACCGGATGAAAGCGGCACCAGTTTGCGATCGCAACTGGGACGCGTCTCATTGGCGAACGGCGCAAACACATCCTCGTCGCCCAGCAGCGCGGCATCAACCAGGTTACTGCCGTCGCCCGGATCGGTACCGCTGCCGTCCCTGGTCACCATGGTCAGGTACTGAGGCACCGTACGGGGGTCACCCACACAGGCCACGGGCAGCGCTTGCAGTGAGGGTGTATATTCGTCACCGAAATCGACGTTCTTATGCTCCTCTTTGAGACTTTCATAACCCGGAGGTGTCGCCATCTCGACAATATAGTCACCGGGGAGAATCCATTGCTCGGGTAGCTCAAGCGCCTTTCCGGTTGCTGCGGCAACCGTACTGACGGCTGCATTTCGATCCGCGAAGAAGTTATTCATGATAGTGACGTTGCCACTCTGGCCAGCCAGGCTGCCCAGGTAGTCCATGTCATACTCTTCAAAGGCGAATCCACCATCGAAAACGCCGGGTCTGACCTGATTGAAGTTACGCAGACCGTCGAAGCAGCGTTCATCAGTGATAGGCGGCTCGACAGGGATACCCGGGATATTGTTCAGGCCTTGACAGCCTTCGGGCAGGCTATCGTCCCAGCTGTCGGTCCAGGTCACTTGCAGGGCGTCGCCCAGATCAAATGCGCCATTGCCGTTTCTGTCGATATCCTCCGGACCGGGTGCTGCACCCTCGGCAAAACCGAACGGATGGTTGTCCACATCGGCATACTGAATACCGGGTATGCCATTAATATTCTCGACCACACCATCGTCGGGATCCAATGTGCCATCGTTATTCCAGTCGATGTCACAATTCACCTGGCCAGCGAGGGCGGGACAGTCGATGTCACCGTCGGCATAGAGGGCCAGCTGAACCCGGGGTACACCCGGCTCCCACTCCTCGGCGGCGGCGAATTGCGGTTCGTTCTCCGCGCGGGTGGTGGCATAGAAGACCATACCGGAGATACCGCCGTTCTCACCGACAAACTCAGGCGGATGGAATGTTCCATCGTTGTAGGGTGGTGTAATAGAGATGTAATCCACCTTACCGAACTGCATCACACTGGTCTGGCCGAGGAAGCCCTGGAAGCCCTGGGTCAGCACCGCACCGGTTTCCGTGCGCGACAGGTTGTCAGTGGTGTTCGGATTGATCAGCGCATCGCCTGGGGTACATCCAAAGTTAGGATCTTCCGCATTTGCGGCAATCGCCGGTGTACAGAACTGAGGTTGCGGATTCAGCTCACCAAAACCGGGGAAATCACCATTGGCGGTATCCACTGGACCACCCGCATCGACCACAAAAGTGGCGCCGGTCGCCTTCTTGTTGGCAAAGCTGACCTCAGCCACCAGCCAATGGAAGAAGGGGAAGACCTCGTCGAATGGCGCAAGACCCTCATGGTCGGTGGGAAAGTTCTGATAGACGCTACCGTCGCGCCAGCGCAGGGTCACATCCTGGCTCTCGGGGCCGATACCCCGTTCACCGTTGCCAAGCCCTGGTTCGCCCTGGTCCCAGAAACCATCCAAGTCTTCGTCCAGGAAAACGCCGGTGTTCAGACGGGTAAACCAATTGAATACGGCCACTTCACCGAAGGCGCAGCTATTGCCGCCATTACAAGTACCACCTGTGGCATCCACGCTGAACGGGTTTGCGGCGAAGACCACATCCAGGTTTGCATCCCAGATCGCCAGCTGATAGCTGCCGGGAGGCAGATCAAACGAGAAACCGCTATCCCCGTCACAGGGGGCTGCTTCGATACCCTGGCCCAGGGCACCGGCCGCATCCACTTGGTTGATACCAACCCAGCAACCCGGGAACGGGCGGCCGGAAAAGAACTCGAATGTCGGTTGGCGTGTGACGCGCGACATATGCATGTCAGTGACAGTGCCGCTCACGGTAGCTATCTGCTCACCCGGTTGCGGACCTGGCGCACCCGGCATACCGCCATCAGCTGTAGCTTTTACAAAACCGACGAATACATGGGGCCCCGGCAATCCGAACTCGACAAAGACCGGCGGTTCATTGGCCTTGACCCAGGCATCGATGACCTTGCTGCCTTCGATGGTGCTGGTCTGCTGCCAACCGATATTATCGTCGGGATTGGTGGGTGGGATGATCACAACACCGTATTTACCCGGGGCGATATTTTTTACCGTCAAAGTGCCGTCTGGGTTTGGGTGCATGGTGCCGTCACCCATCTCGAGCACGATAGGATTACCTTCGGCATCGAAGCAGAAGTGATCGATTAAAAGTACTGGCTCACCACCAATGATCACGATATTGCCGGCACCATCACGCAGGTACGCAGGCGATCCATCGGCAAGGCAGTGCTGATCATAGACGGTGCCAAGCGGATTCCCGAAGGCATCCTGAATCACCTGGCCGCCCGCGATGCCGTAACGACCGCCCGGCTCTTCCAGAAACAGCGAAAACTGGGTCCAGTCAACGCTGCCATCGTTGGCCTCTTGAGGGAGGTCAGGCACACCGTTGATGGGATGGTTATCCTCAAACAGATAGATCGAGATCTGAGCTGTGGGGATCGGATGGGGCTGCACTGTCACAGTCAGTTCATTTGCACCAGGGACAACCTCTATCGGGGCGCCACTGATGCTGTGACCGCTGTAAGGCAGCACTGAAACATAGTAACGCGTGTCAGGCAGACCAGTGATTGTGGCTGAATTGGTATCCTCATTGCCACTCAGGTTCTCAGCCTGACCTGCCACATCTCGAGTGGCTGGTGGATGGTTACTTGCATGAAAACCCAATGACAAGAGGCCATCAGCGGTCGTCGCAGGATTATTGGGGTCGACAGCATAGGTTGTGTCTTCCTGAAAGATATAGCGAAAACCCGGCACAGCTGCGCCATCAGGTCCCACTACATTAAGCGTGACATCACCCGCGTTAACATTTGTAGACAGAAACAGCAATGACAATACAAATAGAGACATTACGCTTCTGCTTGTATAACCCTGATGCTCGTTTATCATGGTTTTTTCTCCAGACCCCTAATGGTCATTCATCTTTCCCGGGGGTGATTTCCGCTTACCGGACACACCAGCCCCTTCACCAGTACTTAGTGGCAAAGCTTACATCGCCATATATATAGGGTCTTTGCGTGAAACTACGCTTTTTTTCTACTCAATCACCTACCCGCACAGGTGACGATTGAGTATTTTGTCAGGAGCAGAAACCCTACCCCGAAAGGTAGGGTTTAATTAATAGGATTTAGAGTCGTTTTTATGCGCTGCAATCAACCTGATTTTTTAGAGAAAAGATTGCATTAAAAAAAGAAAAACGCGCTGCTTTTCAGCGGAAAAATGAAAATGAATTGCTGCCTGTCATCCTCCATACTCGCTAACAGGGTTTATTCAAAGTCTATTTTATGTAATGGTGGATTTGTCGGAACTGCGATGCCATTTGTGTAATAAAACCCAATGAAATTTGCATCGCTATCAATCAGGCCTAAACTTAGTTGAAATCGAAAATAAGATTACAATACGCTATTGAAACTCTACCATTTAAGGGTTGAAGACAGATTTCAGATAACAATGAATACGGACAAGAAAACAATCGTCATAGCCGAAGACCATAATATTTTACGCGCCGGTCTGAAGGCACTGCTGACCTCCAATCCCCAGTTTGACGTGGTTGGAGAGGCCGATAACGGCCGTGACGCAATACGCCGTGTCATCGAGCTCAAACCCGATCTCGTGATCATGGACCTGAATATGCCGGGTCTCAATGGTATGGATGCTATACGTGAAATAAAAGAGCGCATGCCGGATATAAAAACACTGGTTCTGACAGTGCACAACGAAGAGGAGTATGTATTGGCCAGCCTGAAGGCCGGCGCCAACGGTTATGTATTGAAGGATGCCACACAGAACGAATTGATGACGGCGGCAGAACGGGTATTAAATGGCAAAACCTACTTGAGTGCGGAAATCACTGAAAAAGTGGTCAACAGCTATCTCAATACGAACAATATCAGTCAAGAGCCGGTCACGCGCTGGGACACCGTCACCCAAAGAGAACGGCAGATATTAAAGCTCATTGCCGAGGGCCACACCAATAAAAGCATGGCGGAATATCTCTGTATCAGTGTAAAGACAGTGGAGAAGCACCGGGCAAATCTGATGAAAAAGCTCGATTTACACAGCGTTTCGGCATTAACGACTTATGCGCTTGATAAGGGTATCATCAGCCGTTGAGAGTGATCTTTTTCGCAGGAAACGAACCGCATATCTTAACCCCCCGGCCCACTTCCGCATTTACCTGCAGTGTACCGCTTGCCGACTCCGCCCGCTCGCGCATGCTCATCAAGCCCATGCCCAGCCTATCTTTGATCTCGACAGGATCAAAACCGACACCATCATCTTCAACAGTCAACTGTATGGCGCTGTGAGTATGCCACAGACTGACCTTGACCTGTTTTGCCTGCGAGTACTTCAACGCATTGTTCAAGGATTCCTGGACAATGCGATAGATGACTGTCTTTAGCTCTTCCGGTATCTCCGATTCGTCGATACCCAATTCGGCCACCACATCGAAATCAGTACTGATTTGAGAAATCTGTCGACACTGCCAAGTGATGGCTGCAATCACACCCAGGTCGTCCAGAATGGCGGGGCGAATCGTACTGCAAATTGTCCTGACTTCATCCATCGCCAGTTTGACCATCGATGAAAGCGCGTTAAGGGACTCGATGTGTTTGTCGTACAGCATGTCTTCAACATTCTGATCGTTACACCCTTCCAGGCATCGTTGGATGTGCAGATTCATGCTGGTCAGTAGTTGCCCTAAACCGTCATGCAGCTCCCTCGAGATCCTTTTTTTCTCTTCCTCCTCGATACCCATTCGATTATTTGGAAATTGAGCGAAATCGAGCAGTTCCGAAATACCTGCAATATGACGGGAATCGATTAAAGACTTATCGTGTATTGATGTGGAAGTATTGGGAGATTGTGATCCCGGTGTGATTGAAGAGGCAGATAGTGTCAGGAGTGATTGCCCCACTGATTGTAGATTCTTATCTTTTACCAAAGTCATCAGCAATGCCCTTCATAATAAGTTCCCAATCCTTTCAGCCAGCATTGATTGGTAAAGTGTGATTCAAATCTCAATAATATTTTTGTAAAACAAGAAGCACAGTTTGTGCCAAACAGTATTTTTTTCTATTAATACATGCAATTAAGGCACATATTTAATGAATTTTATAATTACTCAGTATACACAACTGTAAAATTATCCGATAAATAGGAGGTAAACTCCCACCGCAATATGGGTGAAATACCCTATTTCTCTACTATTGTCGAGAATATTTACAATTTTAAACAATTAAGGTTGACGGATTCGCTTGACAATATAGAAATTTCAACTAAAGACATGCAGCTCGCCAAAATTGATCAGAGACAAGTGTGGTAACTGTTCTAGGGCCTGTTAACACTAATCCAATCGACTCTGCTGGAGCTGTTTTTTTACCCAGCAAGGCAGAATGAGCGAGGTTTAGCCGTGCTAAATGAGTGAATGATAACACCGCTGGGTGGAAAAACAGCCCCAGCCCTTCGGGTTGTGCCTGAAAATGCGCCACTCGGCGTTGCTCGTCGCTCATTTGGAATCACCAAACCTCACTCCTCGCGCCTTGATTGGCGCATTTTCAGACACAACAGAGCCGATTGGATTAGTGTTAACAGGCCCTAGTGTAGTGTCCTACAACAGAAGCTCGGAAACCCGCTTCAGATCGTCGTGAGTATCGACACCATGGCCGGGTTCAATCATAGCCTCACTTACGTGAATCCGGTCACCGTGCCACAGAACCCTTAATTGCTCCAGGGACTCCGCCCGCTCTATCGGGGCATGATCCAGGGTGACGAAACGGGTGAGATAACCGGATCGATAGGCATATAGGCCTATATGTCGGGCAAACCCGATATCGGCGGGCAAGGGCGTATCGCTGTTGATAAACTCATCCCGGTGCCAGGGAATTGGCGCCCGACTGAAATAGAGTGCATAGCCTTGGACGTCGGTGACGACCTTGACCACATGAGGATCGAACAGTTTATTGCGATCGGTGATGCCTGTAGAAAGCGTTGTCACTGCGGCCGCATCATGGCTGTCCATATCCTGTGCAACCTGATGCAGCAGCTCGGCCGGCATACAGGGTTCGTCACCCTGCAGATTGACGATGATTTCATCGTCTGCCCAGCCCCGCATCGATACCACCTCTGCGATCCGATCCGAACCGCTGCGATGGTTGTCCGAAGTCATGCAGACATCGGCGGAAAAACTGCGGCATACATCGGCAATTCGTTGATCGTCTGTGGCGATTACGACTTCACTGGCGCCACTCTCGACCCCGCGCTGGAAAACATGCTGAATCATTGGCTTGCCCGCCAGCTCCAATAAGGGTTTACCGGGAAGCCGGACAGAGGCATAGCGTGCCGGAATGACGACCTTGAACTGCATCAGCTGCGGCCTTCTGTGGTAATCTCCTCGTCCTCAGGCAGTTTTCTGGCCTCATCTTCCAGCATAACAGGTATATCATCCCGAATCGGAAACGCCAGCCGGTCAACGGGACAGATCAGCTCGGCGGCTTTTTTCTGATAGGTAAGTTTTCCCTTGCACAGTGGGCAAACCAGAATATCAAGCAGTTTTCTGTCCATCTTTCAGCCTTTTCGTCAGTGTCATCAGTGCTTCCTCAAAACCATCATCCACTCCAGCCATGACCGGCACGTACCAGTGGCTTGGTTGTGCGAATAGCTCGCACTTTACCGCATCTTTCTCTGTCATGAGAACAGTCTGACTTGAAAAAGGCTGTAAATCGTCGGGGGTGAAGGCGTGGTGATCAGGAAAAGGGTGGCGCTCGAATTTCAGTCCGAATCCTTCCAGCATATTGAAGAATCTGTCAGGATGGCCGATTCCGGCGATCGCATGCAGGCGATCATTTTTGAATTGGATCAACGCTCTCGATTCACCACGGCGATCCAGTGCGACTGCATCGGTAGCCTTCAGATGCATACTGTATTCACACCCCTTCGAGGCACCATTGACGATCACCAGATCGGCTTCGACAAGCCGTCCTCTCCTTTCGCGCAGAGGTCCTGCCGGAAGACAGAGACCATTACCGAACCAGCGCTCCCCATCGATGACCACAATCTCCAGATCTCTTGCCAAAGCATAGTGCTGCAGACCGTCATCGGAGATAATCAGATCGCACTGATGATCGGTCAACAACTGTCGTGCTGCTGCCGGTCGATCCGGCCCGGCGTAAACCGGACAACCGGTCCGCCGTTGGAGTAAAACGGCCTCGTCGCCCACCTGTTTGGCGGAAGTGTTCTGTTTGACTTCACAGGGCCATCGATCCGAACCACCACCATATCCCCTGGTGACGATGCCCGGTTTGTATCCCCACTGCTGTAATTTTTCGGCCAACCAGATCACCAGAGGAGTCTTTCCTGTCCCTCCCACGGTGATGTTACCGACCACAATGACCGGCACCTCGAGAGAAACGCTACTCAATAACCCGACACGAAAAAACAAGCGACGGATAGCGCTGACCAGACAGAAAACCCCGGACAGGGGGAGCAACAACAGGGTCAGGCCACTCCAGCCACGCCAGGATGCCTCTATTGCGTTCAAGCGCCGGCCTTCCTCACTCGCTGATCGGACGATGGGCGGAAAAGGTCATCTTCGTCAGCCCCAACTGGCTTGCCGCATCCATTGCCGTCATCACCGATTGGTGCGGTGTTCTGGCGTCGGCATTGATGATGACCGGAAGATCGTGCTGATCGCCAATCGCATTTCTGATGGCTTGTTTGAGGGTTTCTATTTCCGTATTGACGACTTCACGCTGATTGACGAAGAAGGTACCGGATATATTGATGGTGATATCCAGTTCGTCTTTCTTATGTTCGACTTCCTCTCCTGTCGCTTCGGGGAGCTCGATCATGATCTGACTTTCACGCTCGAAAGTCGTGGAGACCATGAAAAATATCAGCAGCAGAAAGACCACATCAATAAGCGGCGTCACATCCACTCCGGGTGATTTGCGCGGCGACGGCCGGAGATTCATCTCAACTCCCGCTCCCCATGGATCACCTCGACCAGTTTGAGCGCCTGTTCTTCCATGCCGATCACAAACCTGTCGATCAGACCACTGAAATAACGATGAAACATCAAACTCGGTATAGCCACTGAGAGGCCGGCGGCCGTGGTGATCAGCGCTTCGGAAATACCACCCGCCAAGACCCCGGGATCTCCGACCCCCGCAGTGACGATGACGCTGAACACTTTGATCATACCGATTACGGTGCCCAACAGACCGAGCAATGGCGAGATCGAAGCTATGGTACCAAGGGTGTTGAGATAGCGTTCGAGTTCATGCACCACCTGTCGCCCGACCTCTTCGATGGCTTCCTTCATTACCTCTTTGCTGTGATCCCGGTTGATCAATCCGGCAGCCAGAATCTTCCCCAGGGGAGAGCTGTCTTTCAGTTTATCGAGATCCGCCAGATTGAGCTTGTCATCCTTGTGCAGTTGCAGGATCTGCCTCATCAGGTATTCGGGCATGACCCGCTTTCGCTGTAGCGACCACAGCCTCTCCAAGACGATCCCCAGCGCGACAATGGAGCACGCGATGATGGGCAGCATGAGCCATCCGCCGGACTTTACCAGTTCTAGCACCTTTTCTATGTCCTATATTCTTGATATGAAGTATTAAAAATCCCTGTTGCTTATCATACTTGATGCGTGGTGCAATCTGAAACAAAGGGTCGTAAACTGATATCCGTTTCATACCGCAGCAAGTGCGGAACACCGTCTAAAGCAATCATTCACTCCAATAGCGGCTGTTGTGTTTGCGATAGAGGCGGGGCTCGATCTCCTGCTGATCCCTGCTTATACGAAACTGTATCGCCCCCGTTTCAGCAGTATTCAGTATAACTGCACCCTGTTGCCGCCAACGCTGAACCACCTCATTTTTCGGGAAACCATAGCTGTTTCTATAACCACTTGAGACAAGCACCCAGTCAGGCGCCACAGCGTTCACGAACGGCAGTGTAGAAGATGTCGCCGAGCCATGATGAGGCGCAACCACAATATCTGACGCCAGATCCCCGGCATAGTGTCTCAATAATGCCCCTTCACCCCGTTCCTCGATATCGCCCGGCAGCAATATGCGCCAATCACCCACAGCTACCTGCACCACACAGGAGCGATCGTTTGCATGCTTGAATCTTTCACTCCGGTCCGGGTGCAGCACAGTGAATGACACACCATCCCAATGCCACTTCTCACCTGCCTGGCAGTCCCGTATCTGTGCTATACGTTCGGGTTCTCCCGCCAGGCTGTCAGCAACCTCCACTGCCTGTTTCAGTGCACTATAGCCTCCGGCATGGTCACGATCACCATTACTCAGCACCAGCCGGTCAACACTTGCGTGCCCTCGTGATCTTAAATACGGAATAAGCACCGATTCCGCGGTATTGAATCCCGTTGCGTACGCGGGCCCCGTATCATAGACCATAACATGACGCTCTGTTTCAATGACACAGGCCAGGCCCTGCCCAACATCCAACAGTGTAAACCAAAGCTCTCCATAGGCAGGGCGAACCGGCTTAACGAGAATCAAGGGGGCGATCAACCAGATTGCCAATCCGCGTGCCGGTATACCTGCGGGGATCAGGAGCAGCAGAAAACCGATAATTGCCACGATCCAGCACCAAACAGCAGCATCAGGCAGGGTGAACATTGCATAGGGGAGCGTGGAAAACCAGACCAGTAACTGATAGGTATGGGCAGCCAGCCATCCAAGCAGGCCAAACCACCAACCAGCCATAAGCGGCACCGTCAGCAGCGGCAGACCGAACAATACCATGGGTACCAGGATCAGGGTAAACCAAGGCACCATAATCAAATTCACGATCAGCGATATCAATGACGCCTGGTCGAAAAACAGCAATAGAACAGGCACCAATCCCAGGGTAACGAACCACTGCACCCGTATCATCTGCCGCCACCCTGTCCAGCAATCGATGCGTCCGCCGGCACTCATGATAATCACAGCGACTGCGCCGAAGGAGAGCCAAAATCCAGCCGACAGGGTCGCCATGGGATCCATTATCACCACCATGAACATTGCCAGTACAAGACTTCTTCCCGGCTGAACCCTCTGTCCGAGTATGACGCTGCCGAGGGTCGTGAACAGCATCAGCAGGGCACGTTGAGTGGGGAGTGAAAACCCAGCCAGTGCGGCATAGACGAATGCCCCGGCCAATGCGACGACCGATCCTGCCTTGATGGCGGGGATTCTGAGAGTCAGGCGCTCGCTACGGCGCCACAGCCACTGGCTGACGAACAGCAACCATCCGGCAACTATGCCTATGTGGAGTCCTGATATGGCCACCAGATGGTTGGTGCCGGTGGTACTGAATACACGCCATTGTTCCGTTCCGATACCCCGCTTGTCCCCTATCGCCAAGGCCTTTAAAAGAGACACCGCGTCAGGCTGTCGAACCCGTTGATCCAGCTGCAGCGCTATGGTCTGGCGCAACCTGTCTATCCACGCATGGTGCGTCCCGCTTTCCAGGATCCGGTTGCCGTGCCACTTTCTGACATATCCCTTGGCCTGCACTCCCTGGCTGAACATCCACCGTTCGAGGTCCGCCCCGGCCGGGTTTTGCATGCCTCTTGGTCGTTTCAACCTGACTTTCAAGCGCCAGGTTTCACCGACACGAAGTGTATCGCGTAGGCCATACCAACTGAGTTGCAGACGGGTCAGTGGAACCACATTGCCATGACTGTCAAACAGCTGCTTCACATCCGCTTGAAATCTTGTCAATCGGCCCTGACGCTTTGGCAGGGATGCAATAACAGCCTCCACCACCATATCCCCGCCTTCCAATTCGGCTGGAAGCCTGTGCTGCAGGTGATTGGTAGCGAACAGAAGCGTCCACCCTCCTCCGACCAGAAATGCAATCAAGGGTCGCAGACGACGGACACGCCAGAAAAAGACCAGTGGTATGAGTGCAGCCATCCACCATGCTTCAGGCAGGATCTGAAGCTGATGAAATAGTGTTGCACCGACCACAAATGCGATCAGAATTAAAATCACGACATTCCCTGTCTCTTATTTCTATTGTGTAATTGTTTCTTCCATTAATCTAAGTTGTACTATGCTTTAACATGCTTCAGTATTGGTGTCGATTCAGGTATACCCTCATTTTGAACGTCATCAGCGGCTTGTGCAGATAATTTCATTGACTCATGCCCAAGAGATTTATTAAAAGCCTGTTACCCCACCACGACACGGTACGTAACCATAAGCATTTGAGGATTTTCGGCTCGCTGATGCATGACGCAAATCTGTGGCATCTCAACAGGCACTCCGTCTCAGGTGCGTTTGCGGTAGGTCTTTTTATGGCCTTCATTCCTATCCCGTTTCAAATGGTGCTCGCCGCAGCGGCAGCCATCTTTTTTCGCGTTAATCTCCCACTGTCGGTAGCCCTGGTCTGGATCACCAATCCGATCACCATTCCTCCAATGTTTTTCTTCGCTTATTGGGTGGGAACATTGATCACCGGAGATACAGCCACATTGGAGCCTTTCCATTTCAGTTGGGAATGGATACAGAATGTCGGGGTCGAGATCTGGGTTCCATTGCTCATCGGCAGCTTGTTCTGTGCCACGGTCTCATCCATACTGGGTTACAGTCTGATTTTATGGATATGGCGTTGGCATGCGGTGGAGAAATGGAAGGCCCGTCGCCTGAGAAAGAAAACCCGCCGATCAGCCACCACACCCTAGACCTGATTCTCGACACCCACATCAGTCTGACTACTCATCCCCTGAAATCAATCAACCTGAAAAAGCTGCTATCCCGTCAGCGGCTCGGGCCTTGACAGCTTTCCATCCACCAACTGCCAGGTATGATCCATACTTGCCGCCAGTTCATAATCGTGGGTAACCACCACAAAGCTGGTGTTGCTCTCCCGGTTCAATTGCAGCATCAATTCATAGACCTGTTCAGCACTTCTTCTGTCGAGGTTTCCTGTCGGCTCATCCGCCAATACACAATCCGGCTGGTGGACCATTGCCCTCGCCAGTGCAGCCCTTTGCCGTTCTCCGCCCGAGAGTTCATTCGGCTTGTGCTCGACCCGCGCTTCCAAACCAACCTGCTGTAACATCGCCTTGGCAGCCGCCCTTGCGTGGGGTACCGATTCACCGCCGATCAGCAGCGGCATCGCAACATTTTCCAGTGCCGTGAATTCAGGCAACAGATGGTGAAACTGGTAGACAAAACCCATATGCCGATTTCTGAGCAGACCCTTTTCCCGTTCATTCATGATCAGCAGGTCATTGCCATGCAGCATCACCTGCCCCGAATCTGGCCGGTCCAATCCACCCAGACAGTGCAGCAGTGTGCTTTTACCTGAGCCCGATGCACCGATGATCGCCACCCGTTCACCTTTTTTTATGGATAGATCGACCCCTTGCAACACCTCCACATGAAGATCGCCCTGGGTGAAAGATCTCACCAGGTTGTTCGCCTGCAGGACAATCCCGGCATCACTCATAGCGCAATGCCTCGGCGGGTTGGGTGCGTGATGCCTTCCAGGCGGGATAGAGGGTTGCCGCAAGGGTGATGATGAAAGCGGTAAACCCTATCAGCAACACATCGGAGAGATGCGGTTCGGATGGCAACTTGGTGATGTAGTAGATACTGGGATCCAAAAAATCGATCTCGAATACCGACTCGATCCAACTGACAATCTCCTCCACGTTGATCGCCAGCAGCACCCCGCCGATCATGCCGAGTATGTTGCCGACGATACCGATAGTGGCGCCCTGCACCATGAAGATGCTCATTATAGATCTTGGTGATGCCCCCAGGGTACGAAGAATAGCGATGTCCGACTGTTTATCGGTCACCACCATCACCATGGTGGAAACGATGTTGAAGGCCGCAACGGCCACGATCAGAGAAAGAATGATGCTCATCATACGTTTTTCCGTCTGCAACGCGGCAAAAAAATTACGATGCTGCATGGTCCAATCACTGATGCGATAATAACCACCCATCTTCAGTGCCAACTCTCTTGATATCTGTGGGGCCAAATAGAGGTCATCCAGCTTCAGGCGTATCCCGCTCGCACCCGACTCGAGACGCATCAATTTGGCCGCATCCTCCATATGCATGATGGCAACCCCTCTGTCGTACTCCCCCATTCCCACCTGGAATATCGCTGCCACAGTAAAGCGTTTCAGGCGCGGCATGATACCGGCGGGCGTAACATTGACCTGGGGTGTCACCAGGGTGACACGATCACCAACCCCGACCCCTAATACCAAGGCCAGTTCTCGTCCGAGAATCAGACCGTATTCACCCGGCTGGAGGGCCTCGATAGAACCATTTGTGATGGCTGAAATCACTTCGGATACCTTGCCTTCCTGGTCCGGCAAGATGCCCCGTAACAATACACCGCTGACCTTTTGCCCGCTGATCAGCATCCCCTGCCCCTCTACATAGGGCGCCTCTCCTATCACGTGCGGAAATGTTGCGGCCTCGGCCTGCACCTCAGCCCAATTCTCCAGTTCTCCATTGACACCGGAAATCGTGGCATGTGATGTCATACCGAGAATTCGTTCACGGACTTCTTTGTGAAACCCGTTCATAACTGATAGAACGACGATTAACGCCACCACACCCAACATGATGCCCAACATCGAGATCAGCGATATGAAGGAGATAAAGTGATTACGCCGCTTGGCGCGTGTATAGCGCAGGCCGATATAAAATTCGATCGGTTTGAACATTTCTGGCGATTAAATCCTGTTTTGTTAGCACCCAAACCTGCGGAATTATTTAGCGCCGCTGGGGGTTGCTCCTCGAATCGGATAGCCTAACAAAAATAGGCGGGAATAGCGGCCATATTTTTCCAATTCCGGAAAGATCATCCAACCAGCCACCGCCACTATGCATCAGAGCCATGAAAAGCAACTGATATGATTAAAGAAAAACTTTTTAATTTCTATACTTAGATAAGAGTGCTATATTCATTCCTGAAGAGATAAATTCGGAGTTACCCAGATGACTTTTCGTATCACCACCCTATCCGCCACACTAATCTGCATACTCGCACTGCCGGTCTCCGCCGATGTACTTTTGATCGAATCAATCCATTCGGCACCCATCAACAGTGAAGAGGGTATCCCCCGTCCGACGCGCAGCATGTCTATGGATCAGGTCAGCCAGCGATACGGCCAGCCATTGGCCGCTCACCCCAGCGTCGGCGAGCCACCGATCACCCGATGGGAATACAGCAGCTATTCTGTGTTCTTTGAATACGATTTAGTCCTGACATCCGTCTTGCATCGCTGAGGGCCAAGCGACACAAGCGCCTTCTATCTGGCCTGGTCAAACCTCACCATAACTGAAGGGCAAATGTACCTCGGTAAGCGACCGGGGTGCATATCTCGAGATGCTGCCCATCACACCATTTCCGCTGCAGCGTCACATATTGTTGTTTCATGGTTAATACCGCCTTACCCCCATAGACCATCCTTTGCAGCACACACATAACCCGGGGTGGGGCCCAGCCTTACCAGGCTAGTCTGCTGCATCGTACCCGATTCCTGGTCATCAAAAATTGAATCTGTAGATTAAACTTTACACTGGCCGGGTAATTCTTGACAATTTTACTATGTTATTTATACTGCGCTCCATCAAGTCACTCAATCAGGTAGTACTTCATGACTGACACCATGACCTCTCAAACGTTGATGCATTCGATCATTCAGCGCATTGCCACCGGACCGGAACTGAGCAAGGACATCTCCCTTGAGGAGGCCAGTAAAGGTATGGCTGCCATCCTGAGAGGCGAAATCGATGAGGTACAGGCGGCAATATTCCTTATTGCGCTTCGTATGAAACGAGAGACCGACGACGAAAACAAAGGCGCACTGGATGCAATCCTTAACATCTCACAAAGTCGTCAGGTCGAGATTGACCAATTGATCTCCCTGGCTGACCCCTATGACGGTGTCAACCGAAATCTTCCCGTATCACCTTTTATACCCGCTGTATTGGCTGCCTGCGGCCTGCCCTGCGTAAGTCATGGCCTCGAAACCGTGGGCCCTAAGTTCGGTGTCACTCACCGCCATGTACTGCAGGCTGCCGGCATCGGTGTGGATCTCGATCTCGATAGTGCCGCCTCTCGGTTGGAGAATCCGGAGTTGGGATGGGCCTATGTGGATCAGCGTACTTTTTGCCCGGGCCTGCACAATTTGATCGATTTGAGACAAAAGATAATCAAACGACAGGTCCTGACCACAGTCGAGGTACTGGCCAAACCTCTTGTCGCCCGAAGCAAGACCCACCTGGTAACCGGATATGTGCATAAACCTTATCCCGCAAAATATGCTTCACTGGCCCGTTTCGCCGGTTTTGAGGGTTGTCTGCTGGTGCGCGGTATCGAAGGAGGTGTTATCCCCTCCCTGAGACAGCAGGGAATGGTCTACCGCTATGATGACCTGGGTGATGAGCAACCTGTCGAGATCACACCGGAGAGCCTTGGAATCAACCAGCCCCTCAGAGCCGTTCCACTTCCTGAGGACGATGCCATCAGAATCGGTGGGGATGAAGTCGCCCGCATTAAGGATATCGGCGCTGCAGCTTCAGCCGCCGCCGAAACAGGCATGCGAGCTCTCCATGGCGAGCAAGGCCCGGCCTACGATTCACTGGTCTATAGCTGCGCCCTGATTCTGTGGCATGCCGGGGTTTGCAGCACAATCGCATCCGCTGCTGACCAGGTTCGTCAGGTTCTCGACTCAGGCCGTGCCCATCAGCGAATCAGGTAGTGACGATGGCGAATGATTGGGTGCAAGTAGCACGTTGTGATGAGCTGCAGCCAGGCAGGATGAAGCGTGTCGATATTGACGGCCGGCACTATCTGATTGTGAATGCCAACGGCCGGATCTATGGCGTCGATGACCTCTGCAGTCACGAAGAGGTCTCTCTCTACCTGGGTTGTATCCAAGGGGATAGCATAAAATGCTCACTGCACGGCAGTCGTTTCAGCCTGAAAAACGGTAAGCCTTTGGACGAACCTGCAACAGAACCTATTAAAACCTATCCAACTAAAATCAGTTCTGATCTTATCTATCTGCATGTAGAATAGCCCTGGCAGGAGGTGTTTAGGTGATCTAGATCAAAAATCCACTCATTCCCGGACTAGCGAACCTAGGGTAATTCCTATATATTCCACCCTTTAAAAAAAAACTGCTCACAAGGGCGCCACAATTTCACCACCAAGTTAATTTCCGGGGGACATGTCCGGTGAAATATATTTTCGTATTGGTTATCGCTTTCTGTTTGACCCTGGTATGGCAAACATCCAATATTGCTGAACGTACCCCCAATCTGCAAAGTTTTGAGCAGGAACAGGTCATTATAAAAAAACCGCAGGCCACCTGATACCTAAAGACATCCCCTTTAGACTCATCAAAGTCGGACACTTCCCAATTGCATTCTTAAGCAAATCTTAAGAATTCGAAGAATACTATCTCAACCAGACGATTTCGTGACAGTGTGCTGATTACAAATGGGAATCAGTTTGCTGAATGGGCATCAATAATAGTGTCTAATGGCAATTGATGGGAATTAATTCCCATTATTTTTTAAGGAGATTGTTCCCATATTCGATAGCGTTCGATTTTTGTTGAGGCTATGGAGTGAGATCGGGTAAGGTTGTCAACTTTGCCAGGGCTTTGTTCTCCACTCCATGAACAGAGTGATAACGATAAAACGACAGTGAATTTGTGACAGCATCAAGCACATCCTCCCCCATCACCTTCGAAGCACGCTCGCTGCTCTGCATACGAGACGACAGGGTACTGTTCGAAGACCTGAGCTTCAGTATCAACCCAGGTCAGGCGCTGGTACTGGAAGGCCGCAACGGTAGTGGAAAGACCTCACTGCTTCGCATACTCTGCGGCATACGCCTGCCAGAATCGGGCGATCTGTTGTGGCAGGGGAAAGATATTTTTCGACTGGGGCCCGAATTCCATGAGCATATCGCCTATTTGGGTCACAAGGATGGTTCCAAGCTCGATCTGACACCTTTGGAAAATCTCCGCATCGCCCGTGGACTAGGCAAGGCACAAGCGGGAATTGATCTGGATGATGCGTTGGATCAGGTCGGTTTATACGGCTTCGAAGATATACCGACACGTAACCTCTCTGCAGGCCAACAGCGTCGTCTGGCAATAGCAAGACTTTTGGTCACCGATGCGAAACTCTGGATACTGGATGAACCCTTTACCTCCCTCGATCGCAAAGGTATCGAGCATATGGAGCGCCTGTTCGAGGGACACCTACACCGAGGAGGCATGGCAGCCATGACCACCCATCACCGGATTGGCTTCAGGGATGAAATCCAACTGATACGTGTAAATCTGTCTGATCGATGAGTACCCTCTCCCTCTCAAGCGCTTTCAGCCTGCTCCTTAAAAGGGACCTGGTGCTGGCCTATCGCCGTCGGGCGGAACTGGCCAATCCGATGCTCTTCTTCATTCTGGTCACGGCCATGTTTCCATTGGGGATCGGCAACGATCCCAAACTCATCGAAGCGGTCGGTCCCGGGGTGATCTGGGTGGCTGCCCTGCTCGCCGCCCTGCTCTCTCTGGACAGCATGTTCCGCTCCGATTACGATGACGGTTCATTGGAACAGTTCATGTTGAGCGCCCATCCGGTATCGATCCTCGTCCTGGCGAAGATATTGGCTCACTGGCTGGTAACCGGTCTCCCGCTTTTCATCATCGCACCCTTGCTGGCAGTATTGCTGCACATCCCGGGTTCCGCCGTTCCAACCCTGATGCTGACCTTGCTGCTGGGTACCCCGGTATTGAGCCTGATCGGGTCCGTGGGTGTGGCCCTGACGGTCGGCCTGCGCCGGGGGGGTATGATACTTTCACTCCTGGTGCTGCCTCTGTACGTGCCGGTATTGATCTTTGCCACGGATGCTGTCAAAACTGCTATTGTCGGCATACCGACGACAGCGCAATTGTCCATTTTGTCCGCCATGCTGGTGGGTTCACTGGTACTGGCCCCAATGGCTACTGCCGCATCATTGAGAATCAGTCTGAGTTGATATGATCATTCGCTTCTTTCATCAAATGGGTTCGCCACGCTACTTCTATAATGTGGCCGGAAAATTAATCCCCTGGTTCATGGTCAGCTTTCTGATCACCCTGGTATGGGGTCTCTACAATGGCCTTTTCATCGCCCCCACAGATTACCAGCAGGGAGAAAGCTATCGCATCATGTACATTCATGTACCCGCCGCATGGATGTCGATGTTTATTTATGTGGTGATGGCCGTCTCCGGCCTGATCAGCCTGGTTTGGCGTATCAAGATGACGGAAATCATTGTCATCAGCAGTGCCGCGGTGGGGGCCTCGTTTACGTTTTTAGCCCTTGCCACCGGCTCCCTGTGGGGTAAACCGATGTGGGGGACCTGGTGGGTTTGGGATGCGCGACTGACGTCTGAGCTTCTGTTGCTGTTTCTCTACCTCGGTATTATCGCCCTGCACAGTGCCATCGAGGACAAACGCGTCGCTGCACGCGCAGTCTCGATTCTGGCCCTGGTCGGCGTGGTCAACATCCCCATCATTCACTATTCGGTTGAATGGTGGAACACGCTGCATCAGCCTGCATCGGTGACAAAATTCGACAAACCGTCAATGGATATGAGCATGTTGATACCGCTGCTCACCATGGCCATCTCATTTAAACTTTACTATGGCGCTGTGGTCTTAATGCGCGCGCGCGCGGAAATTGTCGAGCGTGAACGCAATTCACGCTGGGTGCAGGAAATGGTCGAGCAGGAGGCGAAATGAGTGAATTTTTCGCCATGGGCGGATACGCCGTCTACGTTTGGCCCTCTTTTTTGCTGGCGCTGATTGTCCTTGTCGCCAACGTGGTTGCGCCGATGCAACAACGCAAACGAGTTTTGAAAGACATTGCCCGAAAACTCCGTCGGGCCAGGAAAGAACAGAGATGAATCCGATACGCAAGAAACGACTGACCCTGATAGGCCTGATGGTTGCCGGAATTGGCGTGGCCACTTGGTTGGCCCTCAACGCCTTTGATGAAAACCTGATGTTCTTCTTTTCCCCTTCGGAAGTCGCCGAGGCTAAAGCACCGACCGCCCATCCCTTTCGCATCGGCGGTCTGGTCGAAGCCAATAGTGTAAAGCGTAAACCCGATGGGCTGACTACCGCATTCTCGGTCACCGATAATGCCGAGGCCGTCACCGTGGAGTACACGGGCATCCTGCCCGATCTGTTCCGCGAGGGACAGGGTATCGTTGCCATGGGACAGCTGAACGAATCGGGCATCTTCATCGCCAGCGAGGTGCTCGCCAAGCATGACGAGAACTACATGCCGCCCGAAGTCGCGGCTTCACTGAAGACCGCTCATGACGAGGGGGTCAGCAACATGCAGTCGAAAGTCCAATGATTCCTGAACTCGGCCATTTCGCACTCATCCTCGCGCTCTGCCTGGCCATCACTCAGGCGGTCGTGCCCCTGATCGGATCCTATACCCGCACGTCCTCGTGGATGGCTGCATCACGCTCTCTTGCCTGGGGTCAGTTCGTTTTTTTGGGTATTTCCCTGATCATTCTTACCAATGCGTTCTTGAGTAACGATTTCTCGGTGATCTACGTTGCCCAGCATGGCAATACCAAGCTGCCCGATATCTATAAAATATCAGCGGTTTGGGGGGCCCATGAGGGCTCTCTGCTCCTTTGGGCCTTTTTCCTCGCAAGCTGGAGTGTTGCAATTGCCGTTTTCAGCCGCAACCTGCCCCTCGAGATGGTTTCCCGGGTACTCTCCGTAATGGGTATGATCAGCATCGGCTTTCTGCTCTTTATGCTCCTGACGTCAAATCCATTTGCCAGAACCTTCCCAGCCCCCATGGAGGGCGGAGAGCTGAATCCCATGCTTCAGGATCCCGGCCTGGCGATCCATCCTCCCATGCTCTATATGGGGTACGTGGGGTTTTCCGTTGCCTTCGCTTTCGCTATCGCCGCCCTTCTTGGTGGACGGCTCGATGCCTCCTGGGCACGCTGGTCTCGTCCCTGGACAACCATCGCCTGGGTCTTTCTCACGCTGGGCATCGCCCTGGGAAGCTGGTGGGCCTACTATGAACTGGGTTGGGGCGGCTGGTGGTTCTGGGATCCGGTGGAAAACGCTTCCTTCATGCCATGGTTGGTAGGTACTGCATTGATCCACTCCCTGGCGGTTACCGAAAAGCGCGGTGCTTTCAAAAGCTGGACCGTACTGCTCGCCATTTCCGCCTTCTCCCTGAGCCTGTTGGGTACTTTTCTGGTGCGTTCCGGCGTACTCACCTCGGTACACTCCTTCGCCTCGGATCCGGCACGTGGCGTCTTTATCCTGATTTTTCTGCTGATTGTCATTGGCGGATCACTGCTGCTCTATACCTGGCGCGCACCCTACATATCGGGAGGCGGTCGTTTCGATCTGATATCCCGGGAGACATTCCTCTTGGGCAATAACCTATTGTTCTCGGTATTCGCCGCCTTGGTTCTGATTGGCACGCTGGCACCCCTGATCTATGACGCCCTCGACATGGGCAAGATCTCGGTGGGTTTTCCCTGGTTTAACAAGATGTTCCTGCTGACAACCCCATTTCTCGCCCTGCTCATGGGAATGGGAACACTGGCACGCTGGAAACATGCCGAACCGTCTCAGCTGGTCAAGCAGCTGAGAGCCGCCTTCATTGTCAGCCTGGTGTTCGGTCTGCTCAGCCTCCTGCCCATGTTTTCAGGAGGGAACTGGCTGGTTGGCCTCGGCATGGGATTGGCAATGTGGATTGCGACCTCCCATGTGGTCAATCTCAGGGACCGACTGAAGCACAAGCAGGGTTTTTCCGGCTTCTGGCTCGACCTGAAAACCGGCGGACGCAGTTATTACGGTATGATCCTCGCCCACCTGGGGGTGGCGATGTTCATCATCGGCGTGACCATGGTCAGCAACTACGGCATCGAGTCTGATGTTCGCATGAGTCCTGGCGATGTGAGTGACATTGCCGGTTACAGCTTCAAGTTCGAAGGCGTGAATCGCACACCAGGTCCTAACTACAATGCCCATCGCGGCCGCTTCCAGGTCTCAAAAGACGGTGAACACATGGCCACCCTGGAACCGGAAAAGCGTACCTACTTCGTCCAGACCAAGCCGATGACCGAGGCCGCAATCGATTGGGGACTGACCCGTGACCTCTATGTATCGCTGGGTGAGCCCCTTGGCGCTGGTGACTGGAGCCTCCGCCTCTACTACAAACCCTACGTTCGCTGGATATGGTTGGGCGGACTGTTGATGGGGCTGGGGGGTATTCTTGCCGTCTCTGACCGGCGTTATCGTACCGCCAAAGTAAGGTCCTCTCAGCAGGTCAACACTGCCGATGCCGCACCGGCATCGTCAGGGAGTTAAATCAACCATGAATCGCTATCTACGCTATTCCATACCCCTCATAGTCTTTGCAGTGATCGCTGCCTTCCTGTTCAAAGGTCTGGGTATGAATCCACGTGAGATTCCATCCCCTTTGATCGGCAAGTCGGTACCTGAGTTTGCTCTCCCTACCGTGGAAAGTCCCGACACGATCGTAAAAACGAGTGATCTGCAGGGTAAGGTCTATCTGCTCAATGTATGGGCCACCTGGTGTGTCTCATGCCGTGCCGAGCATGAGACCCTGGTGCAACTCTCCCGCTCCGGCAAAGTGGATATCGTCGGCTTAAACTGGAAAGACGAACGGGATAAGGCACAGGTATGGCTACGCCAGCTCGGTGATCCCTACAGCATCAACATATTCGACAAGAAAGGACGCACCGCGATCGATCTTGGGGTGTATGGTGCTCCGGAGACGTTTTTGGTGGACAGCAAAGGCATTATCCACTACAAACATGCAGGGCCGATGACCATGCAACTGTTCAATGAGAAACTACTGCCCCTGATTGAAGATTTAAAGCCTAAAGGATAGCGACGTGCGCCTGTTTGTATTGATTTTCACCCTGTTCTTCGCCCTGCCCGCCGTACAGGCCGCGACCCTGGCTGACTACAGCTTCGATGAGCCGGGAAAGGCGGAGGACTTCCGCGATATTATCGAAGAGATGCGATGCCTGGTATGTCAGAACGAATCTCTGGCCGGATCCAACGCCGAACTCGCTATCGATCTGCGTAACGAGATCTATGAGATGATGAAGAGTGGCCAGGAGAAAGAGGATATCATCAACTTCATGGTTGCCCGCTATGGGGATTTCGTGCTCTACAGTCCACCCCTCAAACCCACGACCTATCCGATATGGTTTGGCCCCCTTATCGTTTTTCTTGTCGGCGGGGTGGTTCTATTCCGTATTCTAAAGCGTAAAAGCGTATCCAGGGAGACAGAGCTTTCTGCAGAAGAGGAACAACGACTCAATCGCTTGTTAAACCAGTCGAACGACCACAGAGACGCTGATCAATGACCCTATTCTGGATTATTATCGCCGGGTTCTCACTCCTGGCTATGGGATTTGTCGCATTGCCATTGATGCGTAAGCAGGTTACCAGTGGCATCACTTCCGATGAACTCAACCTGGCTGTTTTCAAACAGCAGCTTGCTGAATTGGACAGCGACCTGAAATCAGGTGCACTGGACCAGGCACGTTATGACGCAGCGCGCAGGGATCTGGAAAAAGAACTGCTGTCTGATGTATCCGAACAATCTCGACCGGCGGAATCCGGAGGAAGCGGACAGAAAATGGCATTGTCAGCCCTGGTGATACCACTGGCAGCACTGCTGTTATACCAGTTTATAGGCTCACCGGAGATTATATCGCGTTTGGCCAATCAACCTGCAGCTACGCACACGGCTTCAGTGCAATCCCAAGGGTCCTCAACCCAGAACCTGCCGCCGATGGAGGAACTTGTCAAACGGCTCGCCGCCAAAATGCAGGAACAGCCTGATAACCAGGAGGGCTGGATTATGCTGGGGCGCAGCTATATGGCGATGAACGATCCGTCAGCTGCCATCAACGCCTTTGATCGCGCCATGGAGATCAGTGATAAAAACGTGGGTCTGCTGCTTGCATATGCCGAGGCCATAGCCTCGAACACTGGTAATGACTTCACCGGACGGGCGGCACCGATGGTCGATAAGGCATTTCAACTGGAGCCTGACAATCCCAATGTGCTCTGGATCGCCGGTATAGTCGCCTACCAGCGGACCGATTACCAGGATGCCGTTGACCGCTGGTCCAAACTGAGGGGTCTGTTGAAACCACAGAGCGCGGAACTCGAATCCGTCAATGAGGCCCTGGATGATGCCCGCTCCAAATTGGGACTGCCTACTGAAGAACCTGAACTGCCCAGCATCGTTCAGCCCAAGAAGCAGGTGCCGGCAGAGCCTGCTGCCGCTGGAGATAAATCGATTCAAGTCGAGATCTCCCTATCCCCGGATATGCAGGACAAGGCAAATCCGGATGATCTGCTGTTTATCTATGCCAAGGCGATGAGCGGCCCCCCCATGCCGCTGGCAGCAGTGCGAAAACGGGTCAGTGACCTGCCTCTGTCTATCAACCTGGATGACAGCATGGCAATGATGCCACAGATGAAACTCTCCCAATTTCCGGAAGTGGCAGTGGGTGCGCGTATATCCCTGTCTGGCAGTCCCACCGCTCAAAGCGGTGATCTCGAGGGCGAAATAATCGCAGTCAGTCCGGGTCAGCCGGAAATCGTGAAGGTTGTAATAAACTCTGTCCATCCATGACAGTAACAAAAACCGACCGGTGAAATGGTCGCGGCTGCCTGTTTACCTTGAGCGAACGCATCATGGGCTGGGACTGTTCGCGCTGATTCGATAATTGCTGCACTCCACCAGACATGCGTAGATGTCAATCCAATCAAGTAGGCAGTTGAACATGCCGACTGATTTCTGACATTTTCCTGTTCAGGCTCAATTACTCCGGCGTTCGGATTGATATACTGGCCTAACCAGAAGAAAACTAATATCCTTTTGCTGTTATCTTCCATCAATCCTCTTGGATAGAGCCGCGTTTCCGCTGATAGGAGTCAATATGGCCAGTTATTCGACCCACGACATTCGTAATATCGCCCTCGTTGGGCATGCAGGAGCTGGCAAGACCAGTCTGATCGAATCGTTACTGCAAAAAAGCGGTATGATTCTTAGTGCTGGCAGTATCGAGAGAGGTGACACCGTCTGCGATTACGACGATATGGAGAAAGAATTACAACACTCTCTCGATATCGCGATCACCCATCTCAGCCATGAAGGCAAACAGGTAAATATCATCGATACACCCGGATACGCCGATTTCCTGGGACGGGGCATCAGCATCCTTCCAGCTGTCGAGACAGCCGCCGTCGTGGTCAATGCCGCCACCGGTATCGAACCCGTCACCATCCGCATGATGGAAGCCGCCAAGCGCAGAAATCTGTGCCGATTTATCATTGTCAATAAAATCGATACTGAGGGTATAGATTACGCAGCACTGATGAATAGCCTGCAGGAGAGCTTCGGCAAAGAGTGTCTTCCTATCAACCTACCCGCGGACAACGGGCAACGGGTCATTGACTGTTTTTTTCAGCCCGGTGGTGATGAAACGATTTTCTCCTCAGTCTCTCGTGCCCACGACAATATGATCGACCAGGTGGTCGAAGTGGACGAGGAGTTGATGGAAGTCTATCTGGAGCAAGGCGAAGCACTGCAACCCGATCAGCTGCATGACCCCTTTGAAAAGGCCCTGCGAGAAGGTCATCTGATCCCTGTCTGCTTCACCTCCGTGGAGAACAGTGCCGGGCTGGATGAGCTGCTGACACTGTTCGCGCGCCTGATGCCTGATCCGACAGAAGGAAACCCACCCCCCTTCATGAAGGGCGAAGGGACGGACTCGCTGCCTGTAGAGGTCTCACCCGATCCGGACAAACACGTCATCGGGCATGTTTTCAAGGTCCTCAATGACCCCTATCGGGGAAAATTGGGGATCTTTCGCATACACCAGGGAACCCTGGAAACCAATGCGCAACTCTTTATTGGCGATGCACGCAAGCCCTTCAAGGTCAATCATCTGCTCAGACTCCATGGAAAAGAGCAGGACGAGATGAGTCAGGCCGTTCCGGGGGATATCTGTGCGGTGGCAAGGATTGAAGACATCCACTTCGATGCGGTTCTGCATGATTCACACGATGAGGACCACCACCACTTGCGATCCATCGAATGTCCCGTGCCTCTGTTCGGCCTTGCCATCAATACCGCCAAACGGGGTGATGAACAGAAGCTGAGCGATGCACTACACAAACTGGAGGATGAGGATCCCTGTTTCCACGTCGAGCACAACGTCAGTATGAATGAAACAGTGATGCGAGGCCTCGGGGAGTTGCATCTTGAAGTGTTGCTGCAACAAATCAAGAAAAAATATGGTGTCGAGGTGGAGACCCACCCACCCAGCATCGCCTATCAAGAGACCATTACCCGTAAGGCAGAGGCAGATTACCGGCACAAGAAACAGACCGGTGGTGCTGGTCAATTCGGTGAGGTGCATCTTCGCATAGAGCCCCTTGGACGAGGTGAGGGCTTTGAGTTTGTCAACCAAATCGTCGGTGGAGCAATCCCGGGTCAATTCATCCCCGCTGTTGAAAAAGGGGTGAAACAGGCCATGGAGGAAGGTGCGCTGGGCGGTTTTGCCATGCAGGATATTCGCGTGATTATCTTTGATGGAAAATACCATTCAGTGGACTCCAAAGAGATTGCCTTTGTCACTGCAGGCAAGAAGGCCTTCCTGGAGGCGGTCGAGAAGGCTGGACCGGTCATATTGGAACCGATCGTCAATATCTCGATCACCACACCAGACACATTTATGGGTGACCTGACCGGTGACCTTGCGGGGCGCCGTGGTCAAATCAGCGGTACTGAGTCGGGACACAACAATATGTTGGTCATTAAAGGTCAAGCGCCTCTGTCTGAACTCGAGGGATACGCCACACAGCTTAAAGCGATTACCGGTGGCGAAGGCAACTACACGATCGAGTTCAGCCACTACGAGGCGGTACCTCCGAATGTCCAGCAACAGCTCAAGTCAGCAAAACAGGGATAAGTCACTTGGCATGATGATATGATCATTGACAAGCAAATACCCACTTATAGGTAGCTTTATAAAACCAAATGGGTGAGCATGGTCCGCTCTGGTTTTTTTATAAAATCAGAGCGATTTTTTTTTGAATGTTTGTTTGTCAATAATTGACGAGATGATGAAAGTTAAAAAATTAAAATAACCAATCAATGACAGTAGAAAATAAGGGTTCAACTTACCTGGGAGTAGAAATAAAACATCGTTTTCCGGTCTTCTTATCAAACACTGTATATTGCAAAATAATTATACACTGTACATGCTTGATTTAGATCAATGCAGTTATATTCCCGAATCGTTTTGATAGGTATGTGTTAAGCATAATAAGTACAAGGTTTTACTGAATAAGAATAAAAGTAAAACCATGCAGTCCCCATATCAATAATAATTTGGGGTTGGGGGGAAAGTCGTAAACATCCTTTCTTGTATATTGGCTTGCCGCACCAATTGGGAGAACTCATTTGCTTCGCTCGCACTTCATCTGTACTGCTGCAGATGTCGAGTCACCGGGCGTTGCCTATGCAACTCTTCCTTACTGTCAACCCATTAAGGAGGGAGCTATGAAACGCTTCGGTAATGGTCGATTCACCGCAATATTGGGGAGTATTGCAGCGGGAATCACGCTGCTGCTGCATATCTCTACAGCGGATGCCGCTAGACCGTCTGGTGAAATTGGTAAAGATTGGGGTAACCCGAAAGGCCACGAATGTGTCGAGTGTCACTGGATGGAAGATCCCGGACTCACTATGGAGTGGAACAACAGTCAGCATGGACAGAGTGGCGTCAACTGTCTCGACTGCCACGAAGCCAAACCTGAAGACAAGGATGGTTTCGAACATGAGGGATCCCGTATCTCCATCATAGTAACACCGAAGGATTGCTCCAAATGCCACTCCACTGAATTCGAGGAGATGGATGGCTCCCACCACTCCAAAGGCGGTCAGATACTCGCCTCCCTGGACAATCTGCTCGGCGAAGTGGTCGGTGGACCCGCAGCGGTAAATGCAGGCTGTCGCCAATGTCACGGTTCAGTGATTGAGATCGGTGATGACGGCAAACCAGCACCGACCACCTGGCCGAATACCGGCATTGGCCGGATCAACCCGGATGGATCCGCCGGTTCCTGTACCGCATGCCACGGCCGTCACCGCTTCTCCAAGGCCCAGGCACGTACCCCTGATACCTGCGGCAAATGCCATGTCGGACCCGACCATCCGCAAATCGAGGTCTACAACGAATCCAAGCACGGCATCATCTACCGTGCCAAAGTCGATGAGATGAACCTTGAGTCCGACAAGTGGGTCGCCGGTGTGGACTACTCGGCCGCCCCAACCTGTGCCTCCTGCCATATGAGTGCCGGCGGCAAGGAGGGTAAGACCCACAACGTGGGCGATCGTATCTCCTGGACACTGCGTCCGCCGATCTCTCAGAAGATCAATCTGGTTCGCCTGCAGAACGGTCAGGAGTTCGACGTCAAAGAGGGCAAGGAAATTCCCAGCGTGGGCGACAAGGCCAAGGGCTCCACCGTGGTCGAGGTCGTGACCTGGAAAGAGCGTCGTAAGAAAATGCAGGAGGTCTGTAAGGCCTGCCACAGCGACAGTGTCATCACCGGTCACTACAACCAGTTCGACAATGTGGTGGAACTCTATAACGAGAAGTTCGCCAAACCGATCGCAGCCGTCATGGGCGAGTTGAAGAAGAACGGCTACATCACCAAGTCGCCTTTCGACGATAAGATCGAATGGACCTGGTGGGAGATCTGGCATCACGAAGGCCGGCGCGCCCGTCACGGCGCCTCCATGAACGGTCCGGACTACACCTGGTGGCACGGTATCTACGACGTGGCCAAGCACACCTACTTCAAGTGGATTCCGGAACTCAAGGAAGTGGCCATGAAGAAAGACGGTAATGAAGACTTCGCCAACAAGATGCTGGACAAGTACTTCAAGCCGATCGACGGTCATACCTGGTATTTCGAAGGCATGAGCAAAGAGGCCATCGACAAGGTCCGCAAAGGGTTCGAAGAGCGCTACGGTAAAGGTGCACTCAAGTAGATTCCTTTAATGCTGCATACCCCTTCAGGCCTCACAGCCTGAGGGGGTCTTTTTTTCATCTTCCTGTATAGGGGTCATTCATGGGGAGACAACTCATCTATCTACTGACGGTCTTGCTCAGCATGGGCTTCTCGACCGCCATCGCACAAGAGAGTGTCGAACAGTTGATTGCGGATGCACAGGCATTGTCCGAATCGGGTAATCTTGACGATGCGCACGCTATACTGGTGAAAGCGGTTGAGACAGACCCTCAATCTTCACATGCCCATACACGGCTCGGTGGCGTGGAACTGCTGCAACGCGACTACAAGTCCGGCATCAAGCGTTTTCAACAAGCGATCATGCTGGATCGCAACAATGCGGATGCCTTCGTCGGCCTGGCTGTCGCCTACCTGCATCTGGGCCGCTACACGCTGGCCAGAGAGGCATTGAAAGAAGCGGAGCAGCTGGGTCCGTCGAAACAGCAAGATATCGATAAAGTACTGGCCTGGCTCGATCAAAGATCCGGACAATCCGGACACTGAGCCACAGTCCACCTGAGGAGATATTCATGAAAATAAACAGAAAACTGTCAACGGCACTCTTCGTTGGCGTGATGTTTGGCTGGCTGGCGTCGAGCTGCAGCACCACCGACAGCGCAATGAAAAAAGAGAGTGCCAAAACTGCAGCCAAACCTGCGGCTGAGATGGCCCCCGCCAAGCCACCAGGTATCCGTTCCCCCAGCATGCTTGCCAATACATGTGCCGGCTGTCATGGAACCGACGGTGCCAGCGCCGGCGATGCTATGCCGATCATCGGCGGTATGGAAAAGGAGTATATGCAGCTGGTACTGGCCGAGTTCAAGAGTGGCGAGCGGGACTCGACCATCATGGGCCGGATTGCCAAAGGTTACTCCGACAATGAGTTGAAGGCGATCGCTTCCTATATCGCCAGCCAGCCTTGGGTCTCCAGTCCCGCCAAAGCTGACAAAAAGCTGGCTGCTATAGGTAAAAAGATACATGAAAAGCGGTGCAAAACATGCCATGAAGATGGCGGCAGAGTTCAGGAGGACGATGCTCCCCGGCTGGCTGGGCAGTGGCCGGATTACACAATGATCTACCTGAAGGATTGCCACAAGAAAGGCCGGCGCTGTCTGCCGAGAAAAATGGGTAAACGAGTCGCCGAACTCTCTCAGAAAGAGTTGCAAGCCATGGCTCACTACTATCTGAGCGAGAAATGAGGGGGAGAGCAATGGCCAGACTAACACGAAGAAAATTTATCAAAGCCACCGGCGCATGTGCAGCACTGGGTAGCGTCGCTTCATTCAGCCCGGTATCATTCGGTAAAGGTGCCAAAGGGCGGGTGATTGTGATCGGTGGCGGCTACGGTGGCGCTATCGCCGCTAAATATATTAAAAAGGCCGATCCCTCGATCGATGTCATGCTGATCGAGAAGAATACCCAATATGTCTCCTGCCCCCTCAGCAACGAGGTGCTGGGTGGTGAACGGGATATCGGCAGCATCACATTCAACTACAAGGCCATGAATCAGAACCACAATGTCGAAGTGGTGCACGACGAAGTGGTGGAGATCGATGCGGCCAACCATACCGTCAAGGGTGCCGGCGGTAACCAGTACCAGTACGACAAACTGGTGATCTCCCCAGGCATCGACTTCCGTTTTGAAATGATCGAGGGTCACAGTGCGGCCGTGGCGGAGAAGATTCCCCACGCCTGGAAGGCGGGTCCGCAAACCACTCTCCTGCATAAACAGCTCATGGCCATGAAGGATGGCGGTGTCTGCTATATCGCGGCGCCACCCAATCCCTTCCGCTGTCCACCAGGTCCCTATGAGCGTGCTGCACAGATCGCCCACTACTTCAAGCATCACAAACCCAAGTCGAAGGTCATTATCCTGGACGCCAAGGATAAGTTCTCCAAACAGGGCCTTTTCATGCAGGGCTATAAGAAGTTCTATGGCGATACCATCGAGTGGGTTAGTGGCGCCGACGGCGGTATCATCGAAGCAATCGATCCAGACAACATGACTCTGGTCGGACAGGTAGACGAGTACAAAGGCGATGTCCTCAATGTTATCCCGGCACAGAAGGCGGGTAAGATCGCACAAGTCGCCGGACTGACCGATGATTCCGGCTGGTGTCCGGTCAACCAGAGTACATTCGAATCGAAGATCCATAAGGATGTGCACGTCATCGGTGACGCCAGTATTGCCGGCAAGATGCCCAAGTCAGGCTATGCCGCCAACTCACAGGGTAAGGTCTGCGCCGCCGCCATTGTCGCTGCGCTTAACGGTGAGGCACCGGGCGAACCCTCCTATGTGAACACCTGTTACAGCATCATCACACCTGATTGGGGCATCTCGGTAGCTGCTGTCTACCAATTGGTTAACGGTAAGATCGTCGGTGTCAAAGGTGCCGGAGGTCTTTCGCCAATGGATGCATCCGCTGAGACAAGAGCCATCGAGGCGCAGTATGCGCGCAGCTGGTTCAAGAATATCACCTCAGATATGTTCACCTGATAAAAAAAACACTTTGTAGAAAGACTAAAAACAGGCTATTCAAGCGCCACATTGTGGCGCTTTTTTTATCTGTTGCTCAACCAGATCTATCCAATTGTTGTCAACGCACCGAGCGGTAAACACCCTCACACTGACGTTTATTCAGTACTAGGGCCTGTTAACACTAATCCAATCGGCTCTGCTGGAGCTGTTTTTTTACCCAGCAAGGCAGAATGAGCGAGGTTTAGCCGTGCTAAATGAGCGAATGATAACGCCGCTGGGTGGAAAAACAGCCCCAGCCCTTCGGGTTGTGCCTGAAAATGCGCCACTCGGCGTTGCTCGTCACTCATTTGGAATCACCAAACCTCACTCCTCGCGCCTTGATTGGCGCATTTTCAGACACAACAGAGCCGATTGGATTAGTGTTAACAGGCCCTAGTTGCCAAAGCTGCCCCTGGCGACTGCGGAAAAAACCGGCACATGAGTGCAGATAGTATTTCCACATGCGATAAAAACGTTCGTCATAGTGCTTACGCAGCTCAGGCCAGGCATGGTCAAAATTATGCCACCAGGCCATTAATGTTCGGTCATAGTCCGGTCCGAAATTGTGCCAATCCTGTATCAGGAACACAGATTCCAGGGATTGCGTTATCTCCTGTGCAGAAGGCAGTTTACCGTTGGGGAAAATATATTTATCTATCCAGGGATCTAATGTCTTCGCTGTTTTGTTCTGGCCGATCGTGTGCAGCAGGAACAAACCGTTATCCCTGAGCAATCTGTCTACGGTATGGAAATAGGTGCGATAGTTCTTGTGGCCTACATACTCGAACATGCCTACGGATACCACCTTGTCATAGCTGCCTGTAATTTCCCTGTAGTCCTTGAGTTCAACCGTGACAGGAAGATCCTTACAGCGTTCCCGGACTCTTTGTTGTTGTGCTTTAGACACCGTGACACCCACAACGCTGACACCAAAATGCTCTGCCGCATATTGCATCAGGGAGCCCCATCCACAACCTATTTCGAGTAATCGCTCACCTGGTTGCAACTGTAACTTGCGACAGATCAATTCTAATTTATCCTGTTGTGCCAATTCCAAATTGTCGGCAGACTCCCAATAGCCACAAGAGTAAGTCATACTGGTGTCGAGCATGGCCTCAAAGATATCGTTACCGATATCATAGTGCCGTTCACCGACCTGGAAGGTTCGCTGGATTGACTGCAGATTGAATAGATATTGCCGGACAATTTCAACTAGCATGCGAAATTTGAACCAGCTGGCAAGTTGTTCTTCGATACCAACAGCCATTAACCGGGTAAACAACTCATCCATTGCTGCACAGCCCCATAGACAATCCATGTAGGCTTCACCAAAACCGAGTGAGCCCCGAGTCAACACACGTTTGAACAGTGAATCATCATATACTAGAATATCCCAGGGTCGACTACCGTTGAATTGGATATCCGCCTGGGCAAGCAGATCAACTAAGACCTTGGGAGGCGCAATTTCTTTCCGTGGTCCATTGTGCAAGCCGTGATTGATATTCTCGAAAGGCATAAGTGTTCTCCTCTCAAGCGTTTGACAAATCCCTAATTCACGAGTAATTAAATGTTCTGCGCTAACAGATGTCTGGTTAGTGGTGTTAGCGCACAAAAAAATAGCCAAAAAAACAGCTACCCACTAAACAACATTAAATATGATATATAACTATTTGTTTATTAAATAAAACAAAAGATGGTCACGAATCTGATGAGATCACCAAGCCACCACCAAACGATAAACGCAAGCCTACTTTAAATCTTAGCCTAGGTAAGAAAATACCAACAGCAATCCCCTCCTAGGGCACATCCAGCCGGACACCCAGACGTTACAGAGTCGCCATTATCTGAATTTGGGGAGATTTATTCCTCCCAAAATTAGGACCAATTACGATTCAAGGTTACACAACGAATAAGAACCGAATTTGATGATCATTGGTAGCCGACATCACAATCCTAAAAAATTGATGCAGGAACTACCCCTCTTCGACTAATCTTGGCTTACACTAGCTTGGTGGTGTAATCATTTATTCATAGATAGGGTGACGTAACGATTTCAGTAAAGCCCGCTTCTATGGGACTGAATATACCATTCTGATTCTGCTAATCCCTCTGCCCCAGATACAACTAATCCGCAAATTACTGGATGCCGCAGATAGCAGGAGAATGCGTGGTAATCAGATAAACCCATATGTGTGCATTATCCCAGCCCCTAAGTGTATAAATTTTATACGTTTAGAATAGATTTAACTGATCGATGGCAATTGGTCACGCTTTTTCATATCCCTCCCCTTAACCTCAATCCCCCTTTCCCTTCATTATATATACTCTGGGATAGCAATACCGGTCAGCCCGGTATTCCATAACCCAATGAGAGAATCAGATCAACTATCGAGGTACCCAATGGAAACCGTCAATTTAGCGTCTATCAACCAAAAACCATCTCTAAAGCAGGCAACGCTTCACTTGAACGCATCACTTGGAACAGCAGTTTTTCGCATGCAACCACACCCCAGACCCTGTTTCACTCCTACCCTGTTAGACGATATACGCGTTTTTCAGAGTCACATGACTCAAACTATTAGAGTGGATTATCAAACCAAGGGACACTCAGACTGGAGATATATCGTGTTTGCTTCCGGAGATGAGCAAACCTTTAATTTGGGCGGGGACTTAGCCTTATTTGTAGAGCTCATAGAACAACGTGATCGAGAGAAGTTGATGGATTACGCAATAGCCTGTATAGATGGAGCTTATGGATTTCACAGCCATCTTGGTCAACCCGTCACTACTATCGCATTGGTGGAGGGAAATGCCCAGGGAGGAGGCTTCGAGGCAGCCCTTTCGTGCAATGTCATTATCGCTGAACGTGGAACCCACCTGGGCTTTCCCGAAGTATTGTTCAACATGTTTCCAGGTATGGGGGCATACAGCTTTTTATCGCGTCGTGTCGGTACGAGTCTCGCAGAAAGATTGATTTATAGTGGTGATCTTTACACAGCAGAAACCCTATATGACCTTGGTGTTATCGATATATTAGCTGACGAAGGCGCCGGAGATATTGCGCTGTCAAACTATATCCGCACGGCTCAACGCCGCACAAATGCCCTTAAACTTCTGCGCCATGTACGCCAGAACTACAACAGCGTTCCGTACGAGGAACTTTTGGGTATTACAACGCAGTGGGTAGACGCGGCACTTAATCTGCGTCAAAACGAAATCAACGTCATGCAACGACTCGTACGGGCACAGAACAAACGAGCGGCTAAACTGGCAGAACTGCCTCAGAATAGTTTACGACAAGCCACTTGAATCACCTGGGATTGTGATACGCGACTGTAGTTCGTTCCGTACTGCTCGATATGCTGCATTTATTCCTGCCAGCGGGTCCTTTTGGACCCGTGGTGGGATTTTACGCATTTCATCCTCCAATTTGCGGGCAGCAGCAGCTAATTGATTTGCACCTATTCCAACAGCAGCACTTTTTAAGCCATGGGCATTATCTGCTACAGTTTGCCAGTCACTTGAACTGACTGATAAATCCATTTCCTTTATAAGTTGGTCGATATCATCGTAGAAATCTTGCACGGTAGACTCCAGTCGTGAACCTTCGCCTAATAGTTCTACCAATTCCCGATAAATATTCTCCTCGATTATTGGAGCACCCGTGATACCAATGATAGATTCAACCTTCGTTCCAGATCCTTCATCCTTTCTTGGCATGAGTATTTGTTGAACTTCTGCTTTTAGATCGACTCCTCTCAGTGGCTTACTGAGATATTTAACACCTATGTCCTCGCATGCCATCTGTGCTTCCTTACTCACATTGGCAGTGAGAACGATAAAGGGCATGCCTGTGCGACTACCCTGTGTATGTCGAAATAACTTGACCACATCCAGCCCTCCATGACCAGGCATCATCATATCGACGATCGCCAAGTCAAAATCTTGTGCCTCCAATTGATCAAGGGCCGCATCCCCATTATCTACTACAACCACCTTATGCCCGTCCTGCTCAAGAAATCCACACGTTACTCGTTGGTTTATTTTGTTGTCTTCTGCCACTAATATATGGCCTGTTACTAACGGTTTTACTGGTGCATTATCTTGAGTTGACTGTAATTCAGTTTCGTCGAATGACGCAGTCTGCAAACTGTGTAGCACGCTGTATAAACGTTCCCGTTCCAGCGGCAGTGGCTGTATATTGATATAGTTGAATTTACTATCATCTTGCCATTCTTGAGCATTGTCAGTAATCAGTATCAGGTCTCGACTGGCAAGGCCGGAATTACTTAGTATCGACTTATCTCCATCCTTCAAACAACGTGTATCAATAAGCACAACTGTTTCGTCAAAATCTGTTTGTAATGCAATTCCCAGGTCTACTTTACAGCTTACTTCCCACTCTCCAAGCCAATCACGCAAAGTCTCGATTAAGGTACTGTCACTACTGACAACACGGATACCGGCAGGAAACCTCAAATACTGTACACTAGCAGGAGTACTAGCGCGCTGACATTCCATATTTAAAGTGAACCGGCTGCCTTTACCAGGCTCACTCGAAGCCGTAAGCTTCCCTTCCATCAAGTCAACTAGTTGCTTGGCGATACTCATGCCTAATCCTGTGCCTCCAAATCGCCGGTTAATCCTCTCATCCTCTTGTCGAAATGGATCAAAAATATAGGTTTTGGCCTCTTCAGATATACCTATCCCGGTATCCTCGACGATTATGTTAAATTGCACCCGTTCACTTGTTATATTGCAGGCCTCTACGCGCACCTCAACCCACCCCTGCTTGGTAAACTTTACAGCGTTCCCAACCAAGTTAACCAAAACCTGGCGTAAATGCAGTTCATCTCCGATCAACCAGTATGGACATGCCGGATCAATATTTCGCTTTAATATCAGATTCTTTTTTCTTGCCTCATTATCAAATAATCCGACAACGCCATTTACTAGAGCATGTAAATCAAATTGAGCATATTCGATTGATATGCGTCCTGCTTCAATTTTACTAATATCCAATACATCATTGATCAAGTGCAACAGCATAGCTGCTGATGATTGAGCCCCATGTACCAGTGACTTCTGCTTCTCCGCCAAAGGTGTAACACTTAACAACTCCAATAATCCGATTACACCATTAATAGGTGTACGGATTTCATGACTCATATTGGCCAGAAACCGGCTTTTGGCTTCATTTGCAGATTTGGCAGCGTCGAGAGCACGTGATAGTTTGGCCAATAATGAGGCAATGTACATGGGCAACACAATTAGACCGATCCACAAACTCCAACCTGTGGTTGGATCCTCCCTCCACTCTGCGTTGTAGCGCATTACTAATATAAAGCCTATTGCAGCAAGCACAGTAGATGCAGCCAAATAGCGGTTTCCGTAGCGCAGCCCATAGCCAGATGACACCCATAGATATACAACATAGAGTGGGGTCATCATTTGACCGTAATAGTACAAAAGATATGAGATCATTCCCATGTCACCAAGCATACAAATTATCCGCCTGGTGACTGAGATGCCTGGATTGATTGCAATTGCTACTAAAATCGATGTGGAAAACACCAAGAACAGGCAGAGAATAATCAGCCCATGCCTGACAGATTCGCTAGGCTCGCCAAATAGTGACGACAATCCAAGGTAGATCAGCACTATTACCGTAATAGCGATCCGGACTATAGATTGTTCATGTTCAGAGTCCGGTCGATTTTTAAATCGAGTAATAATCCTCTGAACAATAGAAAAATAACGAGTGGTATCTTGTTCTGTCATCTACCATTTCGCTTGATAATCTTGGACATCTCAAGTTTACAATAATTTAACGTGTAAAATTATAATATAAGTGGCATTCCGCTAACCTTGATGATAGTGATTACCCATATTTTATTAGAAAATGAGTTGACTATTTGCAAAATGGCATATTCAACACTCAAGAGTATTATATGAGAAAACGTTTTACAGAAGAAGCTAATTGATTAAATGATCATATGCATTCTGTAGCCAGATATAAATATCCAACCGGATCGAGTAATCAAGTCCCTTCAGACTATTTTATATATTCCCTGTAACGACACCCATCGAAAACCTCATAATGCACCCACCATTAAATTGATGCAGATACACCTCCATGACATACTTGTTGATTAAACATGGACAGGTCAGAACACAGGGTCAACCACCCTATTGCGGTGAGTCGAATTGTATATCTCATAGCCTTTAGTATGATGATATGAGTTGGTACGACCCGCACGGAGAATTTCTGCAAAGCAGAAATTATAAACACTTACATATCCAAATCTATTAGTACAGTCAAAGGTGAAGTGTAAATCTCAAACGCAACTGCAATATATATTACATCATTTTCCAACTGAACGCTTATGCTGTTCATACCAGTACCCTTGAATCGTAACCTTTGGATTAAATGAGTAGGCCCTACTACAGATGCTCAGTACTGTCTATTGGTGTGAATATTAGAAGTACCGTACACAGTGAGCGTTCATATTTATGTATAAGCAGAATAATCACTTATCAGTGATGCCATACTGGTAATCTACCCTCATCAATGAACAAATACACTGGACCTAGCTACATATATTGTCAGACATTGAAACCTAGTCAGGAAAATAACCGTTGGTTTTTAATAAAAACTAGATAAATTTCTCTATTATTTTGTATTCCCACCCATTTGTAATAAATGATGTTTACTAAGATGATGTTGTACTCTTCAAATCTGACAAACTTCATTGTTCTGACTAATCGTATCGACACGTTAAAGAACTGAGTGAAGTGTGTTAGGATGAATGTAATTTTATTAGTAATTTCATGATCTTATTACTCCTACCTGATATTAAATGGTAAGATATCAAGCAGAATATCATTCCAGGTCCATAGCTGCAATCAGCCTTTGAACTAACCATGATCACTATCATGCCTAACTATTCAATATTCATAAATTCAGCGAGTTAGGCATGAAAAAAGGTCGATAGATATGATACAAGAAGTATTTAAAGTACCCGGTTTTTCTTATTTGACTCAAGGATTGAATGATGAAGCACGTCAGGAATGCGAGCAAGCACTGATTCGCGTATTTTTTACTTTTATCGTGTTCATTTATCTGCTGATTTCCCATGTTACAGCAGCAAGATTAGCATTTGCGTATGAGCTCTTCTCAATTCTGATTCTGCTATCTTTTATCTACGTCAAACATGGTTCAATAGTGCGGAAAATCGTCACAATGTTAGGCGACCACTCTATGACTTGTCTTGCAATGTACAGTGCGGGAGAGGTCGGCGCCCCACTATTTACCGTTCTGGTCTGGATAACAGTTGGTTACGGTGCTCGTTTCGGCACAAGTTATCTCTATTTGGGCATGCTCCTTTCTACATTAGGATTTTACTTTGTGATCAACACCACACCCTTCTGGCTATCCGTCCCCATTGTGGGTTACGGATTGATCATTACCAATATTATGATACCTATTTTTGTATCCAAGATAATCAACCAGCTTGTCGAGGCAAACGCGGCTGCGGAGGATGCCAATCAGGCAAAAGGTCGATTTTTAGCTAACATGAGTCATGACATGCGCACTCCGTTAACAGGTATCATCGGCATATCACAACTGCTATTGACTGATAACCTGGGAGATCGAATCGATAAAAAAATAAAAACCATAGATTCATCCGCAAAACATCTGCTTACAATAATTGATGACATCCTTGATATGTCAAAGATCGATGCCGGAAAAATTAAAATCGGATATCAGAATTTTGACCTGCATACCTTGTTGACAACTGTCAGCACCTCATTTCAACCAATTGCTCAGGAAAAACAACTCAAATTACTGACTCATATCTCGCCCGATCTACCATTTAACTTGATTGGAGATCCCTATCGCATCAAACAGGTACTGAATAACCTTATTGGCAATGCCATCAAATTTACACATCAGGGCTATGTGGATATCAGAGTCTTTCCGCTGTTCAAAGTTGAATCCTCGCTGAACTTGCGGTTTGATATTATAGACACAGGTATTGGAATTTCACAGGAGGGTTTGAAAAACATCTTCCAACGTTTCAATCAAATTGATGATTCGATTACCAGAGAATATGGCGGCTCAGGTCTGGGTACAACAATCTCAAAAGAGTTAGTCAATTGTATGGGCGGGGAGATTCATGTGGAAAGTACATTGGGAAAGGGCACACGGTTTTTTTTCGACCTACCTCTCGATATCCAAGCGAATTTAAAAGAAAACCACTATTCTGGACATATTACAATCACGTACACCAACAGCACACAATTTCATCAAAGGATCAGCCAAGCACTGAAGCAATGGGCTATCAACAATTATGCTGTGAGTACAATTGATGAATTTGCTGAGGCTGTATCAAATACAACCTCTAACTCGAATCATCAGACACTTGTTTTTGTTGACGCTGAGTATGTTGATATCAATTTGAAACATCTGGCAAACCAGTTAGAAGAAAGAACAGGAGGACAGATCCATATCATCCTGATAGATACAGTTGCCAGATTTCAACTCCCAGTAATCCCCTTGGAAATCGATTCTGTTATTGACGATCTGGAGAACCACCGTCAACTCTACAATGCCATTCATTCAGTATTTCTGGACACAAACCCCTCAAAAAATCTACACGGAATCGATGGTTGGGACCAGACACAGAATCCGAACAAGTTGAAAATACTTGTAGCTGAGGATACTGCTGTTAACCGATTAATTCTGAGTGAACTGCTGGCAAAAGCAGGATTTGAAGTGGAACTCGCCGAAGATGGTGAGTCCGCTTTGCACAAAATTGAAGAAACCGAGTTTGATTTGGCAATTCTTGATATGCAGATGCCTCACATCGGCGGACTGGATGTCATACGCCAATACAAAAAAAGTCACAAGATGAAAAAACAAATCCCCTTCATTGTACTTACAGCTAACATTTCGAAAGAAGCGGAACAGCAATGTAGACATGCAGGAGCAGATATCTATTTGCAGAAGCCTGTTGACATTAAAGTCTTGATCCAAGAAATAGTAAGATTGACCGAAACTGATGCTTAAATGTCGTGTCTATCTGCTGATATCAACACCTTGCTTGGAAGTCGATCCAACTTGCAACATAAATACCGCTAAAACAGTGTGGACAGTACACGTCTAATCAGGTTTTTTATATTTTGGTTATACTCCCGGACTGGTTCTGCATTTCAAAGCACACTAAGTGAAATGTTGCATTAATCAGATGGGCGATAAACGGTTATATTGAATACAACAGATTCAGACGACTCTTCTTAATGAATATAATTAAGATCATATGTACTAAAAACCTCACCACATGGACAACCAGACTGAACGGCTAAAAGTACTGGCTGGCGGTATTATCAGCCTGATATTGATGTTGGGCATTGCCCGTTTTGCCTATACACCGCTACTCCCGATCATGCTGGAACAGGCCGGATTAGGACTTTCCCAGGGAGGCTGGTTAACGGCGGTCAACTATCTAGGTTATCTGAGCGGGGCTATCACGGCATCACTGATCAGTAATCTGGTACTCAAAGACCGTCTCTATCGTATCGGTCTGGTCGTGGCGGTGGTATCCACCCTGGGTATGGGACTTACAGAGAACATATGGCTCTGGTCCTTCTACCGCTATGTTGCAGGTTTAAGCAGTGCTGCGGGACTGCTGTTGGGCTCCGGTCTCATTTTGAACTGGCTCATACGACACGGTCATCGCAGCGAGCTGGGCATTCATTTCAGCGGTGTCGGCCTGGGCATTGCGTTTGGCGCCATTGCGGTGGAACTGATGAGTCACCATTTCGATTGGCGTGGACAATGGTTGATGCTGAGCCTGATGGGAACCCTGATGGTTTTACCCGCGTGGGCATGGCTGCCTTCTCCCGATACCAGCCAGGTCACACGCAGCGGTAAGGTGATGGTCGATACACCACCCAGCCGACGCTTTTTGCAACTCTTCATGGCTGCTTACTTTTGTGCTGGTGCGGGCTATGTGGTCAGTGCCACCTTTATCGTAGCCATTATCGATCAATTACCCGGTCTCAACGGGCTGGGCGCCTGGAGCTTTTTCATCCTCGGCATGGCCGCGGCGCCCGCCTGTATCCTTTGGGACCTGGTGGCACGTCGAACAGGCGATCTCAACGCCCTGCTCATCGCCTTCCTGCTGCAGACTGTCGGCATCCTGTTACCGGTGGTAGCTCATAGCCCCATCATGACGATGGCCGGGGCGTTGTTGTTTGGCGGAACTTTCATCGGCATCGTCAGCCTGGTACTGACCATGGCCGGGCGCTACTACCCTACCCGCCCCGCCAAAATGATGGGAAAAATGACCATTTCCTACGGCATTGCACAGATCGTCATTCCTGCCATTACGGGAGTGCTGGCTGAACGTAGCGGCAGCTATAGTGACGGTCTCTATCTGGCCGCCGGCATCATGATAATCGGCTCATTATTGATAGCCGGCCTGAGACTGTTCGAGACCAAACAAAACACCGCCACTTTATAATACAGCAGCCTCGCCATCATTGTATGCCTTTGAAGATCAACTTGTCTGTGACAGCACCCTTTACAGATCAAAGAGATCTTCGTTATGGTTGAGGTTGTTTGCTCACCGCCCTTTATTCACTTGTCCAATTCCATGACGGTAATACGAAACTGTTTGTCACGACCTTTTTTTACCGTAAAGTTAACCTTGTCATTTGGTTTGAATCCAGACAAGTCGACCCGTCTTGTAACCGGCAAGTCCATTGTCATCCCCATCCAATTGAGCTCGGGAATTGGTTGGTGTGTCAGATTGACGATTTTGTTTTCCATATCGATTTTGTGTAACACGCCCTTCCCCATACCATGATTAGCGCTACTCGTCATTTCACCGTGACCATGCATACTATGGCCGCTGTGGCTGTCACCTATAACTGGAGCAGCGATAATCACACCGGCAACCACAATTGAGATCAATTTTATTACTTTGTTCATGCTCGAAATCCTCTTAGGGCAGTCTGGATGAGTATTCATCGGTTTTTTGAGAAGTCGGTACAGTCTCGGGTAGCCGGCGTGCCTCCCAGATTAAATAGATCACAGGAATCACGATAAGGGTCATGACGGTAGTGCTGACCATACCGCCCACCATTGGCAAAGCAATTCGTCGCATGACATCAGAACCAGGCCCCTCAGTGAAAAATATTGGCAACAAGCCGGCAATGATGACTGAAACGGTCATAAGCTTTGGCCTAACGCGTAAAGCAGCACCCGCCATAATGGCGGCAAACAATTGATGCCGGTCCAACGGTGGTAGAGTACGCACCTGCTGATCGATATAGAGCAGCATTATCACAGCAGTCTCCACAGCGATGCCACCAAGTGCTATAAAACCGACCGCCACGGCCACCGAAAGATTGTATCCCGCAAGATACACCGACCACATACCGCCCACCAGGCCGAACGGTAAAGCGGTCATTACCATCACCGTACGATCGGTGCGGCCAAAATGAATCATCAAGAGTACAAGGATAATGGCAACAGCTCCGGGTATCGCGATTTTCAAGTTGCTTCTCGCCTCAAGCATCTGTTCGTATTGACCGGACCAGGTAACAGCGTAACCCTGAGGCAACGTAACTTGATCAGCCACAAGCTTACGCGCTTCATCCACATAACCGCCAATATCACGCTCACCAATATCCACAAATACCCAACCGGTTAATCTGGCATTCTCCGACTTGATCATAGGAGGGCCTTCGGTAAACTTGATTTCGGCCAGTTCACCGAGAGGAATATGCATACCGCCAGGTGTCGGCACAAGAACCTCGGTGAGGTCCTGCACAGATTCGCGGAACGGCCTGTCATAACGTAGAATGATGTTATATCGTTCCCGTCCTTGCACACTTTCCGCCACTTTCATCCCACCGAGCGCGGTTTGAATAATAGACTGAAACACACCAAGATCGATATTTCTCCGCGCCAATTCATCTCGATTTGGTGTAATTTCCAGGTATTTGCCGCCGGTTACACGATCGGCAAATACACTACGGGTTCCCTCCACATCCTTGACTACCGCTTCCACATCTAGTGCGATACGCCCAATCTCTTCAAGATCCGCACCGGATATCTTTATGCCGACTGGCGTGCGTATACCCGTTGAGATCATATCCATTCTGATCTTGATGGGATAACCCCAACTGTTGACCAAACCGGGTAACTTCACCTGTTGATCCAGGATCTTGATCAATTCGTCTATATTCACCTCCGGCCGCCACAGTTCCCTCGGCTTGAGGCGAATCCAACTCTCTATCATTGATATTGGTGCGGGATCCGTAGCTGTATCGGCCCGTCCCAACTTGCCGAAAACCTGCTCCACTTCGGGCACGGAGCGAATCAAGCGGTTGGTCTGTGCCAAGACCTCCTTCGCCTTGGTGATAGATACACCCGGCAATGTGGTCGGCATATAGAGCAATTCTCCTTCATAGAGAGCGGGCATAAACTCTGAGCCAAGCTTGGATAGCGGGTACCACAGACTGGCAATACCCAGCAATGCGATCATCAGCGTCAACCAACGAACCCGCATAGAAAACTGTAGGACAGGTTTGTACAACGCAACAAAGAGACGATTTAGTGGGTTAGCCTCCTCACGGCGTATTCTGCCTCGGATCAGCCAAAGCATGAGAATAGGTACTATGGTGACCGAAAGCAGGGATGCAAAGGCCATGGCATAGGTCTTGGTGTACGCCAGCGGCGAGAATAACCGGAAACTTTCGCCAGTCAGTGCAAAAACAGGCAAAAAGGAGACGGTGATGATCAAGAGGCTGAAAAAGAGACCTGGTCCAACCTCCTTGGCCGATTGCAGGATAGCTGCGTTACGCGCCTTTTGACCCACGGAATCTGGCATGTCACTGAGCTTTCGATGGGCGTTCTCCACCATCACGATTGAAGCATCCACCATTGCCCCGATCGCAATCGCTATGCCACCGAGCGACATGATATTGGCGGTAATACCCTGTGCTGACATCACAGTGAACGCACCCAGCACACCTAGCGGTAGGGTAATGATGGCGACAAAGGCCGAGCGTGCATGTAACAGGAAAAGGATGCAGACCAGGGCAACCACAATTCCCTCTTCAACCAGCTTGTGGCTGAGATAATCAACGGCACCCCGGATCAGGGGTGCCCGGTCATACACGGTTCGGACCTCCACACCTTCGGGCAGACCTCGACGCAGAATATCGAGCTTTTCCTTCACTGCCTTGATCACGTTCAGCGCGTTTTCTCCGGAACGCATGACCACGATACCACCGACAACCTCGCCTTCACCGTCCAGTTCCACAACCCCGCGCCTGAGCTCTGGCCCCTCCAGTACTCTGGCAACATCAGTGATCAATACAGGCGTGCCGTTACGCGCCCGCACCACAACCCTCTGTAAATCCTCCAAGGTTGATACATAGCCTCGGGAACGGATCATTAATTCGGTCTCGGCCCGTTCCAACACCCTGCCACCCACCTCCATGCTGGCGGCTTCAACCGCCTCGCGTACCCTAACCAACGGGATGTCATAAGCGCGCAATCTGTTTGGATCAATCAGCACTTGGTACTCGCGTACAAATCCGCCAACAGCGGCAACCTCAGATACGCCGGAAACAGTTGCCAGCTCGAAGCGCAAGAACCAATCCTGCAGCGCGCGCAACTCGGCCAGATCATAGCGGCCGGTTCGGTCCAGGAGGGCATATTGGTAGATCCAACCCACACCTGTGGCATCGGGACCGAGTCGAGGGGTGGCGTTTTCGGGAAGATCATTCTGTACCGTCGCCAAAGCCTCAGCAACCCGACTACGTGCCCAATAGTCATCAACACCATCCTGAAATATGACGTAGACGAAACTCGTTCCAAACATGGAAAAACCACGCACCGCTTCTGTCTTTGGCAATCCTAGCAGGGTGGTGGAGAGCGGATAAGTCACCAGTTCTTCAACGATCTGTGGCGCCTGCCCTGCGAAATCAGTGCGGATAATCACTTGCGTATCGGAGAGATCGGGAATCGCATCCAGAGGTGTGCGATCAATCGCAAGCATACCCGCGACAGCCAAGGCCGTGGTTAAGATCAACACGATCAACTGATTGTGAACCGACCAGCTAATTACTTGGGCGATAAAGGACCGGGAGGGATCCTCTCCCACAATATCGCTTGCATCATGCATCATGATTCCTTCTTCTGAATCGATCTCTGCTCATTGCACCAACGCCCCCTTGCTGCCATCGAGATAGGGGCTGAATACCTGGTCGCCCTGCTGTACCCACAATCGCCCATCGGTTACGTCTTTGAACAATCGCACCCCCTTTTCGTGGTAATAGTCTTTTCTACCATCCAGCATCCAAGGCCTTAGAGCACTGACCAAACCATGTAATGCATTCCGCAAGTCACTCTCTGTTCGTGCCTGTTGGGCTTCAGCGATGGCATGATTAGCATTGTCTAGAACCGGCCCCAACCGGGTATTACCGAACTTCGGCCATAGCAAGTCGCGAATCTCCAGTGCAGGCTGCAACTGCACGGGATCGACATCGTAACCATCAGCCAAAGCCTCGTGCAGATATAGGCCAGCGTCGACCAGATGATCCACCATCGCCATCTGCGCCTTACTCAGGTTTAGATCGGCCAACTCCAGTTTGAGACGCTGGAGTTTCTGAAAAGACTCTCGTAGCGCACTCTCAGAATCGATGAGAAACTGGCCAGAGGCGACGATACGCTCATCCCTGTCTATTCCTTCAACCACCTCGGTAAATCCGCCACTGCTCAGTCCTGTACGTACCTGGCGTGGCTGAAAACGACCGTTCCCAAGCGCCACAACCAGATAGGGGCCATCGGCACCGATTAACAGTGCACTATCCGGTACCGCCAATCGACGATCCAACCCTACCTCGAACAGCACATCGGCATATGCGCCGGGCCGAAGCCGGTTATCCTTGTTATCCAGCTGTAAACGCACTGTACCGGTCCTGCTCGATCGATCCACGGTTGGGTGAATGTAATCGACGCTGGTCTCAATCACCTGGCCTGGAAGATTGGGGAGCATGATACGAACTTGTGTCGTACTGTTGATTGCCACCAAGTCCTTCTCTGCCACAGCAGCATTAATCCAAACCGTGGAGTAATCCTGAATTACTGCCAAGGTCTCCCCGGGCCGCACATAGGTTCCTTCCCTAACCCGTAAATCGCTCAAAGTACCGTCGGCTGAAGCGTAAAAAGGTACCTGTTCCACGACGCTTCGTTTCTTACGCAGCGTGGCGATAAACGACTTGGAAACGCCCAAGGCACCAAGCCTGATCGCTGCAGACTGAATACGGTTTACACTTTGTCTTTCCAGAGCGCTGAGATAGTCCTGTTGAGCCGCTACCAAGTCTGGACTGAACAATCTGTATAGCAAGTTACCGCGTTTTACCTTATCACCGACAGCGGTTACAGCGAGCGACTCTATCCAGCCTGCCACCCTGCTCGATATCTCACTACGCAATCGTTCGTTCTCCGCCACCACGCCATAGGCACGTATACGACGGCCGAATACCGTGGCTTCGGGTTGTGCGTAGCGTACCCCCATGTTCTGAATGGTCTCTGGTGCGATGGTTATCGCGGCACGTTCACCGTCTGTATCTTCTTCCTCGACAGCCAGCTCTGGCCCAGACGTCATTTTTACCAAGTCCATACCACATATGGGACAACTCCCCATCTCGTCGGCGATATAGTGCGGATGCATCGGACAAGTATATTTGGCGCTGTCCCCCTCTTCGCCAGCGCCCACTACAGAAGATACCAGGAACAACACAATCCCTAACATGCGGGGATTCAATAACTGAATCGGAGTCATGAGCCATCCTCCACCAATAGGGCATTGATTCTGGCAGCGGAAATGGTACGCGCTGCGCGCTGTTTCGCCTTGTCCAGTGCAATCTCGGTTCGCTGAATCGCAGGACGAATGACATCCTCAAGTGAACCGTCACCCGCTTCGTAACGCCTCCTGTTGGCAGCTTCAAGCTCGCTCAGCCTTCCGTTGCGTCTGGTCAATGCTCGTAACAAGTTATCCGATGTACGGTAGTCCGCCATGGCATCATCATATTTTCCCCGTGCCTCTCTTAATCGGTGTTCCCGTTCAGCCGTCGCACTCGTTACCGCCTCTTCCGCGGCAATCAATCTGGGCCGTTGATTGGAATCCGCCCAAAACGGGATGCTAACGGTGAACTTGAACGTAAGCCAATCCTGACCGTCGAAATTCGATCCTGACTCCCGTTGTTGCCAAGCCATACCCAAAGCGTAATCGGGAGATAATGCAGCCTTTTTTTCGTTTACTTGGAATCGTGCCACTTCGAGTTTCCGTTGCGCCCCCCGAACGGCAAGCAATTCCGAAGCGTTTCCCGTCCATTCTCGAGGTTCGATATCGAGTAATATATTCTGATCCGGAACCGTATCGAGGAGCTCTCTTAATTCGGCCTGCCAACGAAGGTCTTCGCCATCTAGCGCAACCAGTCTCTCCTCGATTCGTCCGCGTTGTACATCTAGCTCATCAAAGCGGGCGTAAACAGAATTCCCTCCTTTCATCTCGCCGCGAAGCCAACGTTCCAGTTCACTGATAAGATCCAGTTGTCCGCTCAATGCTCCTTTGGATTCCACAATCCGTCGCCTTTCAGCCAACGCGGTTATCAGTCTTTCCTTCAACTTGGCCAGAACTTTTAATCGTTCCAATTCCGCCACTTCCGAGCGTGCAAGATGTGTACGCCGTACTGCTTCCCGTGCGTCTCCATTGGGGATTGCCTGCTTAAATTCCAGGCTGCGGTTGCTGGGTAAATAGCGTTCGAGATTCAAGGGATCATCTGCAGGCACATTGTTCAAACCGATCGTTATGCTTGGATTAGGCAAACCCAGTGCGCCATCCGAGTTATTGCTCCATTTCCTTGCAATCGACTCATTCATACGAACCTCGGGGTGTTCATGCAAGCGATCCACCATTGCTTCAAGTGGAGTCAATTCCGCTCTCGCCGCTGTATGACCAACGGCTAGATAAAGCATCAACAGCAATACATACAGGTACCGGCGGCCACTAGACAGCACGCCGTAACGACCTGAGATAGAATATGATTTACGCGACAATAGCGCCGCGTTAACAGAGTACATTGAATATCCCCCCACGCATGAGTTCACCTTTGTGAACAAAAGCCAACCTTAAGTCAGGAACGCAACTATACGGGGAAAATCTTTGGTGGGGGCGTTTCGACAGGGTGCTCTGAGCGTGGAGCTGCCGCAGTGACAGGAGTGAGAATCACCGATTGTAGTGAGACGAAGACACTTATTCGAGACCTGGAGCATTGCGTCACGAAGCCGCAGAAAACACATCCTTTTTCCGAAAAGATGGTAGATGGGTCTCCGGTATCGTGACAATTAAGATACTCGGAAGTCACCTCCATGTTGAATGTTTGCGGTGATCCATCACTATTTCCGGCGAACTGGGACCACGACATCAACATCGTTGCATGCAATAGCAGAAACGACAGAATGCATATAACCCAAGGATCTCGATTGGTTCTCATAGGTATTTATAATGTAAGACAAATTACTCTAGCGTCAACCCGGAATCACAGAATTTCAATCAATCTTTTCATTCGATCACACATAACATTTTCGTACCCCGGATTGCTAACCAAACACCGCTTTAATCGAGGACAACCAAATACCACTAATAGTTTCATCCAACTATGAAAAAGAGATTCGGCTCTATCTTAGCTGAGCCCGGCGACATCGATTCCTACAAACAGGCAGGCTTTAACGAACGCGGCTGATCATCGATTCAACTAGGCTATGAAAAGAGTTAGTATAGACCGATTTGATCTTACTGTAATTTATTGAATGATAGTACGTAGACTCTGCATCGCTCCGATGCTGGATTGGACAGATCGCTATTGTCGTTATTTCCTGCGTCTGATCTCCAAGCACGTGGTGCTGTATACGGAAATGGTCACCACCGGCGCCTTGCTGCATGGCAATCGGGCGCGTTTCCTCGATTTTGATCCCACCGAACACCCGCTGGCGCTCCAGTTGGGCGGCAGCGATCCGCAAGCCCTGGCCGAATCTGCAAAACTGGGCAGCCATTGGGGCTATGACGAGATCAACCTCAATGTGGGCTGTCCCTCGGACAGGGTGCAATCGGGCCGTTTTGGTGCCTGCCTGATGATGACACCCGGGGCGGTCGGTGACTGCGTCAAGGCGATGCGGGACAGCGTCACTATTGATGTCACCGTCAAGCACCGTATCGGTGTGGATGAGCGTGACAGCTACCAAGAACTCTGCGACTTTGTCGGCACAGTCTCCGATGCCGGCTGCAGGACCTTCATCGTGCATGCCCGCAAGGCATGGCTGCAGGGATTGAGCCCGAAGCAGAACCGTGAAATCCCTCCACTTTCATACGGGACGGTTCATAACCTTAAGCACGACTTCCCCGATCTCGAAATTATCATCAACGGAGGAATCACTAACCTTGAACAGGTTGGCGAACAACTGCAACAGGTTAATGGCGTGATGATCGGCCGTGAAGCCTATCACAATCCCTGGATATTGGCCGAGGCCGACCGCCTGATCTTCGGTCAATCCGACTCCCCTTTGACTCGACACCAGGTTGTTGAGTCACTGATTCCTTTTGTCGAGCATGAACTGTCGAAGGGAACGCCGATCAACCGCGTCACACGTCACATACTCGGCCTGTTTCAGGGTCAGCCGGGCGCCAGGAAGTGGCGCCGGGTGTTGAGCGAAGGGGTGCATTTGGCAGGAGCCGATGCCCAATTGTTACGTAAGGCGGCAGCTCAGGTTACTGAAGCGGTAAACCGGTGCGGCAAGCCGCACCCTACATCTCGATTGCCGGTTTCGTCACAGTGACTACTGTTTCTGCCCAGCAGTTCTAAACCGATCCGGCTCACTCACGGCCACCCCCAGATCCCTGGCGATCTGTGAAGATGCAGGCCGCAAATGAACGCTAATCACCGCAAATTTTCGCGAATATGTAACTTACCCTCCGCATGTTGAGTGCCTGGGTCAATGTTCCTGGATCAATCTGCACTCAACAATCAATAAAATCCTCGTGAGTCAGCAACGAATTGTGGGTGGTCAAGCATCATCAACCATTTGCGTACATTCGCGGTGACTAGCGTTCATTTGCGGCTAATCTTTCATGCAAATCTAACAGGCGATTGGCATCCCCTCTTCCTGTACAGAGAGTATGCCATCACCTGGTTATGAGTCACTTTACTGCCTGATCCCTTCCACTGAGAGTTCCAGCTGCACGGTTTTCGAGGCCGGTCCCAGATCGAAGGGGATCCCGAAGTCGGCAAGCGCGATCTCGGTGGTACCGAAAAATCCACGTCTGTATCCGCCCCAGGGATCTTTACCGTGTCCGATATGTTCAACCGCAATCACAACCGGTTTGGTTACCCCGCGCAGGGTGAGATCGCCCTTGAGCTCCGCCTTGCCATCGCCTTTCTCGGTAAAAGAGGTTGAGACGAATGACGCCTTGGGGTATTTGTCAACATAGAGGAATTCATCACCACGCAGATGCTTGTCACGTTCTCCATGGTTGCTGTCGACGCTGGCCGGTTTGATATCCACCGATATCTTCGAGGCCTGGGGATTCTTCTCATCATAGCTGAAACGGCCGCTGAACTCGTTGAAGCGACCCAACAGCCAACTGTAGCCAAGATGCTTGATGCGGAATTGTATGAAGGCGTGCGCACCCTTGGTATCGATCACATAATCTTCCGCTTGAAGGGGTGCAGCGAATACAAAGCTGGCCGTAATCAATGGTAGTAAAAAAATTTTCATAATATTCTCCTTTTATTTATTCACACAAAACCTACAGGTATGGGAGCGGTTGGCGGTCATCTTTCGTAGCAGCGGCATGGACGCCGCGGTAGCCCCTTCAGCATAGGGATATGCTGCAGGGGCGGCGTAGAAAGATGATCGCCAGCCGCGTGGAACTTGTGTAGTGCTCCAGACGTGTTGGCTGATAAATACTCAAGCCGCATTTCGGCCACGCACCAACTGTTGAGTAATAGTGGCAACCCTGGCACCGTAAGCCTCAGCGGTTGCAATGTCCCCCGTGGAGGGGGCATCTCCGGGATTGACCTGAAAACTGGCCGCCATCGGTCCCATATAGGAACCGATCCGGTTCAACACCTCGGGACCCGGACCCTCGATACGGTTCATCGAATCCGGATCGCTGGCTGCCGGTTGCATACCGAGACTGACATAGATCATGCTGTGCTGCATGGCATTGATCACAAGCCCTACCAGGGTATTCAACTTATCTCCGGAATAGGAACTGGAGTTGGTGAAGGCACCCGCCACTTTATCCTTCCAGGATTGGGTGAACCACTTGGCCGCCGCGGTCTCAAGGAACCTCTTCATCTCCGCCGACATGCTTCCCATATAGGTGGGTGTGCCGAATATGATCCCATCCGCATCATCGAGACCGTCCAGATCGGCGCCGGCCTCTTCCGCGGTGAGCAACACGGCCTCCACGCCATCGATTGATGCGGCGCCTTTATGCACTGCCTCCGCCTGCAACTTGGTATGGCCGAAGCCACTGTGATAGACGATTGCTACTTTTATCATCCGATTCTCTCCTCCGAGTCGTGTCAGATCCCCAGCATGCGCTTGAGGCTCCGGTCATGGTCAAAAAAATGGTGTTTCAGGGCCGCCAGAGTGTGCAACAGACTGAGCAGCACTATGCCCCAGGCAAGATAAAGGTGGATCTTGCCGGCGATGTCCTCCTGTCCGTCGATGCCGCTCAGGGTTGCCGGAATCTCGAACCAGTCAAATACCTCCAACGAACGACCGTCAGCGGTGGTAATCAGATAGCCGCTGATCATGACGATGAGTATCAGCAGATAGAACAGCCAGTGCACCAGGGAGGTTGCCCATCGTTCATAGGGTTTATGGGTGGGCAGATGATCGGGACGCGGCGTGATGAAGCGCCATGCAAGGCGTAGCACGAACACGAAGAAGAGCATCACGCCGATGCCTTTATGCCACCAGGGTCCAAGCTGATACCAGGGATCGTAGTAGCCAAGATCGCGCATCCATAACCCCAGACCGAACAGGCCGTAGATCACCAGGGCCACCAGCCAGTGCAGCAGAATGGCAACCAGACCATAGTTCTCCCGGTCATTGGCCAAGCGCATCAGAAACGACCCTCCTGATAGTCGTTGAAGGCCTGCTGCAGCTCCGCTTCGCTGTTCATGACGAAGGGGCCGCGTCGGGCAATGGGTTCGTACAGCGGCTGGCCTGCCACCAGCAGTAAACGACTCGGCTCCTGGGCGGTTATTTCAACACTATCTCCTTGATCTAGTACCGCCAGGCTATTTACCTCCAGATCAATTCCATCGATTGAAACCGCCCCTTCGATGAGGTAGACAAAGCCATTATAGGTTTCCGGCAAAGGCTCTTCGAAGCGGCTACCGGCGGGCAGCGTGATATCGTAAAAAAGTGCCGGTGTCACCAATTCACACACCGGTCCTCTCGTCTGCCGGGATGTCTGCCCGGCCACCACGCGTACCTCGACACCATCACTCCGCGCCTCCAGCGGTATCGCCTGGCGATCGAACTCCTGATAGCGTGGATCGATCATCTTCTCGCCGGCCGGCAGATTGACCCAGAGCTGGAAACCGGACAACAGGCCATCCTGCTGTTGCGGCATCTCGGAGTGAATCACACCTCGCCCGGCGGTCATCCACTGCACGCCCCCCGTCTCGAGAAGACCGGTATGACCGGCATTGTCACGGTGCTCCACCTGGCCGGCCAACAGATAGGTCACTGTCTCGAATCCCCTGTGAGGATGGGGAGGAAAACCGCCGATGTAGTCATCGGGATCGTCTGACACAAAGTGGTCCAGAAGCAAGAATGGATCGAATTGGGGCAACTGCGGTCCGCCGATAACCCGGGTCAGGCGCACGCCGGCACCATCGGAAGTCTCTTGGCCGACAACGACTTGTTTAATCCCTCGTCTGTTAGTAACAAGTTGTTCCATGACAGCCTCCTCGCAAAAAATGCATAGTGTTTTAATCAGTTATTAGCCAGTTTAGGTTGTCAATTACAAAGATAAAGACCACAATTAAGGAAACACTGTTGCAGAATTTGGAACAATGGACCGATTAGCGTGCTTAGAGAGCTTTGTCGCCGTGGTCGAGTCGGGTCAGTTCAGCGCGGCCGCGGAACGCTTAGGATTAGGTAAATCGGTCATCAGCCGACGGGTTTCGGAGCTCGAGGAGTATCTGGGCGCCCTACTGATCCAGCGCACCACACGCCGTCTATCCCTCACCGATGCCGGTCGCACCTTCTACCCAAGGGCGATTCAGTTGCTGGAAGATCTGGCGGATGCGGAGCAGTCCGTCTCCAGCGCCCAGCACGCCTTGAGCGGCCGAATCCGCCTGGCCGCCCCACTCTCTTTTGGCCTGATGCATCTGGCGCCCGCGCTCAACAGCTTCATGAGCAAGCACCCCGGTGTGATACTGGATATGGACTTCAACGACAGCCAGGTCGACCTGATCCAGGAGGGTGTCGACCTGGCACTGCGTATCGGTCAGCTTGAGGACTCCACCATGGTCGCCCTGCCCCTGGCGCCGATACGCACGATACTCTGCGCCAGTCCGGGTTATCTCGCCCGCTACGGTACTCCTGAGACACCTGAAGCGCTAACAGGTCATCAGTGCCTCTGTTATTCAAATCTGCCGGAACCGCAAAAATGGCGCTTTGTCGACCATAGAGGTGTGGCCCATACCGTGCGTGTGGAAAACCGAATGCTGGCCAACAACGGCCAGATTATCCTGGAAGCCGCCGCATCGGGACACGGTATCTGCCTCTCCCCCACCTTCATTGCCTACCGGACCATCCTCGAGGGCCGTCTGGTTCCGATCCTGGCGGATTACGAACTCCCCACTGCGACCGCTTATGCCATCTACCCGAATCGTCGTTTCATACCGCAGCGGGTCAGGGTTCTGGCTGAATATTTTCGTGAACTGTTTGGCGAACGACCTTATTGGGACGAAGGCTTGGTCTAGATTTCCGGATGGTACAAACCGGGTATTGCGCCATTGTCACCCGCATAGAGCAATACGGATTCGTTGTTGAATTCTCCCGGAAGCCTGACTTTGTACCACTGTACCCCGCCATCCCGTGTAAAAAACAGGCTCTTGCCGACAACCTGGTCCCAGTAGACTCGCGGTGAGCCCGATGATGAGTCCTCATACACTTCCTGACAGCGCGTCAAAGCCATCATCACATCCTTGTCTTCAGGAGACTTGCCGATATAGATCGCGTTTTCAACTCTTCCCTCCCAGACAGGCAGTGATTCACAGGCCTGATCAAAGGGTGCATTCATGGCGCTCAACCAAGTCATACCGCCATCAGAGGAGAGATGGAAAGTTAAGCCATTATGATAATCAGCAAGTGACTCGGAACGCAGATCCACCCAACCGAGTAACCGCTCATCCCCTAGGTATTCAAAGTGCTGGATACAATAAGTAACCTTGTTATCAGGATCATTCGGATCGCCGCATTCAGAGGAAAAGTCTGTCAACGGATAATAACTGGCGCCCCCATCGTCAGTTCGCACCATGATTGAATCAAATGGAAAGTCACCACCCTCCCGTCCCCCGGGCGGATCGCCCTCAAGGTAACCGGCAAAGCCAAAAGATGAGCTACCCAGGTAGTCTAGCTCCGGCAATCCCCCGGTACCCAGCCCCGGTGCACCTATCCAGCTTCCCGGCGCACCTAAGGCATTGGATTGAAAAAGCTGAAACGAGCGTGGTTCACCTCGCTCTTCCGGATGCTGAATCCTAATCCCCGCCAAGCCTTGCTCACCTGTATAGACAATGCTTTCATAGACAGAAAAAACATCCGAACCAAGTGCTGCACCAACAAGTAACGGCTGCCAAGTAAAATCGACAAGCTCCCACGTTTGACCATAGTCCGTACTACGCGCCATGCTATTCTCTGATCTGCCTGTCATGATATTCCCTTCATCATCCATGTAATCGATATAGCTGAAGTGAACGAGCAGCTCACCTTCACCTAAATTGATCGCGTTGTGGACCAGTACGCGATTGCCTGTAAACAGGGTTGTATCACTAACGGGCTTGTAAAATGCACCCTTGTACTCCCAGGTAAAGCCCATGTCGTAAGAAGCGGAGACAGTAATGATATTTGGGACGGGCGACTCCCCTTCAACACCATCAACGGAAAAGGCCAAAAGTGGATCCGGATAAAATTCCTTAACTACGATACCCCGTTCTTCACCGACAATACCGTCAAAGATCAAGGTCATGGGTTTAGTCCGATCCCACTGACTTATCGGTATTTGATATGACAGATACTTGTCTTCCTGGTCACGCAACACATCTGTTTGGCCAAGCGCCACTTCGTCCCGATCATGCGGAGCCGCAGACCGTCGTTCACCTTGCAGTGTCTCATAATAAAGGCTGAAGCGGCCATCACTGAAGTCGAAGGGCGCATTGCCGGGCGTATGCTCACTCGATGCATTGACAATGGTAACACCGAGGCTATCTGTTGTCGTAGAACCGGTATTATATATCCTGGCGCCTGTGACCTTCATTTGACCACGAAAGAAGTAGTTGACCAGACCGGCGCTGTAGGCCACGGCGCGGGGGATCAGAAAGGGTCTGGCAGCAGCGAAAGTACGAGGATCCAACTTAAGCGTATTCTCAGGATGCTGCAGATACTCATACTCTTGTAAATCGTTGTGAAATATCGACAGGGTACTGGCCTGGGTGTTGAAACCCGACTGCTCGGGCCGGTATCGATCTGTCACCTGGTTGCCGATAAACCATTGGGTGCCTAGGACACCGTCCATTTCACTGGAAATCTCAATACCGGTACCCAGGGGTTCCGGTACTGGATTGTCATAGAAAAGACTGGGGTAAAGATTTAGTTGATCCGTCGGAAATACAGGATTGTAGACATAGACAAAATTGGTATCCTGGCTGACAAAGTTCCAGTTGGCGAATTCCGACATCCCTATACCCTGCCATTGACCACCGGTTTTCCAGAAGTCGCGGGCCTTGCGGAAGGTGTTCAGGTCTAAATCCGCATAACCGGTTAGAGGTAATACCTTGTATACATTATTTCTATCAGTATCACGTTCATAGATACTGGGATCATGGGCCAGATAGCCCACGCATTTGGTCATGCGGTCTATCTCTGCATCGCAATGCATATCGTTACGCACATGGGCCGGCTGCGCCATGTCCTGGAGATGGTGAACTGCATGCCCAAGGGCGAGGAAGAGTTTCTGCTCGTTCTCGTCCCGGATCCCTTGAGACGGTTGCGTCTTTGATCCAAGTAAATAGCGGTATGCATCCCGGAGCGAGAAATCCTGGCTGTTATACTCCTCCATATCCTCGAGCGCCCAATCCGGCGATCGGCGAAAACCCGGCAATGGCACACCGAGACGGTGCAGCGGCAGGTTTCTAACGGGATCAATAAAATGATTGAAGGAGCGCAGACCAATATCCTCGAATGCCGCACCACAATAAAAATGCTTTATGTTTGAATCTCGCTCGGCGGAATCACACTTATCATCACCTTTATCATTGGTTATCAGCAAACTATTGACATCCTCAGGGACAATAACACCAAAACCCATCCCTGCCATCAGTTCTTCATTCGACAGGGCTGTCCTAGACGCCACATGGTTGGTGATCGCTTTGTGGGTCATCGCTTTATAGGCAGGCGCGGGACAAGTGTAAACCAATACGGCTACCGCCACACCCAATAGTTCTCTACTCCTCATAATCCTTGTACTCCATCAGGTATCCTACCGGGTCGGGGTGGCATCGCTCAGGATTCTCAAACCAATGATCAACCAAATACTGCGCCAATGGCTTTCTCTGCATTTCCGGACTATCTTTTTTTTCTCTTTCCCTATGCCCAATCGCCATTGTCATTCTTGGCATCTTCATCCAATAACAGTCTTTAAACGGAACACTGTCGTAATCACTGACCACATGAATATTCTTTGACTTTAGAATCTTGTCTAATCTTGTCTTAGAGATAGCCCCTGACGGTTCTAACTCAATAACCGATCTCTGGAACTGCCATACCCATCCCGGTCCGCTGTAGCCCAGTTTGCCTTTCCCTATGCTTATGTTCCACGAGGGATCATTTTTACTTTTCTTTGGAAAATAACCACGCTTATAAAAGCTGATACTGGCATCACTGTGAAAAAAAACACCTGTGGATCCGACACAACCTGGTATCCTGAACGCACCAGTGCGGTCTGTCGTTGTTTCGTAGACATGCGATTCCATCGCCTCATGATCACCGCAGAGGGTGTTGCCGATCCATGGCCAGCTACCAACGACAATCACGTCTTCCATCGGTATGCCCGTTGCACCATCAACCACATGGCCTGTAACCTCCCGGGTGAAGCTGTAGTAACCGGGCGCTGCACATGCGGTTAAAACTGACAGGCTAAAAAGTATAAAAAGGGTGTGCCATGCCTGAAATGTTATTATTTCCTCGTGTTGTGTTTGCAAGCTCAACGATTCATTCCTATTCCTATTCATACCGAACGGCCTCCTTCAAGTAGCTTGCAGGATCAGGATGGCATTTTTTCTGTTTCTTCAAATAAAATCCTGCAAGATACTCTGATACAGGCATGGCAGCCTTTTTCTTGTCACGCTCCCTGAGTTGCATCTGTTGGGCCTTGAACATCAGGGTCTTCGGTATCTTCATCCAGTTACAGTTGTCGTTGAGATAGAGTCTTGGTGAGAGGGAGTAGGCCGCCTTGAGTCTTGGGTCGTTGTCGTTGCTGACCTTTTCTAGCCCAATGGCTTTGCCATTCCAGTCCCAGCGCCACAGGATATGCTCTGATAAATGTGGATCATAATCGACTTCCGAGATGGGATTGGAGAGCACTTTGGGGTAGTAACCCGTCTTGAAAAAGAGGATGTCAGGTTGATAGTAGGCAAAATAACCATCAACCTTGCAGGGCGGCTTGCAGGCAGGTATCTCAAAACTGCCTGATGCGTTGCTCAATGCTTCTGCCAGATAAGCAACGCCTACTGTAGCCCTCCAATGAGGTGAGGTCATCACCTTCGGCCAATACCCCATGACAAGGACTCCCTCCAGAGATTTGCCCGATCGGCTGTCGACCACCGTTCCATGGACGGCCTCGATGCTCATCCTGCAGTAGATATTCCGATTATCGTTACAGCGCCCCATATTACGCCCTGATGTCGCAAAGTTGTGAGCGGAAGGCATATAGGTGCACCCCGCAAACAGGATCAGCATAAGACCAATCAATCCTATTTGTACTAATCGACCGGGCCATGGCAGTTGTAAATAGTTACTCTGTTGTCTCATAAAAGTCACTCAATTCTCTCACCATATTTTCATGAGTTTACACAAGTCAGATGCTACATACTGATGATCCTCCACACCCCAAAAATGTCTTGGTTGAAACCGACCGTAAAGACTCGATTCTCACCATCGATGGTTCGCACCACATGGACAAAGGAGTGATCCGGTGAGAGAGATTCGACATATAAAGAAGAATAACTTGCAATGATCTCAGGCATTCTTGGCATCAGATAGGTAAACTGCCTGCTGAATTTCTCGCTGTGGCTGGCAGCAATATGTTCCAGCGCCAAGCCGAGATTGCCGTCATTGAGGGCATTGTTCATACCGGACCAGTGATCCTCCAACTGGGCTAGTATGCGCATTTCTGGGATTGCGTTGACAACCTGAGTCAGGGTGTATTGCACGCCATCCACATCCGTCACGATCGCGGTCGGATAGTAGATTCCCTCCGTTTCGTAGACATACAACAGATCCCTCTCGAAGTCGTCGACCAAAGTCTCGTCGATAGCCCCATCGCCTTCGTAGTCGATATCGACCTGAGTGATCGGACTCTCACCTTCGTTGACCAGGCTTAGCCGATTTTCCAATGGTGTCAGGCCACTGCTTTCAGACACGAAAAATCGAATCGGGCTAGAACCAACCCGATTGACGGTCAGGGTCTGGCTCACCTGTTGACGACTTAGTGTTGTCGCCAAAACCTCAATTTCATTGGCGCCCACGGCAAGCGGTATCCTGGCGACGAATTCACTGCCATAGGGCTCTCCCCCTCTCTCTGCAACAATGCCGTTAACGGTGGCGCCTATGCTTGCCGGTCCGTCTAGTGTGCCCTTTACGATGACGTATCCCGATTCGATATCCGCACCGTTCATCGGCTCTGTTATATCTATCTGAGGCGGATTCTGTCTTTGCGGATCGTTGGGATAATAATCGAGATCATTTTCAACACCATCCCCATCCCTGTCAGTGTCCCCGATGTCGCCGATACCGTCATCGTCGAAGTCGTAGGCTTCGCCTGGATTATCGGGAAAGCGGTCGTTGTCGTCGCTGACGCCGTCGGCATCGATATCGCCGTCGGTCAGATCGGGCGTCACTCTTATTCTGACCGTATCGACCGCCTCCATCTCCCAATCGTTGGCCACAGTGAGTTGAAACACCAGATCCGCTTCAACAGCCAAAGCAGGCAGAGCCACCTCAGTTATCGCTTCATGTGGCTTAGTCAACAAGGCCTGCGGACCCTCCAACTGTATCCAATGAAATTGTTCTATCAAGCCATGCGGATCATAGCTGCCGGAGCCGTCAAGGGTTACCAGGTTTTTCTCCGGACTCTCTTGATCCGGACCCGCATCGGCCGTCAGTGCGGCCCCCTGAGGAAGTAGATACACCTTGACCGGATCGACTTCCGTCACAGCCCGATTATTGAAAGCGGACACTATCTTGGTCAAGCCAAAGATCAATTCCACACGCTCGGTTACAGGCGGAGCCGTGAAAGAGAGGCTCCAACCACGACTCTGCATCAACTCTATAGGGGGTCCCGCGAGCTGCAACCAGTGGAGACCGGCGCTATCGTCCACACAGCCGGTGATCGGATTACACTCTGCAGGCACATAAGGCTCTCCCGTTATAGTCACCTGGGATCCCGCCTGCACATAGATATCGTCACCGGCAGTAAACAGCGCTGCTTGATAATCAGGTGAAACGATCCAAAATGGCAGGGTTTCAGGAAAACGTGTGTCAGCGCCATAGAGATCAGTCACAATGAGTTCGATCCCCACACTCGCCAAACCGGAGACCGTATTTCTATCCGGCAGCTGTACCCTTGGTTGGACCGAATTGTCCAGGAATGTGACTGTAGGACCATAGTACTGGCTCCAGCGATAGCTTGAGATATAGTCATTGGGATCGCGATCGTAACTTGATGACGCATCCAATTGAATGACGCTATCCGCCAAGCTTAGGATTGGCTGGTGGTTGAAATTTGCAGTGGGCTCGCTATTTACTAAATAGATCTGACGCCTCACGAAACTCTCGTCCTTATCCCCTTCGTCATCAGTGACCATCAAGAGAAACCGGTATTCAATAGGGTTAGAACTGGTTGCGGAGCCATCGAATGGTTGAGGGATAAATGAGGTAACCGAGCTGTCTGGATTGGCAATATCCACTGTTGGCCCCGATAGCTGTTGCCATTGGAATGAGACGATTGAACCGTTTGCATCTGCACTGTCACTACCATCAAGCCTCAATGAATCGTCCAATTGCCAATATCTGAGGGGCGTTTTATAGTGGGTACCGGCATCGGCATCTGGTGGATTATCTGTCGAACTCGTATATGGATTGAAGTTGACAATCACGTCATCGGTGGATATGCCACCCCTGTCATCCGTTACCGTCAACCGTAGAGTGTAATCACCAGGTTCATAGACCGAGGCATGATTTATTGGATATTGGCTGTCTCCTCTGAATGATCCGACATAACCTGGTGAATCGATAACCGACCATTCATAGGATACAATTTCGCCATCTATATCATGGCTGTTCGTACCATCAACAATAAGAAAGTATTTACTTGAGCTGATTCTATCCTCGCCTGCAACAGCAACTGGCGGGTTATTTGGCGGAAGATCTTCTGGGTTGACAACATGTACTGTAACCGTGTTGGTTGCTGGCAGGCCGAAACGATCTTCAACCCCCACCTCAAATATCAAGTCAGTCGCAACATCAACTTCCGGCGCCAGTATCCTGACCTGTTCCCGATATTGCCTATATTGCAATATCGCTGGAGGACCACTGATCTGCCGCCATTGATAGCCAGTCAAAGACCAAAAACCATCTTCTGGTTGAAAGGAGAAATATTGAGAAGCATCCAGAACATGATAGCTGCCTTCGACTATGGTTATTTCGTCTATCGCCAAGGGTTGAGGTGGTAGGTTGTCAAGCACCAAAACAACGATCTCGTCAGACGAGCTTAATCCACCATCGTCAGTCACGGTGAGTCTAAAACGAAGTTCTGTGTCTTGATCAACCTCGGGCATGTTAACGCTGAAAATAGATCTCGATGCGTTTGCTTCACTAATATTTACTGTTGGACCTGAGATTTGTTCCCATAAATAACTGGCAATGGAACCATCACTATCGCTACTTGATCTACCGTTAAATTGGTGATAACGCGTCTCTAAATGTGTTGCATCAGGGCCTGCATCGGCAATCGGGGGGGAATTACCACCTACTTGGACAGTTATATGTACATCATCTGTTACCCGTGTGCCGCGATCATCTTCAACGATCAATCGTAATAGGATATCCCCTGCTGTAGTAGCAACAAAATTCGGTGTGGCACTATTTTTGTCGTTGAGTTGAACTGTCGGCCCACTACGTTGCGACCAGATAAAGCGAGATATTTCTCCATCCGGATCTGAACTTGCACTACCATCCAGTTGAGCCAATTCACCTTCAATTACTACCAAGTCAGGTCCTGCATCGGCAACAGGTGGTTGGTTGGTATTGATCGCACTGCGAACCACAACGCCATCTCTCGTGACTGCTCCCGAATCATCGATGACAGTCAGTGTAAATGCCAGCTCGGCATTCGCCGGCATCGTAAAACTCGGTGTCGCCGTCCGGCTGTCTTGAAGCACCACCGAGGGCCCGCGGTTTTGGGTCCAGATGTATCTGACGATCGTGCCATCCGCATCGCTACTCGCACTGCCGTCCAGCTGTACCGTCTCACCGGCGGCAATTGTCTGATCGATACCCGCATCGGCAACAGGTGGTTGATTGATATTGATCGCACTGCGAACCACAACGCCATCTCTCGTGACTGCTCCCGAATCATCGATGACAGTCAGTGTAAATGCCAGCTCGGCATTCGCCGGCATCGTAAAACTCGGTGTCGCCGTCCGGCTGTCTTGAAGCACCACCGAGGGCCCGCGGTTTTGGGTCCAGATGTATCTGACAATCGTGCCATCCGCATCGCTACTCGCACTACCGTCCAGCTGTACCGTCTCACCGGCGGCAATTGTCTGATCGATACCCGCATCGGCAACAGGTGGTTGGTTGGTATAAGGTTCCACTCGAATGACAACGCCATCTGTAGCAATTGCACCCGCGTTATCTTCAATCCTCAGTGAAAATCCCAATTCAGCATTAGGCGGCGCTTGAAAGCTGGATACCGCAGTCTGCGCATCAATCAATTGTACATTGGGTCCACGAGATTGATGCCAACGATATTTTATGATCGTGCCATCGGCATCACTACTGGCTGTGGCATCTAGTTGCACCAGATCGCCAGTTGCGACTATTTGATCAATTCCCGCATTGGCTTGTGGTAGTATATTATTATAAGGATCTGTTCGGATAACTACCCGATCAGTTGCGACTTCATCCGTGTCACTAACCAATCTTAAGCCAAACTCAAGCTCGGCGTTTGCCGGCGCTTGAAAGCTGGCAATGGCTGTTCTGGCACTCTCAAGAGTGACTACCGGGCCACGTACCTGATACCAGTGAAAACTGGCAATGGTGCCGTCTGTCTCGCTACTGGCACTTCCATCCAACTGAACCTGTTCACCTGCTGTAACAATCTGGTCGGGACCGGCGTTTACAATCAGCGCAGCATTTAGATCGCTTTCAACGATCAATAGGCATGTAAATATGATAAGAGGTAAAGTTATGAAAGAATATGGAGACGATTTTGCGGAATGATTGAGCATCCTTGTTCACCTACATGAAATCCAGTTCATAACTACGACAGTCCGCCAAAGCAGGCAAACTGAGAATGATACTGCTTTAAAGAAAATCAGTGGGGAATCATAACTACGACAATAATAAAATCAAAATGACGCAGATCAACAAACCTGCAGTCAATCAATTCAGCATTCTTTTACTGAAACCAGCAGGTCAACCACCGTTTGGTATAAAGCATTAATCACAGGATTGATTCAAACATGTCATTATCTTTGATTAATACAAGCAGTTGTTCGAGTTGCAAGGTGCCATTTACATCAGCTATCTTCTGCGATTCCTGGATAATTCTAGTCCTGTATCCTTTACACAACTCATTCACCTCTTCCCGGCTGTAGCTCTGCTTGACTTGTTGTTTTAGTGCTCCAGATACTGCTCCATCAATGAGTGTCACCTCTGCCGAACGCCTGATCATAGCGCTGGCGCCCGTTCCCTCTTCAGAGGCAGTCAAAGGGCCTGTCTTGGTATATTGCTTGCCCTGATATTCGAATTGCTGGCCGATCTTGAGTTGAGGAAAACGCATTATTAAAACCTGTATGTCATCTATCAAATAGGTTCATATAAAAAGGGATTACCCGCTACCCACAACATGCTATCGCATCAATCGTTGCAGCACAGTGGCCAGCAGTCCCGAAGGTGGAAAGTGTTCGCTGTCGACGACAATTGTCCTTTCCAGTTCCGAGGCGGTTAACGGCTGGCGTTTCTCTTGCTGTAGCTTGAGTACTGCAAGATCGGCTTCAGAGGCGTCCTGCCCGCTGTCACACCTCTCCCGGATACGTTTTTTCAGCAGCGATTCCTCTGCCTGACAATCGATGATGACCATCGGTGCCTGCTGGCTCTGCGACAATTGAAGAAACAACTCTCGTTGCCATTGTGCCAGACTGGTGGCATCGATGATCACCGAAAAACCCGATCGCAGCAGCTGTTTTGCCATTCCCGCCAGATGATTGTAGGTAATGCGTGATGCACGTTCGCTGTAGCGCTCAATTTCAACACCGGAGCCCTCCCGCTCAGGAAACAGACGCCGGCGTTCCACGTCGGATCTTATCCTGATCGCCATCAACTGCTCTGCGAGCCAGCCACTGACTGTACTCTTTCCCGAGCCGGAGACTCCATGGGTCAGGATCAGCGAAGCGGGCGGATGGCGAATCACCGACTCCGCCAGGCTGAGGAAACTTCGATACTCTTCCAGTTGCTGCTCCCACTCCTCATGTTGCAATCCCGACTGCGTAGCCCTGATGGCGCTAACCTTGGCCCGCACGGTGGCGCGATAGAGCAGATAGAAGCGCAGCAAAGGCAATCCTGCGTAATCGTTCGTTCGCTCCAGGTAGCTGTTGAGAAGCTGGGAAGCCGCAGAATTCATCCCGCGATGCTGCAGATCCATGAGCAGGAAGGCGATATCGCTGAGGGTATCTATCCAGCGCAGATCGGGATTGAATTCGATGCCGTCAAAGGGTGTGATCTTATTTTCAAACAGTGTGATGTTACCCAGGTGGAGGTCACCATGGCATTCGCGGATATGGCCTGCATAATAGCGCTCTTCCATGATGGGTTGCAGAACCGTGCTTTGTTGCTCGGCCCAGGTCTGCAGGACATTCAATCGTTCGATTTCAAACAGCGGCTGTTTCAAGCCCCGTATGAGCCGAAAGTTCTCCAGAATGGGCTGAATGATATGCTCCGGAGTACCGTAGGGCATACCATGACTGATCGAGGGTATTGAATGATGGAAGTCTGCAAGTAAGCGGGCCAGATACTCGATCTGTTCTCTGTCCGGCAGCGCGTGACTGAGCAGATCCTGTTGGCGAAACCGGCGCATTTCTACCGCATACTCGATGATTCCCTCATCCGCATCGATTCGCGGCGAATCCAAAGTGCCTCCAATGCCCACCACACCCAGGTAGAGGTCCGGCGCCAATCGGCTGTTGAGACGCAGCTCCTCTTCGCAACACTGTCGCCGTTTTTCCAGGGTTGAGGAATCGAGAAATCCGAGATCCAGTGGTTTCTTGATCTTATAGACCCGATCCCCCGCCAAAAGCAGGTGTGAGATATGGGTCTCAATATGCTCCACTTCACACTGGGGATCGCCAAAGCACACCGGACAATGCACCAATCGCGCTATCAAACGATCCTGTATATCTGCTTCTTCATGGTTCAGGGTCATGATTGGTTATGTCCTTGACTAAATATTAGATAGTGCTAATATAGCGCCCAATTTTTCGCAGGCTGTTATCGCGATGGCTGATTCCATGAATGACACATCCTGATCCATCTATTTCAGGTGTGGCTGATGGATTAACATAGACAGTTTAGAGGCAAATCCATGAATATCGACCGAATCGTTCTCGCTTTTGCGGGTGTTGTAATCCTTCTGAGTGTAGTGCTTTCACACTACCATCACTCCTATTGGCTCTTCCTGACCGCCTTCGTTGGGCTCAATCTTTTACAATCCGCATTCACCGGATTCTGTCCATTGGCTACAATTCTAAAGAAGATGGGCAGGCAGAGCGGCTCTGCATTCTGATTTAATGGCCATCACAAATTAAAGGGCGATTCGCCCTCTCCTTCGGTTGGCATGGCGCATGGATGCGCCAGATCCACTACCCTATTCACTCTCCGATTCATCCACATCCACAGGTTCCACCCGCAGATCGTGGGCCGTCGCGGCAGTAACCCGTACCTCTATAAAATCCCCAGGTTGCAGATCCCAGGCGCCGGGAATGAATACCCGACCGTCGATCTCGGGGGCATCCGCAGCACTACGGGCCACCACCTGTTTATCTCTGACCTCATCAACCAGAACCACCATCCTGTTACCTATTTTCGCCTGTAATCGTTCACGGCTGATCTCCGCCTGTACCTGCATAAACCTGGCACGACGGGCCTCTTTGACCTCGTCCGGCACCGGGTCCGGCAGATCATTGGCCTGGGCTCCCTTAACGGGTGAGTAGGCAAAACAACCCACCCGATCGAGCTGTGCCTCGCGCAGAAATGCCAGCAGTTCTTCGAATTCCGCCTCTGTCTCACCGGGAAATCCGACAATGAACGTACTGCGCAGGGTCAGATCCGGGCACTCCCGACGCCAGCGCTCAATTCTGCCCAATACCTTCTCGGTGGCAGCCGGCCGTTTCATGGCTTGCAGAATCCGTACATTGCCGTGTTGCAGCGGCATATCGAGATAGGGCAGGACATGGCCCTCCGCCATTAATGGGATCAGGTCATCCACGTGGGGATAGGGATAGACATAGTGGAGTCTTATCCAGGCCTGCAACTCCCCAAGGGCAGCGGCTAAGGATGCTAATTTCGTGGCGACCGGCCTGCCCTGCCAAAAATCGGGTCGGTATTTGATATCCACGCCATAGGCACTGGTGTCCTGGGAGACGACCAGCAACTCCCTGACTCCCGATTCGACCAGCCGCTGGGCTTCAAGCATGACTTCCCCCAAAGGCCGGCTCACCAGGGGACCGCGCAGATCAGGAATGATGCAAAAGCTGCAGCTGTGATTACAGCCTTCAGAGATCTTCAGATAGGCATAGTGCCCGGGGGTCAGTTTTATACCCTGCGGTGGAACCAGACTGGTAAAAGGATCATGGGGAGGCGGAAGCTGCCGGTGTACAGCATCCATCACCTCCGCATAGGCGTGGGGCCCCGTCACCGCCAGTACCTGTGGGTGTGCATCTCGAATACGTGACTCATCCTTGCCCAGGCAACCGGTCACGATAACCCTGCCGTTCTCCTCCAGTGCCTCGCCGATTGCCTCAAGAGACTCCTCCACAGCCGCATCGATAAAACCGCACGTATTCACCAGTACCAGATCTGCGCCATCATAACTGGCGGAAAGCTGATACCCTTCCGCCCGTAGACGACTCAGTATCTGCTCCGAATCGACCAGGTTCTTGGGACAACCCAGGCTGACAAAACCGATCTGTGGGGGTGTTTCAGGCATCTTTTCGAATTCAGTAATCGAGCCGGTAGAGTTCACGACGATAATGTGCAACCTGTTCATCGCCGGCATCGAGTTGATCCAGTACGGCCCGCATGGCTTTACGCGCAATACCGTTACGATAACCAGGATGGCTACGTGCAACTTCAAGCAACAGCTTGAGGGCTGCCTCTAAATCATCTCCGACCAGGCGTACCGCGGCAAGCTGATAGAGCGAATCGGCATCCTTGGGGTCTGCCTGCAAACGTTGCATCAGGGTTGTTGGCGGATCCGCATCCTCAGCAGTAACGATGATATCCAGATGCGCCAGCAGGTTGCGCACTTCCACCGCATCCCGGGCCTGCTCCGGTAGTGAACTCAGCAGGGCATGGGCATCACGAGTGCGTTGCTGACGCATGAGGATCTTGCTCATCAACGCCGGCAAGGCAAGGTTTTCAGGATCGGCCAGCACCGCTTCGGCTAGCAATTGCAATGCCTTTTCCGGATCTCCCGCCTGCCAGGCGGCAATCGCCTCGCGACTGATAGGATCGGGCTGTCGCTGTACATATTCGTCGATAATCCGTGAATAATCGGCTTCCGGCTGCACCCCATGAAACTCCGCCACCATCTCTCCCTGGTGGAAGAGCTTGAATGAAGGCAGACTGCGCACAGCGAACCGTTCAGCCAGCGGCTTCTGTTCGTCGGTGTTGATCGATACCAACAGGAAACGCCCCTGGTAACGCTTGGCCAAGTCGACAAAAATCTCACGCTGTTTGAGGGACGGTCCCACCCAGGGCGCCCAGAAATCGACTATTACCAGACCCCGTTTGGAGTTCTCCACCACCAGCCGGTCAAAGTTGTCAACTGTCCCCTCCAGGATATAAGCGGCATCGCTCATGAATTGAGCAGGCCCATGAGGGAGTCACTGGCATAATCCCGTCCCATCTCGACGATAATCGTCTCCGAGATCTCCAAATCCCCGGTCTGCAGATGTGGCAACAGCTGTTCTGCGATCTGTTGTACGATCAACATCCCTGCCCGATTGGGATCGCCCTCCGAAAGTGACTCGATACTGCGTCCCAGGAGTTGTAGATACTCGACGAAGGTGTTTGCCTGGCCCGATTGCTCAAGCGCCTGAAACTCAGAGGTAAAACTGATATGCAGTTCGCGCCCCGGTTGTTCAGGATCATCCAGCACGGCAATCTTCAAAGGGCCTTCAATCAGCATCCGCTTCTCCATATATCGAGTGAAACCAGGGGATATGTTAATACGATCACAGACATCATCAAAGCGAACCTTCTAAAAACAAATACTTAGATATACCCTGGTATTTTCCGGCAAGACTGCCCACTTCCAACACCTGAGAAAGTGTGCGACCATGATTGCCGGTTGATTACTGCAACCCAGCGTCGTCCAGGAACACCAGCCACCTGAGCGATCGTGTTGTGCATAGTGGAATAAGATGGGCTCAATGAGCCATCGCTCAGGCCACCCTGGCCTAAGCAGCAACGGTCGGCTCATCTTATAAAGTAGAGCTGCCGACCTCTGTAGTTTGTGAGGTATGAGAATGAAAAACTGCAAGATTTGCCGATTCAGCAAAGTCTGCAATGACCTACCTGGAATCTGTATTCTGTTTCAATACCTGGCGGTGGCGGTGGTCATCGTCTCTATAGGTATCCTCTTCGTCACCCAGGAGATACTCGTCTGAATCAGCGGATTGAGAGGATGCATCTGCACAACTCAGCCTGTATTGTTATGGTGATCCAGGCTGACCAATACGGCAGAATATCACCCTGCTCGACCTCCCTACCTTTCTACTGAAACTTGGCCTACTGAGCCTCTATGTGCCAGTCATGGGCCAATCTGCGTTCATCGATCGCGCCTGGCTTCGATGCTTTATCATTTCAGCGGCGCGGGAGATCGACGACTCCCGGGCAGAACTACCCTGCTCTTTCAAAAGTAACATCGCATCGAGTAGGGAAACCTCTTGAACTTCATAGAGAGGAAGCTCGTGATTGACAATAATTTCTTTATTTATCATGGTGCTGCCTATATTTATTAATCCTCCTACTTAAGGATATGTTAGACCTTTATAAAAATAATGCAAATCCGCTATGATGCGTCCTGCAAAGTAGAACCAATGGTGAGTAATGATATGCCGGGAAATGAGGTTGTTTTAATCGGTATCGGAGAGATAGGCGGCGTTCTGGCCAAGGGTTTTCTCCGCCTGGGCTTCACTGTCCACCCGGTAACCCGAGAGACCGACAGTCACCATTTAGCCGCGCGGATCGGGCAGCCGGCGCTGGTGATCGTGGCGGTCGGTGAAAACGCCTTGAGTGGCGTACTCGACGGGATACCCGAGAAATGGCGATCAGGTCTCTGCCTGCTGCAGAATGAATTATTACCTGACGATTGGCAGGGGGTGGACTCGCCTACTGTCATCTCCATCTGGTTCGAAAAAAAGCCGGGCATCGACGCCAAGGTCATCATACCCTCCCCGGTGTTCGGCCCTCAGTCTGAATTGATGCTTCGCGCCCTGGCCGCGGTCAACATCCCGGTGACGGTCCTGGCGGATGAGGAACAGCTGCTGTTTCAGCTGGTACTGAAGAATCTCTACATTCTCACCACCAACATAGCCGGACTGCGCACCGGTGGTAATGTGGGTGAGCTTTGGCAACACCATCAAACCTTTGCCCGGCAGGTTGCCGGGGAGATCATATCCTTGCAGGAAGCTCTGACAAACAGAACCTTCGACCGGGAGGCGTTGATTGCCGCCATGGTTATGGCATTCGAGGGTGATCCGCAGCATCAATGTATGGGACGCAGCGCCCGGGCCAGGTTGCAACGAGCGCTCTCCCATGCCGGGCGCCTGAAGCTTGATTTGCCTCAGCTGCGCGCACTGCAACAGAGTATCCCCGAGTCGTGAAAAATGGCTGAGTTCAAACCAAAGATCGCTCCCCTTAGCCGGGTCAAGATGCATTTTTCACTGACCTTGCCGGATGGTACGGAAATCATCTCCACCTATGGCGATGAACCCTTGGATTTCAACCTGGGTGACAACACCATGGAACAGATGCTTGAGTTCGCCATTCTCGGGCTGCGTGCAGGAGACGAGCAGGAACTGCTTGTCCAAGGCGACGATGTCTACGGATCCAGAGACAACAGCCTGATCCATTGGCTTGATAAACAGGAATTTTCGACAGCTCAACCGCTCAATCCGGGTGAGATCATCGCCTTCACCACCCCTGAAGGCGAGGAGCTAGCCGGAACGGTTCTACAGGTCGACGATGAAGGCGTTCAAGTCGATTTCAACCATCCTCTGTCCGGCAAGCAATTCAGCTATAAAGTCACTATCCTTGATGTTCAAGAGGCCCCGGATCCGGATCATAATAGGAGCGGCCCCGGTTCCAATTAGAGACGCGAGACCGGCAAACAATCGATGAACCAAACACCACAGGTACTACTCGCCAATCCCAGAGGCTTTTGCGCCGGCGTCGATCGCGCGATCGAAATCGTCGAACGCGCCCTGGAGCTCCTGGGGGCGCCAATCTATGTCCGCCACGAAGTCGTCCACAACCGTTTTGTGGTAGAGAGTCTGCGTGCCCGAGGAGCCATCTTCGTCGATGAACTGAAAGATGTTCCGGATGGACATACCGTGATATTCAGTGCCCACGGTGTCTCCCAATCGGTCCGCGAGGAGGCGAAACAGCGGCAGCTCCGCGTGTTCGACGCCACCTGTCCACTCGTGACCAAGGTACATCTTGAAGTCGCCCGCCGCTGTCGGGACGGTTATGAAGTGATATTGATCGGCCACAGGGGGCACCCCGAGGTCGAGGGCACCATGGGACAGTGCATGGCGGACGACGATAACAGCCGCATCCACCTGGTGGTCACCAGCGAAGATGTCGAGGTGCTGGATCTAGGGCATCCAGAGAAAATCGCTTTCGTCACGCAAACCACCCTCTCCATCGACGATACACAACAGATCATCAACACCTTACAACAGCGATTCCCGAATATTATCGGCCCCAAAAAGAACGATATCTGTTACGCCACGCAAAACCGTCAGGATGCCGTCAAGGAACTCGCCAAACAGTGTGACCTTGTACTGGTGGTGGGGTCTCCAAACAGCTCCAACTCCAACCGCCTGAGAGAGATCGCGGAAAAGTTCGGCCCTTCTGCATACCTCATCGACGGCGCCGAGGATATCGATCCGGGATGGTTGGATGGTAAACACAACATCGGCGTCACCGCAGGCGCCTCCGCCCCTGAAATTCTGGTTGAAAATGTGATCGACAAACTAAGGGAGTGGGGAGCTATTAAGGTGATCGAAACTCAGGGTAAAGAGGAACAGGTTGTATTTGCATTACCAAAGTCTCTATTATGAAGTTCCTTAAAAAGTAAGTTAATGTGCTTACCTCTACTCGGGCAAAACATACACCTTGTTAGGATTTTTTCATCATACTGCTGAATAGTCCATCCTTAAGACTTTAAAAAAACAGATCCATATATTTGTTGTTGAGATGTCGTATACCCCCTATACCTCCCAGTTCGATGGAAGACAATGAATGTAAAAATGCCGGGGCGGCTCGAAAGCTAGAGATTCATTCTATTGCAGTTGCTAGTGACTTATGGCAGACCGAAAACCTTTATGTCTGGATTACAGTTTCCTGTCAACTTGCCACACGCTTGGCATATCAACCACTGACTCTACTTAGTTTTGTTCAGTCAAGAATCCTTTTCTTTTGGACGAGTGAGCACATCGTTAAGTAATTTATTTCCTTAACTGCGTGTACAAGTGAAGTGGTTCCCAAATTTCTGTTTTTTCAGGATATACGGAATGACTTGCCCGATAAGCGGTGTATCCAACCATCATTAACCGACCTAAGCTATTAATGCAGAACAAAAGAGGTTTACGCTATGCAAAAAAATCAGGGGTTCACCTTGATAGAGATGCTGATCACTGTAGTCATTGCAGCCATTCTGCTGACTGTAGGCATACCGAGTTTCTTCGACATGATTCAAAGGAACAGTGTATCTTCGGCTAGCAACGAACTGGTGGCCGCGTTGCTCTACGCCCGTAGCGAGGCGGTCAGGCAAGAGGGGAACACCATCTTTACTCTTGATGCAAATGGCTGGACTGTCGATGTTGACGCTGACCTAGACGGCACCGTCGACGCCACTGTTCTCGCATATCAAATCGATAATGCGAATATATCGATAGCTGAAGACCTCGATGGCGATACACTCACCTACAATCCCAGGGGCCGGGCCACCGCATCGGCCGGAGACTCGATCGAGATCAGTTACGATGGCACGCTTAAAAGTCGTGTCTGCATCAACCTCATTGGACGCCCGTCCATCAAGAAAGTCGATGAGGGAGACTGCCCATGAGCGTAAATCCATCTAAACAGTCACACCGCCGCCACGGCGGCATGACGCTTGTCGAGGTTCTGATTGCGGCAGTCGTCTTGGGTATCGGTTTACTGGGTGTCGCCGCGCTACAGGTCAACGCCTTACAAGGCTCCGGTAACGCGCAATTTCGGTCCAAGGCCACGGATCTGACCGCGACACTGGTGGATCGGGTTCGTGCAAATCTCGATGCCCTTAATACATACAACACAGCGGCGGCAACCTGCGCAGCCACGCAGCCTGCGGATATCTGTTCCATGGATGCGGATGACACGGTAAATAACGCAGCGGACTGCACCCCTGATCAGATGGCCCTGTTCGACTTATGGGATATACGCTGCAAAGTGGAAGACACCCTGCCGGGCGGTCAGATCACCGTAGCCTGTCCTGGTGGTTGCCTTGAAAATACTCCCATGCAGATTATCGTAAGCTGGCAGACCCAAAACGCCAATGCCGCCTTCCGTACCGAGCAGGTAGAGACCACAATCATGCCTGGCGCGCCTATCTTTGTACCTGGGGAATAACCGCCATGCCTCTGAATCATCAAAAACAAGCCGGCTTTTCCATCGTCTCTCTGATGATAGCCAGTGCAATCGGTCTGTTCCTGATCGGTGGAGCGGGAAAGGTCTATGTCGATAGCAAAAATGCCTTCAGCGCCAGATCGGCTATTGCTTCAGCATCGGAAAAGACCAGGTTCGTCATTCAGGATCTGCGCCGCACACTTATCATGGCAGGTCGCGGGATCCCGCAAAAGAACGACGATATCGCTGCCTATGAAAACGCTGACAACGATATGCGGACATTCCCGGCCGTCGGCACGGACGGCATTCTCAATACAGACGGCAACGGCTCCAGCGTGATCGCCGTGCGCTACGCCGATGGACCGGCGCCTTGCGGTCAAGCGGGAACCCTCGGTGGCGTTTTCAGTACGGTACGTTTTTTGCGCGACAACGATGGCAACCTGGTTTGCGAAGCCGATATTGGCGGAGTCGAGACTTCTCAGCTACTGGCCTCGGACATCCTCATCATACGGGCATTGTACGGTATCAACCTGGATGAAGACGATAACACCGCAGATCAATACCTCACCGCCGATGAGGTGGATGATGCCGATCTATGGAATTTTGTCATCGCCATCCGCATCGGCTTCGTCACCAGTTCAAGCGATACGGAGTTGCTGCCCGCGGTCTACAGGCCTGCGGCACCTGATGAGTTGGATATCCTGGGCATGACATATACCGCGCCCGACACAACCCACTTCTATCAAAGCGCCAGCACCACAATTTCATTGAGAAACCGTAACGGCGTGGTTCAGAGACAGTAATCATGAGACAAGGCTACCTTACACACAAAAGATGCCGTACAGCCTCCCATCAAAGGGGGGCCGCGCTGGCTATAAGCCTGATATTCCTGGTGATCATTACAATCCTGAGTGTCAGCGCCATGCGCACGACCAACCTCGACACCAAGATCACCGTAAATCACCAGCTCAAAGAGCTGAGTTTCCAGGCGGCCGAAAGCGCACTGGCCATGGCAACAACGCCGAATCCATCACCCATCCCTCTGGTTCCAAACACTGTACCAGGTGAAACTGCTGATAACCTGGGTTACTTCACATCTCCCGCGACTGCGAATCAACCCGCCTTGTCCGCAGACCTTACCATGACCTATCTCTATGGCCTTGCCAAAAACCAACCGGCGACTCCAACAACACCGGGCATCATTGTCTCCGGCTATCCATTGGGTAATGCTTTCAATACATACCTTGCTACTGCCCAGGGGTTTGTCGCTCAAAGCGGCACTCATACCACCAATCGTATGCAGGTTGTACTGATATCACAGTAGTTAGGGTATTTAGGAGTAAACATTCATGAATACGTTTCAACCACACTGTCTCAAACATAGGGCGACTTGGTTTGGGCTCCTACTGAGTCTGACCTCCGCAAGCATATCTGTACTTGCGGATGATATAGAGATCTACCTGCATGAGCCACCCGATCCCGTACCCCCGAACGTACTCTTCGTACTCGACGAATCGGGCAGTATGTCCAGTGGCAGCCCTAGCCGCAGAGACCGCCTGGAAGATGCGATGAGGATATTGATCAACGACCCGGACATGGAAAATGTAAATGCCGCCATGCTCGGCTACACGACCAACACGGGTAACAACGGTCCACTTTTCCTGCGTGCGCTCAGCGGTAATTTCGCCCTCATAGAGACGAACAGAAGCAACTTCCTGAATGCGGCGGATAACCTGCAGACCCGCAGCTACACCCCCACGGTCAAGGCGATGGAGGCTGCTGTCGACTGGTTCCGGCGCGACCGGACCTTCACCGACGCCAACGGCTTCGCCACGACCTCACCCATCGACGGCACTGCGGCGGACAACTGGTGCCGCCCCAACCACATGGTGGTCCTCACCGACGGTCGCCCCAATTCAAACTCTCCCACAAGCGGAGAGGCGTACGGTTTGACCAGTTATGAAACCTTCGACCCATGCGTCAGCGACGCCACCTCAAGTAATCAAAGCGGACGCTGCGCCAGGGAAATAGCCAGTTACGCCTATACCACCGATATGGAGCCCAGCACAGCTTGGCAAGAGACGCAGAACATCGTCACCCATACCATCGGTTTCGACACCAATGACGATGTGATTGAAAATTTCATGAGAAGCATATCTGACGCAGGTGGTGGCAGCTACTATCCGGCAACCAGTGTTTCCGATCTGGTCAGCGCCTTTACTTCAATTGTCGTGGATGCGCAGCAATCCATACCTTATGCCTATACGGCGCCTGTCATACCTTTCAACCAGGACAACGCGGCAGTGAGCGGCGATCGTATCTTTGTGCCGCTCCTGGTGCCGGAAGGGGAGACATTCTGGAAAGGCAATTTGAAGAGTTATACCATCACAACAGAAACATCGGGTGACGAGATTTCCATTGTCCTCCAGGATGCGACTGGAGATCCTATCATCAACGACAGTTTCGAGTTTGTCTCTTCGCAAGACCATTGGGGCTCAGGCGATGACGGCGGCAATCCTTTGGTCGGAGGTGCTGCATCCCACATGCTGGCCGCCGGCAGCAGGAATATCTACAGCAATGTAAATCCCGACACCAGTGTCCCCCTGTCGGATACCACGAACAGGGTGCATCGCACCAACACAACATACATTACCAATGAACTGCTCAACGTGGGTACAGACGCAACCAGGACCGAAGTCCTCGACTGGATCAGCTGGCAGGACGCCTTTAATGTCCACGAAGGCGAAATGGGCGCCCCGATACACACCCAACCCAGCGTGGTAGACTATCCCGGTGACCATACCGTCGTCTATCTGCCCACCAGCGAAGGCGTGCTCGAAGCGATCGATGCCGACACCGGTGCGGAGTTATGGGCCTTCATGCCCAGCGACCTCCTGGACGATATCCTGACCCTGAAAAACAATAACGACTCTACCGTGCCTCATTACGGGCTGGACGGCCCCCTGACGGTGTATGAAACCGGCAATCGCACTATGGCCATTTTCGGCATGCGCCGTGGCGGTCACAGCTATTACCTGCTGGATATTACAGACAGGTTAAATCCCCGGTTCGTCACACAGATCTCGGACCCCGACCCCGACAGTTCAGGCAGTGATTACGATACGCTTGGACAGACCTGGTCAAAACCCCTGTTGGCTCGCATGTATGTCAGTGGATCCATCACCGACGTCCTTGTATTCGGCGGCGGCTACGACCCCGATCAGGATGGCGCCACTTCAAGAGCCGATGACGATCAGGGCAACGGAATCTATATCATCCGGGCCTCGGACGGCACATTCATACGCAGGATTTCAAACAGCACTTCGAATGTCTCCGGCATGAACAACAGCATTCCCAGCGATGTCCTGCCATTTGATGTGAACCGCAACGGCACCTTGGATCGTCTCTATGCGGCGGATGTGGCCGGCAGGATTATCCGTATCGACATCCCCGAAGACGGCACAACCTCTCTGTCCGGCGGCGTCATAGCCGATATCAATTCGTCCACCAGTTTGCCGTACCGTCGTTTCTTCAATACCCCGGAAGTCGGCTACTTCAACAGAGGAGGACGTCAATACCTGGCCGTACTCATCGGATCCGGCGACAGAACATCCCCGCTGGATCAGACGCTGACGGACCAGTTTTACATGATCAAGGATCCGAATGTCTGGGCCGCGCCGACCAGCTATGTAACGGTCACCTACTCGGACCTGTATAATGCGACCGACAACCTCATCCAAGACGGCAGCGACAGTCAAATGCTGCAGGCCCAAGCGGACCTATCAGCGGCATCGGGATGGCGGATGGACCTTGAGCACAACGGCGAAAAATCATTCTCGAAGGCGGTGCTCTACAACTACGCGGTATTGTTCACGACCTACAGTGCCGAGCGCAGCGGTGAACTGGCCAGCTGTGAGGCGCGGGGTGCTGTGGGTACGTCCCGTTTCTACGCTGTCCATATGACCAGTGGCGCAGCTGTGTTCGACGGTCTGGGCGGAAGCGAGGGCACCCTTGACGGGGATGATCGCACAAAATTGTTGCACATGGTTGGCATACCCCCGGCACCTACCCTTGTCTTTCCTGATATCTTATCCGGTGATGGACAGACAGCCGTGAGTGTACCCGGTATGAAAGTGATTGCACTTGCCGGGATAGAAGAAGTCGAGAAATGGGATTTACAATACATACCGATCTGGTGGGAAGAGGTTGTACCATGAGTAGATACCATAAGCAGCGTGGGTTCACCCTGATTGAACTCATGATCGTGGTGGCAGTCGTTGGTATCCTGGCCGCGATAGCCTACCCAAGCTATGTCGATTCGGTCAGGAAGGGGCGCCGCAATGACGGCATGAACGCCCTCCTCGATGCGGCACAAAAGCTGGAGGTAGTGCGCGCACGCACCGGCTCCTACCAGACGACGCTTGCCGCAGCAAACATCAACGCCACAAGCGTAGAGGGCTTTTATACCAATCTCAATATTGTGGCGGCAACCGCGGATTGCCCCATCGTCAGCTGCTACGTGATTGAAATCACCGGGCAGAATGGACAAGATCAAGATAGAGTGACAGCTTATCGCCTCAGTTCGACCGGCTTGAAACAGCGGAATGAAGGTGGATGGACAAATGGCTGGAAATAGATAGATTCCAATGATCGCAAAACCCTAATTGAACATAGTAAACCATCGATAAGGGATCCTCTGAAGACGATTCGGAGGATCCCGACTCATTTCAATACCGAGTTGTACAACAGATTGTGTTTTAAGAGGTAGCGGTATCATCGGCGCGCGCACCGCTTTGATGGCCATCCCCCAAATTACTCGAATCATCCCTGGCGATTAAGGGCACTACCGGAATAAACGGTAGAGCTTACCCGACAAACGGTACTTACCTTCAATTATTTCTACCGGTAATCTGAAGTCGAACATGGAGTGTTCCAAACAATGGACTTAAAGCAGGGATTCGCTTTCTCAGCGGTATTGATTTTCACCGCGCTATACCATCATATGCCTACCCCTTCTTTTCGGCCTGGTTCGAAATAGCAGCCTGCTGCCTGTTTCGAAAGGAACGCTGACTATGTTTTGTATTTTTCACAGGGATACTTATCCGCTGTGAATGGATGTGGTTAACGAGGCAACCAATGTCACTCATTGCATATCGGCAAAAAAACCAGGGCATGACACTAATTGAAGTGTTGATAGCCGCAATCATCGTGGCGATAGGCCTGCTTGGCGTGGCGAGCATGCAAATAGCCGCGCTACAAGGTTCCAGTAATGCCGGCTACCGTTCCAGGGCAATCGATATTGCCACTGCGCTTTCGGACCGTATGCACGCCAATCTCATTGGCGTGGCCGATAACCATTATCTTGGGAATCCAGCCTGCGATACGGGATCAGGGCCGGCAGTTCCGAACTGTGCAATGACACCGACCATGGCCATCTCCTCATCACTTGAGGAGTGCACACCGGAACAGATGGCCGTTTACGACCTGTACCAAATCAATTGCGGTTCAGGCATCCAAGACACCCTGCCGGATGGACAACTGCGGATCGCCTGCCTCGATTCGGACCCGAACGATGCAGACGGATGCAGTGACCTCTCTCACCAGTTGATCACCATCAGTTGGCAACGACAAAGAAGAGTGACGGATAGAGATCTCAACGAGTCTGAAGAGATCGTCATGGCAGTCATTCCAGGAGCGCCGTAATATGCAAGGCAGGAAACATTCTCACAGTGGTTTCTCCCTGATATCGCTTATGATCGCCAGTGCGATCAGTCTCTTCCTTGTCGGAGGAATCGGCAAGATCTACCTGGACAGCAAGAATGCCTTCAATGCCAGGGCGGCTATTTCGGTTGCAACTGAAAAGTACCGTTTTGTATTCCAGGAGATGCGACGCGCCTTGATCATGGCCGGTAGAGGAATAGCAACCTCAGCCGACAGCGCCGCCGCCTATACCGATGGCCGGGAGGATACGGGTATGCGAACATTCCCGGCTGTTGACCGTTATCCCGATGGCATAGTCAATGGCGTCACCCACTCCGGTGATGAGTGGAGTCCCGCCCCCGAGGATTCCAGCATCGTGGCGGTCCGCTATGCCGCCAGTCCCGCACCCTGTGGTTTGAATGACGAAACCGTGGACGATGGCACAGTCACTGTCCGTTTCCTCGTGGACAGTGAGGGGGATCTTAACTGCCAGGTCTATCAAAACGGATCACTGATCCAATCACAACCCATCGCATCGGACATCAGTCAGATGCGCGTGCTCTATGGCATCGACACGGACAGGGAGCCCGATGGCGTTGCGAACCTCTATCTCACTGCCGATCATGTTGAACCTCACAACTGGATGAGCGTTGTATCGATCAGGATCGGTTTGGTGGTCAGTTCCGGTGTCGGTTATGAACTCCCCAGGCCCTATCGCCCACAGACGCCGGAACAATTGGACCTGCTGGGCGCCACATTCACCACACCTGATAACAACTTCATCTACAAGTCAGCCAGCACAACCATCTCACTGCGGAACCTGCACCACATGGATCGTCAATTTGCCGATAACTGAGGAGTTGTCATGTCACCACCTCAACTAAAAAAACAAGTCTCCAATCAATCCGGCACTGCCCTGGTAATCAGCCTGATCATACTCACGATAGTCACACTACTCAGTGTCACCGCCATGCAAAACACCAATCTGGACACTAAAGTCGCGGTCAATCATCAGTTCAAGGGCTTGAGTTTCAGTGCCGCAGAGAATGCCTTGGCGATTGTCACCGGGCCGGATTTAACCGTCATAGACAACCTGGATATTCCCAACACAGTCGGTGAAGTCACCGAGGCTGACCCGTTTTTCTCCACCCAAACTCCACAGGGTGAACCCTTGGATCCTGCCCTGGCGGACCAGCCTCCCCAGAGGGCCAGCCTCAGGATGGAGTATCTGGGAGAGAGACAGGGTCTCTTTTTCTCCGGTCACCAGTTGGACAACACCACCCACCTGTTTCTGGCAGACGCCATCGGCAGAGTCGGAGAAAGTGCCGCCCGCACGCATAACCGCATGCAAGTAGGATTGATACGACAACGGTACTAAGGAGTAGCGCCATGTCACTTACCCATCCGATACCTGATCATGGAAGACGTCCTTTACTTCAGGCTTTAATATTAATACTCGTCCTGTTCTCCCTGGTGACGGCCAGAGCGGATGATATTGAAGTCTATCTGCAACCACCACCGGAACCGGTACCGCCCAATATTCTCTTCCTTCTCGATGAATCGGGCAGCATGGATAACCTGGTCGAGCCGGGTGTCACCCGCAGGGATGCACTGGTAAATGCGCTGCACAGGATAGTTGACGCTGGGCTGCTGGACGTCGTGAACGCAACGCTGCTTGGCTACACTACATTGAGTGAAGATCCAACTGCGACAAGATTGATAGCCCATACCGGTGATTTCACGATTGTGGGCAACGATATTACGCACTTCCGCTCAGCAATCGACCAGTTGCAATCACTCAATTTCACACCCACTACCGATGCCCTAGCCGCCGCGGTCGATTGGTTCAACCCGAACAGGAGACCCGACCGGATTCAAAACAGCCATTCCGAATCACCATTGACCGGCGACCCTGAAGAACTCAAATGCGCACCGAACCGGATCGTTCTGCTGTCAGACGGCGCGCCCAATACCAGCACAAGAACCGGGTATGAGGGCATAGCATGTGCCGAGGTCCATCTTTTCGATGACTTCAGTGATGAGCGACCGGGATGGCACAACGATGGCGCCCGCTGCGCCAATGAAATCAGCGCCTGGGCATATCAGACAGATCTTGCAACCGGTACGGGTTGGGACGGCGTACAGAATATCCTCACCTACACCCTCTCTTTCGGTACAACGCCCGGCTCCCCCACCCATAGATTCATGGATCAAATCGCGGCCAGGGGCGGCGGTGAGTCATGGCATGTGGTTGACGAAGAATCCATCGTCAATGCCTTCAACGCCGTTGTTGCCGAAGCGCAGGACTCAATCGACTACGCCATAAATGCCCCCTCCATCCCTTTCAATCCGGACAATGCGGCAATCAACGGCGATTTTATCTATGTTCCGCTGTTCCTTCCGGAAGCCAGGGGATTCTGGCGGGGTAACCTGAAAAAATACCGAGTGGACGTCGGCGACGATGATATTCGCTTGCTCGCAACCGGCGGCCAACGGGTACTCAATGACGATCACACCTTCGCCAGTACCGTTGACCTGTTTTGCAACCAAGGCGGTTGCCTGCCCGACGGTGGCGATCCGTTAAGCGGTGGTGTCGCAGACAATATGGCAGGGCTGAGAATACTGTATACAAACCTGAATCCCGGGCTATCCCTTGCCCATCCCTCGAACCGTATCCATCGGGAGACAACCGGCATCACCGTGGAGACGCTTGGTGTTGCAAATGAGGAGGATCGCACCACCCTGCTCAACTGGATCACACGTGATCCCGCCTATATCGCCACGGCACAGCAACCCGCACACGCTGGGGTGATGGGCGCCCCGGTCCACACCCAACCCGTGGTGGTTCGATATGGTCAGGAGAGCACTGTCTATCTGCCCACCAGCGAGGGTGTGTTGGAGGCCATCGACGCCAACACAGGCCGGGAACTCTGGGCCTTCATGCCAAGAGACCTGATGACCGATATCCGCCACATCAGAAACAACGAGTCATCCGTCACACCCAACTACGGACTCGATGGACCGCTCAGCGTCTATGAAACGGGCGGCAGAAAGATAGCTATCGTCGGTATGCGCAGAGGGGGCCGAAAATACCATATGCTCGATATCACGGATCGACTGGAGCCCGACTATCTCGCTGAAATCTCCCGGGAGGCATCACCAACAGACTATGCCCGGTTGGGCCAGACCTGGTCGAAACCCTTGTTCGTCAGGATGCGGATCGATGGGGCAGAACGGGACGTGCTCATCTTCGGCGGCGGTTACGATCCCGACCAGGACAACGACAACCGGCCGGATGATGAAGGCAATGCAATCTATATCGTCGATGCCGTCAGCGGCTCACTGCTGGCATCCATAGCCAGCAATGAAGCCACACACACTGTCGCCGGTATGGACTACGCCATACCCGGCAACCTTGCCACCGTGGATATCAACGGCAATGGCTTGGTGGATCGCATCTATGCCGCCGACGTGGGCGGCAGGATCATACGCGTGGACTTCGCAGACGACGAAAATAGTGGAAACAGCATCACAGGTGGAATCGTTACCGATATCAATCGGCAATCATCGGCCCACAGAAAGTTCTTCACCACACCTCAGATCGGCTACTATGCAAAGGGCACCCGGCAGTTCCTGGTGTTACTGATCAGCACCGGCGACCATGCCAACCCGCTGGATTCGGATATCAGAGACCGCTTCTATATGATCAAGGATGGCGACATCTGGGAGAATCGAATTACCCAGGCGCCGGCGGGCGAGCGTGATTTCATCGATGCCACATCTACGATTCTGAACAACGGTGAAGTACTCGACGACCAGGTCAGAGGCTGGTACATCACCCTGCCAGGGGGGGAGAAGTCATACTCAAGGGCGATTCTCTACGACTATGCCATCTTCTTCACCACCTATCGTGCCGACAGGGTGGCACCTGAAAACCCCTGCGAAGCCTCATCCACGACAGGGACTGCAAACATTTATGGGCTCGATCTGATCAGTGCCAACGCAGCCATCAACTGGGATGGTGCCACCGAGGCTCCGCTCACCCTGAGCGACAGATCCACACAGCTGGCACTACAGGGTATCCCTCCCTCCCCCATGTTGATATTTCCGGGAGGAGAAGATGGAGATGGCAACCCCATACTCGGCAAAAAGATTTTCCTCTTCGCCGATCTGGAGAAAAAACACGAGTGGGGGGACAGGTTCCGTCCCATCTACTGGGAAGAGGTGATAGAAGACTAGAAGCGTCCGGCGCCGCCAAAGACATCATCCGCTTGGGCATGCTATCCTCCCCACTTACCGACAAGGCTGTAACCTGCAAGGGGTGCAGCCTTGAACCAGAATCCGTGGGCTGTTCCGGAAACATCTTCTGGAACCACAGACCCGGTTTTAACTGACCAAGCCAATCGTCAAACCATTCAAAAGGTTGTTTTCATGACAGAGTGCCTGATAGTAGGCGGCGGCATCATCGGCATGCTCACGGCAAACGAACTACACACCGCGGGAATGGCTGTCGCGTTGGTTGAAAAGGGACACCCCGGCCGCGAATCCTCCTGGGCGGGGGGCGGCATCGTTTCGCCGCTCTATCCCTGGCGCTATGACGATTCCATCTCCAAGCTCGCCCAATGGAGCCAGGCCCACTACCCCGAAATCGCCCGGATGTTGATCGATGCGGGCGGGCCCGATCCAGAATATCTAAAGAGCGGGCTGCTGATCCTGGAGCCTACCGATACCGATCGAGCAACGGCATGGTCAGGACGTTTCGAGCAGCCGCTCCATCTCATCGACCGAAAAGGCATCGCTGAATGCCAACCCGGATTGGATACCGAAGCCACAGAGGCAGTCTGGCTGCCCGATGTTGCCCAGATACGCAATCCCAGGCTCACCAAATCCCTCTATCACGCCATCCGGCAGAAGATAACCATTCACGAGCAGACCGAGGCCACTGAACTCCTGATCGAGCAGGGTCGGGTACGTGGCGTCAAGACTTCAACCGGCACCCTCGAAGCGGACAAAGTGATCGTCTGTGCCGGCGCCTGGAGCGGCAACCTGCTGAGCGACATCGTCACGCCCCCGGCCATCGAACCGGTGCTGGGGCAGATGATCATTTTTCGCCACCAACCGGGCGCGATCACCCGCATCGTCCTGCACAACGACCGTTACATCATCCCCCGCAAGGATGGCAGGGTATTGGTCGGCAGCACCCTGGAGTACAGAGGTTTCGACAAGCACACCACCGAGCAGGCAAAGCAGGAACTCAAGGCCTTCGCCCTCGCCCACTTCCCCAGCCTGGGTGAAGTAGAAATCGAGCACCACTGGGCCGGCCTGAGACCCGGCTCACCCAGCGGCATCCCCTATATCGGGCCGATTCCGGAGATCGGTGGCCTCTACCTCAACGCCGGACATTTCCGTAACGGCGTGGTGCTGGGGCCGGCATCTACCAGATTGCTGGCGGATATCGTGCTGGGACGTACCCCGATCCTGGATCCTGAACCCTATGCTATTGATGCTAAAAGATAAATTTGAGGCGTGATCGAATTCCGTTATGTCTGCGTGTTTGCCTGCGGACTACAGTTTGAAACACCCCAAAAGACTAGACCGGAAATCAACTCAGCGTCTATAATTGCCCGCTTTGGCCGATGTAGCTCAGTCGGTAGAGCAACTGATTCGTAATCAGTAGGTCGGCGGTTCGATTCCGCCCATCGGCTCCATTTTTATATTATATTTCAATTTGTTATAGACATTTACCTCATTAGGTATTTTCGTGTTTTTTTTAGTGCTACACCGGTGCTACGACATGGTGCGGTGTCAAAATTGGCCACGGTTTACCGGATGAAAGATCTGGATGTCGTGGCTCTGATACTGGAAGTCCATATGTATCCCTGATGTTGTCAATAATGTTCAGGCATCTTGCGGCAACATCCGTTGGCCCACCATCTGTTGTGATAGCAAGCAACTTCTGACGCAATTCAACAGCAGATACTGGAACAATGTTATAAGAATTGGTCCAAGTGTCGTCTGGGACGTGTTCAGTAACTAAATTCTGAATCGCACGCCTCCAAATCCCGGACTGTTTTTCTTTGTTCTCAATATCGATCAGGAGCAGCAACCCCTCCATATCGGGATTATTTGAGATTGCCAGCGAGAGAGACGTTGACGACACTCCACACTTCAACAGATCATATACTTGCCTGCGCACTTCAGGAAATTCTGCGATCAGCTTGCCGAGTTCTTCTGACCAATACCACTCACAGTGTGACTGACCATCGAATACATTTTTTGCAGTAATTTCAATTAAGCTATGTGCGGAGGACATGGTACCGAGCCTTAAGACAGCTTTACGCCACATATAGTTTTGATAAAAGCGTGGATCTTCCTCAGCAATTTTTAATAAGACTTCTTCGCCACCATCAGAGGGTGTGTCGGCGAGAGCGCTGACCAACTTTTCCAATAGTATAGGCTGTCTTAGGGTATCCGGAATCCAGTGTAGTGCTACAAGAGTATCTACTGGACGGTTCGTGAATGGCAAGAGATCAAGCCATTTGCGTATCTCGTAACCATCACAATCTGAGAGCATCCACGTTTTTTTCTTCGCTATCTCTAATGTCTCGGCAAGGCTGTCTAATACATATTTGCTGTTTATCTCTATACCCGATTGGATAAGGTTTAAAAACAATTTGTTACGTATTCTCAGGGGTGTTAGAGCAATAAGCTTTTCGATTGTTGTATGACGCTCACCATGTGGTAAGCGCACAGCCACAATTCCTAGTAAAGCTGCATGCTTTTTTTGGTCGGCGGATGCATCATCGACAATTAGAGGTTCAATCACAGAGAAAATAGCTTCCGCTTCCGCTGAGGTGGTGGTTGGATTTTTTGAACGCTCTATTCGTTTTCCCCTCACCCGACTGGCATTCAAATCACCTAAGATTTCCTTATCATCAGACTGTGACTCATTTTCAGCTATCCATTGCCAAGCAATAACTTGTGCTGCAAGCTCGCCAAAATACGGATCATTCAAGTATTCACACATTAGCTTTTTAGTTTCTGGTGCATTAATTGCGTAAAACGTACGTTGATACTCAACCATCATGGGACTTTGCGCTTCTATTACAGCATTACAATGACGCCATCTAACAGCTTCTGCTTCTTCACGGAAGGCTGCATACCGCCGAAGGTTATCATCCAACATCTTCTTCAGCAGAGGTAGTAAGCTTATATCTGGGGTACGCCTCATCAACGCGGCTATATATGATAATTGCCTTCGTTTTGCACTACCAGAGATCAACATACGGTTACCCCAGTCTTCAGCAAATGTACGAATATTTTCGAGGTCTTCTGCATCAAAGGGCCTGTCACGATCATCATCACCAGTAGGGTGACGTGATAAAAGCTCAGCTAAGCGAGCCATCTGTTCGTTATCAGCTTGTACTGAACGTAACTGAACGGCGTTCACAAGGCTTTTACCTTGCACGTGGGCAATTCGCGCTTCAATGGTCCGACAACGATCATTTGCAGCTTTGTCGCTTTTGCCGTTTGCGTCAATCAGGAGTGTCACTGCATCCATTAGAGCGTCAATCATACGACCCACTGCCTGTGAGCCCAACACGGATGCAGCTGCATTCGCGTTGACAGAATGATTAGGATTATCCGTTAATGCAAGCTGAAGTATCTCATCGTCGTTAAGGCTATACCCACCTGTGGCGAGTATATCGTCAGCGCCATAGAACAATCTGCGACCTTCAATCAAGCGAATCAACAGGCCATCTGTAATAGCTCTCGGATAGTGGTTGAAAGCTTCATGAATTAAAGATTCATAGGTATCCTGCTGCTCAATCTCTATCGAGCTGATGATATCAGTTAGTTCCGCATCTCGATCCTTATCGTCTAGTTTGTACAGGATTATGCGTAAACGATCATAAGCCGACGTTTTCTCAGCAGCCATGCGCTTGTGTGCTACCTCGATACCTTTTTTAACCTCTTCGTCATCAACTTCATCGATAATGCACTTGCGGATAACCATATCGAAAGTCTTTTCGCTCGCACCTTGCAAGACCAACGCTATGTGTCGATCCGCACGTCGAAACGACAGTTCAGAAACAATTGATGCTTGCACTTCAGGATCAGTATCTTTCTTTGCGATAGCGCTCGCTAAGTCAAGACCGTCCACGCCACTGTGACTAGCCATCTCACACAGTAAAATCAACCTGGTACGCTGTGACAGTGCCATAATTTTTGCTTCTGCGTCTTTTCCGAGGATTGATGGTCTAAACTGTCGGCAACTCCTAAGTGCTTTGAGGCTTATCTGCTCATTTTGGTTGGTGATATGAGGCCAGACTGTGTCTATAAATTCTGAGCGACCTGACGTTAGCATAAAGCGAAATGCGCGATCCACTTTTTCTGGTTTGTGCCAGTACTCCACGTATCTTAGAATTGTCTCAGCAATTTGTTTCCACACTTCTTCTGTAGCGCGATATATCATCTCGGCAGCAAGGATAGGATCGACCTCAAACATGGCAACGATAGCATTGCCACACATAGTACGCTGGTGAGCATCACCTCGCGCCAAACGATCGACCGCAAAGAGAATTGCTTCCTCCCATGCAGGAATATTAAAAACCTCTGCCTTAAGGGTCTCACGCCTATTCGGATCGGTGATTTCATTTATAATCCGTTGCTCAACTAAATGAGACGCGTACCATTCCTGGAATTGTTGGTGCTGGAAAGAGATGCCTGTCGTATCGCCCACACGCATGAGTACGTGGTGACTAATAAGTACATTAAGCACTGCATTTGGTTGTGGTTTTATCGTGATCTGTCCGTTCTCGGCTAGCCGTTTCTCTGTCAGGAATATAGTCTTTCTTGCATTGTAATCGGTGATGGATGTATTCTCAGCTCGCGTGGTGAACTCGGCAAGGTCTATAAGGAAATCTTGTTGAAAGCCTAATGAGACAGATTGAAGTGCCTCGACATGGCTTGCATCCTTTTCGTGAGAGGCTACAAAGTGCCTTAGCACTTCCTCTTTCGTTGTTGGGAAAACCACATCGGCGGGAAATGATAGTAACGCAGTCAGATAGAGGGGAATTGTTACAAGTTCTCGTACCCCAGCCGTGCGCCAGGCCTGATCCAGAGTCTTCACCCCTTCTTCGCCACGTATTTCAACAGCAATCTGCATTTGCTGTTCCTCATTTAGCGGCATAAGTTCGATGCACTTACCCCCAAAGGGTACGTCAAGTTGTTGCCTACGTGTCGAGACAATGAGACCAAGCTCAGGTAATTCCGCTTTTAGATTATCAACCTGTACCCGCACATAATTACGTGCTTCTGCATCCAATTCATTCCAACCATCTAACAGTAGCACTACACCGGGCTGGCTTGCAGCCATACGGAAAGTATCTTCTGAAATATCGCTGAATGCATGTCGTTTTAGGATAGAGTTTAGGACAGGTTCGCGTTCTGCAACCCAATCACCTAGCAATACTATAAGAGGTGTACCATTACCACTAGATAACATTCCATTGGCTATCTGAAAGATTGTCGATGTTTTCCCCATGCCAGGTGGCGCGACTAAAACTAAATCACCCAATGATGTATCGGCAACCACGAGATCATGTGTAGTCATGTGTTCGTCAAGCCCGTCCACGTCAATAGTTAACGCAACCGATGTCGTGGGCCATTTCGACGACTGTTGATATACCTTTAGATCCTTTTCAGCAGCAGTCTGGATGAGCAACTGCAATTGCTTATCCGTTGTTACCCCTGGACCATTCACTTCTTTATTGCGAAGCACCTGCTGCCATGAGTATATTTCAGCCTGTTTCTTCCACCCACGGAGACACTCAACTGTGAATTGGGGGTCATTTGAGTCGATGGCTTTCCCGTGATCGCGACACATCCATATACCATTACTCGCCGATGAGCGCTCCTCAGGTGACATCTTTTCATCATAGCGGGGGCCACCAGGTGCGGCCGCGCATATATGAGCTGCTGTGCCGATATTTATTTCACCTTCACCGTCCGAAGTAGCACCAACTGTGGGTGTTCGACATTTTGGATACGAGCAGAGCCAACCCGCACGTTTCGCGATCTGACTTATGGTTTTCTGTGAAAAATCGTCTCTATTTCTCTTGCTCACGGTGTCATGCTCGAATGCTATCGCTGACCGTTCGGAAAGGAACACATCAAATATATCATTTCTACGCTCGCATTCGAATACGAATAGAGAATTAACTATCTGACATATTTGACATGATAACAAACTGATCTATCGGCTAGCACTTTTTTGAATCATAGCACCCCTACTAAATAACCTATTGAGCTGAAGCTAAAAGCTTTGGTATCCTTTTGATATCAAGGAGACAGAAGTGGCACGCAGATTAAACAGACACCCATTCTAAAGTTGCCAAAAACGGAACAGTATGGCAAGCTTCTAAACACATCAGTTATCAAGGAGCGATACGATGCCCAAGCCAAGGAAAGCTTTGATCTCTCTCGATAATACTCCCTATTACCACTGTGTCTCCCGCTGTGTTCGACGCGCTTTTCTATGTGGTGTGGATTCTTGTACCGGTAAAAGCTATGAGCATCGTCGCCAGTGGATTGTCGATCGTATGAAACAGCTTGCCGAGACTTTCGCAATTGATATATGCGCCTATGCGGTGATGTCCAATCACTATCATGTGGTACTTCATGTCGATACCGGGCGCGCTTCGGAGTGGAATGAGCAGGATATTATTGAACGCTGGGGATCTCTCTTTTCCCTGCCTGTCATAGTCGAGCGATTTATCTCCAAGGATGCAGTTAGCAATGCTGAGCGTAATGCAGTATCAGAATTAATTGCGAAGTGGCGTACGCGTCTTCAGGATATCAGCTGGTTTATGCGTTGTTTGAACGAACCGATCGCCCGTCAGGCCAATCATAAGGATGGCTGCATCGGACGCTACTGGGAAGGACGTTATAAATCCCAGGCTTTGTTGGATGAAAAAGCACTGGCTGCATGTATGGCCTACGTGGATCTCAACCCGGTCAGAGCAGGGTTAGCTGAAACACCGGAGCAATCCGACTACACCTCCATTGCTGAGCGAACAAAGGAACTCAAGCAAGGCCAGAATCCAATAATGGATGATACTAACCCAAGTGGTTTACTTCCTTTCGTCGGCAACCCACGTCAACACATGCCTACCGATATTCCATTCAGATTCGCAGATTATCTGGAACTCCTCGATTGGACGGGACGTGCAATCTTGGATCATAAACGCGGCTGTATCCCCGGTAACCAGCCCCCTATTCTGACCCGATTGCAGATTGATCCAACGCATTGGCTTTACATGACACAGCATTTTGAAAGCAGTTTCAAAGGGCTTGTGGGTGCAATCTACAAACTAAGAGTAGCTTGTCAGCATATAGGCTATCAACGTACGCCAAACCTTACTGCATGCAAACGCTATTTCGGCTAGTAAATCTTCTCAAACTTAATCTAAGAAACAATATTGGTTGATGTTGGGAGACTGCTGCATCAAGCGCTAATAATCGGGACCCTGCAATACGATCAGCACGAATCCGAGATTCCGGTAGTCACGGATCTGTGCCGGCCCCGAGGGGGAAACATCCACGTAAGCGGGGTAATCTTCGGGCGTGTATCCATCCCACCCGGCATGTACACCGCAGACATGCAGATCGATGTCATCGTCTTGCAGTTGCTGTGCCTTATCATGGATCGGCGCCAAAAGACCCTCGGCCTCATCAGCCAGCAGACCGAACTGCTCACGGCCATGTGACACCACGGCGATCGGCAGCTCAGGAAAACGCTTGCGTAACTGGGCGCTGAGCCGCGCGATCTTGGGCAGTGCCCAACCTAACGCGTCGTCATCATCCTCTATGATCTCGAAGACCACGCCAACAGGCGCTTCATCAGCCTCGAGCAGTCGATCGACCTGTGCATCGGCCATGGATAGGCTCGATAAAGCGAGAAGTAATATCAGAGAGAAAAGGCGCATGCTGCAAACACTCCCCGGATTCGTTAACAATAGATGGACAGCTAACCTAGTATCCAAATTTCAGTTTCACTTATCAAAAAGTAAATAACAAAAATAGGGACAATCACCCTCCGATATCACCGGTTATATTGATTGTCCGCCAGGCCTCTAACCTGCATTTTCTATCAGAATTTTGTTCTTATTACGCTACAATTATCTTTTCTCTCAATTACGATGCCAACTGTTATTTTGTATTTTTAGTACTGACCCAGTACGCTTTAATGAATGGTAGCTCAACTCGAGTGAGTTAGAACTCCAGTATGACATTTATCCAATATGAATAGAATACCAGTTACCTATATGAATCGCCCCGGAAAAACCGGAGGGTGTTTAGTTTGAGTCATGCCGCCATGGCAGACCCTTCAATATTGTCATAGTACTGCTTTTCATATTCCATTGGTGGAATATTTCCAATCGGTTCGAGTAGTCGCCTGTTGTTAAACCATTCAACCCATTCCAGCGTGGCATATTCAACATCATCAATGGTCTTCCAGGGGCCACGCTTTGGATTGCGAATGATTTCTGTTTTGTACAGGCCATTGATCGTTT
>QBVD01000034.1 GCA_003058525.1 gamma proteobacterium symbiont of Ctena orbiculata | reverse complement strand
GGCTATTTCGAAACCAAAATACTCGGCGTGGTCGCCACCAATCCGGAGTTGAAGTACATCATCCTCGACGGCGAGGGCATCAACCAGATCGATGCCACCGGCGAAGAGGTGCTGCACCACCTCTGGGAGCGGCTGCAGGCACAGGGCATCACCCTGGTCATCGCGCGCATGAAGAAACAGTTCATGGATACCCTGCGCCGCACCGGGCTGAAGGATAAGATGGGTGATGACACCTTCTACTCCCGGATCGGCCTGGCGCTGAACTTTGTCTGGAACCAGCTGGGTGACAGTTACGACAGAGAGAACTGTCCGCTACGTTCTCCCATCGGCGCCAGCAAGGAATAGTCCTCATGGCGCCGCAGTCAGTTGCCCGGCGCGGATGGCATGCCGGCGGCTTGGCAGAAACCCATGCCTGATCTGACCTATCTCCTGCTGGCACCCTTCGTCGGCGCACTCGCCATCACCTTCCCGTAGCAAAAGGGCAGTGGCAACTTGCCCCAAGCATTGACTGCTGTCAATCTTCGTCAAGCAATGGCTGAGTTCGAGCGACCATTCAAACATCCAGGCACAAATCCGGATATCCACTGGTATAATGCCGGGTTTACCATTTCCACACAAAGTTACGATTAAATACCAAGCTTTCGAGTGCAATGATGAGCTGCCCTGCGACCCTACTTCATCAAGGTATATTTAACGAATGAACGAACAAGATCTGATCAATCGAATACAAGGACTCTACCCGGACGCGGAGATCAGCGTTGCCGGCGAAAACTGCAACTTCGAGGTAAATGTCACCACCCCTGCGTTTGACAACATGAAGAGCCTACAGAGACAGCGCTCCATTCTCACCCTGTTCAAAGAAGAGATCGCCAGCGGGGAACTACACGCCCTGACGGTGCGTGCAAAGACCCCGGATGAGATTCAGTAAAGAATGGATTCAGCTACCGACTCTAAGACTTAACTATCTGTTATTTATCTAAATATATTTTTCACATATCTGTGTGGACACGACAATAGCCTGGGTGGCCTTAACCGCTAGTCCAACTGGTGATTGGACAAGGATCTAATACTATCTATTGATTTAAATAGACTGTCCATGGAGAGGCAAAACTAACTATACTTATCTGTCCATCCAACGAATTTATAAGAGAGAGGATTATCCGCATGAAATCCGCAGTAAAAGTCACAATCACCGGTGCCGCAGGGAATATCGGCTACGCACTGGTATTTCGCATTGCATCCGGCGCCATGTTCGGTCCGGATCAACCTGTGATTCTCAAACTGCTTGAGATCCCCCAATCGATGTCTTCGGTGAAGGGCGTGGGCATGGAGCTGGAAGATTGCGCCTTCCCGCTGCTGCATGACGTCGTCATGACGGATAATCCGGCGATCGGTTTTCGTGACACCGATTACGCCATCCTGATCGGGGCAAAACCCCGCGGCAAGGGCATGGAGCGCAAGGACCTGATTACCGAAAACGCCAAGATCTTCTCTGTGCAAGGCAAGGCGATCAACGACCACGCCTCGCGGGATGTGAAGGTCCTGGTGGTGGGCAATCCAGCCAACACCAACGCACTGATCGCCGCTTCCAATGCACCTGACCTGGATAAGCGCCAATTCACCGCGATGACCCGCCTGGACCACAACCGCGCCATCGGCCAGCTGGCAAACAAGACCAACTCCCTGGTCGCGGATATCAAGCGGGTGACGGTCTGGGGCAACCATTCGAGCACCCAATTCCCCCACATAGACAACTGCGAGATCGCCGGCAGGCCCGTCTACGACCTAGTGTCGCAGGATTGGGCCATAGAACACTTCATTCCCAGAGTCCAACGCCGCGGCGCCGAGATCATTGAGGCCCGCGGACTCTCCTCCGCCGCATCCGCGGCCGACGCCATCGTCGATCACATGCACGACTGGGCCCTTGGCACCCCTGATGGCGACTGGGTGAGCATGGCCATTCCCTCCGACGGCAGTTACGGGATAGAGGAAGGCCTGGTCTACTCCTATCCGGTCACGTGCAAGGATGGAAGTTACGAAATCGTACAGGGCCTGGAACTGGACGAGTTCAGCGTCTCCCGCCTCAAGGCTACGCAGCAGGAGTTGCTCGAAGAGCGGGCGATCATCGCGGATCTGCTGGGCGGGTAGTCAACACCCTCGAAGGCACCGATAACGGCCTGCATCTGCAGGCTGTTACAATACTTTTTAACTGCCGCATCACAGTGACTCGCATGGATTGAATCGAGGGCACTCTTCCACCCCCTTGAGCGGTAGCCATAGCGGTAACTTACCAGTCACTCAACGCTGACCGGGATTGAGGGGTTGCTGTGAATAGCAGATCTCCGGCTCCCGCATTGATTCAAGCCTCTCCAGGGATGTATATTCTCTATTTTACCGGGTAGATGAATCTTTAAACCGCCAATACGTTTTCCAACCACCTGCACGACAGTAGTCCATTGAACTTTTCACCACCAAGACTCAGCGCATCGGTCCGACCGGAGGGTAGCCTGGAGGTCCTCTCCCAACTTGAGGTCAACGCCCTCCTCGATACCAGCGCCCGCGGCCTCTACAGTCTGTTTCGCCGTTGCGCCCTGGCGGTGCTCAACTGCGGAAGCGATACCGACAACGCCCGCGAGATTTTCGAGACCTACCGCGATTTCGGCATTCATCTGTTGCAGACCAACCGGGGCATTAAACTGCGCCTGGAAAATGCACCCGCTAGCGCCTTTGTCGACAGCAGGATGATCCGGGGTATCCAAGAGCATCTCTTCGCCGTATTGCGGGACATCATCTATGTCTACAACGAGATCCAAAACTCAAAGGCCTACGATCTCGCCAATTCCAGCCATATCACCTCCGCGGTCTTCCACATCCTACGCAATGCTCGCGTTCTGCATACCGGCATGGAGCCGAATCTGGTGGTATGCTGGGGTGGGCACTCCATTGACCGTAAAGAATATGACTACACCAAGGAGGTCGGTTATCAGCTCGGATTGCGCGGGCTGAACGTCTGCACCGGTTGCGGCCCCGGCGCCATGAAGGGCCCGATGAAAGGCGCCACCATCGGACATGCAAAACAGCGCATCGGCAGTGGCCGCTACCTCGGCATCACCGAGCCTGGAATCATCGCATCCGAACCGCCCAACCCCATCGTCAACGAACTCGTGATCATGCCCGACATCGAAAAGCGCCTGGAAGCCTTTGTCCGCGTTGGTCACGGTATCGTTATTTTTCCGGGCGGAGCAGGTACCATGGAGGAGTTGCTCTATCTTCTCGGTATACTCATGCATCCGCAAAACCGTGAGCATGTATTTCCTTTGATCCTGACCGGCCCCGCGGAAGCTGCGGACTATTTTGCAGAGATCGACCGCTTTGTTCACGCCACGCTGGGGCCTGAAGCACAGAATTTCTATTTAGTCATCATCGATGATCCTGATACCGTGGCGAGTAGCCTGGCCGTTGCCATGGAACAAGTAAGGGCATACCGCTACGATGGCAACGACGCCTTCTACTTCAACTGGCGGCTGTTCATCGAACAAACGCTGCAACAACCCTTCAAGCCCACTCATCATGCGATGGCCGAACTGAATTTGGCGCATGGTCAGGATGGTTATGCGATGGCTGCGAATCTGCGCCGCGCCTTTTCCGGCATCGTTGCTGGAAATGTGAAAGAGGATGGGATAAAGGCTGTTGAGAAAAACGGCCCTTTCATTATCCATGGAGACGCGGAAATTGTCGTGGCCATGGATCGCCTGCTGATCTCTTTTGCCGAACAGAACAGGATGAAGCTGCAGGGGGACTACTCGCCCTGCTATCAATTGGTATCTTGATTGATAGCAAGTCAATTGTTAGCCAAATCAACTTACCATCTTCATTTAACTGTAATATCAACCCGGCTACCGACCCAGTCAGGATATTGAGATCAAGCAACATTATACATCGGTAATAAAAGTAACATCGCTGAAACAGCCCTTTCTTTTAAAACACACATCTTAACCTCAATTTAATAGATCTATCTCAACGGTTTAAATTTAATTTAAAAAACCTGAGAGAGAATAGCCGGTCAGGGAAACGCTTGGATGGATTCTACTGATGTTCACTCAGCTGTACCCACAATCCATGCAGTACGCGACGACATCCTTACCCAGCACCAACGGCCTGAGACTGCTTTGGCTGTTAAGCCTACTCTTGGCATTCTTTTACAATATAGGCGCATTTCCCCTATTCGATCTCGATGAAGGGGCTTTCAGTCAGGCAACCCGTGAGATGTTCCTGCGGGATAATTTCCTAACCACCTATCTGAATGGAGAGCCACGTTACGATAAACCGATCCTGATTTACTGGTTGCAGGCGCTCAGCATCAAGATATTGGGAAGCAGCGAATTGGCATTCCGACTTCCCTCAGCAGTTGCAGCAACGCTTTGGAGTATCGCTGTAGTAGCCTTCACTTGGTCAATTTCCACACCACGCAATGCTTTCATTTCCGGCATTTTGATGGCCGGTGCTGCGGGTGTTGGCATCATCGGAAAGGCCGCTACGGCTGATGCCCTACTCAATTTTTGCCTTACCGGCACCATGTTCACACTTTATCTCCATTTCACAAAACGCAGTTTGGAATATCTGGTGGCTGCAGCAGTATTTGCCGGTGTAGGATTCATGACAAAGGGCCCGATCGCACTGATCATCCCTGCCATGGTCAGCCTTATATACTCGCTCTGGAGCGGTCGCTTCAAGCAGTGGTTACAACTTGTTACGAACCCGCTGGCCTGGCTGACCTTTCTCCTGGTCGGTATGCCCTGGTATATCGTGCACTACTTTAAGGAGGGCCCGGTTTTTCTGGAAAATTTTATCGGTCAACATAATTTAGGCCGTTTTGCCAGTGAGATGGAGGGACACGGTGGCGCCTGGTGGTACTATCTACCAGCCATCCTGCTGGTCGCTTTTCCTTTTGGTTTTCTGATCCTGCACGCTTGCTACCGTCTAAAATCAATCAGTGAAACTGAAGCCGGTCGTTTCCTGCTCAGCTGGTTCTTCTTTGTATTGGTTTTCTTCTCTTTCTCAGCAACCAAGCTGCCGCACTATATACTCTATGGCCTTACCCCTCTATTCGTATTGACTTCCCTGCAGCTGCATGAAAAACAGGGGCTCAAATCCGTATTCATCCCGTTATTTCTATTCATCATCACATTGATTGCATTACCGGGTTTTCTTCAATACTTGATACCCAGTATCAAAGACCCTCTGCTAAGCATTGCGCTGACAAATACGACAAACAGTTTTAATTCCAACTATTTCCTGATACTTACGTTAGCCCTTGGAATAAGCATCTGGCTGTTCATGACCAAGCGGTGGCCGCAACAGGGCAGACTCCTCAGCGCAGGCTTGATAAGTATATTTGTCATCTCCGAATTTCTCCTTCCGCTAGTGGCGGAGATCCAGCAGGAGGCCATCAAGCAAGCAGGGCAGATTGCGGCAAAGCACGACAAACCTGCTGTGATATGGAGATTGAATACGCCAAGTTTCAGTGTCTATAGCGGAAAAATTACGCCAAGACGTAAACCCGGGCCAGGCGAGCTTGTATTGACGAAAGCCCATTATCTGGATGAGTTGCAAAATCATGAAATGCTGTTTGAGAAGAACGGTATTGCCCTCGCACTGATCAACCGGAAAGAGATCAACCATGTTTCAAGCATCTCCGCGCTCGATGAACCATCCCTACATGCTGCTAGTACCCCTGATATCGCTATCGGCAGCGTTGTTGATCTACCTGCTGAATCTGAACCTTCCATGGTTCCTGTTGATCAACTCCAAGGCAACGATATTGATCGAACCGGCACTGTGGGAGGCGTTGACCATACTCGGGGACGGACTGGTGGCAAGCGCAATCCTGTTACCACTGCACAGAATCAATCCGAAAATAGCCATCACAGCCTTGACCTCATGTATAGTAGCGGCGCTCTGGGTACATCTACTGAAAGCCGGATTCGCAGTACCAAGGCCACCCCAGACAGTCGACCCGGAGGCAATCACCATAATCGGTCCTGGGCTCAGGTATGGGAGTTTTCCTTCAGGCCACACCTCTACCCTGTTCGCCCTTCTTGGATGTATGGCCATATGGATGAATTCCACCCCGCTACGGCACCTCTTCCCTATCCTGTTTTTCCTAGCTTTGCTGGCGGCGCTTTCGAGAACTGTTGTCGGAGCACACTGGCCGCTCGACATTATGGCAGGCATGGCGGTCGGTTGGATATCGGCAATGGTCGTAAGCAGCCTCTACCGCACTTTTCCCATCGGCGATACCTTACAGATTTGGGTTGGACGTCTGCTATTACTCTGCACCCTCTATCTCCTTCTTGCCTACGACACAGGGTATGCAAATGCAAAGGCTCTGCAGCATGGTATAGCCCTGTTTGTGCTTGGATTGGCCTGCCTGGAAAACCTGAAATCAACAAGACATATTTCGCTTCCAAGCGCCAGATGAAACCTGGCAGAGATCTGTGACCATGCTTACACCGCTGCATTCATCGGATCAATCAGACAACAGATTGCGCACGAATACGATTGTGCAACTATCACTATGGCTGCTGACCGCAGTCGTTCTAGTATTGCTTTTTGATCATGGCCTGGGCTGGGATCGGACGCTGCAAGCCTGGTCAACGATGTCAGTCGGTCAGCTCACGATCTGTTTTATCCTGTTATCGGTAAGCTATCTTGCCCGCGCCGCCCGATTGCATAGCCATTTCTCCTCAGAGATTTCTGGTCACTTCTGCAGATGTCTTCGCATTGTTCTACATCACAATTTCTTCAACAATATCCTACCAATGAAAACAGGTGAAGTCGTTTTTCCCCTGTTAATTCATCGACATTTCGGCATCAAGATAAGTCGTGCTGCCGGTGCCCTTTTCAGCTTTCGCATTGCCGACTTGGTGTTCTTATCTTTATTGTCACTACTCTTGGCCATGCTGAGTATGCATTTGTTAGAGTTGGCAGGATCTGCGGTTCTATTTTTCCTGATTGTCATGGCTGCTGGATGTTTGTTGCTCTTAATTATTTTCAAGTTTCGTCGCTCTGTAACCTGGATCGATAAATATTGGGGCCAGTTTAAATCCGGCTTCCCTAGCAATCACGGAATGATGTGGACTATTTTTATCTGGACAACGCTTGCATGGTCCACAAAACTCATTGCCTATGCATTAATTCTGACGGTATTTGTAAAATCCCTTTTTTCTGTTTCTCTGCTTGCTGCGGCCAGTGGAGAATTGGCAAGCAGCATACCTATCCATACGCCAGCTGCATTCGGCACCTTCGAAAGTGGAATATTGGCGGTATTGATTCCTGTAGGCTTCGATACCAAAACCGCACTGACAGCAGCGTTAAATCTACACCTTTTCATCCTAGCGAACACGGTGTTGCTTGCCGCTCTCGGCCTGTTGATTGGGAGACACTCAGATGACTCCGGATAACTTGATTCTTACCTGGTTTCATGTCGACATGGCATCTGCATTTTCCGATATGCTGTTTCGTTGGTTCTCTAGCAAGTATTACTTCTCATTCCCTATTCTGCTGACTCTATTGTTGTATGTCGCGCAAAAACAGGGGTGGCGCGGAGTATTTTGGTGGTTCTCCCTGATATTAGTGATTGGTCTGGGAGATCAGCTTGGGAATCAATTGAAAGAGTTGTTCAGTGAAGTCCGACCCTGTACCTCTCACGAAGCATTTCAGGGGTTACGGGCAGATGATATCTGTAATTACTCCACAAAGGGAATGCCATCCAACCACGCTATAAATTTCTTCACCGCGACACTTTTTGTAATCTTGACTCGCCCACAGTGGCATGTCTGGCATAGCTTTTTACTTATCTGCTCGATACTGGCAGGTCTCTCCCGAATATACCTGGCAAAACACTTCCCAAGCCAGGTAATTGCCGGATCATTCATTGGCACCTACATTGGCACCTTGACAGCCCTTTTCTATCATCACAGAAAGTGGTCAAGCACACTTTTACATATTAAAAATATACCCATATTGCGAAAGGAACCATGAGATGAGTCAAGAAGTGCCGCATCGATCTCTTCAATAAGTGGTTGAATGTTTTCCTCCTCGTTATATAGAGGAACAATGATAGAGAGATCTATGTTCATTTCGTCTTCATGACTCATCTCATGGTTCCTTTCGCAATATGGGTATATTTTTAATATGTAAAAGTGTGCTTGACCACTACAACGAAACTACGGACAGACCGCGGCAATGCAGGCGGGATTCGACCATTCGCGGGGAAGGTATATTGTCACTTTGGACGGGGACCTACAGAATGACCCGGCAGACATACCAAAGTTTGTCCAACTCCTTGAACAGGACAATCTGGATCTTGTCGTTGGCTGGAGAAGAAACCGAAAAGACGATTTTTGGCTACGGAAGCTTCCGTCGAGAATTGCAAACTTCCTTATCGGACGCGTCACTGGCGTTCGCTTACACGACTATGGTTGCATATTGCGTAACACACTTCCACGG
>QBVD01000036.1 GCA_003058525.1 gamma proteobacterium symbiont of Ctena orbiculata | reverse complement strand
CTACGGCTATCAACTCAAGGTGCCGCTGATGGATCGGGTGATCCCGGCGGTGATGCGCCTGGTCGATCCTGAGCACATCCACTACTACAACGCCCGCCGTCTGCCGATCACCTCGGTGGCGACGGTCCGCATGCAGTCGGATGCCTGGCGTGACGACAACAATGTCCACATGATACCGCCGGGGGGTGGCGGTACGCCGCCATCAACCGAGGACGATCCGCAGAACGGCGGCGCCACCCCGGATGATGATGAGGGGCAGGGCGGTGATGACACCGATGAAGAGACCGCAGAAGAAGTGACCGAAGAAGCGGAAAACGGCGATAGTGACGAAGAGACGACAGAGAGTACAGATGATGAATCGTCCCAGAGTGAAGATGGCCAGACCTCGCTGGATGATCTGCTGAACTCTGGTGATGATCCGTCCAATAACCTCGTCAATCCGGGCGACGACCTGGGCGCTGAAGCCTGCCAAGACGGGCAATCATCAGTCGACAATCTGCCGTTTAGCCCCATAACCACCTCCCAGAGTAGCAGCATTCTCAGTACTCACGCCGGTAACCCGATCCATGTGATCACTGGCAACAAGTATCAACAAGAGCTCGACCTGAGTCCACTGCCGGGTTCCCTGGGTCTACTCTTCAAACGCCACTACAACAGCCGTAGTGACGAGACAGGTCCGCTGGGCCACGGCTGGATCCACAGCTACGACTTTCGCCTAAACGCAGCAGGTACCGACTACCGCCTACGCCAGAGTGACGGCCGTGTCATCCACTTTCGGCCCAGCGACACCTCAGGGCACTACATCGCACCGAGACTCAGCGATGGCTGGCTACAGATCAACGAAGTCCAAATCACTTGGCACTGGCGCGACGGGCGTCAACTGCAGTTTAACCCCCAAGGCCAACTGCAACGGATCGTCCTGGCCACAGGCCAGACACTCAGCCTGTACTACAATCCCCAGGATGAACTCTTTCTGGTACGCGATCCCCAAGGTCGTGAACTGAGCCTGGACCACTACACCAACGGCCGTATCAAAGCCCTCTACGACCCTAGCGGTCAAGCGACCCGTTACCGCTACGATGACGTAGGCAACCTGCAGCAGGTCACCCGGCATGACGGTAGTACGCGGATCTATCATTACGAAGACCCCCAAGACAAACACAACCTTACCGGCATCACCGACGAGCGGGACATCCGTTACGCCACCTGGACCTACGACGCCCAAGACCGGGCGATTCTCTCCAGTCACGCCGACCAAGTCGGCCAGGTACGCCTAGATTTCAGTGCCGACGGCCAGACCCAGATTACCGACAGCCAGGGTAAGGTCAGCACGTATACCACCGAAATTCGAGACGGGGTCGCCCTAGTTACCGCTATTCACGGTCCAGGCTGCTCCAGCTGTGGTCCTTGGGATGTGAGCTACCACTACAACGAGCGGTACCAGATCATCGCGCAGATGAACAATGACGGTAATGCCCTGCTCTACACACGCGACGAATTGGGGCGTGTGACGGAACTGACCAGAACAGCCGGCGAAAAAAAGCAGAGGGTCGCAAGCATAAAGTATCTTGCGGATCGGGATATGCCGATCGAAATCAGCGTGCCGAGTGTGAGGCCCGGTGCCGACTTTGTCAGAGAAATACGCTACAACTCAAAGGGCAGTCTGGAGAAAGCGCGGGAAAGAGGCTTTGCCCCCTTGCCGGATGGAGGGTTCACGCCAATTACTCGGGAACTGCAGTTAAATTACGATGATAATGAGCAATTGTTTGCTATGGATAGCGTTTTGAGCCAGATAGAGGAAATCGTACACATAGAAAAAGATTCGTTTGGACGCACAAAGAAAATAACCAACTACGACGGTACAACCCAGAAGATTTCATATAACGCTTATGGAAAGATCGATGAGATACAGTTTGACGGAGAGCATCCGATAACGGTCTCATACACACCCAATCTTACCGTTGCATCGATAGAAAATCAGGTTGGACAATTCAGCTATGAATATGATGCCGTGGGCAACCCGTTGCTTTACAGAACCCCGGACAAAACCGAACTCCGCATGGAATACGACCCGGCGGGGCGGATGATCAGGCGTTATAATGACAGGCTGGAAACCCGCTACAAATGGACCAAAGATGACAGAATCAAACAAGAATCCTGGTATGTAGCGGGCATTCCCATCTCCACACTGAGTTATTTTTATGACAATCAAAGTAGATTGACCGCCTTGAAAAACCAGTCCGGCCTGATTGTTCGCCAGTTTGAGTATGAAGCGGGAAAAAAACTGCCTAAAAGCATAAAAGCGCCGGGCAAGCTTACAACACTCGAATACGACGGCTTTGGTAAACTCAATCAGCTCAAAACATCGGATGGCGTAGTACGGCGTTATGCCAGCGACAGCCACGGCAAACTGAGTGCCGTCACGAATGCGCGCGGCAACACCACTCACTACCGGTACGACGATTTCGGGCGGGTGGCATTCACGCAAAGCCCTGACAAGGGTCTCATCACCTATCAATACGACGAAAAAGACAGACTGGTCGTCAAAACCGACGCAGCGGGGCAGCGTATAGATTTTACCTACAATACTGCCGGTAAATTGGCAAGCGTTCGCTACCCAGACGAAGAGGTAACCTTGACATACAACCAAGGTAGGCTGCAATACCTTAGCCGCCACAATGGCAACGAACGGTGGCAATATGACCCTAGCGGCCACATTACTGCCTATACCCGAAACTACGCAGAACATGACTACACTACCCGCTACTGGTATGACGACGCCGGCCGCCTCGAAAAGGTCGGCCTGCCGGGTGGTCAAAAGCTCAAATACCACCACGACACCACAGAAGGTGGGCTGAGCCTATCCCTTGACGGCTGGTTCCGGGATAAAAGCATCCTTACATTAGAGGAGAACAGCAACGGATCGCGTAAAATATTTTTCGGCAACGGCGTGACCACAACCTATCGCATCAAAGATGCGAAACTAGACGCTCTCCATGCCGAGGGCATTTATGACTATCACTACCAATACAACAGCCGCGGCGCCATAACCGGCATCAATAATGGGGAACAGGCCTATGCCCGCTTTCGCTACGATGACGAAGGCCGCCTCGACTTTGCCATGATGCCCTTCGCGCTCTATGGCTACCGCTATGACGAAAACGGCAATCGCACCGAAAAAATAGTCAATGGCGACCATGTGCAATACAGTTATGCGGAAGACAGCAACCACATAAAACAAGCATCGCTAAATAGTTATGTGATACCTCTGGGCCACGATAGTAGGGGCAACATTCACCGGAGCGCGGATGCCAAGATAGACTATACGGCTAACGGCCAGCCCGAACATATCAGGCTGGCGGACAAATTGATCGCCAGCTACAGTTACAACAATCGCGCCGAGCGAACCAGTAAGACGGTCTATGGAGAGGCCGGCCCGGTCACCACCCACTACCTCTACGAAAATAAACGCTTGATCGCCGAGATGGACGACCAGGGAGAGATCGTCCGCCAATACATCTACCTGGGCTGGCAACCGGTGGCTCTGCTGGAACGGGGAGAAATCTACACCATCCACAGCAACCACCTGAATGCGCCGGTGGCGGTGAGTGACTCCACAGGCCGGCTTGTCTGGCGTGCACACTACGCCCCTTTCGGTCGCGCCCACATAGAGGACGACCCGGATGGTGATCAATTGGCGTTCCAACTCAACCTGCGGTTCCCCGGTCAATACGAAGACACCGAGACCGGGCTCTACTACAACTACTACCGTTACTACGACCCGGAGACGGGCCGCTACCTCAGCAGCGATCCGCTGGATCTGAACGCGGGCATGAACACCTACGCCTACGCAGCCAACGACCCAGTACGCAACATTGATCCCACCGGCCTGCTGCTCTTCGCCTTCGACGGCACCGGCAACACTAACAACCGAAATCATTTAAGCGATCCTGAAAACCCTGGAGATATCTCCAATGTAGTGCGTTTTGCTGAGAGCTACAGCAGCGCTCCCGGTGAGCTGCCAACCACACCCTACATCGATTGGGATGGCAGCACAGCATTCAATCGGGACTACTACTACATCACCGGCGCTGGTGTGGATGACCCGAATTTTGGTAATACGCCGGCATTAGATGCAGCAGTCGGCGTCAGCCTGCAGCAAAGGGTCGCCCAGATGGCCGATAATCTGGTGCAATATATCGAACAGATGGAAGAGCAGGACGCCTCCGCCCCGGTGGATATCGATATCGTCGGTTTCTCCCGCGGCGCGGCAGAGGCCCGCATGTTCGCCAATGTGGTGGATGACATCATTCAGGTCGCCCAGTCCGGTGCCGATTTCAGCGATCCTGCTGCTGCAGATGAACTCAGATATATCTATGAAAACCTTAGACGGGAACAAGACCCTTTTATCGATAATACCGGATCAGCCATCGATGCCGACATGAACCGATTGAGAGCTGCCCTCGACTACCTCAACCGGGATTGCAACATGATGATCAACCTCAACTTCATCGGTCTGTTCGACACCGTGCCTCACTATGGGGCATCGCAGAGCAACGATCTGCGGCAGTTGAGCCTTGGCATACCGGCGAGTGCCGATCATGCCGCCCACGCCGTGGCGTCAAACGAACACCGGGCTGACTTCGCGGGAGTCTCCATTCACGACTCGCCGGTAACGGCCAACAGCGCCACACGCATTGAGCGCGGTTTCATCGGCGCCCATTCGGATATCGGTGGCGGCTACGCAGAGGGTGACCTGTCGGATGTGGCCTTCATGTGGATGGTGCGGCAGGCGGAGAATGCGGGGGTGGAGATGGATAGGGATGTCATAGAAGATGAAGGATGGCATGAAGTAACAAATCCCATCGTCCATGACAGCGTGGATGTTTGCCCGGCATGGCCCGTCTGCTTCTCCGGTCCCGATCGGGAATTCATGTATGTCAACGGCAGTGATATCGTCAACCAACAGGTATGGTCGGGCGTGGCCGGAGATGACAGTATGGATTATGTGGAATCCCAGCCGTTCTTCGATGATCAGTTTATGGAGGATGTTCCCTGTGGATTCATGTGGCAGACTGTCTGCCGTGAAAAGGGAGAAGATGCACATGAAGACAGAACCCTGGTAGGAGCAATCCGCCTTGAAGATGAGTTGGCGCCCACGGTGGAAATAGATAGCTATCAGGAGTGGCTGCAGGCCCATTACGGACTTGATATTCAGTTTTCAGAAGCCGATCCATCCCGGATTAATCAGCCCTAGCGGATAAACAAGGAAAGCGATAGATGAAAAGAGTAGGGTACCTGACACTATTAGTAATTATGGCCTTGACCCAGAGCGGCTGCAGTAACTTTCTATATGTGGTGCGTGCGGCAAACTATGGTGAGTACGGCGTCATCCTAAAACAGATGGAAACCACCATGAGATATTCTCGCCTGCATCCTGGGATTCCCGGCGTACGGGATGACATCGCGGTCATGAATCGTTTTGTGGGTTATCCAAAATCACTTCCTGATCATGTGGAGGTTGAGTGGCAGTTAGCGAAGCTGAGTGATTGTCAATCTGTGCGAGTTTACTCGAAAGATCCGCAATATATGAGGAAGCATGGCTGCACCTGGACTCCCTTGGAAGATAAGGTCTACCGTAAAGTGATTGATCTGACTGAGGTTAGGCGAAGCGAAGATGCGAAGATGGCGGGTAAAACCCTTCGTATGGGTAGCAAAAGCAGTTTGAGTATTTTTTTCGTATTTCGGGATGAAGATGTAACGTTAAGTTTCGGCAGTCGCAGGACGAATGCATTTAAGTGATGCTTAGGTTTTAGGGCTGAATGTCATATTATATGGTGTCAGGTTTATTAGGAATCTGACAAATAAACTGAATTACTTATCCATTGATATGCAGTCTGGTTTTATGGTAATACATCCGGCAATCAAGCCGATATTACTTTTACAAATATTTATGGCGAAAATATTCTTATCGCGAACTGATTCTAATTTCCTTATCAACAATTGAAATAAAATACCCTGGTGTGCTGATTATCCAACACCAGCACACTTCATCGTAACTCGATAGTATTATTTTAGGAGAATGAAATGGACGTCATACTCAACTCTAAACGGATAAATTTGTTTTCAAAATTAAATATCGCATCATTTATTGCTATTACTTTAGTCGCATGCGGAGGAGGGGGCGGCGATGGCACTGGTGATGTCACTATTGACGATGCTAGTGATGTCAGTAGCGACACTGGCATTAGGAATACCTCCGGGAATTATATAACAACAGCAGCACAGGTCTACTTTACCCAGGCTGGTCTGGGTGGTATTTATGCAGTTGAACCGCACTTTGCCAAGTTTGCGCTCTATCATGAGGAATCAGGACAGAGAGTAACTGCATGCGATAACAGTGGTGAAAAGAGTATCAATGTGCAAAAGTCCGGGCCTGAGGAGTCACTCAATCCAGGCGACAATCTGACAGTAACATACCTGCATTGCAATAATGGTAAGGGGGTGCAGGAAGGCACCTCATCTATTGATATTATTGAAAACAATGAAGTAAGCAATATGGACTTTCGAGCAATATATGATGCTGTTAGCAATAAAATCATTGATGGAGGACCACTAATTGTAAATATGAGAATTAAGCAGGAAGGACTCGGTGATGCAAACATTATAGGAATCAATTCAGATCGCTATGAAATCGATGGATCCTATAAGGGTAACCCAAACACGACCGACCATCCGGCGCCGCATTATGAAGACGATAAAGCTCATTTTTACAGAATGATTTTTGAAAGATATCAGGATGACTCAACAAACGATACTTATCTATACTGGGATATAGATTTGCTTAATAAAGAAAACACTGTTTTCTCGTACACTACAACTGTACTGGATGATGTGAAGGTCATTAATTCGGTCTTATCTGCAGGAAGATATTCAGTGCTCTATCAAGGTGACCGAATAGAAGTCACTGTGGCCGGACCCGATATTGTCCAGGTATTACTTGATGAAAACAATGATGGCTCTATTGAAGAACAACAACAAATGACATATGAACAATTTATAGCAGAAGCCCTTATTGTTGCACAGTAACGGATTCTACAGGCCGACAGATGCTATTTGTGATATTCATGTCGTCGTCAATCAATCGGTAACGGCTTGCAACATGAGATCAAAGCATAAAAGATTTGTGATCTTGTGGTACAAGCCATGCCGATTCCTTTTGGCATTAATGTTTGCTGAGGGTCTGACTGCCGGTCAGACCCTAGGATTATGCCGGGAGTGCAGCACTGCATTGCCCTGCATGGACATCCACCCTAAAAGCTCCTTCTGGATTTATTACCGCTAATCGTGGGGCGGTCAATATTGAATTTAATATGCTATAACGATTGTTCTGTTACTTGTTATAAACGGGCTTTTAGCTTTTACAGTAAATGATTATTATCTGTTCTGTGTCCTCAGGTTGCACAACATGTTGAGGAATTCCTTATGCGAATAATCCATCTACTACTTCTTTTATCTTGCCTAGCAATGATTGCGGAAGCCGCCGATACGAACTGGTTTGTAGCTGTATATGGTGAGCAATTCCAACTCGTCACGGGAATTTCGGAAGATGCGAATGTTGAGGATGGTGAAAGATTGGATTTGGGATTCGTCGGCAAGGTAATTTACGTGCGCAGTGAAGAATATTATGAACTGGATCAGTTTAGACCCGTCAATGCATCTGGTAGAGATGGAAGTTCTGCTGCAATGGCCAGTGAGGCAATAGCAGCCGCTGACAGTTCCACTAAAGAACCGACTTCAATGGCAGAGTTTGGTCCTCTTCCGGATACTGGAGTGCAGTATGTAATAGATGGCGACTTTCGTGGTTGGAATTGTTCGAAGCTATACGTAAAACCGCTTGGTGATAGAACTTACCGACTCAGGTGCCCGACAGCAATGAAACATGAATAGACAGCCTGTTGGTTGTCTAATTACAACGGCAAACTTAGCATTTTGTGGATCGGCGACTAACAATATTCATTGGGACAACGTTCTCGCAAATATGAATGACATGTATTTGAGATTAAGAATTTATGGATGGACAAACCGTTGGATTTATCGGTGGCGCATTCGGGGCGGTCATAGGAATAATAGGTGGGATTGTAGGCACCTATTTTAGTATCAAGAATACGAATAGCCAGGCAGAGAAAAATTTTATGATTAGAGTATCGATCTTTGTTTGGATTGCAATCATTATATTCCTTGCATTGCTTCTGTTGCTGCCAAAACCATACCTGATTACTCATGAAGCTCAGCTATTGAGCCTGTGGTGCAAGCATAATGGAACCTACTGAATAAAAGAGGATTTCATCATGCCGAGAAATACCATTCAATTTCAAAAAGGCCTTGGTTTGCACGATTTTCTTGAACAATATGGGACCGAGGATCAGTGTCGCCAGGCATTGTATGATTTGCGCTGGCCGACGGGCTACGTCTGCCCTGAGTGCGGCAACACAACAGGCTGTGAACTCAAAAAGCG
>QBVD01000039.1 GCA_003058525.1 gamma proteobacterium symbiont of Ctena orbiculata | reverse complement strand
GATGCCCTAGCCTGAGCGTCGGCGTCATCCAGACACTTGATCAGCTCAAGCGCTGAGGTCAAAGTGCGGCCAATCCTCTGAAAATAGGTTATTATCGGTACAAAAGGGAGCCGCAAGCCGTGCTCGAACCACAGGGAGGTCGGTCAAAACCGCTCCCAACAGCCCTAGCGCAACGGAACGCTGTCACGCCAATCTCCCTCAGGTGCAAGGCGCCAAAAACAAATTCTTATTAATAGAGAGTGGGCAGCCGCCCCAAGGTCGGCTTAGTCCAACAGGCGTTTATCCCGCATGCGGAAAACGCACGAGGGATAAACACTACACGGTTAGGCGAAAAATGATCACGGAAGAAATCTACAAGCCACCAACCTCGTCCTTGGGAGCCTCCGAAGCGAAGTTAAAAAGGCTCCCTTGGAGACTCTACGCTTGGTTTATAGGCATCGTGGGTGTTCCGCTAATGGTGTTCTCGGGGTACCGAGATTACACCGCCCCGTACTCGCTAGGGATATATGATTATTTAGATTATTTGGTGTTCTTTATCAGCTTAATCCTGCTGTACGGCTATGCGTATAACCACAAGATTTTTAATCGCTGGGCTTGGTGGGCATTGGCCGGTGTTATCGTTTGGACTCAGTTCATACGGATCGCTGTCTATTTGCTTACCGTCGAACTCAGTACGGAGGTTTACGTCCAGCAAACAGTGGGCTGGGCAATGGTTCTTCCTATGCACGTTGCAGTTTTTCTATACGCATACACCTGGAAAGATTCGGATGCCGAATAATCGTCTAACAAGCTCTTGTCGCTCGTCACTACGTTCCACACTGGGACGCCCGGCTTCGCCGTGCGCCCCAAAGCATGGGCGTTAATGTCTGCTTACCGGAAGTACTGAAATTTTATCCAATGTCTGCTTCGGTCGCACAACAGACCCAAATCTGACACTCATTGCTTGATCAAGTCTGAAATAACACAGCAACAATATAATGAGCCTGATGCCAATATACATCATTTATCCCGCTCTCTATGCTTTTTTATCGTACAACACAATCAAAGCTAACAAGGCACTGTTGTCGGACAAGTTCTATATAGTTCCCACAGTCCTCCGTGGGAATCCGTATTTCGGTCTACTCCTATGGCTTATCAAATGCATTCCACACAGGAACTCGGGTGCGATACGAAAAGGTTTCAAACAACACGGCAAACTAGCTCATAAATGAATCTGCTAAAAAAGTATCAATATACGCTACTAATGGGCCATCAAAATAGAGCTTTTCATAACGTAGTTTAAATATCTAAGCCTCATCGCTACTGTTGTCTTATCTCCATCACGGAGAGAAACACATAAGATTAATGGAGCTTTGTCATGTTCACTCTAATAAAACAGGTTAAATACTTGGTTGTAGGTATCTCGCTGCTGGCCACCCAAAGCACATTCGCGGCAGGCCTGATGACCCCTAAATCCGGAAATCTCCCTCAACTGGAAATCAGGCAGCACCATGTTGAGGTCACCATCGAGGATGGTTACGCGGTGACCTCTGTCGAACAGGTTTTCTACAACCACAACGACGCTGAACTCGAAGCCATTTACTCTTTTCCCGTACCGGAGAAGGCTTCCGTTGGAGAATTCACCTATTGGATTGAGGGCAAACCGGTTACAGGAGAGGTGCTGGAGAAACAACGGGCGAAGGAAGTCTATCAACAGGAGCGCAATCAAGGCAGGGAAGCTGCCCTGACAGAGCAAGACAGTTACCGTACGTTCGACAGTTACGTCTACCCGGTCAAGCCTCAGCAGGATGTCAGAATTCGACTTGTCTACATCCAGCCCGCGCACCTGGACAGTGGCATTGGACGCTATGTTTACCCCCTGGAAGAGGGCGGTGTGGATGAGCAACGTCTCGCTTTCTGGAGTTATAACGATGTTGTCACCGAAGCGTTCAGTTTCGATCTGAAGTTGCGTTCATCCTACCCCATCGATGACATGCGACTGCCTCAACATCCACAGGCAACGGCGAGTTCCCTATCCCCTCAAGAGTGGTCTGTTTCTCTGCACAATGGTCAAGCCGGCTCGGAGCAGGAATCGACACAAGCCCCATCCACCGTTATCCATAAACTGGACAGGGATATCGTTGTCTACTGGCGGCACCAACAGGGTCTGCCCGGCAGTGTCGACATGGTAACCCATAAAGAGCCTGGTAAAGAGCGCGGTACTTTTATGCTCACGCTAACCCCGGGTGACGACTTGACCTCCATCAACGAAGGTCGCGACTGGGTTTTCGTCCTTGACCTCTCCGGCTCCATGAAAGGCAAATATCAAAGCCTGGTGGAAGGGGTCCGCAAGGGACTGGCAAATCTCTCCGATCGGGATCGATTCAAAATAGTGCTGTTCAATAATCACGCCCGGGAACTCACCTCCGGTTATGTACAGGCAACTGCGGATAACGCTCAACGTTTTTTTTTAAGCAAGCTTGAGAACACCGGCCCATCGGGCAGCACCAATCTCTATGCCGGTTTGGAACGTGGTATCAAGGGGCTCGACTCCGATCGTTCAAGCGCCATCATTCTGGTCACTGATGGGGTCGCCAACGTGGGTATCACGGAGAAAAAGGATTTTCTTAAACTTCTGGAACGTTATGACGTGAGACTCTTCAGTTTCGTCATGGGCAACAGCGCCAACCGACCGTTACTGGAGGGGATGACTAAAATCTCCAACGGTTTTTCCATCAACGTCTCGAATAGCGACGACATCGTCGGCCAGTTGTTGCTGGCCACAGACAAACTCACCCATGAAGCGTTGCACGATATCGATGTGAAGATACGGGGCGTGAAGGTCAAGGATCTAACCCCGTCACGAATCGGTTCCCTGTATCGAGGCAGACAATTGATCCTGTTCGGTCACTATTGGGGGGACGGTGTCGCCGATGTCACCGTCAGCGGCAAGGTCTCAGGCCAACCTGCGGAGTATTCATCCAGGTTTGAATTTCCCGGCCAAAGCGCACGCAATCCGGAAATTGAGCGTCTCTGGGCATTTGCCACGATAGAAGACCTGCAAAACCAGATCGACTACCTTGGGGAAGATGCCGACAGTCGTCAGGCAATCATCGATGTGGCCAAAGAATTCAGCTTGGTCACTGACTATACCTCGATGGTGGTGTTGCGCGAAGAGCAGTTCCAACACTATGGCGTCGAGCGACGCAATCAGGTGAGGGTTGCGAAAGAACAAGCAGCCCGGCAACAACGAAGCACAGCACCCGTCGTCGACAACAGAGTGGATAAACAGCAGCCCATGTACAGCACGCCTCGCGCCTATCCCTCCTCTGGAAGCAGTGGCGGTGGAGCCTTCGGGCCGTGGTTGTTGTTACTCCTGTTTCCGTTGTGGAAAGCCAGCCAACGACGTCGTAACGCTAACTAACAACCGTCACAATCTCCGGCCAGGCTGATGCCTGGCCGAGTATGGGAGCGTAAGATGAAATTTCCCAAGCTTACGGTTGGTACCGTACTGTTTACCGTAATCCTGATGGCTATGCCTCAATTCCAGGGACACTTCTATTTTGATCTGTCACCTGTCATGTCAGGAGAGTGGTGGCGGCTGCTGACCGGTCATCTGATCCATTCAGATTGGGAGCACTGGTTCTGGAATGCCGCAGCACTTGCGGTTCTCGGGAGCTATCTGGAGCAACAGTCAAAATACCTGTGGTTTCAGGGTATGCTGGCAGGCATGATCAGCGTCAATCTCTTGCTCTTGTCCGATTGGTCCCGGATCACCCTATATTGTGGGCTTTCGGGTATACTCAATACACTGCTGGCGGTTGCGCTCTTTCACTATTGGCGGGAAACCCGATCAGCTTGGGTCATCGTCGCAGCGCTGGTCTGCATGAGCAAATTGATGATTGAACTCTCGTCCGAAACCTCACTGTTTACCCAACTATCCTGGCCACCTTTCCCCCCCGCCCATCTTGCGGGAACACTGGCCGGAGTGATTCTGATCATAGGCATAAAGCACTTCTCCCCAAAGACTATTAACTGTGTTTAGATTGAATTGCATATCGCTGACCACAAGCCGATATTGCAGGGCTTCCATTAAGTATTCTGATCACTATCATCAACATTTGTGAAGTGACGAATATATGGTGGGGGATCTGTTCGAAATGACCGGGTAAGATGCCTGGGACGTCCTGCTACAGATCACAGACCAGCACAGTCACCCGTTCGCCAAGGAGAGCGACCTTTTCAGAGTACCGGCCGCTAGCGGCTGGTTTTCTAACGCTTGCTCACTTTATACTTTTGCTTGATGACTCTGCTGGCAACCTTGTCGGTCACATCGATGGAGAGATCGGTGGCGATGCCGACCGCGGCCACGATGATATCCTTAGGGTCCGACGCTGACAACAGAAGTTCCCAACCGTAACCGAAACCTTTTTCCAGCCACCCCGTATTGGGTTTGCGCGCCTTCAATTCGGCGAGTGCCGCGGTATAAGTCTTGTGGGCCTTCCTGCCGTCTTTGACCTTTGAGGCGAGCTCTATGGTCTTCTCGATGATCTTGTGGACTGTCTTTTCGAGCTTCTCGATCTCACCTTTCCGTTTCGGTTTCAGCTTCTTGAGCTTTTCGGTTTCGACCAAGACCTTTTCCAGCTTCTTGGACAGCTCGTGAGAATTGAGGTCGATACCGTTGAGCTTGTCGTGAAACTGTCCGGTCATCCTGTCGCACTCTGAAATGGTCGTCTGGCTTGTGCCGAAAACCGTCCTTACGGCTTCATAGTTCAATTCAGTCGCCATGACCGTCGCCTTCGACCTGCCGGGACCAACCTTTTGGCCCTTAATGATATCCAGATAACGTGCCTGGAGTTTCTCCAACGACTTGATGATTTTTTTCTGCACCGTGTCGGCCGAAATAGCCAGGTTGTATATATCCTTGCCCAGACCGACCGACGATTTCAGGATGCCGATAATGCCTAAAGTCAGGCTGGCCCAAGTCCCTACAGCAGCCGCGCCTCCCGAGGCGACGGTTGCTACCGTCGAACCGACGGTCATGCCGACACCGGTCGCTAACCCAGCCGTACCGGCGGTGAGTTTCGCGCCTGCAACGATCTTATATTTTCGGTACTCGGCTTTGGTCCGGGTCAATTCCATCCACACTTTTTCCGCTTGCCGGGCTGCCATGGTCGAGGCGGCATGGGTGTACCCTTTGGCGGTCTCCTGAAACTTGTCCAGGATCTTGAGCATCTCCTCCATGTCATCGATCTTGGCCGCAGCCACGGCCTGAGGGTCGAATTTATTCACCACGTTGCCAAGGTTTCTGACAACGTTTCCGGTCATGTAGGCGCGGATTTTGTCCTGCAGCTTCTGGTACAAAAGCGGATCTTTTTTGAAGGCCGCCTGAAGCTTGGGATTGCTGGGGAAGGTTACTTCGACCAAAATCTTGTCGATAGTCAACATCTTGGGCCTGAACTGCTCCTTGACCCGTGGCCAAAGGTCCATCTGGAATATCACGATCCCGGGCATAGATACCTCCATTCGCTAGAAAGGATGAGGATAGGAGAATCATAACCCGGACTTACTCCTTAGGAACAGCCCTCTGGGTCATCTAAATAACGGTGTTAAACATGTGATGTATGCCACACTCTTATGTAATCCTTTTCTGAAAAAAGCTGGTAGTTATCGATCGCCTGTTTCATTACCAGACTAATTATCGTTACTCTTTTGTCACTCAAGGAAGGGAAGCAGCAAAAAGGTAACAGGGACATGAAAAGATCGACAATCATTGCATACTCGGTGCTATTTATCCTTGCACTGTCACTTCAAGGATACGGTGACAATGGTGACTCTTCTGGCAACCCACCGGATATTGGCGGCCAATTCAACAAAGACCATACTGCCGAATATACTGCACACAGTTACACGGGCAGTAAAACCCAAACTATTATCAACGAGGATCTCACCATATCCGCCGTTTCCGATGATCTGTTCGGTATGTATCTGACATAAATGGCATAGTTCAGGAAATATCCAACAGTTCGCAGTTTGCGCTAGGTATAACTTGAGCAGGCATTATTTCTTCAGTCATCGCATCAGTCCGAAGTGTCAACTGCCAATATTAAACGATGCTGAGGATAAAGGTTATCAGGATGAACAGTAAAACCATTAACAGGGAGTCAGGACAGGCATTGCCACTTGGTATAGCTTTTCTTATGTCTACAATTCTATTGGGTCTGGTGCTTTTCAATACAGGTCAGACGGCTTCCGAACGATCACGTCTTATCAATACAGCAGATGCTGCAGTCTACAGTGGTCTTGTCTGGCAGGCGCGCGCGCTCAATTTCCAGGCCTATACGAATCGGGCGATGGTCGCCAACCAGGTTTCTATCGGTCAGTTGGTGAGTCTGACATCCTGGACGCAATACGCTTATATCCTCGCTCGAAACATCGATTCCATTATTGACTATTTTCCGATTGATGAACTCTCTATCGAGGCTGCGGAGATAATAACGGAGACGATCGACGATGTTGCAGTTAATATCGCTGAGACCTTCATCCCCATCATAGACAGTATAAATGGAATGTTGAGCAGGACACAGCAAGCAGTCTATGTGGCGAGCTTTGCCGCAACCCCGGCCATTGTCAGGGAGGTAGTCGAGGAAAATGATGAGCGTTACAACACCAACACGGCCTATGCAGTGATAGGTTTGGGCGAAAATGCGCTAGGCTGGCAAAATCTAGTGAGACGCTATGACGATGAGTATGGATTGCTGCGCAAAGCGGATGTGGTCAATCGGTCAAAAGATGAATTTACCAATGCAAGAAATCTTGGCACGAGACAATTATTACCCGATGCGCCGGATGTATTGAATCTTGGTATAACTCGACTATGGCTGAGAAAGGAAGGTAGAGTAAACCTGGTTTCAGATACTCAAGACGGCTCAATGCAATGGGAGTGGAAGAGTAAGGATACGTTTTCCCTGCATAGAGAGGACCTGGAATTTACTCGTAGAGGGCCAAGGTGGGTTCATAGGGAATTACCCCTGGGCTGGGGTTCGCGTTATGTAAACGGCGATTTCGAATGTGAAGAAGGACAAGATCGAAGCCGATGGTGGTCTTGGCGATATTCGGATGATGGCTGCCCGCGTTATACACAGCAGAACAGGCGGGCGGAAATGATCGCCAACCTTAGTCAGGAAGCGCTGGACGCTGAGTACAACGGCATACGTGCCTACAATGACTTGAGGAACTTAAGCCGGCAGAATGGAGATCCCCGCCTTGCATTGCGCTTGGAGGTGGAACTACCGCAAAGTGATTTCAGAACCGCATCGAAGATCGATGGCCTGGGGTCTGATTCCGTGCCTGAAGATGAGCTGAGGAGCGGCCTGGGCGAAGGCATGTTCGGCACTGAGGATCAGATGGCGGGAGAAGGCATGGCAATAATCGCCAGTGGCGAGCTCTTCTTTCATCCTCCCGATGACTATGTTCCTGCAAGAAGGAGAGGCCGGTATGAAATCGCCAGTCTTTTCAGTCCCTATTGGGAGGTGCGACTGACCGATACGCCTCTGGAACGTCGTTTCATGGCCTGGACCTTGCGGGATGAAAACCTGTTGACTGAAGGCGTATCAGGTATTTCATCCGGTGTTGAGCATTATATCCATGAACGGGAGGAGGAACTGGCTCGACTGCGCGGCTTGGAACAGTCACTTCAGGAACAGTTGAACGATACAATAGACGTTACCCGTCGTGCAGAGTTGGAGACAGAGCTTGTTGCTGTCGGCTCACAGATAACACATCTGGAATCAACCAGTGGGAATGCCCTGATGCTGACCGATGGGCTGCAGCAAGAGATGGCTCAGGGTGTCAGTGAGGCGGCCCAAATTCAGGTCGGCCAGTACGAACATATGTTGCAAGAGTATGCCGAGCAAGAGGGAGAAGAGATAGTCGATCAGTTTGAAGATGAGGTAGTGGATCAGATAACGGATCAGATGCAGCAGACCCTTGAAGCGGCTGCAGAGGACGCTGTGGAGAGTGCCTTAAACTCAATTATTATTATTAACTGAGAATCTGTTGGAAATTTCCGGGATCATAGTGGGCGGGTAATCAAAACGGATCCAGCGGTTGATAATGAGCATAAAGCGATAAAGAAGTGATATATCACCGATGAAAGAAGTGGTGGTCAAAGCGCGACGGTTGAATTAGGAGAACCGGATGCAGATCAAAAGGAACTTGATCCGACTGTTCAAAGGGCAGTGCGGTGCGGCGATGACAGAGCTGCTGGTCTCACTGCCGGCACTGTTGTTGATGGGGCTGGGTGGACTGCAGACGGCGCTGCTGTTTGATGCCAAAATCATAGTCAATAGTGCAACCTTCGAGGCGGTGCGTAAAGGCGCTGTCAATCATGCCCAGAGCGACGCCATGCGCCGGGAACTGGGCCTGCGCCTGGCGCCCCTGTTCGGTGGTGACGGCAGCGCCGAAAAAGCGCTGTCGGCGATCACCCGCGCCAGCCTGGATGTGCAGGACAGCCGCTTCACCGAGATCGAGATCATCAACCCCACCATCGAGGCTTTTGATGAGTTCGGCCGCGAGATCGTCGATCCGCGCACCGGCGACGTCCACTTCGGCATCCCCAACAGCCACCTGCGCTGG
>QBVD01000054.1 GCA_003058525.1 gamma proteobacterium symbiont of Ctena orbiculata | reverse complement strand
TCTGCCAACCTATGATGATGTGAAAGCCGGACTTGGCAAGGCTTATAATGCGTTGGCTGCAACGTTTGGTGAGGGACAAAATACTCGTGATGTGACTGGTCTTGAGTATAAGGATATTGATAGTTATCCGGAGGACGTCGGATCAGGATGGAGATTGAGTGTTCCGACCGGGAGTGAATTAGTCGATTTTGCAAATGCAATGTATGGGCGGAGTCTCTCTGCAAGCAATGCATACAGAGATGCAATAGAGCAAGGTAATCATTATCGCGCAGGACTGGCATTTGGAAGTGATCCTATGGTCCAGGGTCTGGGCTTGATGGTTGGCACTTTTGGGTTGACTAAGCCGTTTGTTCCAGATGCTGGCAAGATGTCACGTAGATCGGGCGTCGATACCATTGATTATGACGGAAATAGTGCTACGGCCTCTTTTGGAGGAACTGAGTTTCTTAAAGAGGTAGCTGGTAATCGAGTATCGATGAAATCATACCAGCAGATAAGTGATCATGGCGCTGACATATTATTCAAGTACGATTCGGCTATCGATGATTTGGCTGTCTACTATCCAAATTCAAGAAGAATTGATTTATATCCTGCGAATATTGAAGCTGAAGCCCTTGCTTTTGGTCATGACCCTGCCCACTATGCAGCAAGGGTATTGTCTCACGAGGCTAAACATGTTAGACGGGATTCGTTGGGGCTATTAACAAATACTCGTTACGATGAATATTTGTCGTATAGAAGAGAGTTTCTGTTCCAGGAAAATCGTAGACCTACTTTATCTGAGAGGGCGAATTTATGGCAGGATGTTTCTGTTGATTATTTTCACTTGGATGTAGGTAAAAGGCCTATTAGTTCTTGGGAAGCATTTGAAAAGTGAGGTCAAAATTAGTGGATAGACTGATCTATCGAGAAGGTGAAATTCCTTTGGGTCAAGTGAAGAATGGCCATGAACAAGGATCAATTTATATTTGTCCTATCTGTGGTTCGGAGTTGATAGTTGCTTTTTCTGAGGACGAAGTGGCTAATTCAAAGTATGGAAAAGGTATATTCTGTCCTGTTGACTTAGCTCATGTCCACGTTCGTGTAATGGCAAGAAGAAGTAAACTTAGCTTTTAGGAAACATGTGGGGCATCCATAAAAAGCAAAGAGGCCAACGGGCCTCTTTGCTTTTTAGTTTTCTAACTATCGGTTGATGTCTCAGCAGTCAATACCAAACACCCCTCCATGACTCTGACAGTCACCGGCGTATCGATGGCAAACCCCGCCTGATCGAGCCAATGCCCCTTCATCTGGATCCACGGTACGGGCCGACCAGCCCCGACGGGATCATCCTTGAGCGGGTACAGATAAGGGATCTGGTTCACCTTGATGTAGCGTTGCTCACATATTTTACATTTACGCGGGCGAAGGAAGGTTATCGGTAGACTTGGCGGCGATGGTTAACTGCCAATACCAATACGACAAGCTGGTCGTTCTCAATCTGGCAAATAGCGCGATAATCTCCAATCCTGTAGCGCCACAGACCTTGTAACTCATGGCGCAAAGGCTTGCCGAAACGACAGGGATCATCATCGGTTGCAATGCGTTCTGAAAAGTAGTGTAGGATCGTCCGTTGGACCTGGCGGTCCAACTGGCGCAACTCGCGCCGGGCACGATCATCCCACTCAACGCTCCAGGTCAAGATCAGCCTCTAGCTCCGACTGCGTCCAGCGTTTAGCGGGTTCCTTCAAACGCTCAGCAGCGAGGTAGGCATCTTCTAGCTCTTCCAGGTGCTCCAGGATCGCTTCACGGGCGTAAAAACTCTTGGAACGGCCTGTCTTGGCAGCCAGATCGGCCAGACGTTGTTCAATGTCATCAGGTAATCGAAGGGCCAACATGGGGATACCTCCAGTGGTGCTATACATGTATAGCATAACGTAGTAAAGGCTGATTTGCACGTCAGAATCCCCGCGAAAATCCAAAAAGTGCCTCTAGGGGCAAAATCTGGCAAAATCGTACTCCAGTAGGAGAAGCTCTTTAAAAAGTGAGGCGGTATCAGGGGTTAGGCGCGTCGGTTACGATGATCGCGTCGGGGTCACTTGTTGAGCCAAACAACTCCAGCAAGGACATCTGTACTAGCCAGCAGTGGCGATTCCATATCGAGCATCCTCGGCACGTCTGATTCAATAGCGGTCGAAGCCTTCATGCGGGCCAATGGTCTGAGCGATTCGACAATCTACGCCGGTGAGCAGTATGTCATGCCAAGCAGTGCTGACTATGCCGCTTCAACCGGTGAGATGGGGCAGGCGGCGTTAAATCAGGATAATGCGCGGATTGCGGCGCAAGCATCCAGTTATGATTCTCTACTCTTGGGTGATTATGGGTTGTCCGCCTCCGGGCTTGCAGTCGGGCCACAGGATCTCTATGCCATGAGACCGGTGTCTGAGAGGCTCGGCAGTGGTGAGCCGATGACAACGCCATCTGCTCTCGAACAAGCGGGCGAGGGTGCTTATAACAAGCTCCAGGCGCAGTGGGACTCGGCTAATTCAGCGGCTGTCAATGCTTGGCAACAAATAAGCACTGATCCTATTGGTACTTTGATGCAGGGTACTGGTGCCGTGCTGAGTTTTGCCGCTAACGCAGCATATGATACGGCGCTGTATGCAAGCGACCAGGTTGCCGTTTCCGCAAATCTACTGTCCGGTGGATTAATTCCTGCAACAGATGCACTACAACGAAATGTTGAACGTACAGAATCGGTTTTTAGTGGCGTTTACAATATAGAACAGGCGGTAGATAGCAAAGATTACGGTTTGGCCGGTGGGCTGGCCGTAGAAGGATTTGAAGCGGCACTGTTGACGTTAGCTACACGTGGTCGTGGGCA
>QBVD01000048.1 GCA_003058525.1 gamma proteobacterium symbiont of Ctena orbiculata | reverse complement strand
CCAATCGGCTCTGTTGTGTCTGAAAATGCGCCAATCAAGGCGCAAGGAGTGAGGTTTGGTGATTCCAAATGAGCGACGAGCAACGCCGAGTGGCGCATTTTCAGGCACAACCCGAAGGGCTGGGGCTGTTTTTCCACCCAGCGGCGTTATCATTCACTCATTTAGCACGGCTAAACCTCGCTCATTCTGCCTTGCTGGGTAAAAAAACAGCTCCAGCAGAGTCGATTGGATTAGTGTTAACAGGCCCTAGCAGTCGATAACCCGAATATTTAACAAGCAACAGACTTTTCGCAGTGGCTAATTATGGATCTCTCCCAATACATGACTCAGGTAACGGCCGACGACGCGATCGTTTGGCGGGATGGACATCTGTTCCTGCTGGATCAGCGCAAGTTGCCCGGCGAGGTGACCTTCCTGGAATTGAACAACGCAGCCGAAACCGCCCGGGCGATTACAGACATGGTGGTGCGCGGTGCGCCGGCGATCGGCATCACCGCAGCGTATGGTGTGGTTCTGGCCGGAGGCATGGCCTTCCAGTCATCCGCAGAGCATTGGAAGGAGGTTCTCAAGGCCGACCTTGAATGCCTTAAACGATCCCGTCCAACCGCGGCAAATCTCTTTTGGGCGCTGGGCAGGATGGAGGTGCTGATAAAGGGTCTGCCTGAAGCCGGAGATCCCAGGGAGGAGCTGTTGCAAGAGGCCTTGGCGATCCATAAAAACGATATCAAGGCAAACCGGCATATGGGGGAGCTGGGTGCCTCCCTGCTGGATGTCGATAGCGGTGTCATCACCCATTGCAACGCCGGTGCCCTCGCCACCGGCGGATACGGTACTGCGCTGGGAGTGATTCGATCCGCCCATAAGCGGGGACTGATTCGGCAGGTCTTCGCGGATGAGACCCGGCCCTGGCTGCAGGGAGCGCGCCTGACCGCCTGGGAGCTGTTGCAGGACGGTATACCTGTCACTCTCCTGGCCGATGGGGCGGCCGCTCATCGCATGGCCCAAGGGGGTGTCGACTGGATCATTGTGGGATCGGACCGGATCGCGGCAAACGGTGACGTGGCGAACAAGATCGGCACATACAGCCTGGCAGTGGCAGCCAAGTACCATGGCGTAAAGGTGATGGTGGCGGCGCCTACCTCAACCATCGATATGGGTATCGCTTGTGGCAGCGAGATACCTATCGAGGTTAGGGGTGAAGATGAGTTGCTCTCCTGCGGGGGGCGTCAGATTGCCGCGAACGGTGCGGGGGTATGGAATCCGGTGTTCGATGTCACCCCGGCTGAATTGGTTGATGCGATTGTCACCGAAAGAGGCGTTGTCCTTTCGCCAAATGAGAAAAAGATAGAAAAAATGATGGCGAATACGCCTGAGAGCCTCTGAAAACGGATTTCAGGCGTTTTTTATACAGCACAGTGTAGGGGGGCTATGGTACAATGCGCTTTTTCTGACGCCCCACTGTGTTAGTGGGGGCGATAGCAAAAGACAACGAGCCAGATGACCGAATTCGCCAAAGAAGTACTCCCAGTCAATCTCGAAGACGAGATGCGGCAATCCTACCTGGACTATGCCATGAGCGTAATCGTCGGCCGGGCCCTGCCCGACGTGCGTGACGGACTCAAGCCTGTCCATCGCCGCGTGCTCTATGCGATGAATGAACTGGGTAATGATTGGAACAAGCCCTACAAGAAATCGGCGCGTATCGTGGGCGATGTGATCGGTAAATACCATCCCCATGGCGATACCGCCGTCTACGACACCATCGTCCGCATGGCCCAGCCATTTTCCATGCGCTATATGCTTGTCGATGGACAGGGAAATTTCGGATCGGTGGACGGGGACTCCCCCGCGGCGATGCGTTATACCGAAGTGCGTATGGCGCGCATCGCCCACACCATGCTGGACGACCTGGACAAGGAGACGGTCGATTTCGTTGCCAATTACGATGAAACGGAACGGGAACCGGCCGTTTTGCCGGCGCGGATTCCCAACCTGTTGATCAATGGATCGGCCGGTATTGCGGTCGGTATGGCAACCAATGTGCCACCGCACAATATTACCGAAGTAGTCGATGCCTGTATTGCGGTAATCGATGATCCGGAGATCTATATCGATCAGCTGATGTCCTATCTTCCAGGCCCCGATTTTCCCACTGCGGGCCTGATCAATGGCGCCAGCGGTATCAAGGAGGCCTATCATACCGGGCGTGGCAGGATCTATATGCGCGCCCGCACCGAGATAGAGACGGATGACAGTAACGGCAAGCAGACCATCATCGTCAATGAGCTGCCCTATCAGGTAAACAAGGCGCGCCTTATCGAAAAGATCGCCGAGTTGGTGAAGGAGAAACGGATCGAGGGGATCACCGAGTTGCGTGACGAGTCGGACAAGGACGGGATGCGCATCGTCATCGAACTGCGTCGCGGCGAGGTGGCGGAGGTAGTACTCAATAACCTCTACCAGCAGACTGCCATGCAGAGTGTATTCGGAATCAATATGGTGGCCCTGGTGGACGGCCGCCCACGGTTACTCAATCTCAAACAACTGCTTGAGTTTTTTATCCGTCACCGCCGCGAGGTGGTGACTCGGCGCACCCTGTTCGAACTGCGCAAGGCGAGAGACAGGGCGCATGTGTTGGAAGGCCTGGCGGTGGCGCTGGCCAACATCGATGAAGTGATCCGGCTGATCAAACAGGCCGCCAGTCCGGCAGAGGCGAAGAAGGAGCTCCTGGCTCATCATTGGCAGTCGGGCGCAGTGGAATCGATGCTTAGCCGGACAGGTTCGGATAGCACCCGACCGGAGGAACTGGCCGCCGAGTTCGGTCTTACCGAGCAGGGTTACCGCCTGACCGAGGTTCAGGCCCAGGCCATTCTGGACCTGCGTCTGCACCGTTTGACGGGTCTTGAGCAAGACAAGATTATCAAGGAATACGAAGAGCTGCTGGATAAAATTGCCGATCTTCTCGATATTCTCGGCAGTCCCGATCGATTGATGCAGGTGATTCGGGAAGAGCTGCTTGAAATACGTGAACAGTATGGCGATGAGCGCCGTACCGAGATCATCGAAAACCGTCTCGACCTTACGCTCGAGGATCTGATCACCGAAGAGGATGTGGTGGTGACCCTCTCCCATGCGGGCTATGCAAAAGCTCAGCCGGTCAGTATCTATCAGGCCCAGCGAAGGGGGGGTAAGGGTAAGATCGCCACCGCAACCAAGGATGAGGATTTCGTCGACAAGCTGTTCGTTGCCAGCACTCACGATACCATACTCTGTTTCTCCAACATGGGTAAGGTCTACTGGTTGAAGGTCTATGAACTGCCCCAGGCCGGGCGCAATGCCCGCGGCAAACCGATCGTCAACCTGTTGCCGTTGGACGAGGAGGAGCAGATCAATGCCATCTTGCCGGTACGCGAATACGAGGCCAATCGTTATGTCTTCATGGCGACCAGCTCCGGCACTGTGAAAAAGACCTCGCTGGAGGCCTTCTCCAGGCCCAGGGCCAACGGCATCATTGCCGTCGACCTGCGCGACGGGGACAAGCTGGTCGGGGTTGCCATCACCGACGGTGAACAGGATATTCTCCTCTTCAGCAGCAGTGGTAAAGCGGTTCGATTCTCCGAATCCAAGGTCAGGGCGATGGGCAGGACCGCCTGTGGTGTCAGGGGGATCCGGTTGGAAGAGGAACATCAGGTCGTCTCCCTGATCGTTGCCGCCGAAGGTGATGTATTGACCGTTACAGAAAACGGGTACGGCAAACGAACGGCCATCGAGGAGTATCCGGTGCACGGCCGGGGAGGCCAGGGTGTCATTTCGATTCAGACCTCGGAGCGTAACGGTACTGTTGTCGGTGCCGTACAGGTGGTCGATGAAGACGAAGTGATGATGATCTCCGACGGCGGCACTCTGGTGCGGAATCGGGTCAGCGAAATTTCGCAGATGGGTCGTAATACACAGGGTGTGATCATGATTCGTCTCAGCAGCGATGAACGCCTGATCGGGGTCGAGCGGGTAGAAAATCTCGACACCGATGCAGACGACGATGCGGATCCGGATCAAACCGATATGGCCGATTGAAGATCTCACGCCTTCATCCTGTGAAGATAAGTGCATGCTTCGCTTGTGCAGGGAAGAAACTCAATGCGGTTGAGTATGATTGTTTTCGGACTGTGTATTTCCCCGGCCAGTGCCCACAGAATATTTGATTGATGAAATTCCAAACTATTCACGATATTGAGAGGCTATAGATGTCACGAGTCTTTAACTTTAGTGCCGGTCCCGCGATGTTACCGGAAGAGGTTTTGCAGCAGGCTAGGGAAGAGATGCTTGATTGGCGTGGCAGCGGGATGTCAGTTATGGAGATGAGCCACCGGGGTAAGGAGTTCATGTCCATTGCTGAGCAGGCGGAATCCGACTTGCGTGCCTTGCTGCAGATACCTGACAACTATAAAGTGATGTTCCTCCAGGGTGGTGCGTCGAGCCAGTTTGCCATGGTGCCGATGAATCTGACCCGGGAAAATACCCAAGTCGACTACATCAATACCGGTTCCTGGTCGAAAAAGGCGATTGCGGAAGCCAAGCGTTTTGCGACTGTCAATCTGGTGGCCAGCACGGAAGAGAGCAGGTTCACCACAACGCCTGGTCAGTCGGAACTCAACCTCGATCCAGACGCCGCCTATGTGCACTACACGCCTAACGAGACCATCCAGGGGGTGGAGTTTCCCTATGTACCGGAGACGGCTGATGTACCATTGGTTGCCGATTTCTCCTCCACCATCCTGTCACGGCCGATCGATGTCTCGAAGTATGGAATTATCTATGCCGGTGCGCAGAAGAACATAGGGCCCGCCGGTTTGACCATTGCCATCGTACGTGAAGACCTGATAGGAAATGCCGTCGAAAATACACCGGCAATGTTTCAATATGCGACCCATAGTGACAATGCTTCCATGTACAACACGCCACCGACCTATGGCTGGTACCTGGCGGGTTTGGTATTTAAATGGCTACAGCAAAAAGGCGGACTGGCCGGTATGGCTGTGATCAACCGGCGTATGGCGGAGGCGCTCTACAAAGCCATTGACGATTCCGATTTCTACGCCAATCCGGTATCACCCGAGAGTCGATCCTGGATGAATGTTCCATTCACATTGGACGACGCCGGACTGGATGGAAAATTTATCGAAGAGGCGGGAGCAGCCGGCCTCAAGACGCTCAAAGGCCATCGCTCGGTGGGTGGGATGCGCGCCAGTATCTATAACGCCATGCCCGAAGAGGGGGTTCAGGTGCTTATCGATTTCATGGCTGAGTTTGAACGGGTCAACGGATAACAACATGTACAAAATACTGACATTGAACAACATCTCCGTGGCGGGCCTTGATCGTCTGCCGCGTGATACTTATGAAGTCGCCTCCGAAATCACCCACCCGGATGCGATCCTGTTACGTTCCCATAAAATGCATGGCATGGAAATCCCGGAAACGGTGAAGGCGATCGGTCGGGCCGGCGCCGGTGTCAACAACATTCCGGTGGCCGAGATGACCGGGTTGGGGATTCCGGTCTTCAATGCGCCGGGCGCCAATGCCAATGCGGTCAAAGAGCTTGTGCTGGCCGGTGCGCTGCTGGCGGCTCGGAACCTGGGTCCGGCCTGGCGCTTCACTACAGGATTGTCAGGGGATGACGGCGTTATCTCCAAACAGGTGGAGTCGGGAAAGAAGAATTTCGTCGGCTTTGAACTGCCGGGACGTACCATGGGGGTCATCGGGCTTGGTGCAATCGGCGTCAAGGTTGCCAATGCCTGTCGTGCCTTGGGCATGAACGTGATCGGATACGATCCCACCATAACAGTTCAAAGCGCATGGAAGCTCGCTTCGGAAGTGGAGCAGGCCTTGAGTGTGGATGATCTGCTCTCCAAATCGGACTTCGTGACTTTTCACGTGCCGCTGACGGATGCCACTGCAAATATGATCAATGCCGAGCGGTTGAGGTTGATGAAGCCTGGATCGGTGCTGCTCAATTTTGCCCGTAACGGCATTGTCGATGATGAAGCCACCGTGGCCGCCCTGGATAGTGGCCAGATCTATGCGTACGTGTGCGATTTTCCCAGCAACCTGCTGAAGGATCATCCGAGAGTGATTACCCTGCCTCACTTGGGGGCCTCAACCAAGGAGGCGGAGGACAACTGCGCTATCATGGTGGCCGAGGAGGTTCGTGACTACCTGGAAAACGGCAATATCACCAATTCAGTCAATTTCCCCAGCATAAATCTGCCGAGAAACGGTGGTTTCCGTATCGCCGTCGTGAACAGCAATGTACCCAATATGGTGGGACAGATCTCCACCGATCTGGCCAATGAGGGATTGAATATCCTGGATATGCTCAACAAATCCCGGGACGATATCGCGGTCACTCTACTGGACGTGGACAAGCGACCCAATGCTGAGCTGTTGCAGACGTTGGCTTCCATCGATGGTGTATTATCGGTACGCTCATTGTCAGGTGAAGAGTAGGGCCAAACCGGGCGCAGAGCCGATTGGATCAGTGTTAACAGGCCCTAGGACCAATCAATGAATGATGATGCGAAACTGAGTGCCATCCGACAGCGAATCGATGAGATCGATCTGCAACTGCAGCAGCTGATCAGTGAGCGGGCGGAAGCGGCCCAGGGGGTTGCGCGCATCAAATTGGATGAGGATCCGCAGACAGCTTTTTATCGTCCCGAACGCGAGGCTGAGGTATTGCGGCGTATCAAGGATCGAAACCGGGGACCGCTGCAGGATGCGGAGATGGCAAGGCTGTTCCGGGAGATCATGTCGGCCTGTCTGGCCTTGGAACAGACCTTGAATGTCGCCTTTCTTGGGCCGGATGGAACCTATACACAGGAAGCGGTGCTTAAGCATTTTGGGCATGCTGTTCATACCACAGCCATGGGCTCCATACCGGATACCTTTCGCGAGGTCGAAGCCGGTGCCTGCCAATACGGTGTGGTGCCGGTGGAAAACTCCACTGAGGGTGTGATTACCCACACCCTGGATACTTTCGTCAATTCGCCACTGCGGATCTGCGGTGAGGTTTCATTGCCGATCAATCACCAGTTGCTCAGCCGTGGGGATCCCGCGGAGCAGATCAAGGTGGTCTACTCCCATGCCCAATCCCTTGCCCAGTGTCGGGGATGGCTCGATCAGCACCTCCCCCATGTTGAGCGGGTTGCTGTCGGCAGTAATGCAGAGGCCGCCAGGCTGGCAACCGAAATAGCCAATGCCGCCGCCATCGCGGGAGAGGCGGCCGGTGAGATCTACCAGCTAAGTGTTGTGGCATCGAACATTGAGGATGAACCCGGCAATACGACCCGTTTTCTGGTGATCGGCAAGCAGGATTCACCGCCCAGTGGAGAAGACAAAACCAGTATCATGTTCTCCACCCATAACAAAGCGGGCGGTCTGCATAGTATGCTTACGCCGTTTGCTGAACATGGAATCAGCATGACGCGCATCGAATCACGTCCATCCCGCAGGGGACGCTGGGATTATCTTTTTTTCATCGATGTGGAGGGGCACAGAAGCGATGACAATCTCGCCGCGGCCCTGCATGAGATCGAGCAGGCGGCCACCCAGTTCAAGGTCCTCGGGTCCTATCCCAAGGCAGTCATATAGCCGCTGATTCCTCTTTTCGAGCAGCACGATGACACGTCAGACAAACCCCTTTCTTGAGCTTGCCGCACCGGGTATCGAGGCCTTGAAGCCCTATTTACCCGGTAAACCGATATCTGAGTTAGAGCGCGAACTGGGTATCACTCACTCGATAAAACTGGCGTCCAACGAAAATCCCTTGGGCGTCAGCGAAAAGGTCATCGAGACTTTGAGCCGATGCGTGCCTGAGTTATCCCGCTATCCCGACGGCGGGGGCTATCGACTGCGTCAGCGGCTTGCCGAAAAGCATGCCGTGGATCCCGCCTGCATTACCCTCGGCAACGGTTCCAATGATGTCCTGGATATGGTCGCACGGGTGTTTCTTTCGCCGGATGTCGAGTCTCTGTTTTCGCAATATGCCTTTGCTGTATACCCAATCAGCAGTCAGGCTGTCGGTGCCGGGTTGAGGGTTGCCCCTGCCAAGGCATACGGCCACGACCTTGATCGGATGCTGCAAATGCTCACGCCCAAGACCAGGGTTATCTGGATTGCGAATCCGAATAATCCAACCGGTACCAGGCTGACTGACACAGAGCTGTACTCGTTTTTGCTTCAGCTGCCGGAGCATGTCATCGTGGTGCTTGATGAAGCCTATTTCGAATATGTTCAGGAGAGTGACTTTCCGGATGGCGCGGCATGGCTGCAGCGCTTTCCCAATCTGATTGTGACCCGCACCTTTTCCAAGGCATATGGGCTGGCATCCCTGCGTATCGGATATGGGCTATCGAATTCCGCCATCGCCGATCTGTTGAATCGGGTGCGACAGCCTTTCAATGTCAATGCCCTGGCGCAGTCGGCGGCATTGGCCGCACTTGATGATGAAGAGTTCATCCAGCGTTCGATTGCACTCAACAACAAGGGTATGCAACAGTACCGGCAGGGCTTCGAAGCATTGGGGCTCGACTATATTCCTTCAGTGGCTAATTTTATAACTGTCGATGTTGGTGAGGATGCCTCCAGGGTCGATCAGGCATTGCTGCTCGAAGGATGTATCACTCGACCGATAGCCAACTATGGATTGCTCAACCATTTGCGCATCTCTGTCGGGCTGGAAGAGGAGAACGATCGTCTCTTGACGACGCTGAAGAAGGTACTAAAACGGTGATTGAAAAGCTTGCGATTATCGGAGTCGGTCTGATTGGCGGCTCTGCCGCCCTGGCCCTGAAGGAAGAGGGTGTGGTGAAGGAAGTGGTTGGCTGTGGCCGTGGGGAAGCCAATTTGATCAAAGCGCAATCCTTGGGCGTGATCGATCACTACACGCATAATGTAGGTGCGGCGGTTAAAGGCGCCGATATGGTCTTGTTGTCAGTACCCTTGGGTGCAATGCGCGACACCCTGAGTGGCATACGCGGTCAGCTTGCGGATCATGCAGTGGTAACCGATGCCGGTAGCGTCAAGTGCAGTGTGGTAAACGATGTTAAAGCGGTATTCGGCGAAATCCCCGGATTTTTTGTTCCGGGCCATCCCATTGCGGGGACCGAACGCAGTGGCGCTGAAGCGGCGTTTGCCGAGTTGTATCGTAATCGCCGAGTCATACTCACGCCACTGCAGGAAACGGATAAGGATGCGCTCCTGCGTGTCGAAAGGATGTGGCAACAGTGCGGGGCGGATGTGGTACAGATGACCGTTGAACACCATGACGAAGTATTGGCTGCAACCAGTCATTTGCCTCACATGCTGGCATTTACCTTGGTCGATAGTCTGGCGCGAATGAAAGAGAATGATGAAATCTTTCGCTTCGCCGCAGGCGGCTTCAGGGATTTCACCAGGATCGCATCAAGCAATCCTGTGATGTGGCGCGACATCTGTATAGCCAATCAGAGTTACCTGAATGAAATGTTGACGCGCTTTGCCGATGAGCTGCATGAGCTTGCGGAACTGCTGCAAACTGGTGATGAAACCGGGTTGCTGGAGATATTTCAACGTGCGAAAAAGGCGCGGGACAGATACGTGGATGGAGTCAATAAAAGCTAGGGCCAGTTAGCACTAATCCAAAAGGCATCTGGCAGATAAGGCAAATATAGTGTCGCTGACCCGATTATTTATGGTTTCAGCGACTGCAAACGAGTGGAAATAACTTGCAACAACAAATCAATTATCGAATACAACCCGGCGGCAAGCTGATCGGCAACTTGCGCGTGCCTGGCGATAAATCGATCTCCCACAGGTCGATCATGCTCGGTTCGTTGGCTGATGGCGTTACTGAGGTAACAGGTTTCCTGGAAGGTGAAGACAGTCTTGCCACTTTGAATGCCTTTCGCCAAATGGGGGTGGCCATCGATGGACCGACCCAGGGCCGGGTGACTATTCAAGGTGTCGGCATGCATGGGCTGCAGGCGCCGGATGGTGCGCTGGATCTGGGGAATTCAGGGACATCAATGCGCCTGCTGACCGGTTTGCTGGCGGGGCAGGGCATGGCGGTGACATTGACGGGTGACAGTTCCCTGTCGGGTCGACCCATGCAACGGGTCATCGATCCGCTTTCACGGATGAATGCGAGCATTGGTTCGACAGAGGCTTTCACTGCGCCATTGCAGATTCACCCCCAATCTCGCTTGCAGGGTATCGATTACCAATTGCCAATGGCCAGCGCCCAGGTCAAATCGGCACTGTTGTTGGCAGGTCTCTGTGCGGAGGGCGAAACCTGTATCACAGAACCGGCGCCCACCAGGGATCACACCGAGCGTATGTTGCAGGGATTTGGCTATCCGGTGAGACGCGATGGCAACAGGATATGTCTGACTGGCGGGGGGCGATTGAGTGCCTGCGAAATCGACATACCCGCGGATATCTCATCGGCAACCTTCTTTCTTGTCGGAGTCTCTATCGCTGAAGGGTCGGAGATGGTGTTACAACACGTCGGCATCAACCCCACCCGGGATGGTGTGATTTCGATCCTCAAGTTGATGGGTGCCGAGATAGAGCTCCTCAACGAGAGAGAGGTCGGCGGTGAACCGGTTGCCGATATAAGAGTCACGTCGACAGAATTGCTCGGCATCGATATACCCGAGGAGTTGGTGCCGCTGGCAATCGATGAATTTCCGGCCATTTTCGTGGCGGCGGCGTGTGCCCGGGGTGAGACGCGATTAAGGGGCGCAGAAGAGCTGCGGGTCAAGGAGAGCGATCGTATCCAGGTCATGGCGGAAGGTTTGCAGAGACTCGGTATCGAGGCCGATCCGACGCCGGATGGAATCGTGATACAGGGAGGCGAGCTACAGGGCGGCAAAGTGGAGAGTCACGGCGATCACAGAATAGCAATGTCATTTGCGATGGCGGGATTGAGGGCGGCAGGCCCCATTGAGATTGCCGACTGCGCCAATGTCAATACTTCGTTTCCCGGCTTCGTCCCTTCTGCGGCGGATATGGGGCTGCAGATTGCCGAGGTGAAAAATAGTGGATAGGGCGCCGGTCATTACGGTGGATGGGCCTTCGGGATCGGGTAAAGGAACCCTTGCTCAACGCATCGCGGAGGCCTTGGGTTGGCATTTTCTCGATAGTGGCGCGATCTATCGCGTTTTGGGCTTAATGGTCGAACGTGCCGGCATCGGCGGTGAAAATGTGGATAAAATTGCCGATATGGCTAAAAGTATGCCATTATCATTCGATCAAGGGCGGGTGCTGTTGGATGGTGAGGATGTATCGCGGAGCATACGTACTGAAACCATCGGCAATGCGGCTTCCAAAGTGGCTGCCATCCCTCAGGTTCGTGAAGCATTGCTGGCATGGCAACGCAACTATGCCAGGTCACCCGGTCTGGTTGCAGATGGACGCGACATGGGAACGGTGGTTTTCCCTCAAGCCAAGGTCAAGATATTTCTCACAGCAAGTGCCGAGGAACGGGCACAGAGACGCTATAAACAGTTGAATGAAAAGGGGTTAGGTGTTAATCTCGCCCGTCTTACTGAGGAGATTAGAGAACGGGATGAGCGCGACAGCAAACGTGCCGTGGCGCCACTCGTCGCTTCGGAATCAGCATACCAGTTGGATTCGACGGCGATGACTATCGATGAAGTTTATGGGCAGGCGATGCAGATAGTAAGCACGGCCCTGTCCGATATTCAAAGCTAATCATCTGATTCATCAGTCAAGAATGGTGGCCGGTTTTACCGGCTTAATTTTTTAATCTAACAACCTGGCGGACAAAAATATCACTTCATTTTTCGTCCAGCCTGTGCAACCTAGTGTTGCAGGAAACTCAATCCCATGACCGAAAGTTTTGCAGAATTATTTGAGGAGAGTCTCTCCAGTACCCAGCTTCGCAGTGGCGCCATTATTATCGGTACCGTTCTGGATATCACACCGGAAGCTGTTATCGTTAACGCCGGCCTGAAATCTGAAGGCGTTATACCTCGCGACCAATTTCTCAATCAACAAGGAGATATTGAAGTCCAGATCGGCGATCAGGTAGAGGTCGCGCTGGATGCTGTTGAAGATGGATTTGGTGCCACCAGACTCTCCCGCGAAAAAGCCAAGCGCGATCAGGCTTGGAAAGTGCTTGAAAAGGCGCACGAGGCGGAAGAGACCGTTATCGGACGTATCAACGGTAAGGTTAAAGGCGGTTTCACGGTTGAATTGAATGATATCCGTGCATTCCTTCCAGGTTCTCTTGTCGATGTGCGTCCTGTACGCGATACCGCCTATTTGGAAGGTAAAGATCTTGAATTCAAGGTGATCAAACTCGATCGCCGACGCAACAACGTTGTGGTTTCACGCCGGGCCGTTGTTGAACAGGAGTACAGTGAAGAGCGCGATAAGTTGCTCGAAAATCTGCAGGAAGGTCAAGAGATCAAAGGTGTGGTCAAGAACCTCACCGATTATGGCGCATTTGTTGATCTTGGCGGAATCGACGGCTTGCTGCATATCACCGATATGGCGTGGAAGCGTGTCAAGCATCCCTCTGAAGTTGTTGAGATCGGTGATGAGATCAACGTCAAGATATTGAAATTCGACCGTGAGCGTAACCGTGTCTCGCTCGGTCTCAAGCAGATGGGCGACGATCCATGGGTTGCATTGGCACGTCGTTATCCGGAAAGCACACGTCTGTTCGGCAAGGTTACCAACATTGCCGATTACGGATGTTTCGTGGAAATCGAAGAAGGCGTTGAAGGTCTTGTGCATGTTTCCGAGATGGACTGGACAAACAAGAACGTACACCCATCCAAGATAGTCTCCCTCGGTGACGAAGTGGAGGTCATGGTGCTGGATATCGATGAGGAGAGACGTCGTGTCTCGCTCGGTATTAAACAGTGCAAGCCTAATCCCTGGGATGAGTTTGCCGCTACCCACAAAAAGGGCGACCACGTTACCGGTAATATCAAGTCGATTACCGACTTCGGTATCTTTATCGGACTTGATGGCGGTATAGATGGACTGATTCATCTGTCCGATATCTCCTGGGATGATGAGGGTGAAGACGCTATTCGCAACTTCAAGAAGGGCGATGAAGTGGAAACCGTTGTCCTCTCTGTCGATCCTGAACGGGAACGCATCTCATTAGGTATCAAGCAGCTGGCACAGGATCCCTTTTCAACTTTTGTCGCTGCCAACGAGAAAGGCAGTTTCGTTAAAGGTAGAGTTGTAGAGGTCGATGCCAAGGGTGCGATGATCAACTTGGCTGAGGGTGTTGACGGTTATCTTCGAGCCTCTGAGCTGTCACGTGACCGTGTAGAGGATGCACGGAGCGTCCTTAAGGAAGGCGATGAGATAGAAGCGAAATTTATCGGTGTGGATCGTAAGAACCGCTCCATAACGCTTTCCATCAAAGCCAAGGATGCGGATGAAGAGGCGGCCGCTATCAAGGGTTATGCACGTGATGCGGCAACCAGTGCACCGACATTGGGTGATTTGTTGAAAGAGCAGATGGATAATCAAGGCGAGTAGAGCCAGGAGTCGAATTCGATAGATTCCGAATCGAGGAATCAGGGCCCGCACATTAAGTGCGGGCCCTGATTCATCGGCAAATTGGAGAACTGACAAGAATGACAAAATCCGAACTGATTGAGATTATTGCCAAGGAGCAGAGCCATCTTGCCTATCGTGATGTAGAGTTGGCTGTAAAGTGCATGATTGAGCACATGAGCCAATCCCTGGCATCGGGTGAGAGAATTGAGATTCGCGGATTTGGGAGCTTTTCACTCCACTACCGGCCGCCAAGGATGGGACGCAACCCAAAAACGGGTAAGACAGTTGCGCTTTCCGGTAAGTATGTCCCTCACTTCAAGCCCGGTAAGGAGTTGCGGGATCGCGTGAATCAGTCCTACACAGAAAACATCACTGAACAGGTGGAGTAGATTCTCCATCGGCTGAAGTTTCGGTGAATGGCGTTTATTTATTTACGCCTTTTTAATACTCGTTGCCACTCGCTTATTCCGGTGATGAGTCCAACAGTTCAGGTTGGTCACTGGGGAGTTGTTTCGAGGCATCTCGCTCAGCAGAAATCGTAACTGGTTTATCAAGCGATAATTCTTCCGGAAAAGAGCAGGTGAAACTGCTGCCAACTCCCAACTGACTCGCTATTCTTATTTCGCCATCATGTCGACCGATAATATGTTTGACAATGGCTAATCCCAGTCCTGTGCCCCCGGATTGGCGTGATCGCGCCTTATCGACCCGGTAGAAACGTTCGGTCAATCGATGTATATGACGCTCCTCGATTCCCGGCCCGGAATCAGTGACTGTCAGGCAGGCCTCGTTTTCCAGGTGCAGCCAGGTGACGGTGATCTCCGTGCCGGGGGGTGTATGGATGACGGCATTGAAGACAAGATTCGAGAATGCGCTCGTCAATTCGCTCTCTTCACCCAGCAGCCAGAGGTTGTCGTCGACATCCAGATTGATCGTATAACCACCCTTTTGCTCCGCCAACAGCTGTGCCTGATCGATGATTCTGCGCAGTAGATCGGGTACGGCGACCGGCTTCTCCGGGGATGGGGCATGTCCAAGCTCGAGTCGGGAAAGGGTAAGCAGATCGTTAATGATGCTGTTCATTCTGTCCGCCTGCTGAAGCATCAGAGTAAAGGGACGCTCCTGAAACGGCAACATATCATTGTCGGAAAGGTTTTCCAGGTAGCCCGCGATAACAGTGAGGGGGGTACGGAGTTCGTGTGAGACATTCGAGACAAAGTCACGTCTGGTCTGGTTGAGCTTATAGACCTCGGTGATGTCTCTCGCGACGACCAGACGCTGGGCCTTCTTACCACCAAATGGTGTAACGCGGAGAGAGATGATCACGGCTTTGTTGCTTGGGGAAGGGAATTCGAGGGGTTTTGAGTAATCGGGATTATTCAGATACTCCGTGAGATTTTCATGTTTGATGTGTTCTGTGAATGAACTGTTTTCATCCCGTGGCCAGCTTATATTCAACAACTGACCGGCAGCCGGGTTCGCCCATTCAATAACGGCGGATTTATTCAGTAATACCAGTCCGTCGGGTATAGAGCTGGTTACCTTTCTGAATCGTGACGCGAAGCGGCTGAGTGTTCTTTTACGTTTTCGGCTTCTGGAGCGGAACCTCGAGAGCTCTTTATAGATCAGTCCCCAGATATCCGCAGGGTAGGGTGGATCGATCCGCGAACTCCGGTTGATCAGATAGGCGAGCTTGATCAGGTAGTAACCGTGTTTAGCGAAATAGGCAGCCAATGCCACCGCGATTGCGCTAGGAATCTGCTGCAGCAGATACCCGATAGGCACAAATATCAGCAGGCTTCCCAGCAGATGATTGATTTCGATTTTCAGATAGCCCTTCACGAAGATGGCCGTTTAAGTTGAAAGTTGCCGGGTGAAAATCTATATCCCACACTGCGCACGGTTTGCAGAAAATTGTGATGTCCCGATGGAGTGAGCTGCTTTCGCAGGCGTCTTATATGCACATCCACCGTTCTTTCATCCACACTGGCGGTGACACCCCAAACCTGATCCAGGATCTGGGTTCGGCTAAAGACTCGGTCGGGGTGAGTCATGAAAAAGTAGAGTAAGCGATATTCAGCCGGTGAGAGGTGGAGTGGGGTGCCGTCAATAGCGACGATATGAAGGCTGGGTTCGATACTCAGGCCGGCAAACTCAATCCCTCTCTCTGTTTGATCGCCACGGTTTCTGCGTAATACAGCCTTGATGCGGGCCAACATCTCTCTAGGTGAAAAGGGCTTGGTGATGTAGTCGTCAGCTCCGCTTTCAAGGCCCTTAACCTTGTCCGATTCCTCAGACCGGGCTGTCAGTAGAATGACAGGGGGTGTATTTGACCGGGCCATTTGTCTCAGCTCTCTGGTCAGGTCGAGTCCTGATCTGCCGGGTAGCATCCAGTCCATTAGGATCAGGTCGTAGCTTCGCTGGGATAATAGGCGACGGGCGTCTTGGGCATTATCGGCTTCATCAACCCGATATCCCTTGGGTTCGAGGATAAATCGAATCATTTCCCGAACCTCGGGTTCATCTTCTACCATCAGTATCCATTGCATCTATCTGTGCACCAAGCTAGGGCCTGTCAACAATAGTCCAGCAGGCCCAAAATACTATCTTATGGAAGTGACTGCTGGATCGGGGCTGAATCCTGCCCATCTCCTCGTGAGATGCGCACTCTTATTTTGAGTTCAGGGATTGTTGCGCGGATAATTTTATTGCCCGTGTTTATACTGTAATGTCAATTATATGTTATACATGAAGAATATCACTTATATTTTGACCTTTTTACTGGGTAGTATTGCGCCATGAAATATAATGAATATATTAAATGGCGGTGCTGCATACTTGTGATTCAATGTCTTACCAGTGATAATTACAGGCTGGGCCTAAACGGGCGAGATATATAAAGACACTTCGTGGAAAGTTACCTTATTCTAGCGCTGCTGCTGGTGCTCTCTGGCGTTTTTTCTGGTTCAGAGACTGCCTTGATAAACCTGTCGATGGCTCGTGCGGAAGCCTTGTACAGAGAGGGTAGGAGGGGTGCTCAAGCCCTCTATCTGCTGAAAAAAGATCCGAGCCGCATGCTGATTACTATCCTGATCGGCAACAATGTGGTCAACATCGCGGCGTCTGCGATGGCAACGGTCATTGCAACCGACTATTTTGGTGACACCGGCCCCGGTATCGCCGTGGGTGTGTTGACCATCCTGATCCTGGTGTTCGGCGAGATAACGCCCAAGAGCCTGGCCACCCGTTTTTCGGAACGCATCTCGTTATTTATCGCCCCGCTGATCGTCGGTTTCATGCGCCTCATCTACCCGCTGGTGTGGCTGTTCTTGCAGTTTACGAACTGGGTGCAGTCGTCGACCAAAGCCATGGATGATCCGCTGGTGACGGAGCACGAGGTAATCACCTTGATTGAGCATGGTGAGGAAGAGGGAGTCATCGATACCGGTGAGCGGGAGATGATTGAGCGCATCTTCAATTTCAATGATCTGAAGGCCGAGGATGTCATGACTCCCAGAAGACAGGTATTCCGCATTGACGGTCGGCGCTCGCTGCGTGATGTGTTGCCCCAGATCATGCGGGAGAACTTTTCACGCATTCCCCTCTACAAGGAGGATCCGGATGAGATCGTCAGCATGGTGCTGGTGCGTGATCTGATCAAGAATATCGTATCCGGTGAGCTGGACATCCCCATTTCCGACCTGGGTCAGGAACCCCTGTACACCCCATCCAATACAACCATTGATGAGCTGGTACATAAGCTTAAGCTTAAAAGCATCCATCTGGCGGTGGTGGTTGATGAGCACGGTGCAATGATCGGCGTGGTTTCGTTAGAGGATATGTTGGAAGAGTTGGTGGGTGAGATATATGACGAGACTGATGAAAAACCCAATGAATTGATGGTCTTGGGGGGCGGCAAGGTGCTGGTGCAAGGCACCGCTGAACTACGCGTCGTTGAAGAGTATTACGATATGGATATCCCCGGTAAGCCAACCGATACCATCAATCGATGGTTGCTCAAGCACACGGAAAGGATCCCCGAAAAGGATGAGAAATTCGAATTGGACGGATTTGAGGTGCGTGTTCAGGACGCATCTCTGCGACGCATACATCAAGTGGTTCTACGGCGGATAACCGCCAATCAGGATGATCTCACTGCAGATGTTCAGGACAGTTCCTGATTGTTTCTGAGACGCTGTTTGAAATGGTTCATGAGCTTTTCGCGCATACGTTTTTCCCGATGTTTCTTGGCTGCATCCAATCGCCGTTCAACCACACCGATAAGCGTTTCCTGACAGTTGAGTGAAGTTTCGCCGCTATCTGGTATGCGCCGTACGTAGGTGCCGTCGGACTGCATATCCCAGGCGTTATGCTTGTCACCGAGCTGCACATCGAGAATTAAACGCAGTTCCTGACGCAGTGCCGGTGATTCCACCGGGGTCAGTACCTCTACCCGCTGCATCAGATTACGTTGCATCATGTCGGCGGAACCGATGAAATACTCTTCGTCGCCGCCATTGAGAAAGTAGATGATGCGCGCATGTTCCAAGAATCTTCCGACTATGCTGATTACGCTGCTGTTTTCGCTCAGTCCGGGAATGCCGGGACGGAAGCGACAGGTATCTCTGACGATAAGATCAACCTTGACCCCAGCCTGGGTGGCCTTATAGAGGGCCTTGACGATATCGTGATCCTCGAGGGCATTCATCTTCATTTGGATATGCCCGGAGTGTCCCTCGTCATGCAGTCTGATCTCTCGTTCGATCTTCTCCACAAGAGACTGTTTTAAGGTATAGGGAGCAGCCAGAATCTTACGGTAGCTGGGAGGCGGTGAATAGCCGGTCAGATAGTTGAACAGCTCTGTCAGATCCTTACCGGTATCCTCATCGCATCCAAGCACCCCCAGATCCGTATAGAGCCTAGCGGTACCGGGGTGATAATTACCCGTACCGATATGGTAGTAGCGACGCAACTGGGAGTAGTCCTTACGGATCACCATGATCAATTTGCTGTGTGTCTTCAGCCCCAGAACACCATAGGTGACATGGATGCCTGCCTGTTCCAATCGTCTCGCCCAGCGTATATTGGCGGCTTCATCGAAACGCGCCTTGAGTTCTACCAGCACCGCTACCTGTTTGCCGTTGCGGGCCGCCTTTATCAGGGAGTCGAGTACATTGCCTTCGGCAGATGTACGATAGAGGGTCATCTTGATCGCCAGAACCTTGGGATCCTCTGCCGCCGTGCGCAGGAAGCGCTCCACTGTGGTGGTAAAGGACTCATAGGGGTGCTGCAGCAACAGAGATCCATGCTCTCTGATGATATGAAAGATATTGCGTCGGTCATGCGCCAACTGAGGATGATCGGATGGGTAGTGGGGTGGATTGCGGAGCTCTGGAATATTCAAGGTGGCGATTTCAAACAGGTCTCGAAGAGCCATCATACGATTGATTTCAAATACATCCTGCTCCTCATCGAGACCAAGTTCTGCAGCCAGCATCCCGCGATGCGTGGGATTCATTCCCGCAGAGACCTCCAACCTTACAATCGGCGCAAAGTGACGTTCACGCAATTCTGTTTCAATGGCTTCCAACAGGTCGCTGGCCGACTCCTGGTCCAACTCCAGGTTGGCGTTTCGCGTGACCCGGAACAGATCGCATGATTCAATCTTCATGCCGGGAAACAGCATATCGAGGTTGTTTGCGATCAGGTTGTCAAGGGTAACGAAAGTGTAGTCCTCATCCACCTGGATCAAGCGTGGTGAGACATCCTTGCTGACCGGTACCTTTACCCTTGCCATATGCAGGTCGTAACCACTGGGAAAACGGAGTGTGACCAACAGGTTGAGCGTTTGGTTGGAGATAAAGGGAAAGGGATGGCTCGGATCCATCGCCAATGGCGTCAGCATCGGGAAGATGTTCTGCTGAAAATGTTCACGGAGGGTTTGTTGCTGGGTCGCGTCCAGGGCCTCGTATTGGGTGATACGAATTCCGGCTTCCTCCAGTGCGGTCTGCAGTTCATGATAGATACGCTGTTGTGCCTGCTGGATCTCGAATATTACTGTGTGGCACTCGATCAATTGTTGCTGTGGGGTCCTGCCGTCTACCGTTGTAGTGGTGAGGCCTGCAGCAAGTTGTTGCTTAAGACCGCCTATGCGTTTCATGAAAAACTCATCCAGATTGCGGCTGACGATGGCGAGGAATTTAACCCTTTCCAGCAATGGATTTTTCTCCACCTCGGCCTCATTCAGCACCCGGCGATTGAAAGCGAGCCAGGTCAGCTCCCTGTTCAGATAGAGACTGGAGTCGTTCAGATCGATGTCGCAGACCGGTTCAACCTCATTGCCGGTCTGGCTGTTTGTGTCGATGGTTGCTTGATCGGGTTGGGACATGGCAATAGATATAGTCAGGTTGGGTGGATATCACATTCCATACTTTTATAAAGTATAGGCATCCCGACCGACCTTGCCAGGCAGATTACCATGAAATATTGTACAAATACCTTTGCCTGACTCAGCTATAGCATGCGGCTATTGCACGGTTGCATGGCGCGATTCAGAGAATAAAAACACTGTCTTTCGGTCTGAAATTCTCCAATTGATTCATCTGGTCAAGCATGGATAGCAGAAAGCCGCTGCTATTGATGCGTCCCAGACCGCCGGTATTGCAGGCGAGTTCGGAAAATTCCAGGCAACCATCCACTCTGCCGCGAGGATTATAGATCAGACTGGGTATGGGGTCTCCGGTATGACGGCCGGTGTTGGTATCGGTGCAGTGATCGGCAGTTATGGCAATCACCAGTGAATCATTGATCAGCGGGGCTATGGCGTCATCGATTTTCAACAACATCTCCCGTTTACCGGTGGGATTGAGATCATGTGAGTAGATGTCGGTGGCTTTGATATGCAGATAGACCATGTCGTGATCATCAAGTGCACTTATCGTGGTTTTTACCTTGGCATGCAAATCCGTATTGTGGTCGGCGGTAAAACGGTCATGCGTAAAAAGGTCATAACCCAATAACCTGCCAAGCCCGAGTACCGTACTCTCGCCGGATATCACTGCGGTTTTGAGCTTGAGCTGATTAAGCAGGGGTTTGACTTTCGGTAGCGTACCGGGTCCTCTACAGATAATGCCATTGGCGGGTGGTAGGTTATTATCAATTCTTTGGCGATTTACCGGATGTTCGGAGAGCTTCTCATAAATGATCTCCATCAACCGATTCACCGCACTGGCGGTCATCACCGCTGCGCTGTCTGATGGGTCATTGGGAAGGCAGGTGAGCAGGCCCTTGGTCTTGAACTGGTTGCCGGGATCGGTGTTGGATATGTCATGGGAGAGGCCGCAGCCCTCCATTTGCAATACGACACGGTGTTGGGTTGCCGGGTGCAGGCTGGCTATTATGCCATCACCCAAATCGACCTGGCCTATCGCAGCAGTCAGGGATTCAGTGCCCGTGTTGATCCTGCCTGCTCTGCGGTCAAGAATATCGTAGCGATCCTTACGCCTTTTCAAGGTGGCGAAATTGCAGCGGAAATAGAGCGCCTGATCGTTGTCGTTCAGACCGACTCCGGATGCCTCGATAGGACCCCGTGCCAATTTCATTGTATGCTGTTTGGATAGCCCGAATAGGAGACAGATGCCGGTATGTGTACCCACTGGCATGCCGGGGAAGAGCGGATCGACAAGACCGCATTGCCCCGCACTCGCCAATCCATCCATATTCGGCGTATCGGCCACTTCAAGTGGTGTTTTGCCACCGAATGCAGGTATTCCTCGATCGCCAAGACCGTCAAGGATGATCATCACTCCTTTTTGGGTTGTCAACAAGGGTTTGCTCCACTAGTCTGCATTTTACCGGTGTTTCTACCTTATGGTTTCAATACTAAATAGGACAGACTGTCGTATGGCCGCCATTCCCTGAAAGCTAGTAACATAATTAATGTCTATGATTATTCCAATTGAGTATGGTCCGCCTGATGAGGAATACGGGTTTGTTATTCTGTGCCGAAAACGTCCTCAACCTTAGCATGAAAATCCTTCTGTAACACTTCGATAATGGAGCGCATTACGCGATCCGTGGTTTTATCTCTATCATCATTCATTATGATCGGGATGGCGTTGTTGTCAGCTTCGGAAAGCAGGTGTGACTGGAGCATCCATATCGATTCGAAATTCGAAAGATAATCACTCTGAGCATTTCTCACAGGGGCACTGACACCCCGGTCTTTCAATTGGTGTTTCAGTCTGTCCTGCTTCAGTACCGCCAGCATGATCGGAACGATAACCGCACTCTTTTCATCCTTGAACCGCTTCACCAGGGCGGGTGAGACATGAACGCCTTCAAGTATCAGGGAGACCTGCTCATTCAAGGCACGCTGTATCACGGCTTCGCAAGGGACGGATACCAGCTCAGCCTGGTGTATAAAGCCATGGATCATTCTCTCTTCAGGCGGTTCCTTGGAGTCATCAGAGCCGGGGATTTTACGCCAGGCATTAAATGAGGAGGTATGCAGTTCAGGGAGAAGTTTTATCGGCACCATCATACGCATGACCTCCCTGAGCATATCGGTGGATTGAGTCCGAATGATATTCAACCGGTGTGCCACCTCGGTTGCGACGGTGCTCTTGCCGCAACCGGTCGTGCCGCCTATCAGGAGTATCAGGGGTCGTTGTGTATGTTTGTAATCGACCCATACCAGATAGCGCTTTGCAGCCTCTTTGCCGTAGTGTTGTTTCAGCTTATCGTAAGTCAGTCTTCCAATTGTGCTGCTATCAACGGCATCTTGATAGGATTCAGCTAATTCTTTATAGACATTCTGTGTAATGTAGGCTGCCTTGTCAGAGCCGAGACCACTGGATTCGAGTGTGCGCCTATGCTCAATCATAGAGAAAGGCATGAGGTTGTCTTTATGGTCGCGTACGAAGATCTTCGTGGCGGCAGGATAGATGGTCTCGTAGTTCTCTATAACCTCTTTTTCATCCATCTTCTGCAGTTCAGACAAAACTATTTTGCGCAGCTCTTCGGTGGTGATCTCATCAACGTTGTTGATCTGCTGCCGAATATCGGATGAGAGCTGGTACGCTGTTTCAAAAGCAAGCCCGGCATCAGTCAGAGAGCGAGTCAGGATACCTCTGAGAAACGGTGTTCTTATATCATCCGATCTATCGAATACGAGTGTTTTTGCCATATTGGTGTTAACCAGGCAACTAGGGCCTGTCTTTCTGAAGATATACCAGTCAGTGGTTTCAGACTGCTACTGTAGCACTCCTTGGGTTGATTTTGATATTAGTGTTAACAGGCCCTAGCAAGGGCTTAGAGTTTATCCTCCCATACGTAAATAGCTTCCGCTTTGTTACCTGGTTCAAAGAATTTAAGCTGCTTGACCAGCGATTTTACCAGCATTATTCCGCGTCCGCTGTAAAGGGTCTCATTTGTCACATGTTGTGACAATGTCTTGAATTCGAACCCATGCCCACTGTCTTCCACCGTTATCACAATATATCCACTATTGTTGTTTTGATGAATTCTCAATCCGATGCGTATCTGTCCTTCTGTCAATGCCTCCAGGCGTTGCTCCCGTTGTTGGAAATAGTTGGTGAATCCATCTTCCCCCTGTTTAAGCAAGGAATCCAATTGCAGTACACCGTGATCCAGGGCATTGATATAGAGTTCGGTGAGGATGGTGAATAACGGGCGCCGATGCTCATGCAGTCCGGCTGTCTCCTGAATGTAGTTGATAAGTATGGGTACGGGATCGGCCTGACGCAGTTGACTACCGTAAAGAATGAGCTGAAACTCGATGCAGTCGGGTTGCTCATGGGAAAACAGGTTTTGCGGCATATCCCCGTCAGTTACAAAATGGTGTGACCCAGATTCCCAGCCAGGTAACAGCTCACGGATCAGCGGCACTTCGACAACACTGATATCATCATCTTGGGGGGCGTCCTGGCAAAATGCTTCAAGATCCTTGGCGAGTTTATCCATTATGTAAGAACTGCTGTCGCTCTTCCTGATGACCTCAATAAACCGCTTTTGGCCGAACAATTCACCGTTCGAATCACGCGCTTCGGTAACGCCGTCAGTTGCGAGAATAACCCTGTCGCCCTCATCGACCCGCAGGTGATGAAAGTCATCCCTGAAATCGATATCCGGAGCGATACCCAAGGGGAGGGATTTTGATGCTATTTCATACTTTAGACGCATACTCTCATTCTCGATTAAGTAGCAGTCCGGCATGCCGCAATTGATAATTGAGATATGATCCAACTGGTGGTCGACCTTAACGAACTGGGCAGCCAAGAACATCCCGGTTGGCAATAGATCATGCAGCTTGTTGTTGATGGCGAAGAGTATCTGTTGGGGAGCAAACCCCTTGGCTGTCATGGAGCGAAATACTTCGGAGGTTGGCAGTGCACCCAGCGCTGCGGCCAATCCATGGCCAGTGAAGTCACCCAGCAGGACATGCAGATCGTGTGATGGGGCGAACGCGGTCAGCATCAGGTCGCCACTGAATACGCTGGCAGGTTTCAACAGGCTGCGGATATGCTCGAGGGCCACATTACCGGCGATGACCGCACCGCTGAACACCTGTTCGGCAATCTCTTCGTCACGTTGCATGCGACTGTAGAGCATACGGGTGTCCTGATGTAGGGTGCGGATGCGCTCCATGGCCTTAACCTTGGCTGATAGCACTGTGAAACTGTACGGTTTGGAGAGAAAGTCATCGCCGCCAACCTCGACACAACGGGCAAGGGCCTTTTCATCGGACATGGCTGTGAGGAAGATAATGGGGACGAAATGGTCGCCTGCCAGGCGTTTGATTTCGGAAGCAGCTTCATAGCCATCCATGACCGGCATCATGACATCCATGAAAATAATATCCGGACTCTGTTTTTTGAAATGCTGTATGGCCTCAGCCCCGTTCTCGGCCTCAATCACGTTGTAACCGTGTTTTTTTAACAACGCCTTGAGAATCATACGGTTTGTCACTTCGTCCTCGACAATGAGTGCGATTCCGTTGTGCTGAGGTTGAGTTGAGATTTTTGGCATTGTGCTTACCGAAATTATTATTGATGTACAGAAAGTCAGGTTTTATTAAATGTAACAAACCCAAATGTGCCCGGTTTTACTCCTGATGTACACTAGGGCCAATTGGATTAGTGATAACAGGCCCTGGCTGAAGCCGTGGACGTTAGGCTGCAGTACCATATTGTGATATGAAGATACGCCAAATCTACCTGGAAACCTATACGTGTCCGAGGAATCGCTGACAATTTCATACCCATCTGAGAGCCGGGCGGTGCTCTCTTTTAAGGGTTCCTGGACACTGCGTGATGTAAGTTTCGACTGGCAGGGAGTGATACAGGAACTGACTGATCGTAGAGGGCTTGAAGCGATTTCACTCGATACCGGCCAGCTTGTTCGTTGGGACAGTCAATTTCTGAGTCTGTTGCTGCATCTGCATGATTTTGCCCACCAGCGGGATCTGCAGCTTGATACTGAGGGTTTGCCGGAAGGGGTCCGCAGGTTGCTGAAACTGGCTCAGGATATCCCTGAACGCAAAGGTGCACGGCGTCGGGCGCAGTCCTATTCATGGCTCTATCGTATCGGAGCAATGACCCTGAAGGCCTGGCGGGAGTCGGTGCTGTTCACGCGGTTTGCCGGTGAACTGACGCTCTCTCTGTGGCGACTGTTCTCCGGCAGGGCGAATTTTCGCGCTATCGACTTTCTGCATTTCCTTCAGGCAGCCGGTCCGGAGGCTCTCCCCATCGTCAGTCTGATCGGTGTGCTGGTCGGGGCGGTGCTTGCATTCGTGGGCGCTATACAACTGCAGATGTTCGGCGCTGAGATCTATGTCGCCAATCTGGTGGGCCTGGGATCGGTAAGAGAAATGGGGGCCATGATGACCGCCATAATCATGGCCGGTCGAACCGGCTCTGCCTATGCGGCTCAACTTGGTACCATGCAGGTCAACAATGAGATCGATGCATTGAAAACATTCGGTATCTCTGTAGTGGATTTTCTGGTGCTGCCACGGTTTTTGGCGCTGTTGATTATGCTGCCATTCCTTACCCTTTGGGCTGACATGCTGGCAATTCTTGGGGGGTTGATGGTCGGTGTCTGGGTATTGGATATCTCGCTGATCGAATATCTGATTCAGACCCGGGAATCCATGGGCTGGGGCGATTTGGCGGTTGGCACGGTGAAGAGTGTACTGTTTGCCATTGTGATCGCCATGTCGGGGTGTCTGCGGGGATTGCAGAGCGGCAAAAACTCTTCGGCGGTTGGGCATGCAACCACTTCAGCAATGGTGACGGCGATACTGCTGATTGTCATTTGGGATGCCATATCAACATTGATCTTCAATCAATTGGGGATATGAACGATGGCGATGAATACTGCATCTGTCGAAACTCCGGCAACATCGCATATCGAGGTTAGGGATCTGACCATGGCATATGGTGATTTCGTGATCCAGCGCGATCTCAACTTTACAATCCGGCAGGGTGATATCTTTATCGTCATGGGTGGCAGTGGGTGTGGCAAGAGTACCCTGTTGCGTCATTTGATCGGACTGATAAAGCCGGCAAAAGGCGAAATTTACTATCATGGCCACGGATTCTGGCAGTTGGATGAGGAACGGCGGCAGGACCTGATGCGAAGAATGGGGGTGCTCTATCAAAGTGGTGCCCTCTGGAGCAACATGACACTGGTGGAAAATATCTCACTGCCGATCGAGACCTATACGGATCTGTCCACGGCGCAGGCGCGGGAATTGGCATCCTATAAGCTGTCTCTGGTAGGTCTCAAGGGTTTTGAGGGCTACCTTCCCGCTGAGATCAGTGGCGGTATGCAGAAGCGGGCCGGACTCGCCCGAGCGATGGCGCTGGACCCGGAATTGCTGTTCTTCGATGAACCGTCCGCTGGGTTGGATCCTGTCAGCGCAAAACGGCTGGACGACTTGATCATCGAGTTGAGTGAGAGTCTTGGCACCACGATCGTGGTAGTGACCCATGAATTGGCCAGCATATTCGCTATTGGAAATAATTCGGTGTTTCTCGATTCCGAATGCAAGACCATGATTGCTCATGGCAACCCGGGTGATCTGCTGCAAAGCTGCAATGATCCCAGAGTACAGGCATTTCTGACCCGGGGCACGGATGCCTCATCAACTCCAGGAATCTGAATAGTATGCAATCGAAGGTCAGTCCAACACTCATCGGTCTCTTCGTTCTGGCATCGCTGGTATTGGGAGTGAGCGCAATATTTCTGCTCTCCGACGGCAATCTATCTCATCAATCCACACGCTTTATTCTGTTTTTCGAGAGTGATGTCAAGGGGCTTCAGGTCGGCTCGCCGGTGAATTTTCGGGGTGTCAGGATAGGCAAGGTCGAGTCGATGTCGATCACCTATTTCAAGGAGAGTGGTGAATTCAGGATTCCCGTTATCATCGGCATCGATGATACGCGGGTAGGGATCGATGGTGTACAGACAGGCAGCGGTGTATTGATCGGATTGGATGAACTGATCAAGCAGGGGCTTCGGGCGAGACTCAATCTGCAAAGCCTGGTGACCGGAAAACTGGAGATAGAGCTCGATTTTCATCCCGGCACACCGGTTCGGCTGGTGAGCGCCAACTCTGAATACCGGGAAATCCCCACCATTCAATCGAGTATGGAGCGAATCGCCACTGCATTGGAGGCGATGCCAATTGAACGGATTATGACACGCCTGTCAGGGATTCTGGACAGTATTGATGAGATGGCCGCCGACGGTGAGTTTGAGCGTTTGAAAGCGTCTCTGTTCCAGATAACCCGGCGTCTCGATAGTATCACCCAACAGCTGCATCGGGTTACACCTCAACTCATAGACGATAGTACAAATACCCTTGCGGAAGCGCAGGTAATGCTTACAGAGGTAACCCGAACCGCTGCCAAATCTCAGCAGTTGATATCGGAAACAGAAGGCAGGTTGGCCAAGGCGTTTACCAGTTGGGAGCGGACCATGGCCAATGGCGAGGTGACATTCTCGCAGCTGGGGCAGGTGGCCTCCTCAGCGGATAAGGTGCTCAGTGAGGATTCGCCGGTAATGACCGAACTGACCGCCGCCCTGCGTGAACTGGGTGCGGCGGCAAGATCCATTCGAAATATGTCGGAGTACCTGGAACGCCATCCCGAAGCCTTATTGAGGGGGAAACAGTAATGCAATCTACACCTGGTGCGCGAATTGCGATTATCGCGCTTTTTCTTGCGCTGTTGTTTTCAGGCTGTGCCGGGACCTCGTCCCAACCGACCCGTTTCTATCGCCTCGATGGCCAGCCGGGTAAAACCGAGGCCATCTCCCTGAAACCTCTGCCCGGGCAGCAGTTATTGGGCATCGGGCCGATAAAACTGGCAGCTTACCTGGACCGCCCGCAAATCATTGAGCGCCAGACACAACATCGGCTGCAGCTGCATGAATTCGATCACTGGGCAGGCTCACTGCAAGAGAATATCGTCCAGGTGGTTACTCATTTAATGCGACAAAAGCTGACTGATATGAAGGTCATCGACTATCCTTGGCATGGGACTATCAGGCCGGATTACGAGGTATTGATGACAATCAATCGTTTCGAGCGTGAAGCTGACAGGATTTGGTTACAAATGCGCTGGAGTCTGATTAGGAGTAGCGACAACAGGCTTATGGAGATGCAACGGCTTGCGATCGAAGAGCCTTTGCAGGGTAGCGGTGTTGAAGCCGGCGTGGTTGCCGCCAATCGTGCGCTGGGTCAAATGGCAGAGCGAATGGCCACTGCAATCATCTCCATTGAGTAGCTATCCCGAGCCTGTCCGGAAGGCTATTGGGCTAAGGGATCCTGCTTTGCCACGTTCCCACGCTCCGCGTGGGAATGCATACGAAAGGTCGGTAATAAGGTGAGGTATGAGTTCCCACCCAGGAGTGTGGGAACTGGAAACAAGCCGCTGCGCTACTGAGTCACGGGCTTTTGTTCCGTTTGCCCCAGCGGCTGAGTCTGGGTCGGCGGAACTATTGTCGGAACCGGCACAGGGGTTTCAACGATTTCGGGTTGTGGCGGCTCATAGCGTTCTGCGATCGTCAGCAGGCCGATCACCGGGTGGTCGATGTAGTGGAGCTTTCCGCTGCGCATGCGCCTGCTCTCCTGCATCCGGTAATGCCGGAAGCGTGGCGTAAAACCAAAATTGTCATCATTCGCTTGCGCAGGGCCTCCACGGACGCTTCTATGTAACACAATATCTGCATCCAGGTGCAGATAGCGTTTGATGCTGAATTTCAGGGTGCCCTCGAGTTTCGGTGGATTGAAATCCGAGACCTTTGCGCCATCTGCGGGCAACAGAGAGAATTGGACCTGTTTAGCCTCGTCGGGATGTTCCATCGGCTGACGCCATGCAACATGGTAAAGAGGGCGGTAGTCACGGGATCTTCGCATTTGACGCCAGGCGTCATTCAGGGATCTCTCCTCAGCGGGCAAGGCACGAAAGGCGACGGGTTTATTATTCGCTAGAGGTTGTCCCTTTGTGAACCAGGTCGCATTGCTTGGCGACGGCCTTCCCGGATCATCGGGCCATCCCTCAGTGGAGCCGGCACCTGGCGCAATGCGTTCGAAGATCAGCACCTCAAATTGATACCAAACGGGGGCGTTGTCATTGTCTGCGCCCGCTGCCGGTAACATCATTGGCTGCATCATGAGTGCGCCTATAAGCAGAGCGCTTAACTTTTCCCGGAACCTTCTCATCTGGTAAACCTTATCAACCCATTCTCATCAATTGCACTAGGGCCTGTTAACACTAATCCAATACGCCCTGCTGGGGCTGTTTTTGTGCCCAGCAAGGCAGAATGAGCGTAGTGTAGTTATTCTACATGAGCGAATGATAACGCCGCTGGGTGCGAAAACAGCCCCAGCCCTTCGGGTTGTGCCTGAAAAAGCGCCACTCGGTGTTGCTCGTCGTTCATTTGGAATAACCAAACTTCTCTCCTCGCGCCTTGATTGGCGCTTTTTCAGGCACAACAGGGCGCATTGGATTAGTGTTAACAGGCCCTAGTATATTCTTCGGTCGATACTGGAAAGTGCGCCAGTAGCGGTTTCATTATGCATGCCATCCTTTGTTGAACCACATCAGTCTATCAGGCTGTCAAGCAGGGTGTGTATTTTTTTAACCCGCCTGTCGGGCGCCTCGAGATCGGCGATATAGCGTAGTTTATCACTCCCATCCAGCTTGTATGTATTGGGTCGGCTCTGGATCAGGCCGATCAATATGGCCGGATCAAGTTTAGGATTCTCATCAAACAGCAGTCGCGCCCCTTTGGGTCCGGCTTCGATCTTACGAATACCCAGGGGGTGGGCACGCAGTTTCAGCTCTGTGATTTCAAACAGATTCTTAGTCGCTTCGGGCAGCAGTCCAAATCGATCGATCATCTCAACCTGCAGATCCCGCAGCTCAGTCTGATCCTTGGCACTGGCGATGCGTTTGTAAAGAACCAGACGTGAATGGACATCGGGCAGATAGTCTTCCGGCAGCAGGGCGGGGATATTGAGTTCGATCTCCGTACCGTGGTCCAGCGGCCTGTCCAATTCCGGTTGTCTGCCGGCCTTAAGTGCCGCTACCGCCCTGTCGAGTAGCTCGGTATAGAGTGAAAAGCCGATCTCCTGGATCTGGCCGCTCTGCTCTTCGCCCAGCAACTCACCTGCACCGCGAATCTCCAGGTCGTGGGTGGACAGGGTAAAGCCGGCGCCAAGATCTTCAAGAGATTCAATGGCTTCAAGGCGTTTTTTGGCATCCGCCGTCATGTTTCCTGGCGGAGGTGTCAGCAGATAGGCATAGGCCCGATGGTGGGAACGGCCAACACGGCCGCGAATCTGATGAAGTTGGGCCAGCCCCAATTTGTCCGCCCGGTTGATAATCATGGTATTGGCACTGGGTACGTCGATGCCGCTCTCGATGATCGTGGTGCAGATCAGCAGGCTGAAGCGCTGGTGGTAGAAGTCGCGCATGATCCCTTCCAGTTCCCGTTCACGCATCTGGCCATGGGCAATCTGGAGTCGAATGCCGGGCAGCAGGGATTCGAGCCGTTCAGCCATGTTTTCAATGGTGCTGACCTCGTTGTGCAGGAAATAGATCTGTCCGCCGCGCTTCAACTCCCGTTGGCAGGCCTCGATGATGAGGCTGTCATTCCATTGGCTGACAAAGGTCTTGACCGGATGGCGCAGGGCAGGCGGGGTGGCGATGATGGAGAGATCGCGCATCCCCGACATGGCCATGTTGAGGGTACGGGGTATGGGAGTGGCGGTCAGGGTCAATAGGTCGACCTCGCTTCGCAGTGTCTTGAGCTTCTCTTTGTGGCGCACGCCAAAGCGATGTTCTTCATCGATGATCACCAAACCCAGATTTTTGAATTTGATCTCCTGTGACAACAGTTTATGGGTGCCCACAACGATATCGATAGTTCCATCCCGCAGGCCGTCGATCACCTTTTGTTGCTGTTTCCCGGTACGGAAGCGGGAGAGGCTCTCCACCTTCACCGGCCAGTCGGCGAAGCGATCGGCGAAATTCTGGTAGTGTTGTTGCGCCAACAGTGTGGTTGGTACCAATACCGCAATCTGTTTATTGCCCTGGGTTGCCATGAAAGCGGCGCGCATGGCGACTTCCGTCTTGCCAAAACCGACATCGCCGCAGACCACCCGGTCCATGGGGCGGGTTGAGACCATGTCCTGCAATACAGCGTCGATAGTCTGGAATTGGTCCGGTGTCTCTTCGAAATCGAATGAAGACGCAAAGGCCTGATACTCGTCATCCGGTGTGGGAAAGGCCACGCCCTGGCGTGCGGCGCGCCGTGCATAAATCTCCAGCAGTTCCGCAGCAACATCACGTATCTGCTTGGCGGCCTTGCGTTTTGTTTTTTCCCAATGGTCCCCACCTAAACGGTGCAGCGGTGCGTTTTCCGGGGATGCCCCGGCATATCGGCTGATCAGATGGAGCGAGGCGACCGGTACATAGAGTTTATCGCCGCGGGCGTACTCCAGGGTTAGAAACTCTGTCTGCATGCCGCCTACATTGAGGGTCTGCAGACCGAGATAACGACCCACGCCATGATCTTCATGCACCACCGGGGCACCCATGTGCAATTCGGTGAGGTTGCGTACAATCTGATCCGGATCCTGACTGACCTTGCGCCGCCTTCGCTCCTGGCGTACCCGTTCGCCATAGAGCTGGGTCTCGGTGATCAGGGCGATACCCTGTTCCTGCAGCCAAAGTCCCTGCTCCAGTGGCGCCACGCACAGTGCTATCTTGATATTGTCGTTGAGAAAGGTATCCCAGCCATCAACGACCTTGGGGTCTATCTGGAGATCCCGCAGGGTTCCCAACAACATCTCCCGTCGACCGGCGCCTTCGGCGATAAAAAGTACCCGCGTGGATTTGTTCTCGAGAAAATGCCGCAATGCGGAGGCTGGATCCTTGCTGCGCACCTGGAAAGCGACCGGTGGAGGCAGTTTGGAATTGAAGTTAACCACATCGGCATAGCCTTTACTGCGTGCCGCTACTTTGTGGTAGCTCAGCATGATTGAGTGACCCTGCTTCAAAAACGAGGCAAGTTCGTCTGCCGAAATGTAGAGCTTGCTTGGCGCCAGCAGGGGCCGTTCGAGATCGTGACGGCGCTCTTCAAACCGCACCTTCACCTCATTGAAGAAGATTGTCGCCCGCTCTCTCACCTCTTCCAGTTCCATCACCATATGGTGATTCGGCAGGTAATCGAAAAGGGTTTCGGTCTGTTCGAAAAACAGCGGCAGGTAGTATTCAAGGCCGCCGGGCATCCTGCCATCGGAAACATCCTGATAGATCAGGCTTTGCTGCAGATCCCCTTCGAACTGACTACGGTAGTTACGGCGAAATCGATTGATAGCCGTTTCATCCATGGGAAACTCCCTGGCGGGGAGCATTTCGATGCGTGGGACCTTGTCGCAGGAGCGTTGGCTCTCCGGATCGAAGGTTCGTATGGTATCGACCTCATCGTCGAACAGATCGATACGATAGGGGCGTTGGCTGCCCATGGGGAAGATATCGAGCAGGGATCCCCTGACAGCGAATTCACCATGGGAAAAGACTTGCGAGACACACTGATAGCCGCCATGTTCAAGCCGTCGCCGGGTTTCATCCAGATCGATGCTTTGTCCGCATTCGACAATCAGGCAATGAGCGTCGAGAAAGCTCTTCGGGGCCAAGCGCTGCATCAATGTGGAAACTGGGGCGACCAGTACGCCCCGCTGCATCCGCGGCAGGCGGTAGAGGGTCAGCAGTCGCTGCGAGATCAACTCGGGCAAGGGCGAAAAGAGATCGTAGGGCAGGGTCTCCCAATCGGGGAAATTGACCACCGGGACATCCGCAGTGTCGAGAAAGAATCCCAGTTCTCGCTCCAGCCGGGTGGCTGACTGCATATCATGGGTCACCACCAGAAGCAGGCCCTGATAGGCACTCGCCGCATTGGCGATTGCCAGCGCGGCGCTGGATCCATGTAATCCGCCCCATTGCAGCCGTTCGCCGACAGCCTGCGGTAGAATGGGTTCGAATGGAGATAGCGGTTGTATGGGTTTTTCAGACATTGAGCAAGCTTGGTGGACTGGATTGAAAAACAGGCAATTGTCTCACAAATTACTGGAATACGGCCAATCGGGATAGAGATTATTTGATCTTCAAAACCTTGAGAGTAGCAACCTGTTCGCGCCTGTTATATTCATACTGCTTTCTTCATAGAGCTTTATACGTCACACCATTTCACTCTCTATTCCTCCGAAATATTATGGTAGTCATAGGTTGAGTAAGTAACGTTAAAGAGTATTCTAGAGTCCTGTTTGGATACAGCATAAAGGAGGAGTGTTGAAAAAATACCTACCTAACCTGATCGGCCTCATGGCCGTGTTGCTACCTGCCCAGCTGTCAGCCAGCGAACAGGCTGTCCGACAACTGCTCGATCAGAGAAGCTGTCAACAATGTGATCTCAGGCAAGCTGACCTGCGGATGCAGGATCTGAGCGGTGTCGATCTGCGTGGCGCCCGGCTTGACAACGCGATGTTCTATCAGGCCGATCTCAGTGGTGCCCGCTTGGAAGGCGCAACGCTAAAGGGCGCGAGTTTCGCGCGAAGCGATCTGCGAGGGGCTTCAATGCAGAATTTGGACCTGTCGCGTGGCAGATTCAGCCGAGCCAATCTAAGCGGGGCAGATCTGCGTAACGCTAACCTGAAGGAGGCCAACCTGGAAGGGGCGGATCTCTCTGCTGCAAACCTGAGCGGGGCCAGGTTTGAGTCAGCCATATTGGCGGGTAGCAGGCTCGATAATGTGGTGTTGGCAGGTGCCGTTCTCGATAGCGCCAATCTGCGTGGAGTCAATCTGACCAAGACAGCTGATCTGTCTGGTGCCAGTTTTAAACAAACCGATCTGCGAATGGCTAGGCTATCCGGCCTGGATCTGCAAGAAATCGATTTTACCCGAGCAAGACTGCTGAAAGCGGATCTAAGCGGTGCAAATCTGAAGCAGGCCCGATTCATCGATGCGGAGCTGAAGAAGGTGGCATTCATTGATGCGAACCTGCATGGTGCCAATTTCGAAGGGGCGAGAATGCACGGTGCGAAACTCAAAGGCGCGAAACTCGAAGCGGCGACGTTGCGAGGCATGGAGCTCAGTGGGAATCTGATCGGTGTGGATTTCTCCAATGCGCGAATTTCACGGGTGAGATTCAACGGCGCCAATTTGAAGGATGCGAAATTTCGTTCGGCACAATTGGAGTTTGCCGATTTTGAGGGTGCAAACCTCTATGGTGCCGATTTCACGGGTGCCAGTTTACACCGCTGCAATCTACGCAAAGCGAATCTTCGTAAAACCCGATTCGACGGGGTCGATCTCGAGGGTAATCTGCTCGAAGGCGCAATGGGACTGCATCAATCGCCAGTGAATTGAGCATTGAAACTTCCGCTCTGCCATGCGGGTCAGGCCGGATCTCAGGACTTGAACAGATCCTCTGCCGCCTGGCGTAGGGCATCTTGTGTAGTTTGAGTATCGTTGCCCTTGATCTCCGCGGTGGGTTCGAAATATCCGCAGAAATTGGCCTTCTCCTTGTCCATAACCCGATCCGCAATTGGCTCTTCACACTGATTGGGTCTGCTTTGTGCGTACCAGCGACAGTTGCGACATACCCGTGTCGGTTTCCCGCACGATCGACAGGTGGTTTCACGGCCATAATCGACTGCCTCCAATTCACTGCCGCATTGCCAGCATTTACCATTGATCGGATCGTTCATGCCATTCTCCCTCAGTGCTATCGTGCAATTGTTGTTAGACTGCTAATGGCAATGAAATCATTCGCCATCTTTTCTGCGTCGTGAGGGGGGCTGAAGTAGGCATGGAAACGACCTTGCGGATCGACAAGAATGATTGAGGCCGAGTGGTCCATGACATATCCCATCGCACTGTCCTCAGTCTCCACCCGCCTATAGAGTATGCCGAGTGGCTTGGTCAATGCTTGCAGCGCTTCCTCCGGTCCGGTTGCACCGACGAAGGAGGGATCGAAGTAGGTCACGTATTCGGACAGACGTTCAAGCGAGTCCCGTTCGGGGTCTACTGATACAAAAGTCACCTGGTAGGGTTTGGTGGATTTCTGAGCCTGGATTCTGTTATGCATCTCAGCAAACAGAGACATGGTTGTGGGGCAGATATCCGGACAGTAGGTATAACCGAAACTCATGAAAGTCCAGCGCCCAATCAGGCTCTGATTGTCAAAGGCTGCGCCATTGTGGGTAGTTAACGAAAAAGGCTTGAGTGGCCTGAACTCAGGCATCAGCAATGCCTGTTCGGTCTTCACCGGCTCAGCTACGGGAGCCGAAGCGCTTTTCAGCGGCGAAAAATACCAGACAACCATCCCGGCAGCTACCGATACTGCGATGATCAGTGGTATGAGATTTATACGTGACGTGTCGTTTTCTTTCATCGTGATGTTATTCGTGTCTTCTCGAAACCCAGATAAGTGTCACTATCAATAAGAGCAACAGTGCGGCACCTCCATTGTGTGCTACTGCAATGCTTAATGGAAGGTGCCCGATTACATTCGTAATACCAAGGGTAATCTGAATGACCAATATTATCAGAAGGATGAGCCCCAGCTTCCTTAGCAGTGGTGAGGATTCAAGACGTACCAGGCGCCAGACCAGGAATCCCAGGGTGAGAGCTGTGATCAAGGCGCCAATACGATGGGTTATGTGGATGGCAGTCCTTGCATCGTTTTCAAGCACACCGAATTCATAGTTGACACCCAGACCCCGCCACAACACGAAGGCCTCGCTGAAATCTGTTTCAGGCCACCAGGAATCCGCGTAACAGGTGGGGAATTCGGTGCAAGCCAGGGCGGCGTAATTGCTGCTGGTCCAACCGCCCAAGGAAATCTGTAACACAAGAACCATCAGTGCGAAGTGTATCAACCTGCGTGTCGCTCTGGAGGTGTCGATGGCGTGGGCCGGACCGACCGGGCGTAACTTAAGAACCAGAAGACCCAGCAGAACGAATGTGGCAAAACCACCCAGCAGGTGGGCAGTAACAATCGCCGGTTTCACCAACAGAGTCACAGTCCACATGCCCAGGAGGGCCTGAAAAATGACCAGCAACAACAACAGTGTGGGCAGCAGCAGGGGTTGCATGACGTAGCGCCGATTACGCCAGGCAAGCATTGCCAGCATCAGGATGGCGATTCCCAGGCTACCCGCCAGATACCGATGCACCATCTCTTTCCACGCCTTGTCTTGATCCAATGGCCGGTCGGCGTAAGCGCGATTCGCGTCTTCAACCGCTTTTTCGTCGATCGGTACCACCAGCTTGCCGTAACAGCCGGGCCAGTCGGGACAACCCAGCCCGGCATCCGAGAGGCGCACATAGGCTCCCATCAATATCACACAGAAGGCCAGCAGGCAGGTAAATGCGGTAAGGCGATATTGGTAGATAAATGTCATTTCCATCACACCAAGGTACGATATGAGCCATTCCTATGGCAAATCTGTGTGGTTCCCTTGGGGTATGGATATTTTGCCTGTCTAGCTGTGAACTGGCAGGCTAAATCGTTGAAAGTTGGAGTGAAAAGTTTTGATAGAAGTTGATGACAATGGGGTGATCGTTGTACCTGTCCCTGAGCGGGCGTACAGGAAGCTGGCTGTGAGATGGTTGCAGTTGGGGGTGTTGGCGCTGGGACTGGCGGGATTGTTTGCCTTGCTGCTGGTGCTCTCGCGCACCCCGGGCAGCGAGGCCTTCTTTCCCTGGGTGGATTTTTTCCGTACCGCCTTGGTGGTGCATGTGGATCAATCAGTACTGATCTGGTTTCTGGCCATGTCCGGGGTGGTTTGGTGTTTGACTGCACAGGCTGGATCCGGATCGATACGGTTGCAGTATCTTGCTTTTGGATTGGCCATGACAGGGGCCCTGGGTATCGCCTTCTCCGCATTTTTAGGCGATGGGGCACCGCTGATGAACAACTATGTGCCGGTATTGCAAAGACCTCTGTTCTTCCTCACTTTGGGTTTATTCGGCTTCGGTATCGCATTGCAGGCACTGATCGGTCTGAGTACTTATCGAAGCGTCTTGTGGAGCCATCTCCATCTGCCAAGCCTGGCTGCTTTCACGGTCGCCTTGGCGGTATTGATCTCTCTTGCGGCACTGTTGACGGCTTGGTGGCAGATACCGGCAGAGGTGAATGGGCAGAGTTACTACGAGTATCTTTTCTGGGGGGCGGGGCATAGCCTGCAGTTTGCCTATACTCAATTGATCATCCTTGCCTGGCTATGGCTTGCCCTGCATAGTGGGGTAGCCTTGCCCGGTGATTCTCGCTGGTACTACTGGCTCTTGATTCTCGGTATAGCACCGGTGTTACTGGTACCGTTGATCTACCTGTTCTACCAGACAGTGACCATCGAATCCCGTACAGCCTTCACCCAGTTGATGCAATACGGTGGCGGTCTGGCGGTTACCCCGATTGGCATTCTGATCTTCATCGGTCTGCTGCAGGCCAATAGGGCAGAGCCAAATGAGAGGCCCCTGCGCCGAAGCCTGTGGATGTCCTTGCTGCTGTTCTTTTCCGGTGGTGCCATTGCACTGTTCATCTCCGGTGTGAATACCATTATTCCTGCCCACTACCACGGTTCCATCGTGGGTGTCACCATGGGATTGATGGGGCTCGCTTATCTGTTGCTTCCTAAGCTGGGATATCCGCCTGTACAAGGCAGGCTGGCCGAACTGCAGCCTTGGATATATGGCATCGGGCAATTGCTGCATATCACCGGATTGGCCATGTCCGGTGCCATGGGCATCCAGCGCAAGACGGCCGGGGCGGCCCAGGGTCTGGATACACTGTCCGCCAAACTGGCGATGGGTGTGATGGGTATAGGTGGCTTGCTTGCCGTCATCGGCGGGGTTATCTTCGTTTGGGTCATGTTGCGTATCTTTATCACCACCAGATCATAAATGGGAATAATGAATGAAACGGTTTATCCATCTGTATCTGTTATGCTTTTGCGGTGGGCTCCTGGCAGGTGATGACTATCCGCAGGCACCTGACTTCTCTTTACCCGGCGAGAATATGCCCATCTCACTTAACGAGTTCAAAGGCAAAGTTGTGCTGCTCGATTTCTGGGCTTCATGGTGCGCACCATGCCGGGCATCATTCCCCTGGATGAACGAGATGCAGAGCAGATACAGGTCAAAGGGATTGGAGGTTATTGCTATCAACCTCGATAAAAATCGTGCATTGGCAGATGACTTTCTCACCAAAACCCCGGCAAAATTCACCGTGGCTTTCGATCCCACGGGCGAGGTTGCCAGTCAATACGATTTGAAAGGGATGCCCGCATCCTTTCTCATTGATGGCCAGGGGCGGATTCTTGACTCCCATGTGGGTTTTTTTCTATCCGAAACCGAGCGGCGGGAAAGGGTGCTCAAGCAGGTTTTGAATTCATTCTAGAGATGTTGAGTGAGGCTGTGTCATGTTGAACGTGGCCTACGCCGCTTAAGTTTTTTTTAAGGTATCTTTGCTCTAATTTCCCTTTTCCATCACTCTTTGCGTTAACCGTTCAATGGAGTGGGCAATACCATGTACAAAGCCGCCGTCTTGTTGATTCCAGTTATTTTCCTTATCGGTGGCTGCGCCAATTTGGGTGTTGAACCCTGGGAACGCGATCTGCTTGCAAAGCCAGAAATGCAGTTGATCTCCGATCCTGTAGAAGCTGGACTTGATGACCATATCTATTTCAGTAAAGAGGCCTCCAGCGGCGGCCGCAGTTTTGCAGGTGGAGGATGCGGGTGCAACTGAAAAAACAGAAAAAGATACGCACAGCACTGACAGCGGCAACATGCAGTCTGCTGGGTATCCAGGGAACTGATGCAACGGCCGAGGAGGGGGAATGGGATTTTGACAGTGCGGTTCTTTTCTATTCCGAAGTTGACCGTGTCAGCGCAATTGAACCGGTGGTCACCGCAAAGCGGGATTTCGGTGATGAGCGATTCCTCAATCTGAAGCTGGTATTCGATTCCTTGACCGGTGCGTCGGCGAATGGAGCGACACCGAGTGACCAACCCCAGACCTTCACACGCCCATCGGGTGAGGGCATTTATAGCGTTGATCCAGATGAGACGCCCCTCGACGACACATTCAAGGATTTTCGTGTTGCCTTAAGCGGTCAATGGGATCAGCCGATCAATCGTGACTACAAGACCAGTTTCGGGGCCAACTTCTCTGCCGAATATGACTACCTCTCAATAAGCGTAAACGCATCCTTGGCGAGGGATTTCAATAAACGCAACACAACCCTCACGGCCGGTATATCCATCGCCAATGATACCATCAGTCCCGATGGTGATATCCCGATCGGTTTTTCCAGTATGGTTATCGACCGCGGTCAGGCTGGATTTGATGAGGCCTTTAATTCGACCCGTGAGGGTGAAGACGATACTAAATCCACCGTTGATTTGATCTTCGGCGTTACTCAGGTGATCAGCCGGCAGACGGTTATGCAGTTAAGCTATTCGCTTAGTGATACCAGCGGCTACCAGACCGATCCATTTAAAATTCTCAGTGTGGTGGGAAGTGATGGTCGTCCTGTCGATTATCGTCATGAGCATCGCCCCGATACACGTTTGAAGCAGAGCCTCTACTGGCAGACCAAACACCATTTCAGCCGTGATATTCTCGATCTCTCCTATCGCCTGTTCTGGGATGATTGGGATGTAACCTCGCATACTTTTGATGTTCGGTACCGCTGGATGTTCGATAATGGCCATTTTCTGGAACCACACTTCCGCTATTACCTCCAAAGCGAGGCCGATTTCTACCACAGGTTCCTGCGCGAGGGGGACTCCTTACCGGAATACGCCTCGGCGGACTACCGCCTCGGTGAGTTGACCGGAATCACCCTGGGATTGAAATATGGCTTGAAACTGGCAAATGAACAGGAGATGAGCCTACGGCTGGAGTACTATCTGCAGAGTGGCGACGGTAGAGATGGCGAGGCTCCGGGTATTCTCAGTGATTTGGAACTCTTCCCGGACGTTGAAGCGATCATACTGCAATTCAGCTACAATTTCTGACATCGAATTGTCGAACATACTCCAGTCAGGATTGGCATATTGGAAAAGCCTTCGGTAGGGTCAGCTATAAACAGAGAAGTTAACAGGCAGCGTGGAACGCTTAGTCTGGATGCGATGGACGACTATTGGAGAGGGCGGTTTCGGGCCATGGCGAGCCCCTGCGAATTCTTTATGGAGGAGGAAGACGAGACACAGGCATGGAGGCTTCTGCAGACCGCCGCTGATGAAGCCTGGCGAATTGAACACAAGTTCAGTCGCTACAGTGACGAGAATGTCATCCATCAGATCAACAGCAATCATGGCCGTGCCGTTAAGGTCGATGATGAAGTGGCCCATCTACTCGATTTCGCCCAGCAGTGTTGGGAACTCAGCGACGGCATGTTCGATATTACATCAGGGGTTTTAAGACGGGTGTGGCAATTCAACGGTGGCAGTGAAATACCTGATGAGGCATCAGTTAAGGCACTGCTACCCCTGATCGGTTGGCAGCATGTCAATTGGTCTCGACCCTATTTCACCCTACCTGAGGGCATGGAGATCGATTTCGGCGGAATTGGCAAGGAGTACGCGGTTGACCGGGTTTTACTGCGGCTAAAACAACTAACCGGCGGCAAGCTGTTGCTCAACTTCGGTGGCGACATCAACACCAATGGTCGTAGCGGTGGTGATGGCGCCTGGTCGATCGGTATTGAAAACCCCGATCACCCCGATTCCGCAACTGCCCTGCTGAAGATCCGCCAGGGCGCATTAGCCACCAGTGGTGACGCACGCTGTTATCTGCTGCATGGGGGTAAGCGCTATGGGCATGTATTGAATCCCAAAACGGGTTGGCCTGTGGAACATGCCCCGCGATCGGTTACCGTTGCAGCTCCCACCTGCACAGAGGCGGGTATGTTAGCCACTTTCGCCCTGTTGCATGGAAACAATGCCGAAAGCTTTCTGAGGGGACAGGAAGTAAAATACTGGCTGCGTCGTTGACCGGTATATACACTGAACAGAATAAGCTCTTCTCTTGAGTGCTCATATGCTTTATTTCTCTTATGGATCAAATATGTCGAGCAGGCGGCTGCTGAGTAGAGTGCCTTCGGCAAGATTTGTTACATCGGCGTCACTTCCTGGTCATGAGTTGCATTTTCATAAGAAAAGCCTGGATGGTTCCGCCAAATGCGATGCCTATGAAACAAAAAACGACCGGCACGCTGTGAGTGGAGTCATTTTCGAAATCGCCAAGTCAGAGAAGGCAGGGTTGGATAGTAAGGAGGGATTAGGTCAAGGATACGAGGAGAAAACGGTTGAGCTCATTGATTCCGATGGTGAGATGGTAGTCGCCTATACTTATTACGCCACATTCATCGATCGCACGTTAAAGCCGTACCAATGGTATAAGCACCATGTGCTCACTGGTGCATTGGAATATGGTTTGCCTGCGCCATATATAGATAGACTACGGCTAATTGAATCAATGGAAGATCCCGATCCACAACGACATGCACTTGAAATGGCAATCTATGCGAACAGCATGACATCGATCAGCCAAACCCATTATTTATAAGGAGTAATATGAAAGCAGCTACGACTTGGTGCAAGTTGTAAATTATGGATTACAATAGAGAGAAAAAGAGCAGTAGAAATGACGGTTACGGTTAACAGGGATAATGTCAATCAGATGCTTGCGGGTCTGTGACCCTTGTCGGTAGCGCCATCGGTGGCATTCGTTAAAAGCAAATTTCAATCCCAACAAAGGTACTGGCATGAGAGCGGTTGAAACAGAGAATTCAATCGAGTCGTTCGAGATTTTTCCGTGGGATAAAAATTTCGAAACAGGTATCACTCTAATCGATGAACAGCACCAGAAACTGGTGCAAATACTCAATCACCTTGCCGTTCATCTGGCAAACCGTTCAAGCAAAAAAATCCTGAATGAGGTTTTTGATGAGCTGTTTGATTATGCCGACTATCACTTCAAGGCAGAAGAGGATGTGTGGCGGAAACACCTCCTCAACGATGAATCGTTAAATTCCCACGAAAAAACCCACAAGTCCTTTATTTCATATGTCATTGAACTCAGGGGCAGGGAGGGCCGCGAGGACTATGATCAGGTCATGCAGGATACGGTCGGATTTCTGACCCACTGGCTTGCCTACCATATCCTGGATAACGATAAACGCATGGCCAAAGTGATTCTTGCCATTGAAAACGGCAAAACTGTCACCCAGGCCAAGCGGTCGGCTCACGAAGAGATGAGTGGCTCAATGCAGCTGCTCATAGAGACAGTGTTGAAAATGTACGACAGTCTCTCGTCGCGAACCATGGACCTGATGCGTGAGAAAACGCTGCGTAAGCAAGCTGAACAGGCATTGCTTGAAAACGAGGAAAAGTGGCGTTTTGTTTTTGAAAGCAACCACGAAGAGGTCTGGGATTGGGATATCCAGAAGAGCAACGAGACGCATCAAAGTGTCGAAAACATACTCGTGCATATTATCGACCGTGAACTTGTTCAGGATTTTCGTTCATCCAGGATTCATCCGGATGATATCGCCCAGGTAAAACATCATTTGCAGTTGCATCTGGATGACAAAACGCCATTTTTCACTAGCAAACATCGACTGCTGCATACAGATGGTTCGTGGACATGGGTGCTTAGCCGGGGAAAAGTCGTCAGCCGGAATGAACAGGGTTTGGCGTTACGCATGGTTGGAACCCATTCCGACATCACCGAGCGTGAGCTGGCGTCAATCATATTCCGCGCAAGCAGTCAGGGGATGATGATTTCTGATAAAGATAACCGGATTATCAGCGTGAATCCGGCATTTACCGAAATAACCGGTTATCCGCCTGCCGAGGTCATTGGCAAAGATCCCAAATTCCTTGCATCTGAGAGGAACAGTAAAGAGCTGTACCGCAAAATGTGGGAGGAAATACATGAAAGCGGTCATTGGCAAGCTGAACTCTGGAACAGAAACAGGGAGGGAAGCGAATTCTTTTCTTACCTGAGTATCAACACTGTATTGGATGATCAAAATCAGATTGATCACTACATAGGTCTTTTGTCGGATATTACCGAGAAGAAAATAAATGAAGACCTGGTGCTCAGGCATGCAAATTACGATGTCCTGACAAATCTGCCAAATCGACGCATGTTTTTCACTCTTCTGGGTAATGAAATCAAACGAACAAAGCGCAGGCAGGCCCAATTTGGGCTCTTCTTTATTGATCTTGACCATTTCAAGGAAGTGAATGACACACTCAGTCATGAAGTTGGTGATAGGCTTCTGATTGACGCCACACGTCGCATGCAAAACTGTATTAGGGAGTCAGATGCAATCGCACGTATTGGCGGCGATGAGTTCGCCATGATTATCAGTGAACTGGGGTACACTTCAAGGCTGGACGGTATTGCCCAAGAGATCATTGATGAGCTCAGTAAGCCGTTCAAGGTCGATGTCAATCAGATATATATTTCTGCCAGTATCGGCATCACCATTTACCCTGATGATGGAGAAGACGCATCGAGTCTTCTTAAAAATGCAGACCAGGCGATGTATCGTGCCAAGAGGTCCGGCCGCAGCCGTTTCAGTTATTTCACCACAGAAATGCAGGCAGCTTCGGTCAAGCGACAGTTATTGCTGGGAGATTTACGCAATGCACTATCCAGGAATCAATTCGAGCTGGTTTACCAGCCGATAATAGACCTGTCCAACGGATCGGTTTGCAAAGCAGAAGCATTGTTACGCTGGAAACACCCGGAAAGAGGAACAGTATTCCCTGCCGAGTTTATTTCCCTGGCAGAAGAGTCTGGGCTTATTATCGATATTGGCAACTGGGTTTTTGATGAGGCCATACGGCAACTGGTAGAATGGTCAGACAGAACCAGTGAAGGATTCCAGATCAGTATCAACAAATCGCCCTTGCAGTTCCGTAACCGAAATGCGCATCAACAGTGGCTGCAGCAGTTGAAAAAGCTGCAATTGCATGGAAGCAGTGTAGTCGTCGAAATTACTGAAAACCTGCTGATGGAGAATGAAAGCAGTGTGCATGAGCAGTTGCTGGTGTTCCGGGATCATAGTATCGAGGTGGCGCTGGATGACTTCGGAACCGGCTACTCCTCACTCTCTTATCTCAAGGACTTTCATATTGATTTCATCAAGATCGACCAATCATTCGTGCGAAACCTTGAAGAAGATTCGCAGGAAATGATTCTATGTGAAGCCATGATTGCAATGGCTCACAAGCTGGGAATTAAGGTTATCGCCGAGGGTGTTGAAACTGAAAGCCAGATGCGGTTATTAAAGCACTCCGGCTGCGATTATGCACAGGGTTATTTTTATTCGAAACCTGTTAGTGCTGGCGAATTTGAACATTATCTCCCTGATGCTGAAGACTGATCTTGCTATGTATGTCAGGAAACTGAACAGAGTTTAGATTCCATCGTCATATTAATTGATGAACTGTGATTGGCGGTGCATGGCGCCACACTGCCAACTAATTTTCCAGGGTATAAGCCATGGCGTAGTGGATCGGCAGCGGGCATTCGATCTGAGAAGGTGGCTGCGGTAACGGTTGAGCGGCATCGATGGCTTTACCTGCCGCTTTTCGCAACAGGCCATGTGGCCCTTTAATTGTCAGTTTTGATACCTTACCGTCACAGGAGAGGTTGAAGCTGACCTCGATCTTTCCCTCCATATTCCTGCGGCGCGCGACTGTTGGGTAGTATTTTTTTGCTTCAATTACGGCCAGTAATTGTGCCAGATACTGTTCCCGCAGGTTGACCCTGGGTTGAACCCGTGGAGGAGGCTGTTGTCTTGCAAGCTGTTTCTCCTCAGGGGGAGTGACGGGTTTCGTTTCAGCGACAACTGGCTTGGGTATGGCTTTGCTCCGGATCTTTTTTTTGATTTTCGGTTTCGGTTTCGGTTTCGGCTTTGGTTTGGGCTTTGGCTTGACGACCTGTTTTTCAACGGTCTTCGGCGGTTGTATGACCTCGGGAATGATTTCCGGGAGTGGCTTTTGAAATGTCAGTTGCACCAGTAGCTGTGGTTTTTCGATCTGCTCGACGGCGGCCTGGGTGACCATTTTGTCCGACCATTCTGTGACAATCATAAGGTGCAGCAGCAGAGAGAACGACAGTGCCAGCAGACGCCAAGCGGTACTTGTTTTGATCATGGCTTCTCTGTGAGAATATCGAGGGATTCGGCGCCGGCGCTACGTGCAGCATCGATCACCTTCACCCCCGCACCGAAAGCAGCGGCCTGGTCGCCCTTCAATCTTACATAACGCTTGTTGGGGGCGTGCAGGGCACCGCGCAGTGTATCCTCCAGGTTGTCCAGTGTTGCCGCCCGACCATCCACCAGCAGTTCTCCATTGGGTAACAGGGCAACTTCCACCGTGTCATCATCAACACTTGGTTGGCTGCTTTCCGCCACCGGCAGTTGTATATCGATGGCTTCGTCTTCAATGAAGTGGGCCGTGAGCATGAAAAAGACCAACAGCAGGAACACGACATCAATCAAGGGCGTGAGATTGAGTACCTGGCCGGAGCGTCTTTTGTACTCATACTCCATCGGTGATGTTCTCCCACTGGTGAGTCTGTTGCACCTCCGTGGTGAGTGTGGGTTCGAGACTACGTCTCTCCAGTAGCAGCGCGATACAACGGCTTATTTTCTTCGCCCGGCGTTCGACACTCCCTTCCAGAAAATGCAGCATCAGCAACAGCGGTATGGCAACCGCGAGTCCCACACCGGTAGTGATCATGGCCTCCCAGATCCCACCGGCCAGGGCCTGGGCATCCACTTTGCCCCCCGCCTGCTCGATAACCATGAAGGCCTTGATCATGCCGGTAATGGTGCCCAGCAGACCAAGCAGGGGAGCGGTGTTGCCGAGTATGCCAAGGGTGCGCAGGCCGAACTCCATGCGCTGGATCTCCTCGCCACGCACACGCTCACCCACGCCTCGAAGGTCTTTCACACCCTCGGATTGTGCCTCAACAACGGCATGGATCACGTTGGCTTCCGGTCCCTTGAGTGCTGCAATCTGCTGTTGGGCCTGTGAGTCATCGAGTAGTTGTCCCAGTCTTGCCATCCAGCTTTTGGGCAGCTGCCGCAGGCGTAGAAACAGAAAATAGCGTTCCAGCACAATGGCCAGTCCTATGGATGAGTAGAGGGCAAGGATCCAGATAACCGGCCCGCCCTTGGCAAGGAGTTCAGTGATGTTCATGGTGTGATCCATCCTAATGCGGTGGCACAACCGATCATGACGAGCAGTCCGATGCTGGTGTTTTCCAGGGCGGTGCGGTGGTGTGCCAGGTGATGTCTGATCTGATGCCCGAAATGGGCCACGCCGAAGGCAAACAAAAGGGTTGGAAAAATGACTGCGCCCATGGCGAAAGCGACACCCAAGGATGCTCCAGAGAGGATACTGGCGCTTGTAGCCGCGGCAAGGATTATCGTTGTCAGCGGCGCGCAGGGGTTGAATGCCATGCCCAGCCCCATCAAGTAGAGGCCCCCAGGCAGGCCGCCATGGCTCATGTGACGGTTCTTCTGAGGTGGTATGTTCTCGAATGTTACGGTGCGCGTGCTGGGGCAGGCCGATTTAGATCCGTTGTTGCGGCGTCGCCACAGAATGGAGAGCGCCACCAAAATCGTAGCGCCACCCAATAACCAGCGAGCCCAGAGGCCGGCTACCAGATCTTCCACCCAGAGACCGGCCCAACCCGCCGCTCCCGCCAGTAAAGTGTATCCACTGATGCGTCCCAGGGAGAATGGGAGCAAGGTGCGCCAGGCGCCTGCAATACCATTGTCATTGGTGGTGAAGACAGGCCCCAGATAGGGAAGGCAGGCGACATTACATGGGCCGGCACCGAAACTGAGCCCCAGCAACAGTGCGGCACCGAAGCTGAGGCTGACCGGTTCAATGGGTATCATGACGACTCTGCCTTCGCTGACATGGGCCGTTTTTTGTACCAGGCGATGAGATTGCCTTTTTCCCATTGGGTTTGCTGTTTCTTACGCTGCTTGAAGTATTGCGGACTGGAACTGAAGATCGGGAACAGGGTGTATTTCAGCTGCAGCACATCCTTGTCAGGACAGAACTCCACGCAGCGGCCACAAAGTGTACAGTCTTCGAAGGTCACATTACGGCTCTTCATGTCGGTATGGATCTCATGTATATCCATGGGGCAGGCCTTGGCGCAAAGGCCGCAGCGATCGCAACGAGGCGTACCGTTTTTTATCAGACGCAGCAGACCGATTTTGCGAAAAACCGCATGCAGGGCAAGCATGGGGCAGATGCGGCAGAAGGGCTGGCGTACGGTCAGCGCCAGCGCAATCATCAGACCGAAAATAAAATCCCCCAGCAATGACATCACGATGGTGGTTGTGTTGGCGGTGTCCAGATAGAGCTGCGTGGTTTCACCGGTAGCCAGGGTGGTAAGTATGCGACTGGGACAGATGCGACAGAAGGGATCGCCCAGATCGTGATTCAGCATGCCCATGCCGGTTAGCAGGGGAAATGTGAAGACCAGCAGAAGCAAGATGAACCACTTCACCGGGCGAATTCGGCTGACCAGATCTCGGGAGAGTGACTCGTGACGCTGCAGACCGAGTTTCTGACCAACAATCTGGAGGATCTCCTGGAAGGTGCCCAATGGGCAGATCCAGCCACAGAAGGCCTTGTTCAACACTACGAAAAAGAGCAGGAAAGTGCCCAGGGTAATGAGCGTGGGCATGACGCCCATCAGCAGGTTTCCCCTTTTGGCGATTGCCTCGCCCAGGCGGTGATCCATCTGGTGCTGGATCGGTATCAAGGTACATAGATCGGAGCCTTGAAAATCGTAAGCACAGCTCAGGGCGGGTAGGGCACCGCTGATCTTATCTTCCAGATAGTAACCGGTGATGAGCCCGCCGTAGACAAAAAAGATAAAGGCGCCAAGCTGTACGATTTTGCGTAATACGGAAAGGTTGATCGGATTACTCATAGCGCCTTTCCTCCACTTCTCTTGACACGGCCAAGGAAACCACCGGCGATAAAACCGATGCCGACCACCAATAGACCCAATCGGGTTGATTGCCAATGAGCGGGATTGACACGATAGTCGGCATCGAGTTGAGTGGTGTAGCGCCTATCCCCTTCAAGGTATTCGCTGCTGACGGTGAATTGACCAAGCCTTTTATCCCGTTCTCCTTCGATCATGCCGGGAAAGTCGTCGGGGATCTGAAAAGAGACCCGACCCTGGGAATCGGTAGTCGATGATAGCTGGGTGCCGTTGGCGGTATTCAGTCTGACTTCGAGGTCATTGACCGGTTTGCCGTTGAAACGGACCAAATAATCCCAGGTCTGTAATGAGTGATAGCGATAGTGCTCCCGTGGAATCGGATCGGGTACAATCTCAAATTCGGTCTTTTGTTTCGCCACCAGTTGGGAAGGACTCTGTTTGCTGGGGCGTCCGAACCTGTACTCGTAACGTATCACTGCCTCTTTGTGATCACCCCAATCCTTTTCCGCCACGATGGCGTGGTAGTTGTCGATTCCGGTCATCGGTATCGTCACAGCATTGTGATCGAGGGTGAGTTGTTGGGTTGAGAGATCCGGTTTCCAGAGAGTGATGATAGCGCCATCACCATTCTCCAGGACAATTCGCTTTTCGCCGCGGTGATCATGTGCGGGTTGGGGGGGCTTGGTTGCGTCCCCGCCCTCCGCACCGATTGCAACACCGGCGAGAGAGAGCATACAGGCAGGGATAACAACACCTAACAGTTGATGCATGGGATGCTTTCCTTAAAAGTTATAGGTGTAACTCAGCATGGCGCTGCGCGGAGAGGCAGCCGAGAAGGTCTTATCGCCGCTGGTGCTCTTCTTGACTTCGAGGGCGTAGAGCTTGTCGAACAGGTTTTCCACGTTCAGCGAGAGAGCGTGAGGACCGGTTTGATAACTCAGCAACAGGTTCGTGACAAAATCATAGCCGCCATACTTTTCCGTATTGGCATTGTCGACGTAGTAGTTGCCCCAGCTGTTGCTGCGTAATACCGCTTTGAAACCGGCCGGGTGACTGTAGCCCATGCCGAGGCCGTATTGTTGCCTGGGTATGAAGGGAAGCTGATTGCCGGAGCGATCGACCGGTGTTTGGGTTCGGCCTGTACGCACCAACTCCTCAAAGTCAGTGAAGCTGTAGTCGCTGTAAGCAAAACTGCCTTCCAGCCAGAAATGACGGTTGAGATCGTAGCGCCCGCTCAACTCCAATCCCTTCTTCAGCGTCTCGCCGGCATTTTGAAACTCTGTGGTCAGATCCTCATTCAGTACCGAAACGATCTCGTCACTGACCGTGGTGCGGTAGAGGGCGAGGTCGAAGGACCATGCTTGAGCACGCCCCTTCAAACCGATCTCCACATTGCGTGCGGTGGCGGCATCAAGTTTCGGGTTGCTCTGAATCTCCGACTCCGATGGGACCTGTCCCGACTGGGCGACGACAGTGTAAAGATTCAACAAATTGCTGAGTTCATAAGTCAGGCCCAGCTTGGGTGAGAAGAGGTTGAAGGTCTTATCTGTATTGGTGACCTCCGGGGTATCGAAGAATGTATAGCTTGCGGCGCCCCAGCTGTATTCGCCATAGGCGATATTGTCGATATCGAAGTGGTTGCGGTCGTAACGAAATCCGATGTCGATGGTGGTGCGCCGATTCGGTTGCAGGGTCTCCTGGATAAAGAAACCGTACAATGTATTAGTCGCATCCTCCTCCTCGAGTAATTCGCCGGCTTCATCGGAGTTGGTATGCAGGATGGTTTCAGGCCCCATCGGATTCCAGGAAGGCGGCGGGCTGGTTTCAACATCCGCGTAGGTGAATTTTTTTGCGCCTTCAGTGTCGTCGCGCCGGGCGGTCACGCCTGCAACCAGTGTACTGGGGCCCCAGAGTTGGTGCTTGTAGGCCATCTCGAGGTCTGTGCCGAGCACGAGCGTGCCGGGATTGTCGTTGATTGCGCCGGTGACCGGATGGTAATGGTCCCAGTGATTGGCGTAGATACGCGGTTTCAGGGTCAGGTCGCCCATCTCCTGTTCATAGCGGGAGTTGAAGAACCAGATGGTCGAGTAACGGCCGCTGTGCTGCCAGGGACTGCTGGTGGTATCTTTCTGCTCTCCACTTTCGAGGTAGCTTTCGAATTCGCCCTCATCCATGGACCCCGGGATCTGCAGATCCGCCTCGTGATAGCTCAGCTCAGATTCCAGGGTGGCGCCGCTATCGAGCAGATATCCGTGTTTGAATGCGAGCTGCTTGGACTCGAATTCATTCCATTCTCGCCAGTCGTTATCACTCTTACGGTAGGAGGCCGTGAGAGAGTAGGCATTGCTGTCATCGAGATCACCCGCAAGACGGCCATGCAGATTGCCTTGACCGAACGCACCGACACCCAGTTTGATACGGTTGCTGTCGGTATCGAACACCGACTTGGAAATGATCTGAATGGTGCCGCCGGAGGAACCGGCACCGAACAGTGATCCAGGCCCTTTGGTGATCTCGATGCGCTCGATATCCTGGGTATCGATAAAGTCGAAACGGGAGAAGCTGTCCGGGTCGGTCATCGGTACGCCATCGCGGATGACCATGATCTCCCGAACGCCATAATTTGCCTTCTGCCCGGCACCGCGGATGATAAGACGGCTGTCATAGGCAGAATTCTTGGAGTTGATCAGAACGCCGGGGCTGCCCTGGATGGCGTCCTTGATATTGAACATTTTTTCGCTTTCGATGCGCTCGGCATCGATCACGTCAATGGAACCGGCAACATCCTGGGTGCGTCGTTCGACGCGGGAGGCGGTGACACTGATGATGTCATATTTTTCATCGGTATCTGGCTCTGCAACATCATTCTCATCAGCGGCAGATATGCTGAGATGAAAAAGGGTGAGAGAGATAATGAGGGGGTATTTGAGATTATTGTTTCGTGGCAGGCGTTTCATACAACTTCATATCCGAATCAATCAGGCATAGGTTCACCTCAATGTGCCATTTACCTGGGAAAAAATAGTGCGTCCTTGGACAGAGATCTCTGATACAAAGGCAATTAGCGGACCAATCGTTAAACTACAGATTCGTAAGTAATTAATAGATTGTGATTAGTGGAGGTGTGGGGCATATCACGCAATAGTGCGTCATATGGCATGAAGCTGCCTGTCAAGGCTCTCCCCAGCTCAAGTGAGTAACAAACTGCTTAAAAAACAGCCGCAAATACTCGCGAATGATTTTTTAGTCCGCAAATAAACGCGAATAAACGCAATTGTGTTATGTGCTGTTATGTATACGACCGGACAGGATCAGACCCATGGCCAGGGTAAGTGGCATTAACGTAAAAACAGATGCCTCAGGTAGCGCTAATAAAGATAATCGTTATTGTCACTCGGCAGTGCGGTCTCCGCCAGGTTGGTGTCCGGTGCCGCGAGGTCGTTGACCAGTAATCCCCGGCCGCTGATGGAATAGATATAACTGTTCATTGCATCATCGGCGACAAAGAAACTCCTGCGTACGCTCTCGGGGTAGTAAAAGTTCGGGCTGTTTGGATCCTTGTAGAAAATGTCATGGTCGATGGCGGCATAGGGTTGGATACCCGCTTGCGCAGTGACCCTGAACAGTTCCAGCCCGTTGAATATGTCGTTGTAATCAAATGCGGTACCTGTTTGACCCCATTCCGTTATTGGGATAGCTAGCATCTTCTCCTGCTCGAACCAGGTGAAGGCGTGATGGTTGTAGGCGGCTTCGGTGTAACTTCTAGAGCCGATAAGATGGTCATATAGCAACGCAGGCTGGGCGAAATCACTGATATCGAACAGGCTGAGCTTGATACTTCTGCCTTCACGGCCGACGGCAAGAATCATATCCCCCTCGATGGGGTGCAGGTAGGTGGAGAATCCCGGTACCTCCAATTCACCTGCAACCAGCGGATTTCTGTTATCGCTGAGGTCCAGGGTGATCAGAGGATCGATCTGTTGGAAGGTCACCACATAGCCCTTCTCCTCATCGAAGCGCACCGCATAGACCTCTTCACCGGGTTTGCCGAGACCTTCCAGATAGGCGCGCTCTGCCAGTTGCTCTCCCGATTGGGCCAATACATAAAGCCGGTTGTTTGTTTCCCATGACCGCCAGTCCCGCTCGGACGTCACCAGGCGCAACACACCCTGGTGTTCATCCATGGCGAATTGATTCAGCAGATGGCCCTCGACACGACCACTGGCAAGATATTGGGGGGATGATTGAAGACTGAATTTATGGATGGTGGTGGTAACTGTGAGATCAGCTCCCCCTAGCATCACAGGCAACCAGGTCCAGAAATTATCCTCGACACTGGCGATGTAGAGATTGTCCTGGCTGGCGTAGACCAGACCGGTGTTGCCCAGTATGGTCTGGCTGGAAGTATCAGCCAACGGGTTGGCCAGATCGAAATTGAGAATCGTCAGGGTACCGGTTCCGTTGGGGATTTCAGGCCGATAGATCGCGTCACAACCACAGATCGCTGAGGTGTCGGGTTGAGTCTCTGTCCCGGGAGCAGTGTTATCTGACTGAATCGGCAGCAGTTCATCGATCTCCACATTGACGGGATCGTCAAGCGCAGGGTTCAGATCGATTAACGCGCTAACAATCAGGTAGACTTGCGGACCGATTCTGCGCGCATCCACATAGCTCGATTCGAGTACCGTCTCCCTGATCAGGGCAGGTTGCTGGGGATTGGTGACCCGGAACATTGTGACCTTGGTCATTTGATAAACTCTGGGTGCGAAATCCGCTGCAAGACTCTGGGCGAATTGTGGGTGGTTGAACTGCGACATATCACTCACCACCCAGACGATATCCTCATAAAGAAACAGCGCCCTGGGGGTGCCATCGATCTGCGTTCTCGACAATTCCCGGCTTTCGGCAGCCGGCCAGGTTTGCATAATCACCAGATTACTGCCGGATAGCAGGTAGGTATGGTTGCCGGTGGTCTTGATGAAGTCCGGCTCATCCACGCCGGCGACCTGATTATTTGTACCGGTTACGCTATTGACGGAGGGTTGTGATTCACTTTGCCCCGAGTCAAAATCCGGCAGAGGGGCGGGTCCTGATATGGGGGCGCTGCTGAAATCACTACCGGACGAGGCGCCTACATAAGACAAAAGATTATTCTGTTGACGATTCGTATCGATCAGAAATGACTTGACTTCATCACATGTATCGAATCGTGTCAGTTGCGCTTCGTTGAAGAGATAGACATAGTCACTATCGGTTGGCAGTTCTATCTCTGCCAGGTTTATATCCGGTGAGGCGAGGTCGTTGACCAGAAATCCACGGTCGCTGATGGAGTAGATATAACTGTTCATTGCCTCATCAGAGACAAACAAACTTCTGCGGATCCCCTCGGGGTAGAGCCATCTTGAGTTGCTTTGATTTCGATAGAAGATGTCGTGGTCAATGGCGGCATAGGGCTGTATGCCCTGTTGCGCGGTTACTTTGAACAGCTCCAGCCCATTGAATATGTCATTCACATTAAAAATCGCTTCAAGCGCCGAGCTGTTCCAATGGGTCACCGGAATAGCCAGCATCTGCTCCTGCTCGAACCAGGTGAAAGCGTGATGATTGTAGGCGGCCTCGGAGTAGCTGCCGGCACCGATTAAATGCTCATTGAGCAACACCGGTTGGGCGAGATCACTGATATCGAACAGGCTCAGCTTGATACCGTTGGTATCGGTATCCTGACCGATGGCGAGGATCAGGTCCCCCTCGATCGGGTGCAGATAGGTGGAGAATCCCGGCACCTCCAATTCACCTGCGACCAGTGGATTGCCGGTGTCACTGAGATCCAGGGTGATCAGGGGGTCGATCTGTTCAAAGGTCACCAGGTAGCCCTTGTCCTCATCGAAGCGTACTGCAAAGACACTCTCTCCAGGCTTGCCGAGACCATCAAGCACTGCGCGCTGCATCAGTTGGTCACCCAACTGTTCCAGGACATAGAGTCGGTTTTCAGGATCGGCATCACTCCACCATGCCTGTTCGGTGGTCACCAGGCGCAATGTACCCTGATACTCATCCATGGCAAATTGGTTGAGCAGATGGCCATCGACACTTCCGCTGGCAACATATTGGGGATTCGATTGAAGAGTGAATTTATGGATGGTGGTGGAGGGTGTCGGATCCTCTTCCCCTTCCATCACCGGCAGCCAGAGCCAGTTTTGGTCCTCCACACTGGCGATGTAAAGATTTTCCTGACTGGCGTAGACCAGGCCGCTGTTACCCAGTATGGTCTGGCTGGAAATGGTTGCCAGCGGGTTCGCCAGATCGAAGCCGAGAATCGTCGTGGTGCCGGTGCCATTGGCAATTTCGGGTCGATAGACTGCATCACAACCACAGATCACAGAGGTAGTGGGGTCACTGTTTGCAGAGGGGGCTGTGTTATCGGCCAGGGAGGGCAACAGCTCATCGATTTCGACATTCTCGGGGTCCTCAAGCACAGGGCTCAGATCAAGTTGTGCAGTGACAATCAGATAAATCTGTTGCCCTATCATGCGCGCATCCACATAGCTTGATTCAAGTACGGTCTCTCTGATCAGGACAGGCTGTGCGGGATCGGTGACCCGTAGCAGAGTGACCTTGGTCGTCTGGTTGGTTCGGGGTGCGATATCAGCCGCCAGACTCTCCTCGAATTGGGGATAGCTCTGTTGCGACAGGTCACTCACCACCCAGACGATATCGTCATTTAAAAAGAGCGCCCTGGGCGAGCCATCGATCTCTGTTCTCGAGATCTCCTGGCTCTGATCCGCCGGCCAGGTCTGTAAAATCACCAAATTCCCGCCAGAAAGGAGGTAGGTATAGTCGCCACTTGTCTTGATAAAATCCGCCTCATCCACACCCGCGACCTGATTGTTCGTCCCGCTTACACGATTGATTGCGGGCTGCCCTGAGCCACTATCCGTGGTGGTTTCTGGGGAACTGCTAAAGTCATCCTGGGGTATAACCGCTGAGTTTTGCACATAGGCCGAAAGCTCACTCTGCTGCGCACTTGTACTGATCAGGTATGACTTCAATTCGTCACAATGATCGAATCGTTTCAGCGCTACATCAGCTTCAACAGGTGTGGTCTCTCCACTATCGGAGGAGTTGCAGCCACTTAAAAGAGAGAGGAGAGTGCTTAGCAGGACAGCGGAGATGCTGCATCTAATCGGTTTGGACATCAATGTCTCCAGCGAAGTATCGCTTACCAGGGATGGAATAGTTTGCCAGCTACAGGTCAGACACTGTCATTCGTTCCGTAGCCGCGATTCCCGATTTCAGTATGATCTATCCACTGTTGCCCTGTCCAGGCCTCAAACGGACGAAAGCGGGACTTGTAGCTCATCTTTTCGCAGTTCTCGATCCAGAACCCGGGATAGACCCATTTCAGGCCGAGTCCACGCGAATAGTCAATCTGCCACAGCAGGGCGAAGATGCCCAGGCTGTCCTGTGACATGTCCGGGTCGAAGAAGGTATACACGGATGAGGTGCCATTCGGTAGCAGATCACTGACTGCAACGGCTACCAGCTTGCCGGCCTTACGGAATTCGATAAATTGTGTTTCAGCCCATTCGCAGGTCAGAAATTGAGAATATTGCCCCGGGCTGTTGCATGCCATGGCACCATCGGGATGACGCTCCAGCAGGTATCGCTGGTAGAGATGATAGTGTGCTTCATTGAATCCGGCGGGACCAGGGTTCACTTCGTAAAGTGATAGGTTGCGTTTCCAGATGCGGCGTTGACTGCGAGATGGTTGAAACCATGCTGTCGGTATCCTCAGGGAGATGCAATCATTACATTGCGGGCAAGCAGGTTGATACAGATAGCAGCCGCTGCGACGAAAACCCCGGTCTATCAACTGTTGATAGAGATGTTGAGTGACTTTCGCATTCGGATCGAGAAACAGATTGCGTGCCTCACGACCAGGTAGATAGGAGCAGCCGTGAACCTGGCTCATGTAGAGAGCATAACTCGCCTCCTGTTCGAATCCTGGAGGTGGATTCAGCATATATCGGCCTCTGGAAAGTGCCTGCCCTGGTCAGCCCAACTGCCTGTTCGTCCTTCAAGCCGGGTCCAGCGATGAAGGTCGGCGCAAAAACTGGACCTGGGTATCTCTTCAGCTCCCAGACTGGCCAGATGATTGGTATAGACTTGACAGTCGATCATCTTGAATCCCCACTGAGTCAGTCTTCGACTGAGGTGAACCAGAGCGATTTTGGAGCTGTCGGACGTACGGCTGAACATCGATTCACCGAAGAAGACAGCACCTATGGCCATGCCGTAGAGGCCACCCACCAACTCGTCGTTGCGCCATACCTCAACGGAGTGTGCCATTCCCAGCTGGTGTTGTTGGCGATAGGCATCGATCATCTCGGGTACCAGCCATGTTCCAGGCGAGTTTTCACGCGGCGCCGCGCAACCCTTGATCACAGCCTCGAAGTCTTGATCAAAGGATACTTTATAGACCTTTTTTTTTAGTACTTTTCTCAGGCTGCGACTGATTTTTATCTTTTCGGGATAGAGTACCGTGCGTGGGTCCGGTGACCACCAGAGTATGGGTTCACCCTCTGTGAACCAGGGAAATATTCCCAGCTGATAAGCCTGAATCAGCCGTTGAGGCGTTAGATCGCCGCCCACCGCCAGCAACCCGTCCGGCTCGCGTTCCGCGAGGGAGACGTCAGGAAATGGCGTATCCGGGTTGTCGTCAAGCACAAAAATCATCGTTTGCCGATTTAAAGGACTTAAACTAATCTTAACAGCTACTTGTTTTTAAAATAAAAAATTCGCATTATGTAAAGACCTGTAAACGCTGGGTATATTGTCTCTGCCGGGTCAATGTGTGTTTACATGCCCTAGACTGACAAATGCTTGCCACTGATTGTTATGTGCTGAATCATAGCAGCTGGTTTTAGTCGATTTGTGATTCAATATTAACATAAGCCGCTTGGGAGTGAGGCCTTGCCAGACAGTGTCAGATACTTGCAGATTGGTGATGTACTGCAGTTGCAGTGGGCGTCACCCAATGAAAACGCCGAGCGCTTTGCGGCCACCCTGATCGGCTTTCTACCTGGTCACAGTCTGGTGATCACGACACCCCGTAAACACGGAAAACCGATTATCGTACGCGATGGTCAGAGTTTTACGGTCAGGATGTTACAGGGCAGCAATATATTCGGTTTTGTTTCACAAGTCCTGAATGCATCATCTAAACCCTATCCACATGTCCATCTCTCCTATCCGTCGGATGTAGAGAGCGCCGTCGTGCGCAACGCACCCCGGGTGCCGACTGAAATAAATGCGGAAGTTGTCTGGCCCCAGGGTGCCTCGGGGGGGGAGAAGAAACGATCTGTCATCATTTCCGATATCAGTAGTACGGGAGCCCGGATATTAGACCGGCAAACGCTTGGTAAAGTTGGGGATGTAGTTCAGGTGATCTATACCTTGTCGGTATGCGGTGGGGAAGACATGCTGAAAATCATGGGTGTGATTCGCAATATTCGCGAGACGGCAGGCAGGGATGGCAGAAACACCTTTGTCCATGGATTGGAGTTTCGCGGTCTGAATCGATTTCAACAACTGGTACTCTGTTCCTATGTCTTGGGTAGTATCGCCAGGGAGCGAGGCTGACGTTGGATCCGGCTGACCGGTCGACCCCCTCTGTCGGGTGCCGCTGACAAGCGACATAGGCACAGCACTGTTGTATCCTGACAGTCGGCTATGATCTGTATAGTGGTTTTGAGATTTTGCCTTTGAATATGTTGATCCTGGTCTACTATCTTTTCATGCTCATCTGTGCCGCCATGGGTGTCTTCTTTTTTGCACTCTATATCCGCTCAAAGCAGGGCCTGCAGGCGCTGTCTTCCGTGATGTTGCTACTGCCCGTTGCCTATGAGACCTGGGTTTTGGAAAACTGCACAGGCGAGTGCAATATCAGAGTCGATCTGATTGTGCTGTTTCCTGTTGAATTACTGCTCCTTTCCACGCTCTCTCTCTACTCGTGGAGGCGATATAAAAAATACTCTGCGCATAAATGATAAAGTGATAAACGTCTTTGTCTGGCCTCGATAAGGATGGAAGAGCTTCAATTGCGGTAGAAAGCTATCAATCGAAAAGGAGGGGTTTCGATCCAAAATCCTGGCTGATCCCCTCAATCGTCAGTGTCAACCAATATTGTTCAAAACGATCCCAGAGACGCTCCTCCGGCAGATCGGTATGGCTGACGGGAAACTCCATAATCTCCTTCTTTCCAACCAGATGGTTGGCAATGGCATAGACTGTCTTGGCCGGCACCACATCATCTTTGAGTCCCAGGCCGATGAGAGCGGGACAGTGCACGCTATCGGCAAAATTGACAGGATCAAAGTAACGCATCACCAGCATCACATCATCCAATCGTTCCGGATGGTTGGCGAGATAGTGATTAATCTGTGCGCCGGAACCTGATTTGACGAAGATATAGCGCCCTTCAGTCCAGCCGAATGTGGGAACACCTACCGCCAGCAGGTCGGGCGATCCCAGTACCGATGCGGATTTGAGTGCCAGTGCACCTGCAAAACTGACACCCTGATAGGTATGGTGGGTGGTCGGGTTGGGGAGCAGTTGCTCAGCGACTCTTGCGCCTTGAATGTAATCGCAGACGGCGCCTCTTATCACTGAGGTCTCCGGTGCTTGGATGCCCGTCAATACCCAGCCCCACTGAGAGTACTCTCGAAGTGCGTCATGCGAGCGGCCGAAGCCACGAATATCCACGCCAAAGCAATTCAGACCGGAGCTCACCCATGACCATTGAGGCATGCATTGAGAGCCGTAACCGTGGCTGTAGACAACCAGCGGTCGTGGTAGATCATCCTTCCAATGAGTGAGCAGCCCGGTAATGCGCACATCGTCCAATGACACAAATTCCACATACTCCAGTAGAAGTTCCGGATGGTTGGGCGAATGTTCCACGCCTGCGATTATCGGATCCGGATCGATGTTCTCCAGTTTGTTCAGCGTCTCCCGCCAGAAAAGATCAAAATCCCTTGGCTTGGTGTGTTCCGGTTTGAATTGGCGCCGCATATATCTACTATAGATTAGTAATAGGGGTGTGGTTAGTGGTGCAGGGCCAATAATATTGTCGTTTGAATATTCAAATCACATCGATGTTGAGAAGAGACAATAATAAGTGACATGCTCTTGAAAGGGTGATCGTGATGATGGATGCCTCTGAACTTTCCGAACTTGCATTCTTCCAGGATATCGACAGGGATGTGATCGACTTTCTGGCTAAAGGCTCCGAGGTGCGGCAAATGGATCAAGGGGAGATTTTACTGCACCAGCATGATCGTGCCATCGCACTCTATTTTTTAGCAACTGGAAAGGTGCAGTTTCTGATCCATGTGGCAGGTATGGATGATCTTCTTGTCGGCACCGACAGTGAGGTTGGGGCACTGATTGGCTGGTCTGTGTTTCGCGCACCCTATCGCCATACGGTGACCGTACGCTGTGAAACAGAATGCAGTTTTATACGTATTCCGAGAACACTGTTAACTGAGTTGATGGGAGGATCACCGCTCATCGCCTACACGCTTTTACGCCGTGTGGCGATAGTTCTGGCGCATCGACTTGAAAATAACAGGGACCGCCTGATCGCCAGTAGCGGTGTCGAAGGGAGAAACATGGTGGAACCTGCTGCCGCAATGAGAACCCGGGGATCAAACCCGCTTGTCGAGTTTGAAAACCTGGGCAGCGATCAGGAGTCAACCTTCAGGTTTCTGCGCCATGTCACTTTTTTTGAAGCCATGTCAGATCATCATTTACGATCCATGTTGTCATTGGGGCAAATGATTCGCGTGAACCCTGGCACAACACTGTTTCAGCAGGGAGGTGAGGCGGAGAAGTTCTACCTGCTTGTCAGCGGACGGATCGAACTCTGGTATTGCAGCAGTGATGGCAAGATCTGTTTTTTTCTCAATAGTCTGGAGAGCACAGGGCAGGCATTCGGCTGGTCCGCTTTGGTCGAACCCAATCACTATCAGGTATCCGCAATCGCCAGTGATTCAGTCTGTGCCCTGGTATTCACAGCTGAAGCATTGACGGCTCTGTGTCACCGGGAACCGTTGTTCGCAACAGAACTAATGGAACGGGTGATCTGGTTGATCGGCAATCGGCTGCGTATGGCCCGTACCCAATTGATTGCAAGGCGCTATCATAAAGAGACATTGGCTGTAACGGCGTTACTGGAACAGAATGCCGCTACCCTGCATGTGACTTCGCCGCTGCATAAAATCCCCTATCTATTGGAAAACAGACTGACCCTCTCCGATGCGTTCGGTACCTTGGAACTGATCCGTAATCATGGCGAGGATGAAAATGAGCGCAACCTGGCAAGACTGTCTCTGGATATCCTGGAAAAGGTGCACGATGAACTCCATTTTTATCAGGGACTGCAGCGTATTTATGAAAGCGTTGCCAATGCTCCCGAGGATCAGACGCCAAGGGAAGTGCGACATCACTGTATGCGAACGTTCCGGGCGTTGTTCGAGCAGACCCACTATAACGTGGCTGGCGAGGAGCACCTGCCAGACTCCTCAGGGCATCTGTTTATCATGAATCATCTGGAAAACCATACCGATAATATGCTGCCAAATGATTTTCGCCTAACCCTGGACACCCACTTCGTGTCGAGCATGGTGATCTACCCGAAATATCATGAAGCACCGATCAGGGTGGTGAAGAAGCCGGAGCTCGACTGGTACGGATTTCAACAATATTTCGACCGCCTTGAGTATCTCTATGTCTACCCTGGCGAGGTCGATGAGGAGGATCGTGATCATCACCTGACCCGCGAGCAACGCAACCGCCAGTTCATTGAACAGGCACTGGAAAGGCTGCAACAGGGGGACAATATCATTATCTGTCCGGAGGGACGCTGTTACTACACCGAGGAGTCACCCGGTCCATTCAAGGCCGGGGTGTTCCGTCTGGCGCTGGCGGCCGATATAGAGCCACTGATCGTACCCATCGCGGTCGCCAATTTCGACAAGCGACTGACACGTACCTGTACCGCGGCCACAGTCTTTCCCCCTTTCAAAGTGAGCGACTACATAAACGATCCGGATGATGCCGAGTCCTTGTCCGAATTTATTCTGACCGTCAACGAATGGTATAAGGATTATGTCAAGCAGGCTATCGAACTGACGCAGAGATGCGAAAAGGCACTTTAGAGCCTGTTAACACTAATCCAGTGCCGGTTGTATCTCCTGACGATGGCGCTTGAGTAAGATTCGGTTCAACCGCCGCCGTTGCTCATCGTCGACGGGGAGCAGCTCACAGTAATATTTTGCATTCTCCAGATCCTTGCTGATGTGCTCATGATATTTGGCAAGTTGTTCTGTAGCTTGTCGACAGCCACCCCGGGATAAGGCTTCCCATATCTCCACTGCCAACTCCCAGTTGCCGAAACGCCTGGCTAGTCGACCCAGTAACCTCTTGCCACTGATCGACAGTGTCTGCCGCTGGCGCATTAACAAGGTATAGGCAGCAGTCTTGTCGCTATCCGTCAACCAGCGGGCGAGGGCCGCAATGTCTGCGTTATGGCGTTCCGGTTGCTCAATCACCCGAGACAGGACAGCGTGGGCCATGGGGAGAGAGATGATATCCTGAAAATTGTGATCCACCACCCGCGCTAGTCGCGCCGTAGCGCCCGTTGTTACACAATCGAACCAGGCTTCAGGGGCTTGCGAACCCGGCAGGTCGTTGTGTCTTTTCAGACCGAGCAGGCGCTGTTCCAGCGTCATCAGCCGGCAATCCGGCCAATTGCGGCCAAACAGTCGGCGCACGGCATGCAACAGGTCCAGGTGAGGCAGCCGATCCAATATGGCTGGTATATTCCGCATGCGGTAGCGGGTATTCATCAGGGGAATGTCGTAACACTTGCCGTTATAGCTCACCAGCCGATCATCTGGGCTGAGTATACTGTTAATCCTCTCGAGCATGGCATTTTCGCCGGCAAAGCGGGTGATCAGGTACTGGGTTGTCTCAAGGTTCTCCTGCTCAATCACTGCAAAACCGAACAGGAAGGCGAGGGTGCCGCTACCCCCCGAGAGTCCGGTGGTTTCGGTATCGAAGTAGACCTGGCGGCGGTTGGCCAGCACTCTGTCTCCGGGCAGGACGGGTAGTTGTTGCAGTAGCGAGAGAGGATGGCGGCCCATTGATCCATGCAGGGGTATATGACGCTGTATCTTGATCAGACCATCGCTGATTTGGTACCCCTTCAGCTGTTTTGCCAGTCTCTCCTCTATTGACTCTTGTCGCCGCCCTTTCGCATCATCAGAAAGTCGTGCCCGGTCGATCCGTGCCAAGCGATGTCGCAGATCCGTCGCAGATGCAACAGGCTGTTGCCCTCGATCCTTTTTCAGTGCCCTCAGACGGCTGAGTTTTGTTCCGAGTGTCATTGTCGGTTATGACCTGTTGACACTACATTAGGAGTGAAAGCACTTCGAGTGCGGCCTGTTTGGGCGAGTAGCCCCGCATCTCGTCGCTGGCCAGGATAGGGCCGATGCAGCTGGGGCAGCCATGGTTACAGCTGCAGTCAACGACAAGCCGCTTCGCTTCATGAACGATGGTCTCACGGCTCTCGCAAAGCGGTGATGACAGTCCGATGCCTCCAGGATAGTTGTCGTAGAGAAACAGCGTGGGAGTGAAGCGATCCAGCTGCGCCGGATCAATTCGCTGGTCCTCCCTGTTGCGCAACTCTCCCCGTCCACCGGCATGTACTGTGGCGAACCAGCGGGCGTTGCCGTCACCCACCGCCTTGCCGATATCTCCGGGTTCGGAAAGCATGTGCATGGTGGCGACGATATGAAGTGCATAGCTGGCGCCGAGAAAGCCGTCCAGGGCAGTCTGTCGTGAGTGGAATGCAGCCTCCAGCGCCTGTGGATTTATCTGCCACCAGACGGCGGTGGTGTGCATCTCCTGATCCGGTAGCTCGATCTTGCCGTAGCCCACGTTGTCGTGACTGTAGTAGCGAATCTTTTTGTAGCCGGTTATGCGCTTGACAAGATGGACCTCACCCTGGGCCACGCCATGACGGTCATACTCGTGCTCCTCGAAAGACTCCAGAATCTTAAGGCGTGTATAGTCTATGGCATCGGTGTAGTAATCGGCTCGGGTGCGGGTAACGAATGCCTTGCGTCCCTCCCAATCGAGTCGCTCAACCTGATAGGGAGTTGATTGAACCATGTAGATGGCGCCTTCATGGATGGTCATCGGTGCGGAACTGTAGTCGACTTCGGCAATCACGGTTTTTCCGCCCCCGGTTGTATCCACCACCACGAAATTACCCTCCGCCACCGATCGCAGGCTGATACTGTTGGCGGGGTAGCTGTCGCTTATCCAGTGCCACTCATCCGCCTCCCGGTGCAGGATGCCATGTTCCTCCAGATAGGCGAGTAACTCGCTCAGCGGTTGGTCGCCGAACCGCTCTCCATCCTTGAACGGCAGTTCGAAGGCGGCGCAGCGAACATGATCAAGCAGGATCAGCAACTGATCGGCATCGATACGTGCCTGTTCCGGTGAGGCGCCAAGGAAGAAGTCGGGATTGCGAATAATGTATTGATCCAGCGGCAGGCTGCTGGCCACCAGCACGCCAACCGCTGTGCGCTGGCGTCTGCCGGCGCGTCCCAGGCGCTGCCAGGTGGCGGCAATAGTGCCGGGATAACCGTTGAGGACACAGAGATCGAGGGCGCCGATGTCCACTCCCAGTTCCAACGCTGAGGTGGAGACCACACAGTCGAGTTGCCCTTCACGCAGTCGCCGTTCCATATCGCGCCGTTCAGCGGGCAGGTAGCCGCCACGATAGGCGGCTACCCTGGCTGGATGTCTGGGGTCCCGGTCAAAGGCATCCTTGAGATACTTGGTCAGTACTTCAACCATCAGGCGTGAGCGGGCGAAGACAATGCTCTTTAGCCCCTGACCCATTGCCAGTTTGGTAATACGTGTGGTCTGGGAACGGGCGGATGCACGCATGCCGAGATCGGCATTGACCACCGGCGGGTTCCACAATAACAGGTGCTTGCCTCCCTGCGGTGCGCCGCTCTCGGTAATTGCATTGACTTCGTCTCCGATCAGTTCATGCGCCAGTTGGGCGGGATTGGCGATAGTGGCGGAGCAGAGGATGAACAGAGGGTCTGAGCCATAGAAGCGACAGATACGCCGCAGACGCCTCATCACATTCGCAACGTGGGAGCCGAATACGCCGCGGTATGTATGCATTTCGTCGATCACCACATAGCGCAAGGACTCGAAAAACTGAGCCCATTTGGTGTGGTGGGGCAGTATCCCCTGGTGCAACATGTCCGGATTTGAGAGCACCATATCACCACGGGTCCGCACCGCCTTGCGCGCATCCCCCGGCGTGTCGCCATCAAAGGTGAAAGTACGTAGGCCCAGTTCGGCGGCCTGGTTGAGGGCAGTCAACTCGGCCACCTGGTCCTGGGCCAGGGCCTTGGTGGGGAAAAGGTAAAGGGCTTTGGCCTGCGCCTGCAGCACCTCCTGCAGTACCGGCAGGTTGTAGCAGAGGGTCTTACCTGATGCCGTAGGGGTGACGATTACTGTATGCCGACCATTCCGTACCGATTCCCAGGCCGCAGCCTGATGCGTGTAGAGTCGTTTGATCCCGTGCTTTTGCAAGGCATCGGCGAGCCGCTGGTCGAGATCATCGGGCAGTGGGCGGTAGTTACCCTGCTTGGCGGGGAGTATCAGTTCGCCTGTGATACGCTCTCCATATTCGCTACGCAATTTGGCGGCAAAATGGTCGGCTGGATCAAGCCGGGTAACCGGCTTTGTGGCAGTTATGGCTGCAATGGGACTAGTCATGGTTGTTCTCTTCCTGTTCTCCTGGTATAGAATAGAGAACAACCGGAGAACAAATCAAGGATCCCGATGAAATTGACCCGACGCCAGCAGGAGATCTACCAGGCCCTGCGCGACTGTATCGAACACTATGAGCATGCCCCCACCTATGACGAGGTCTGTAGGTTGCTCGGGCTGAAATCCCGGGGTTCGTTGCACAAACATATCCAGGCGCTGGTAGAGGCGGGATTGGTGGAGCCCATGGAGGGTCTGAAACGGGGTATTCGCCTGGTTGAGCACGGTGTGGTGCAGGGCATCCCCTATCTCGGCCGCATCGCTGCCGGCAGGCCCATCGAGGCCATTAGCAACGCAGAGCCGATGCAGGTTCCCGATGAGTTGCTGGGAAAGGGGCCATGTTATGTGCTCCAGGTGTCGGGGGATTCGATGATCGATGAAGGCATCCACCACGGTGACTATGTGGTTATCGAGCAGCAGGAGCATGCGCAGAATGGTGATATCGTTGTGGCATTGATCCATAACGAAGAGGCCACACTGAAGAGAATCGAGCAGCGTCCGGGTGAGATTGTACTTCATCCCGCGAACCACTCGATGAGTGCGATGGTCTATCGGCCGGAAGAGGTCAGCATACAAGGGGTGCTGCGGGGGCTGCTCAGATCCTATACATAACGGGGCAACAGCTTGATCAGCCTGTTGGATGGGTGTTAACAGCCCCGCGTGCACGGTTGTATGATTGTCTCTTCGCCGCAGTCACGGATCGGATGATATGACTGTGTAAAAACCAAACCACTGGAGACGAAAGCGTCCATCAATCCATGAGCTTACAAGGGTATCTGCGCCATATCGAGCGCCTAAATCACTGGAATCCGGGGAACTTCAAATCGCTCTTCTTCCAGGGGCAGCGTATCGGGCGTCTAAAGCAACCCGTGTGGAAGGCCCTCGGTCAATGGTCCGATGCCTTCAGACAGGATGATGAGGGTCTTCATCTCCAGGCTCACTACGACAGCTTCGAAGCCCGTACCGGACTGTTTGCGGAGATCACCTCGACCTTGGTTGATGAGGGGGTCATATCACATATCCACGGTGAACAGTATCCGGTTACTCATGCCGGCAGGGAGACGGCGATTGCCACGATGGATCGCGCCAGCGCCCCCTATTTCGGATTGCGGGCCTATGGTCAACATCTGAATGGTTTCGTACGCCATGGGGAGACGCTGAAACTCTGGATCGCAAGACGTGCGGCCGACCGGCGTAACTTTCCCGGTTGTCTGGACAATATGGTGGCAGGGGGGCTCCCTCACAGCATCTCCCTTGCCGAGAATCTGCGTAAGGAGTGCATGGAAGAGGCCAATGTGCCTCCATCGCTGGCGAACCGAGCGATCTCCGTGGGTGTTCTGACCTATTGCACCGAGACAGCTGTCGGACTGAAACCCGATACGCTCTATTGTTATGATCTCGAGCTCCCGGGTGATTTCCTACCCCGGAACAGTGACGGCGAAGTGGCTGAGTTCATGCTGCTGCCTGTTGACGAGGTGGCGAGACTGGTTGCAAAGACCGATGAATTCAAGCTCAACTGCAATCTTGTAGTGATTGACTTTCTAGTGCGCCATGGGATTATAAATCCCGAAACGTCCGGTTATCTGGATCTGGTACAGGGTCTGCACGAGAATATATAGGCGGGTGGGGCTTTATCTTGCGGTCCAGTACACCTTTTAGGCACTAAATTGAACCAGTGATGCGGTAATCCAGTCCAATCCTAGTCCTGTTTACTATGATGTATAGTCAAGCGCTGACTGTTAAGGCGCAAAAAAAGGCCAGGTAGTTACATGAAATTTTTCAAGGTTATTCTGCTCAGCTCGCTGTTTCTGTTCAGCAGTACGGCGCTATGGGCCAATCGCCAGGTTGTCCCGATCAGCGAACTGCAACCGACTCCGGAGCAGCAGCAAACGGCAAATGTCATCGTCAAGGTTATCGAAAAATACCATTACAAAGAGGTGGCGCTCGACGATGCCATGTCTAAGATGATCCTCGATCGTTACTTTGACGCCCTCGATCCCAACCGCTCTTTTTTTCGCGCCAGAGATATCGTTCGTTTCTCACTCTATCAGGATAAACTCGATGACTACCTGAAGAATGCCAGAATCGAGCCTGCCTTCGAGATTTTTCGCCTCTATCGCAAGCGTGTAGCGGAGGCGGTGGCTCATGCGCAAAAACTGGTTGATAAAGCGTTTGATTTCACAATCGATGAGAGCTATCGATTCGAGCGTGACAAAGAACCCTGGCCTCAAACCCGTACTGAACTGCAGGAGATATGGCGCAAGCGGGTAAAGAATGATTTCCTCAATCTGCGGTTGATGGACAAAAAAGACGATGAGATTCGTAAAACCCTGCGTGAACGCTATAAACGTCTGTTGAGCCGGGTGGAGCAGTTCGATGCCAACGATGTTTTTCAGACCTTCGTCAATGCCTATACCCTGAGTCTGGAACCCCATACCAGTTATATGTCGCCGAGCACATCGGAAAACTTCGATATCAGCATGCGCCTCTCCCTGGAAGGCATAGGCGCAGTACTCAAGGATGAAGACGGCTTTACCGTGGTCCAGAAGACAGTGATAGGCGGACCCGCTGAACAGAGTGAGCTGTTGCATTCGGGTGATCGTATTGTCGGTGTCGGACAGGGGCTGGAGGGTGAAATCATCGATATCGTCGGTTGGCGATTGCAGGATGTGGTGGAGCAGATCCGTGGTCCCAAGGGCTCGGTCGTCAGGCTCGACATCCTGCCAAAGGGGACTGAAACCGGTTCCAAGCGCAAGACCATCACGCTCGTGCGCAATAAGATAAAGCTTGAGGAGCAGGCGGCGAAAAGCTATATCATCGAGGACCTGGACGGGATGAAGGGTATGCGCATCGGTGTTGTCGAAGTGCCGACTTTCTACCGCGATTTCGCCGCCGAGGCGAGAGGGGATGAGGATTTCCGCAGCACCACCAGGGATGTTCGCAACCTCCTGGGTGATCTGAAGAAGCAGGGTGTCAACGGCATCGTCATCGATCTGCGGGAAAACGGTGGCGGCTCGCTATCCGAAGCGACCGAACTGACGGGGTTGTTCATCGATTCCGGGCCCGTGGTTCAGATCAAGGACGCCTTCGGTAAGATCGAGATCGAGCAGGATCCGGATCAAACCATAGCCTACGAGGGACCTTTGGCGGTTCTGGTCGATCGCAACAGTGCCTCCGCCTCGGAAATATTTGCCGGTGCCATCCAGGATTACAAGCGGGGCATCGTCATCGGCGAACCCACCTTCGGTAAGGGAACTGTGCAGACGCTGGTGGATCTGGGGCGCTTCGTGCCCGGCCGCAAGAAAGACTTGGGCAGATTGCGGCTGACCATGGCGCAGTTCTTCCGCATCAATGGCGGCAGCACCCAGCACCGGGGAGTGGTGCCCGATATTCAGTTTCCAATGGCGAAATTCTCAGAAGATTTCGGGGAGCGTTCATTGGAGAATGCGCTGCCCTGGGCACAGATCAGACCGGCCAATTTCGCTACCAAAGGGAAATGGGCCGTACCCCATCTCGTTGATAACCACATGAGCCGGGTTGAGCATGATCCCGGATTCGAAATGCTGGTCGATCGGGAAAAACGCTTTCAGGCACTGGACAAGCGTACTGAGACAAGTCTGCTGGAGAGCCGCCGCCGGTCTGAATGGGATGATCGCGAGCAGGAGCAGCTAGTGCACAAGAACCGGTTCAGGGCGTCGCAAGGCTTGCAGGCCATCAAATCCATCGACCAGGAAGACCTAGATGTTGATGTTGATGACAAGGAGTCGGAAGCGACACAACGCATCGAGTTGAACGAAGCGGCCCGCATTCTGACGGACTTGATCCGAATGCAGGCGCCCAGGGCGGTGATGCGCTAGTCTGTAAAGGCATGCTTCAAAATGACAATTGATGGTATGATGCGTGCCTTCAGTCTACGCCCCTGTGCGGCATAAATTCACCTGGCCTGTATATTGCCTCATTGCATGTTTACAAGTTAAGTCAGAATCATCAATTTGGTTCCGGCCTCAATCCAATCTATTACATGGACTGCTCCCGGTTTGTATACGACACTTGAACAACGTTTGGAAAAACTGCGTCAAGCAGATCAGGCCGGGCTGCTGAGAGGGGGGCTGATAGGTCTGGAAAAAGAGGGGTTGCGGGTATCCCCGTCCGGCTGTATCTCGCAAAACAGACATCCCGGGGCGTTGGGGTCCGCCCTGACCAACAGGTACATTACGACGGATTATTCCGAAGCCCTGACCGAAATCATCACGCCACCTTCAGCGGATCGTGAAGAGCCGTTACGGTTTTTGTCCGAGGCGCACCATTTCCTCTACCAGCACCTGGGTGATGAGATCCTCTGGTCAACCAGTATGCCCTGCATAGTCGAAAGCGATGAACTGATTCCGATCGCAGAATATGGCGACTCCAATGCCGGTATGATGAAAACCGTCTACCGCAGAGGGCTGGGTCACCGCTACGGCAGAGTTATGCAGGTGATAGCCGGGGTCCATTTCAACTACTCTATACCACTGCCGTTCTGGCAGGTGTTTCAGCACTTGGAACAGGATGAAACACCGATACAGTCTTTTATTTCGGAATCCTATTTTGCCATGCTGCGCAACCTGCAGCGGGTCGGCTGGCTGATCCCCTACCTGTTCGGGGCTTCACCTGCAGTATGCAAATCCTTTCTCGGAGGCAGACCTACCACGCTGCAGGTGTTTGATGAATACAGTTACTACTCCCCCTATGCCACATCTTTAAGGATGGGGGATATCGGTTACCAGAACAGTAAGGAACAGGGTACCGGTATCAAAGCCTGTTACGATTGCCTCAACGCCTACATCGAAACCCTCTCTCGGGCCATCGAAACACCCTGTCCGATCTATCAAGCCATTGGGGTCAAGGTCGATGGTCGTTATGAGCAGCTGAACGCCAATATTCTGCAGATCGAGAACGAGTACTACAGTACGGTGCGTCCCAAACAGATTCCCGAGATGATGGAGAAACCGATCCATGCCCTGCAACGTCGTGGAGTACGTTATGTGGAATTGCGCTCCCTGGATGTGAATGCCTTTCATCCACTGGGTATCGCAGAAGAGCAGATCTTTTTTATCGAGGCCCTGATGCTGATGTGTCTGTTGCACGCAAGTCCGGTGATCAATGTGGCGGAACAGAAGGAGATCGACTGGAACGAGTTGACGGCCGCCCACCAGGGAAGAAAGCCCGGATTGATGTTGCAGCGTAATGGAGAGAAAGTTGCTTTGCGGAGTTGGGGGTTGGAAATATGCGACGCCATGCTGCCCCTATGCGAACTGTTGGAGGCGGGCATGCCGGGCAATCCCTACAGCGAAAGCCTGATGATACAGCGCTATCGCCTGCAGGATGCCGATCTGACTCCCTCGGCGCGCATGCTCGCGGAGATGCGTGGCAATGGGGAGAGTTTTTTCCAATTTGCCCAGCGTATGTCGAAGCAGCACCAACACACCTTTATGCAGCAGGAACACTCAAGTCAGGATCAACTGTTGCTGCGTCAGGAGGCGACCGATTCATGGCAGCGCCAGCGGGAGTTGGAGGCATCAGACAGAGTCAGTTTTGATCTGTTCCTGGAGGACTACTTCGCCCAACAGCTCGATGAGGACCTATCCCGCAAAGTAGAAAAGAGAAGCATATCGGCAAGCTGAGTTGTAGAATGGCGCTCATGTAACGACACAACGAATCAAAAAATATATGAAGAACGAGGATGGGTTATGGGGGAACAGAACTATGGAGATTGGGGGTTTTCTACCCAGGCTGTGCGCGTAGGACACCACCGTACACCGGAAGGTGAGCATGCTGAGCCGATCTTTCCGACTTCCAGCTTTGTCTTCCGCAGTGCCGCCGAGGCCGCGGCGCGATTCAGTGGTGATGAGCCGGGTAACATCTATTCACGTTTCACCAATCCCACGGTAAGAACTTTCGAAGAGCGACTGGCGGCGTTGGAGGGAGGAGAGTGTTGCGTCGCTACCGCATCCGGCATGTCGGCAATCATGTCGACCTGCATCGGCTTACTGCAGACGGGTGACCACATCGTCTCATCGCAAAGCGTGTTCGGGTCGACCACCATGCTGTTCAACAAGTATCTCACCCGATTCGGCATCGAGACCAGTTTTGTCGACCTCAATGATCCGCAGGCCTGGGAGGCCGCGCTTCGTCCGGAAACGAAACTGCTGTTTCTCGAGACCCCTTCCAATCCACTGACAGATGTGGCTGATATCACTCACTTGAGTGAGTTGGCGCATGCCCGTGATTGCCTGCTGGTGGTGGACAACTGCTTTTGCACGCCTGCCCTGCAGCAACCACTCAAGTTGGGGGCGGATATCGTCATTCACTCGGCAACAAAGTTTCTGGATGGCCAGGGGCGTTGTGTCGGGGGGGCTGTGGTGGGCAGTCAAGAAGTGGTTGGTGATGCTGTGTTCGGGGTACTGCGAACCGCAGGTCCAACCATGAGTCCATTCAACGCCTGGGTCTTCCTTAAGGGACTTGAAACACTCGAACTGCGCATGCACGCCCATTCACGCAATGCCCAAGTATTGGCCGAATGGCTGGAGCAGCATCCACAGATCGAGCGTGTCTATTTTCCCGGCCTTGCGAGTCATCCTCAACACGCCCTGGCGATGAAACAGCAGCGTGCGCCCGGCAGTATTGTCTCTTTCAATGTCAAGGGCGGGCAGCCGGCGGCATGGACAGTCATAGATTCCACCCGAGTACTCTCAATCACGGCCAATCTTGGCGATACCAAGACGACTATCACCCATCCGGCGACCACGACACACGGCAGATTGACACCCGAGGAGCGAAGCCAGGCCGGAATACAAAACGGTCTGGTGCGCATCGCTGTGGGGTTGGAAAATGTTGAGGATATCAAAAACGATCTGGCCCGCGGTCTCGATAGTTTGTGAACAGCAACGATTTTCAAAGCCTGCGTGACAAGTGGGACAGGCGCCATGCCGATGCGGATAAACGTCCCACTCCCGCAGAGGTTCTGGAAAGAAATCTGCATCTGCTGCCAGCCAAGGGTACCGCACTGGATCTTGCCTGTGGAATAGGAGGCAATGCGCTGACCCTGGCGCGTCACGGACTGGATACAGTGGCATGGGATATCTCCCCCGTCGCCATTCAGCGGCTTAAGACCTATGCCGCAGAAGCGGGATTGAAGAATCTATCAGCAGAAGTGCGTGATGTAGAACAGTTGCCTCCATCTCCCAACAGCTTTGATCTGATAGTTGTCAGTTATTATCTTGAGAGGACCTTGATACCTGATCTGATCGAGGCATTGTTACCGGACGGTTTGATCTTCTATCAGACCTTCATACAGGCTGCTGTGTCGAACCTGGGACCGAGTAACCCGGCCTTCAGATTGGCGGATAATGAGCTGTTGCAACTGTTCTCCAGTTTGAAACTGCGATATTACCGTGAGGAGAATCTTTTGGGTAACCTGGAGGAAGGTACGCGGGATGTGGCAATGCTGGTAGCGGAAAAATCATGACAAGCGGGGATCAGGTAGATTGTGGCTCTACCGCTATGAATGATGATGTACAAATATCGTAACTGAATACTATTTTGGATCTGATACGCGGTCTAGTGGGCCACGCGGGTAAAGTCAGTGCCCGGATGTAGTCCGAAGGCCTGTTCCAGGTTCAGCTCTTCAATCAACTGGTCACCAGCCTGCAGGCCATATTCACGCTGTATTTCGCCAAGCAGCAGGCGCACTGCATTGCGGTTGTAACCGCTGCCGAAGCTGATCTGTTGTTTGATAATCTCGCGTGCCTTGTCGATAGTCATGGGCAAATCACTATACGTTATTGGAAATAGTAGCAAACCATCTGCTGAACATTTCCCTGAAACCCTGTGGGTTGAATGATCTTTGACTACCCGCATCTAATGACAATAATACACCTCAACAGGGCGTAGGCGGTAACTATTGTGAAGATACACATACGACAGCTATTCGACCGGCAATCGAGTACCTATACCTACCTGGTATGGGAAGCAAACAGCCGTGAGGCGGCGATTATCGACTCTGTGAGCGAACAGGTTGAACGTGATGCCAGGTTGATCGATGAGTTGGGCCTGACCCTGAAGGTCGCCTTGGAAACCCATATTCACGCAGACCATATCACAGGAAGCGGACAGCTTCGCGAACGGCTGGGCTGTCAAGTGGCGGTGCATGAAAAGGCGGCATGCGATTGTACTGATCTCAAACTGACCGATGGCGATATCGTTCATCTGGGTAATGAAAAGCTCGAGATCATCCACACGCCGGGGCATACCGATAACGATATCTCCATTCTTGCCGAAGGAGTGGTTTTTAGCGGCGATATCCTCTTGATACGCGGCAGTGGCCGTACTGACTTTCAGTCGGGGGATCCTGGCTTATCCTACGACTCAATCACCCAACGGTTGTTCAGCCTTGCGGATGATACGGTGATATATCCAGCCCATGACTATAACGGTTTTACCAGCAGCACCGTGGGTGAAGAGAAGCGTTGCAATCCCAGGTTGGGGAATGCAACCCCACGTAGTGACTATATTCAAATCATGCAGGCAATGAAGCTGGACAAGCCTGAACACATGGATATCGCGATACCCGGTAACCTGGCGTGTGGCTTGAACTAATATGCAACGAGAAAACCTGGAGAAGATGCTCGAACAGGGGAATGACAACGCCCTGTTACGCTATACATTGGGTTCGCTCTGTTTGAAGGAAAAGGACGCGGATATGGCCGTAAGGCATCTGGCCGAGGCGCTGAAACAAGACCCAAACCATTCAGCAAGTTGGAAATTGTATGGTAAGGCACTGGCCGCATTGAACAGGGAGGAAGAGGCAAGGAAGGCCTATCGGAAGGGGATTGCCGTAGCTGAGGCCCGCGGGGATGTCCAGGCAGCTAAAGAGATGGGTGTCTTTTTGAAGCGGCTCGAATAAGAATCTGTAAAATGAGCTTACTAGGGCCTGTTAACACTAATCCAATACGCCCTGCTGGGGCTGTTTTCGTGCCCAGCAAGGCAGCATGAGCGTGGTGTAGTTATTCTACATGAGCGAATGATAACGCCGCTGGGGGCGAAAACAGCCCCAGCCCTTCGGGTTGCGCCCCGAAGGAAGTGCCCTTGGGGTGCGCCTTGATTGGCGCTTTTTCAGGCACAACAGGGTGCATTGGATTAGTGTTAACAGGCCCTAATAGGACTGGCCGTGCTGAAAACAGGCATGTTAGTTTAACCTTCGGTACCCGGTAGTCATCTTTTTCAGACCGGCAATGACTACTGAGTTTCAATTAAACTGGAACCAATGATTGGTCAGCCAATCACTTAAAAATTTAATTAATCGAAGAGTCAGGACGGATATGGATCAACCCGATAAGCAACAGGTCAAAGAGTATCTGCTACAGCTGCAACAGACGATTTGCTGTGCGTTGGAAGAGGAGGATGGCAAAGCACGCTTTTTCCAGGATAGCTGGCAGCGTGAGCCCGGCGCGCACCTTGGAGGGGGTGGTATCAGCGCGGTCCTCCAGGAGGGTGAGGTATTCGAACAGGCTGGAGTCAATTTTTCCCATGTCACCGGTGATCAGTTGCCCGGCTCGGCGACCGCACATCGACCGGAACTGGCGGGACGTGCCTTCGAAGCCATGGGTGTATCCCTGGTCATTCATCCCAACAACCCCTATGTACCCACATCGCATGCCAATATCCGTTTTTTTATCGCAGAAAAAGCGGATCAGGCGCCGGTATGGTGGTTTGGCGGCGGATTCGATCTCACGCCCTACTACGGTAATGACGAGGATTGCCGGCATTGGCACAAAATGGCCAACCTGGCCTGCCGGCCCTTTGGTGACGATGTGTACGCCAAATACAAGGCCTGGTGCGATGACTATTTCTATCTCAAACACCGCCAGGAGCCACGCGGCATCGGCGGCCTCTTCTTTGATGATCTCAATGAGTGGGGATTTGAAACGTGCTTCGATTTCATGCAGAGCGTGGGTGATCACTATCTTCTGGCCTACATGCCGATCGTAAAACGACGCCGCGATACCGAGTATGGCGAGCGGGAGCGCAATTTTCAGCTCTATCGCCGCGGCCGATACGTGGAGTTCAATCTGGTTTACGATCGGGGCACACTGTTCGGTCTGCAGTCAGGGGGGCGTACAGAATCGATACTTATGTCCCTGCCGCCCCTGGTGCGCTGGCAATACAACTGGCAGCCGGAACCGGGCAGTGCGGAGGCGCTACTCTATGATCGTTATCTCAAGCCGAGGGAATGGTTAGGGCCTGTTGACAGGCCCTAGTGTAACCACACCATGAAACCCTACTCAGAAGCCTGTGATGAGAACAAAGCGCCCATCCTGGAAGTGCTTCTACGCCTGTTCCGTGATGTTCAGACCGTCCTTGAGATCGGCAGCGGTACCGGTCAGCATGCGGTCCACTTCGCCGCCGCCATGCCCCACCTAACCTGGCAGACCAGTGACATGGAGGAGAATCACCCGGGGATCCATGCCTGGTTGCGGGAGGCCGCTCTACCCAATGTTCGCAATCCGCTCGGGCTGGATGTGAGTCGTGCATGGCCTGCCGGGGAGTATGATGCGATCTTCAGTGCCAATACCACCCACATCATGTCATGGCCTGAAGTCGAACTGATGTTTCAGGGAGTCGGGCAGGTACTGAAACGAGGAGGCTGTTTTGCACTCTATGGCCCATTCAATTATCAGGGAGGGTATACCAGCGAAAGCAATCAAAGGTTTGATCAGTGGCTGAAATCAAGGGATCCCTTGAGTGGTATTCGGGATTTCGAAATGCTCGATGAACTCGCCGCTGCAAATCATCTGATCTTCTCCGAGGATGTGGAGATGCCTGTGAATAACCGAATTCTGGTGTGGTGCAGAGATCGCTGAGCGGCACACGAACGCTCTCCACAGAAACAATTTCAGGCGTATTTAATCTGTTGAAAAACATGGAGATATCTTCTTCTCTTCCGGTTCAGGCGTGGTTCAGTTTCAACCTCGTAAGCTTTAACCATATCGAGAGAGTGACTCACAAGTCAGGATTAAAGCTTAGAGAGCAGGAGAGAAGAGATGAAAACAGAGGCATTGACAATTGGTACAGCACTCATGATTGCATCGATGACAGCCGCTGCCGGTCAGCGCGACTACTTTCACGATAGCGCCAAGGTTATCGATGTTGAGCCGATCTACCGTAATGTAGAGGTTTCGTATCCCGAGAGAGAGTGTTGGGATCAAGAGGTCGACCGCTATCATCCGGATGGACGCCGTTACACCGGCACGGTATTGGGCGGTATTATCGGTGGCGTGGTAGCGAACAAGATCAGTCGAGGCCGTGGTCGAGGCAGAGATGCCGCCACCCTGGCGGGCACTCTGCTCGGTGGTGCCATCGGTCACGATCTCAGTCAGCAGCACCGGGGCGGGCACCACACCACATCGGTGGAACGCCGTTGTGAAGTCACACACCACACCCGCTACGAGGAACAATTGGTCGGCTATGATGTAACATATCGGTATAAGGGGCGTGAATTCACTACCCGTACCAATAATCATCCCGGAAAAAGGATTCCGGTTGCGGTAACTGTCAGACCAGTGGGTGATGATTAGAGCTAACACTACACAAATCCAAGACGATGACGAATAGAACTCGATTTATATCCAAGATGCTGTTGTGCGCACTGCTGCTGATATCCAGCCTCTATGCCAAAGGCGATATGAGCCTGGATCAAGCGGTGGAGCAGGCCAAACAGCGCCTGGGAGGTCGAGTGATCTCCGCCGAGACGCGGGAACGTGATGGCAAACGGGTTCACAACGTCCGTATCCTTACCAAGGACGGCAAGGTGCGTAGATTGCGGATCAATGCCGAAGGCGGTCGTCGTCACCACAAAGGTCGCCGTTGATTGGTGCGTTCAACAACTGATCATGAATCGCGGAACAGGCCGTTTTCAGCAATATTCAACTGACCTGACGATAAGTCCAGGTATCGGATCTGCAGATGCGTGTGCTATTAGTAGAGGATGAAGCGGATATTCGCGAGCCATTGGCGGATAAACTGCGCAAGCAGGGGTATACCGTAGATAGTGCCGAGGATGGTGCCGCCGGACTGTTTCTCGGCAGGGAGTATGGCATCGACGTGGGTATCGTCGATATCGGATTGCCGAAGTTGTCAGGGATCGAGTTGATCAGGGAGCTGCGTAAGCTGGACAAGCACTTTCCGATTCTGATTCTGACCGCCCGCGGCAACTGGCAGGACAAGGTCGAGGGGCTGGAGGCGGGCGCCGATGACTATCTGGTCAAACCTTTCCACGTGGAAGAACTGCTGGCCCGTCTTAATGCACTGTTGCGACGTACTGGCGGTTGGTCACAACCGGTGCTTTCGGGTGGCCCGGTGGAACTCGATACCCGTACCCAGTCGGTCACCCTGCATGGCGATCCGGTGGAATTGACAGCCTATGAATACAAGGTGCTCGAGTACATGATGCTGCATGCCGGTAAGGTAATCTCCAAGACCGATCTTACTGAGCATATCTACGACCAGGATTGGGATCGTGACAGTAATACCATCGAGGTGTTCGTACGCCGCCTGCGAAAAAAGCTCGATCCGGATGAGCGCTACAAACCGATTGAAACGCTCCGTGGTCGAGGTTACCGTTTTGCCCTCGAACGCTGATCCTTTCCACTGTTACCACTAAGGGAGCAAAACGGCCTGGATGGGACAAGTTCGTACCTTCTCCATACATCAACGCCTGTTGTTGGCGGCCAGTCTGGTATTGAGCGCCTTTCTTGGATTGACGGGACTGGCCCTCGACAAGGCATTCCGTTCGGCCAGTGAAGAGGCGCTACAGGCACGCCTTTACAGCAGTGTCTATGCACTTTTGGCGGCGGCAGAGGAGGATGAAGCGGGACGACTCAGGATGCCTCAGCTATTGACCGATCCCCGTTTCAACCGACCGGAATCGGGACTTTATGCCCAGGTCAGCGGCAAGCAGGAGAGCTACCTATGGATATCACCCTCTTCTGTGGGACACAAGCTTGGCTTTGTACGAGAAATGCAGCCGGGTGAGTCGAAATTCGAACGATTCAAGCTCGACGGCGCCGCAACCATGGGATTGAGCTTCGGTGTGGTTTGGGAGGATTTCCAAGGGCGTGAACTGCAATATATCCTGGCGGTGGCAGAGGACTTAAAACCGTTGCAGGAACAGATTGCCGCATTCCGCGATACCCTTTTTCTCTGGCTTGGCGGCGCTGCGCTGCTGCTGTTGCTGGTACAGGGCTGGGTGTTGCGCTGGGGATTGCATCCGTTGCGGGAAGTGGCACAGGCGCTGACCGAGATTGAGTCTGGTCGCGAGGATCAACTGAAGGGAGTCTATCCGAAGGAGCTGAATCGTCTGACCTCGAATATCAATTCCCTGATTCGCCATGCCCAGGCCCGTCAACAGCGTTATCGAGACAGTCTCGGTGACCTTGCCCATAGCCTCAAGACACCCCTGGCGGTTTTGCAGGGTGTCGCTGAGAATGAGGGTGACAATCAGCAGGCAATTAAAAATACGCTGCGCGAACAGGTCGAGCGCATGAACCAGATCGTCAGCCATCAGCTGCAACGGGCAGCAGCCTCAGGGAGCAGCGTGCTGACCCAAAACCTGTCCGTCAAACCGGTAGTGGAACGTATCGCGGGCTCCCTGGAAAAGGTCTATCGGGAACAGAGAATAACCTGGGATCTTGATGTTGCAGAGGGGGTCCTTTTTCGCGGCGATGAGGGCGATCTTATGGAGCTTCTGGGGAACCTGATGGAAAACGCCTGCAAATACGGTCATGGCCATGTGCGGATCAGGGCAGTAACAGGGAAGGATCTCCATCTAAGCGTGGAGGACAATGGAAAGGGTATACCTGAAGATCAGGTGGAATCGGTATTACAGCGAGGACATCGTGCCGACCAGCAGCTGCCCGGCCAGGGAATCGGACTCTCGGTCGCTGCCGATATTGTTGCCGCGTATGGGGGGCGGATCGAAATAGGTGTGGCCGAACAGCTGGGTGGCGCGGCTGTGCAGGTTTATCTCCCCGGAGGATGAAGACCTTCCAACCATTCAGAAAGAGGGTCGGTGTTCTAATCGTTCAATGGTCTGCTACCTGGCTTAACCTGAGGAAGTTATCCAAGCGATGGGGTGTAATCTCGGCACTCTCCATGGCCGCCTGAATGGCACAACCCGGTTCATGGTCGTGACTGCAATTATGAAACCGGCAATGACCGAGAAACGGCCGGAATTCGATAAACCCCTGTTCCAGTTCCTGCCGGGAAAGATCGGTAAGGCGAAAGCTGCGTACACCCGGTGAATCGATCAGTTCGCCACCCTGGGGAAGGGTATAACAGGTTGCCGCCGAGGTGGTATGTCTACCCAGGCCGGTCGTATTGGAGAGACGTCCTGTTTCCACCTTCATCGATGGCAGCAGTGCATTGACCAGCGATGACTTACCCACACCTGACTGTCCCAGCATGATACTTGTCTCATCCTTCAGATTATCGATCAGAAGATCCAATCCATGTTCACGTTTGGCGCTTACCCCGATAACCGTATATCCGATCGACCTATATGGTTCAAAGCGCCGCATGAATTCATGTTCCAGTCCCCCCCCCAGCAGGTCGATCTTGTTGATAGCGATCAAGGGTGGGATACCTATGGTTTCGGCAGTCACCAGATACTGGTCCAGAAGGTAGCCACTGGGTTCCGGCTTGGGTGCAAGCACTATCACCAGTTGGGTGATATTGGCCGCCAATGGTTTGTGTCTGCCGCTGTAGTCGGGGCGGCTGAGGACACTGCTTCGAGGTTGCAGCGCTGTCACCACACCAGTGGTTTCATCCACCTGTTGCCAAATGACCCAATCACCACAGACCGGGTGGCCGATATGTTGTCGTGTCTGACAGCGAAACAGCTTGCCCTGTGCGTCCATGACACCCAGGGTTGCACCGTGGCGGATGATAACGCGTCCCTCCAGAGCCGGGTTGTCCCCAGCCTCTGAAAGTGATTGCCTGGCCTTTGAATCGAGTCGTTTGCGACGTTTCTCCTGTATGGCCTGAATGCGTGTTTTCTGTTGTTTGGTCAGGCGACGTTTGGCCATCGAATGCCTCAGGGTTTGATGCCGAACTTGTAGAACTCCAAATTGAGGTATGTCGCGGTACTATCGATCTGATCATCAAACCAGGTCAGTCCAAGATTCTGTTCACAAAAGCGTACCTGTTTGTGTAGCCCCGGCAGGGAGGTAACACGCCGGTTTTCCCGCCTATAGACTTCACTGCCGTGACACCTGATGCAGTGCTCTTCGGTTAACTGCTTTCCTATTGCGGGGTCGGCCCCCTGTGAGGTTGTTGATGCGAGTGTCAGCATCATTGCGGGTATCACGGTTTTGATCATTTGCTATCTCCATTGACCAGTGGTTTCTGTTGTTCCGCAAACGACTGGTATTCGCCTCTCTTCCAGTCATCGGCGCTCGCAATCTGTATGGGGGAGTGGGAAAATATGGCTGACATAGATATAAATACAGGTCTATCGATTCCGGATATTGGCAATACGCACGGGTGCCGGTGGGTGGCTGTCATGAAACAGTGAATAGAGCGGATCCGGTGTCAAGGTGCTCGCGTTGTCCTGGTAGAGTTTGACCAATGCCTGCACAAGAAACTCTCCATTCGTCTGCCTGACGGCATAGTTGTCGGCCTGAAACTCGTAACGACGGGACAGGTAACTCCCCAGGGGCGTAAAAAAGACGGTGAAAACCGGAATCGCCAGCATAAACAGCAGCAGGGCGGCTGCATTGGAGGGTTGGCTGATCCCCAGGCCGTTATAGAACCATGGCTGTTGAGAGAGCCAGCCCAGCAGGGCCAATCCGAGCAGAGAGAGGAGACCCATCAGCAATATCTGTTTCAGGATATGTTTGTAGCGGAAATGGCCAAGCTCGTGGGCCAGGACCGCTTCCATCTCATCAATCGTCAATGCATCCAGCAGGGTGTCGAAAAAGACGATGCGCTTGCTTTTACCGAAACCGGTGAAATAGGCATTACCGTGATTAGAACGTTTTGAGCCGTCCATGACAAAGATGCCGTCGCTGGTAAATCCGCATCGCTGCAATAGGGACTGGATACGGTTCCGCATATCGCCATCATCCAATGGGGTAAATCGATTGAACAACGGGGCGATAAACTTTGGGTAAGCCCAGCTTAAGGTCAGCGTGAAGCCCATCCAGACGATCCATGCGGCAAGCCACCAGTATTGACCGGCACCTTGCATGAGTTGCAGGACGATCCAGAGCAGGGGACCTCCCAGCAGGATGGAGAGCATGAGGCCGAGCAGCCGGTCCTTGAGATATTGCTGCGGGGTGGTGCGGTTGAAACCGAAGGCAGTTTCTAGGCGGAATGTCCGATAAAGGTCGAAAGGCATTTCCAGCAGGCTGTTGATGAGGAAGAAGGAGAAGATGAAAAGCATGCCGATGGTGATCTCCTCCCAGGCAAGGTCGCGCCACATGTGATCGAGTAGATCGAGTCCTCCCCCCAGGGTCCATATGAGCAGCAGTGCCACACCCACTACGGCTTCAAGGATCGTAAGGCGACCTTTGGCCAGGGTGTAGTCCGCTGCCTTCTGATGCTCGTTGAGTGTCACTCTATCACTGAATTCCCCGGGTACCTGGCTACGATGTCGAGAGACGTGCCCAAGGTGCCGTAACAGCAACCAGAGCTGAAGCAAGGTGCCAATCGCGAGAAATGTGAGGAATAGTTGGGTAAATATCGGCATCAGTCCAGATTGTTAACTCAGTCGGAGGTGTACGAATGTTCTATTAGATCATTTCAGTTGAAAAATGCTCACAGTTTTTCAGGGCCTAGAATACAGAGAGTGGCAGCTTCCTGCTAGAATCTGGCGGCTGATAGTGAAATAAGGATAACAAGATGCCTGTTGATGCCTCCAACCTGATATGGATTGATTTGGAAATGACTGGTCTCGATCCCCAGAATGATGAGATTATCGAGATCGCGACGATTGTCACCGATGCACGACTAAACATCCTGGCTGAGGGGCCCATGATCGCAATACACCAGTCACAACGAAGGCTGGATGCGATGGATGAGTGGAATCAACGTCAACATGGTGCCTCCGGGCTGATTGAGCGTGTCCAGAAGAGTGACTATGATGAGGCGCGGGCAGAGGCTGAAACCCTGCAATTTTTGCAGTATTACCTGCCCAGTGGCGCCTCGCCCATGTGTGGCAACAGCATCTGTCAGGATCGGCGTTTCCTGGCACGGACGATGCCGAAGCTTGAGGCCTTTTTTCACTACCGGAATCTGGACGTCAGTACCCTGAAGGAGCTGATGAATAGATGGGCGCCGTCACTGAGCGAGGGATTGTCGAAAGCGGGAAAACATCTCGCATTGGATGACATCAAGGATTCCATCAATGAATTGTGCTACTACCGGGACCATTTCCTGCGTCTGCCCTGACATCTGCGATCTATTTCATTGATAACCCGGATTGCTTTTTCGATGTTGTTGCAAGGCCCATACAATGTGTTCACGTACCAGTGGCGAGCTGTCTTCGAGGCGCTCTTGCAGGGCAGTCACAACCCCTGTATTTGTGGGGGCGTTGCCCAGGGCAACGGCGATATTTCTTAACCAGTGGGTATGGCCTAAGCGCCGGATAGCAGATCCTTCGGTACGCTGCAGGAAAGTGGCCTCGTCCCAATTGAAGAGTACGACAAGGGTGGCGCTGTCGAGGGAGGCGCGGGGGAGGAAATCGATCTCACGGGTAAGTTGTGCGAAACGGTTCCATGGGCAGACCTGCATACAGTCGTCACAGCCAAATATTCTGTTGCCCATGTCTCGTCTGAGATGCTCGGGTATCGAACCATGGAGTTCGATGGTCAGATAGGAGATACAACGTCTGGCATCCAGTTGATAGGGCGCTACGATAGCCTGTGTGGGACAACACTCTATACAGGCCGAACAGTCACCGCAATGATCTTGAGCCGGCGAGTCGCAGAGTAATGGTATGTCGGTATAGATCTCTCCCAGAAAGAACCAGGAACCGGCGTTTCTGGCGATCAGGTTGGTATGCTTGCCGATCCAGCCCAGACCCGCTTTTTGCGCCAGGGGTTTTTCCAATACCGGTGCCGAATCGACATATACCCTGCAGTTGGCGTTATCCACCTCGGTGCGGATCAATTCCACCAGTTTCTGCAATCGCTTGCGTAACAGCTTGTGGTAGTCGCGTCCCAAGGCGTAACGCGCAACAAATGCCCGCTCCGGATCTGCAAGGATTCGTTCGGACTGGGTCACGGATTCAGGTAGATAGTTTAATCTGGCTGATATGATCCTGGTGGTGCCTGGTTCCAGTTCCGTTGGACGGCTGCGCTTGGTGCCATGTTTTTCCATATAGCCCATGTCCCCGTGAAAACCTTTTGCAAGCCACGCCTCGAACTTGGCTTCCGCATCGGTCAGGTCCGTGTCCGTGATACCGATGGCGCTCAATCCCAGGGAATGGGCCCAAGTCTTTATCTTACGGGTCAACAGTGCCAGTTGTGTATGTTGCAATGCGTATTGCATAAAGATTGTTCATTCGGATGCAACGGCTGGGAAACTCACCTGAACGGGTGTCGGAGTGCCACTATAACCCGACTCTCAAGCTCCTCCTGTCTGTCCGCCTCCGGTTATCATCTTTGCCGAATACCCATCATACCGGGTTATCGAATCGATAACCTGTGCCAGTGATTGAAAGAAATTGTGCAGGCGTATATCCAAACAAATCTGAACAGCCACGCTCCCGGACAGCCGGGAAAGGTGGGGCCATGCCCCGTCATCTACGCGCTTGATATCCACGAATTCCCACAAGTATCAATCATAAATCCTTCACTGACCATCGACTGTTACAGCAGTCGGCATTGATGCCTGATCAGGGCTTTTGAACCCTTGTCCGCAACAGGGTATGGTTTGCCCAAGCGATGAGTTGTATACGCTTTGTGAAACGTCGACTTGCCATGAGATTTATCGAATGCGTGTTATGCCACATACCGAGGAACTGCCTTATGCCCTCTATCGGGCGAGGCAGGTAAGGGAGTTCGATCGTATCGCCATTGAAGAATACGATATTCCTGGTGCGGAATTGATGAAACGTGCCGGCAGCAGCGCTTATCGGTTCTTGAAACAACGCTGGCCGGATCTGTCCGAGATCGTCGTGGTCTGTGGTATGGGAAATAACGGTGGTGATGGATATGTCGTTGCCCGGCTGGCAAGTCAGGCTGGTCTGCGGGTACGGGTATTGCAGTTGGGCGACGCCCTGCAGCTTAAGGGCGATGCCCTGATCATGGCGGAATCCTGGACAGCACTGGGTCATGCTATCGAACCCTTCGAGGATTTGGGGAATCCCGACCTTATCGTGGACGCGGTTTTGGGCACGGGACTCGAACGGGATGTCACTGGTCGTTGGGCCTCGGCCATCGAACAGATAAACAGACATCGCGCCGAGGTATTGGCCATCGACATCCCATCCGGGCTGCATGCCGATACCGGCCGTATTATGGGCTGCGCCATCGAGGCGGCCGCCACCATCAGTTTCATCGGCCTGAAACAGGGGATGTTCACCGGACGTGGTCCGGATTGCTGTGGTGAAATCGTTTTCGATACCCTAGGGATTCCTGCCCGTGTCTATGCCCATCAAGTACTTGCCTGCAAGCGTATCGATTGGCGGAAGCGGTGTGGTCTGGTCGCACCCAGGCGCCGTACTGCACATAAGGGTGATTTCGGACATCTTTTGGTTATCGCCGGTGACAGGGGTTATCCGGGTGCCGCCCGTCTGGCAGCAGAAGCGGCCGCCCGAAGTGGGGTAGGGCTGGTGACCCTGGCAACCCATCCCGACCATGCCCACTGTATAAACCTGGGCCGTCCAGAGCTGATGGTGCGGGGAGTGAGTGAAGTGCAGGAGATAGAACAGCTGACGCAGCGGGCTGATGCCCTGGTTCTGGGGCCTGGTCTTGGACGAAATGCGTGGGGAGAGATGTGTTACCGGGCCGCCCTCGATTCCACGTTGCCGATGGTCATCGATGCGGATGGCCTCAACTGGCTGGCCGAGTGGCCGCAGCAACGGGAGAATTGGATCCTGACACCGCACCCGGGGGAGGCATCGAGGCTTCTCGGTTATGATACGAAGAGGGTTGAAAATGACAGATTTCAAGCTGTTGAAAAGATACAGCAGCGCTTTGGCGGCGTGGTGATACTGAAAGGGGCAGGCACTCTGATATGTGATGGGAGCGCCCAGCCCGCTTCACTCTGCAGTGACGGTAATCCCGGAATGGCCACGGGAGGGTGCGGTGACGTCTTAAGCGGTATCATAGGTGCATTCATGGCACAGGAATATACCTATCGCGAGGCCGCCGAGATGGGAGTCTGTCTGCATGCCGCCGCAGGCGACCGGGCCGCTGTGAATGGTGAGATCGGTCTTTTGGCAGGTGATCTGCTGCCTGAAGTCAGAACCCTTCTGAATGAGACGCACCCGTGTTTGAAATAGAGGTTGAAGGCGAAGAGCGGCAGGAGGCGGTCGGCGCCTGTCTGGCGTTGAACTGCAGCCCGCCCTTTATTGTCTATCTCGAGGGTGATCTTGGAACAGGAAAGACAACCCTGGTCAGGGGGTTTCTGAGGCAGCTTGGGTATCAGGGAAGGGTAAAGAGCCCAACATATACGTTGCTTGAGCCCTACGACTTTGCGGGTCGTTCCTACTACCATTTTGACCTCTATCGTCTGTCCGATCCCAGGGAGTTGGATTATTTAGGTATCGAGGATCTACTGAATAGCGATGCATTACTGTTGATAGAGTGGCCCGAGAAAGGGGCTGGCGTATTGCCGCAAGCGGATCTGATGATCCATTTCACCCACCATGATCAGGCACGTGTGCTCAAATTTGACGCCGGGACAGAGCGGGGCGCAGAATCTCTTCTGCAGTTGCAAAAAGCAGTGGCGAAAGTTTAAGTTTTTTTAAAAGAAACCGACCTATCTGCCAGAAAACCTTGGAAAAATGATTATAGCGTGCTATTTTTAGGATGAATTTGCTCGTATACAAAGGTCATGGGGAAATGAGGAAGCGTTGCCTATTGCTGCTGCTGATCTTGCTAAGCAGTCTCCCTCTCTACGCAAATCAGTCTCAGATCACCGGATTACGCATCTGGTCGGCCCCCGACCATGTCAGACTGGTATTCGATGCCAACAGTCAGATCAGCCACAAGATCTTCACCCTGAAGGGGCCTGACCGGTTGGTGCTCGATCTGAAGAATACCACCCTGACAGAACATCTTCCCGACCCGACCAAGGAGAACAAGATCATCCGGGGAATGCGGTCTGCGGTTCGCAACAAGCGCGATATGCGGGTTGTCTTCGATCTCAAGAGCGCGGTCAAACCGAAAAGTTTTTCACTCAAGCCCAATCGAGAGTATGGTCACCGCCTGGTTGTCGATCTGTATGACGGCAAAGCCACCACCAGTCGGCGTTCACAACCGGTGAAGACGGCAAAGGCGCTGGGAAAACGGGATGTGGTGATAGCCGTGGATCCGGGGCACGGTGGCGAGGATCCGGGCGCGCGCGGCCTCAAGGGGACTTATGAAAAGGATGTGGTGTTGGCGATTGCGCGTAAACTGGTCACTTCGATCAATAAGCAGGAGGGGATGCGGGCGGTACTGATTCGGGATGGCGACTACTATCTCGGCTTGCGTAAACGTATCGCCAAGGCGAGAGAGCATCAGGCTGACCTGTTCGTGTCGATTCATGCCGATGCCTTTCACGATCCGAAGGTGCGTGGCTCATCCGTCTATACCCTGTCAAGAAGCGGGGCCTCCAATGAAGCTGCCCGTTGGCTGGCTGAAAGGGAGAACAGCGCGGATCTCGTCGGTGGCGTCTCTCTCGAGGATAAGGACGACATGCTTGCCTCGGTGCTGTTGGATCTCTCCCAGATCGGTACCCTGCAGGCAAGTTCAGGGGCCGCCAATAGGGTGTTGAAGCAGCTCAAAACGCTTGGAAAAACCCATAAGCGGAAGGTGCAACAGGCGGGTTTTGTGGTATTGAAGTCACCGGATATCCCTTCCATGCTGGTGGAGACCGCCTTCATCTCCAACCCGGATGAAGAGCGCCGCCTGAGGAGCGTAAAACATCAGCAAAAGGTGGCTACCGCCTTGATGAAAGGCATTCGCACCTATTTCAAGTTCCAGCCGCCACCAGGTACTTTGCTTGCCTCCAACCTGGCTAAGAAGGCACCGCGAAAGCATGTGATCTCCCGCGGTGAAACACTGATCGCCATCGCCAATCGATATCAGGTGAGTGTCAGCCGTCTGCGCAACGCCAACGAATTGAAGAGCGATACCATCCGTATCGGCCAGGTACTGCAGATCCCTGGCGGCTGATCAATAAACCATCCTGCCTCTCCACCCACTTAGCCATGGCCCGTTTCCGGGATGGATGGCACAATACCCCATTCCCACAGCCTCTACCGACGACTGCGCCTGCTGACTATGCCGATTCGAATCCTGCCCCCTCAACTGATCAATCAGATTGCCGCCGGCGAAGTGGTGGAACGTCCGGCATCGGTGGTCAAGGAGTTGGTGGAGAACAGTCTTGACGCCGGGGCGCGAAAGATCGATATCGAGGTCGACCAGGGGGGTATCAAACGTATCCACATTCGTGACGATGGTGTCGGTATTGAACAGCGGGAGTTGACCATGGCATTGTCTCGACATGCCACCAGCAAGGTCATCCAATTCAAGGATTTGGAGTCATTGCAAAGCATGGGGTTCAGGGGCGAGGCGCTGCCCAGCATCAGTTCGGTATCCCGACTCAGGCTGATCTCCCGCCATCAGGAAGCGGAGGAGGCTTGGGAAGTGGCGGGAGATGGTTCAGATGCCGTTACCGAACCCAAGCCGGCGGCACACCCACCAGGCACCAGTGTCGAGGTATGCGATCTCTTTTACAATACCCCGGCAAGGCGTAAGTTTCTGCGCACTGAAAAGACCGAGTTCAACCACATCAGCGCACTGTTCCAACGTTTTGCCCTGATGCATTTCGATGTGGGATTCTCTCTCCTCCACAATCGCCGTCAGATCTTTGCCTTACCGCCCTGCGGTGATCGCCAGGACAGAGAGGGGCGCATCCGGGAATTGCTTGGAGCTGGCTTTATGGATCAGGCGCTTGCCATTGAAGAACAGGCGGGGGATATGATCCTGAGCGGGTGGGTGGCTAGACCAGGTTTTTCCCGCTCACAGGCGGATATGCAGTACTTTTATGTCAATCGGCGAATGGTCCGGGATAAACTGGTAACACATGCTATTCGACAGAGCTATCAGGATGTACTCTATCACGGCCGTTATCCGGCCTATTTGCTGTTCCTCTGTTTGGATCCCCGCAAGGTGGATGTCAATGTCCATCCGACAAAACATGAAGTACGCTTTCGCGATTCCCGCTCGGTGCACGATTTCATCTATCGGGGCCTGCACCGACTGTTGGCTCAGACCCGACCCCAGCATGGCCAGGAGCCGGCTGTTGAAACGATACCGTCAGTCAATGAGCCAACGGCATCCGGCTACAGCCGACAGCAGGGTATGGATTTGCGTGTGGCGCAGCGTCCTGCCGCCTATCGGGCGGCATTCACGGCTCAACAACCGGCGCATGCACAGGAATATTCAGAGGCGGAGCCTTCCCAGACGGAGCAGATACCACCTTTGGGGTTTGCTCTAGGACAATTGCATGGTGTCTATATCCTGGCGCAAAACGAAGCCGGCCTGGTGCTGGTTGATATGCATGCGGCCCATGAGCGTATCACCTATGAACGCTTTAAGCTGACTTACCATGGTGACGGCATTACCAGTCAACCGTTGTTGGTGCCCGTGACGGTTGCGGTCAGTGCATCAGAGGCGGATTTGGTTGAGGAGTATCAACCGTTTTTGGATCGACTCGGCATCGAAGTCAGCCGTTTGGGTAAGAATTCCCTGGCGATCAGGACTATCCCTGCCCTGCTACGGGGTGCTGATGCGGAGAAACTGTTGCGTGATCTGCTCGCTGACCTCGCGGAGTACGGTCACACCGATCGTATGCAGGTCGAGATCGAAAAGGTATTGGCCACTATGGCCTGCCATGGCTCGGTAAGGGCGAATCGACGCCTTGAACTGGATGAGATGAACGCCTTACTGCGCGATATGGAAAGGACGGAACGGGCGGATCAGTGCAATCACGGCAGACCAACCTGGGTACAGATGTCCTTAAGTGAATTGGACCGGCTCTTCCTGCGGGGTCGCTGAAGTGGAGTTGAAGCAGCATCCTCAGTCACTACCACCCGCCATCTTTCTTATGGGGCCCACCGCATCAGGTAAGACCGCACTGGCTGTGGAACTGGCTGAACGCCTGCCACTGGAGATCATCAGTGTGGATTCAGCGCTAATCTACCGGGGTATGGATATTGGCACAGCCAAGCCTGACCAGGCCACGTTGCGGATCGCGCCGCATCGGCTGATAGATATCAGGGATCCATCGGAGAGCTACTCGGCCGCCGCCTTTCGCGAGGACGCACTGACCGAGATGGCCGAAATAACCCGGGCTGGCAAAGTTCCCCTGTTGGTTGGCGGCACCATGCTCTATTTCAAGGCGCTGGAAGAGGGGCTTTCCGACTTGCCTGAAGCAGATCCAGGGATCAGGTCGCGCCTGGAGCAAGAGTTGGGCCGGCTCGGATTGGAAGCGTTGCATCAGCGCCTTTCATGTCTGGATCCCGCAGCAGGCGGACGTATTCATGCCAACGACCCTCAGCGGATCCTTCGTGCACTTGAGGTGATTGAAATCAGCGGAAAAACCCTGACTGAACTTCAGCAGGGCTGTGTTGGTCATACATTTCCGTACAGTGTGTTGAAGCTGGTGCGTGCACCTCAGGAGCGAAGCCTGTTACATGCTCGAATAGAGCGGCGTTTCCACGAAATGCTGGCACAGGGTTTCGAGCGGGAGGTCAGGGCCCTGATGCGTCGGGGCGATCTCTCACCCGCAATGCCATCAATGAGGGCCGTCGGGTATCGTCAGATGCTCAGCTACCTGTTGGGTGAGTTATCGCGTGAAGAGATGATAGAAAGGGGCATAATTGCCACTCGTCAGCTTGCGAAACGCCAGTTTACCTGGTTGCGCAGCTGTAGAGGGTGTCACTGGCTGGATGAAGAGGGGGATGTGATAAAACAGGCTCTGGTACTGATTTCAAGCCGGTTTAAGTCGTTTTTTATCCCTACCTAGCCTCTTCCCGTTGGTTCGGTTACTATTTTTTACTTAATTGCTATTTATGTTTTGTATGCGTGGACAAAAAAACATTGTGCTAAACTTTCGCCTGTGGCGTCGTTTTTACACTTGCCAGCTTACATTATGCATTTGATATCACTGCCTATAATAGAAACACAATAAGGAGAAACTCCATGTCTAAAGGGCAAAGTCTACAAGACCCTTTTTTGAATGCACTGAGGAAGGAACGTGTACCAGTGTCGATTTTTCTTGTCAACGGTATCAAACTGCAGGGACAGATTGAATCCTTTGACCAATTTGTGGTGCTTTTAAAAAACAGTGTCAGTCAAATGGTCTACAAACACGCCATTTCGACGGTCGTTCCCGCACGGAATGTGCGTATTCAGCATGCAAACGGCCAGGGCGAAGAGCCAGCACCACCCTCCGGTGCTGGTAACTTTTAGTCTTTCCAATCGATTCGCTATCGGGCCTGTCCCACTGAAGCCTGTTAACAGGCCCCGGTTTTGCCCGGTAGCATGACCTGATATTTTCCAGCCTGATCTATCCGATCCAATATGTTTGAACGTCCCAAAGCGGGTGAACGCGCTGTACTTGTCCATCTTGACCTGGGTATAACCAGGGATCAGGATGAGATCAACGAGTTTCGTGACTTGGCAATCTCTGCAGGTGCGGAGATCGTCACGCTTATCTATGGGAGTCGACAGCAACCCGATCCCAAACTATTTATCGGACGTGGTAAGGCGGAAGAGATAAAGCATATTGTTGCCGAGGAGAGTGCCGATCTGGTGATTTTTGATCATACGCTCTCACCCAGCCAGGAGAGGAACCTGGAACGGGAATTCAAGTGTCGAGTCGTCGATCGTACCGGTTTGATTCTGGACATATTCAGTCAACGGGCGCGATCATTTGAGGGTAAGCTCCAGGTGGAGCTGGCCCAGTTGCAACACCTCTCTACCCGTCTGGTGAGGGGGTGGACCCATCTGGAACGGCAGAAAGGCGGTATTGGCCTGCGCGGACCGGGTGAGACGCAATTGGAGAGTGACCGTCGATTGCTGAACCAGCGAATCAATCAGATAAAACGGCGCCTCGAACGGGTGGATTCTCAGCGTGAACAGGGACGACGGGGGCGTGAAAGAGCTGATATCCCTACAGTTTCCCTGGTTGGCTATACCAATGCGGGTAAATCCACGCTTTTCAATAAACTGGTGGGCTCCAACGTATATGCCGCTGACCAGCTGTTCGCCACCCTTGATCCGACATTGAGGAGGCTGGAACTGAAGGGCGAGGGACCGATTGTACTGGCCGACACGGTTGGATTTATCAGCCATTTGCCACATGATCTGGTGGCCGCCTTCAAATCGACCTTGCAGGAGACCACGGATGCCTCTCTGTTACTGCATGTGGTGGATGCCTCCAGCCAGCAGAGGGCGACCTGTATAAGGGAAGTCAACGATGTGCTGCGACAAATTGGTGCAGACAAGGTCCACCAGATAGAGATATTTAACAAAACGGATCTACTTGACAATGTTGAACCGAGAGTAGATCGGGACGGGAATGGTCAGATTACACGTATCTGGCTCTCCGCCATTACGGGAGAGGGAGCTGACTTGCTGCATCAGGCACTTGCTGAGTTTTTTAGAAAAAACCATGTACAGCAGCGATTGCGCTTGAATCCGGGGGATGGTCGCTTGCACGCCCTGCTGTTTGAACGCGGTTCGGTGCTTAATGAGTCGAGTACAGACGAGGGGGGCTGGGAGATGGATATCGATATGCCGGAGCGGGAGTTCCTTAAATTATTGAAGGAAGAACCTGTACTGGAAAATTGCATTATCGGTTAGTGTGGCGTGTCACAGAACCGATCACGATGTACACTCGGTACCTGGGTGCTGATAGAATGGTGCCAGGTTGGAGTGTTATGGATTGAATTTGGCTTTAACCGAACCCATTTACAGGTTTCGGTTGCTTGAGCCAAAGCGAATTAAACCAGTAACTATAGTTGGAGTGTTCAATGGCCTGGAATGAACCGGGTGGAAACGGTAAAGATCCTTGGAGCGGTAAAGGTGGCGATCAGGGTCCACCGGACCTCGATGAAGTGGTAAAAAAACTTCAGGATAAATTAGGTGGAATATTCGGTGGCGGCAAGCCTTCCCGTGGCGGTTCGTCGGCTGGCGGTGGTTCAGGACCCGGTTCCAAAACGATTAGTGTAATCGTTGCAATCGGGTTGATTGTCTGGCTGGCCAGCGGCATCTACATCGTCGAACCCGCCGAGCGTGGTGTGGTGTTGCGTTTCGGCGCCTATTCCGAGACTACGCAACCCGGACCGCACTGGCATATCCCTTTTCCAGTCGAACGCCGGATCCTGGTCAACGTCGACCAGATCTCCTCATTTCGTCACAAGGCGCAGATGCTGACCCGTGATGAAAACATCGTCGATGTGGAGTTCACCATTCAGTCCCGAATTCAGGATGCGGCAGACTTCCTTTTTCAGGATCGGGATCCGAACAAGACCTTGCGCGATGCAACCGAGACCGCTGTACGCGAAATCATCGGTAAGAGCGATCTCGACTTTATCCTCACCCAGGGACGTGGCGCCATCGCGGATCGAATTATGCAGGGTGCCCAGGGTTTGATAGACGTATACAAGACCGGCCTCATTATCACCAGTGTGAACATGCAACCCGCCAAACCGCCCGAGCAGGTCAAAAGCGCTTTCGATGACGCCATCAAGGCGCGTGAGGATAAGGAGAAGTTGGAGAATCAGGCCGAAGCCTACGCCAATGAGGTTGTACCCAAGGCCCGTGGTGAGGCGGCACGCCGTACGGCGGATGCGAATGCCTACAGAGACCGGGTGATTGCGGAAGCGGAAGGTGATGTGAGCCGTTTTCTTGCGATTCTCAAAGAGTACCGTCGGGAACCCGAAGTCACCCGGGAACGCCTCTATCTGGACGCCATTGAGTCGATGCTGGGGCAGTCTAGCAAAGTGATGCTCGACACTCAGGATGGGAACAGCCTGATGTATCTGCCACTGGATAAACTGATTCAAGGTGATGAGAAGGGCAGAGCGGTGAGGGAGCAACAGTTTTCAACCAAAGAGACCTCACGCAGTCAGAGCGGTAGCGGTCAGATCCGCAATGTCGATCGTACAAGGGGGGTTCGCTGATGAGAGTGCCTAAATTGCTAATCCCTGTGGTCGCGATTGGGGCAATCGTGATCTACACTTCCGCCTTCGTTGTCAATCAGTGGGAGGTGGCGTTGAAGCTGCGTCTGGGTGAAATTGTCGCCACCGACTACAAACCGGGTCTCCACTGGTTGGTGCCGATACTCAATAATGTCCAGACCTTCGATGCCCGAATCCAGACCATGGATGCCCGTCCCGAACGCTTTCTGACCGCGGAAAAGAAGGATGTTATCGTCGACTATTTCGCCAAATGGCGTATCGCCAGCGTGGCACAGTATTACCGCTCTACCGGCGGCAGTCTCGACAAGACAGCCCGCCTGTTGCAGGAGCGTATCAATACCAGTCTGCGTGATGAGTTCGGTAAGCGCACGGTGCAGGAGGTTATCTCCGGCGAACGTACGGAGATCATGGACAAGCTGACTAAGGATTCCGATGCCAAGGCGGCAGAGCTAGGTGTCGAGATCCTCGACGTCAGGGTCAAACAGATCGATCTACCCCCCGAAGTGAGTGAGTCGGTCTATCAACGGATGCGCGCAGAACGTGAACGTGTAGCCAGGGACCTTCGAGCCAAGGGTGCTGAGGCGGCTGAGAAGATCCGCGCCAACGCCGATCGTGAGCGCGTGGTCATCGTGGCCTCCGCCTACCGGGAGGCCGAAAAATTACGTGGTGAGGGAGACGGCAAGGCTGCGGAGACCTATGCCAATGCCTATAAACAGGACAGCGAGTTTTACTCCTTTTATCGGAGCCTGAATGCCTATAAAAACAGCTTTCAGAACCGCTCCGATGTGATGGTTTTACAACCCGACTCCGATTTCTTCCGCTACTTGAAAAAGCGCCAGGGTCAATAATAGGCTCAGATGACAAATCAGCTGCCGCCCGCTGAGCGGCGGCAGCTGATTGGCATCCCTCCGATACAGTTTGATCATTCAGCTGTTTTTTTAAAGCTTATTTTCTCTGGATATCGGTTTATTGACTCTGTCTGCATGGACAACAGCGTCCTGCTCTGAGAGAATGGCTAGCGGACCGCATGCTCTCGACCGGGATGATCCCCGGTTTTTTTATGGGGATTTCATTGATGTGGCATGACTTGCTTGTGGCCTTGGCGCTCTTGTTGGTGATCGAAGGCATCTGGCCTTTCCTCAGCCCAAACAGTATGCGGGAGGTCTTCTTGATGCTGGCGCAACAAGACAACCGCTCACTGAGAATCAGCGGCCTTATCAGTATGGCGTCCGGGGTAATCCTGCTTTATCTTGTGAATTGATTGTGGCTAAGATGGAAAACGAACGTTGGATACTGCCAGATGGTATCGATGAAGTGCTTCCTCCTGAAGCGGGTAATATCGAGCGCAAACGCCGTGAGTTGCTCGATCTATATAGCAGTTGGGGCTATGACTTTGTTATTCCGCCGTTTGTGGAGTTTCTCGATTCATTGCTGACCGGCACGGGCAGTGATCTGGATCTGAATACCTTCAAACTGACCGATCAGCTCTCCGGCAGGATGATGGGTATTCGCGCGGATATCACACCCCAGGCCGCGCGCATTGACGCTCATCACATCCGCTCTCAAAGCCCAACCCGTCTGTGCTACCTGGGTACGGTATTGCATACACGCTCCGATGGATTCGCCGGTACCCGCAGTCCGTTGCAGATCGGTGCAGAACTGTATGGCCACAGCGGTGTTGAAAGTGACATCGAGGTGTTGCGTCTGATGATGGAGACCCTCAAGACCACCGGTGTTGAGGACGTCTATCTCGATCTTGGCCATGTTGGTGTCTACAAAGGTCTGGCCGAACAGGCCGGTCTCAACGAATATCAGGAACGCGAGCTTTTCGATGCTTTGCAGCGTAAGGCAATGTCCGAGGTCGACAGGCTCCTAGAAGCCTTTTCCATCGCCCCAGAGCATGCCGCCATGCTTGCCTGCTTGGGGGAGCTGAGTGGTGACAGGGCGCTGCAGCAGGCGAGAGATCTGTTGCAGAATGCTTCCGAGGTCGTGAAAGAGGCGCTGGATTACCTGCAGATGATGGCTGACCAGATCGCTGTCTGGCTGCCTGAGGTGCCGGTCCACTTCGATCTTGCTGAGTTGCGCGGATACCACTTCCATACAGGCGTGGTGTTTGCAGCTTTTGTACCCGGCAGCGGAAAAGAGATTGCCCGCGGCGGGCGCTACGATGCCATTGGCAGCGTGTTCGGCAGGTCGAGACCCGCGACCGGTTTTAGCAGTGACCTCAAGACACTGATTCGGGTGGCTCATTTACCGCAACGGACGGCGAGTCGCCCCACCATTTTTGCGCCTGCTTCGGATGATCCCGGGCTACAGAAAGAGATCGCACGTTTGCGTTCTGAAGGACATAGGGTTGTCAGTGCGTTGCCTGGTCAACACGGCGATGCCGAAGAGATGGGATGTGAGCAACAGCTGGTATTGACGAATGGTCGGTGGCAGCTGACGGCTGTTTGATTCTGTATTGATTTCTGCAGGAATCGCTGACTTAACTTTAATCTAGATCCGACTCCGATCGGAAATAACAATTTGAGAGTGCCATGGGCAAGAATGTCGTAATAATCGGAACACAATGGGGAGACGAGGGTAAAGGCAAGGTTGTCGACCTTCTGACTGACAAGGCCTCAGCTGTGGTGAGATTTCAAGGTGGTCACAATGCCGGCCATACACTCGTCATCGATGGAGAGCAGACCGTATTGCATCTGATTCCCTCCGGGGTTTTACGCGAGGGCGTGCGTTGCCTGATCGGCAACGGTGTGGTATTGGCACCTGACGCCCTGCTGGAAGAGATAGATACACTCGAGCAGAACGGGGTGCCTGCATCGAGTCGCATGGGCATTTCAGAATCCTGTCCTCTGATCCTCCCGTATCACATTGCGCTTGATGCAGCACGTGAAAAAGCGCGTGGAAAAAAGGCCATCGGCACCACCGGACGCGGTATCGGACCCGCTTACGAAGACAAGGTATCCCGGCGGGGTATCCGCCTGGGCGAGATATTTGATCAGAAGCACATCAGCGAACGACTGCGGGAGGTGATGGACTATCACAACTTCGCCCTCAAGCATCTGTTCGAATATGGAGAGGTCGACTATCAGCAGGTTCTGGATCAGTTGCTGGAACAGGCACAACGGCTGCAGCCGATGGTGGATGATGTAACCGGCACCCTCCATCAATTGAGACGCGAAGGCAAGAATGTCATGTTCGAGGGTGCGCAAGGGGCGTTGCTCGATATCGATCACGGCACCTACCCATACGTCACTTCATCCAATACCACCGCCGGGGGTGCGGCAACCGGTTCCGGTGTCGGCCCCCGCTATATCGACTATGTGTTGGGGATCGTCAAGGCCTATACAACCCGGGTCGGTGCAGGCCCGTTCCCCACGGAACTGTTTGACGAGGATGGCGACCATCTGGGTACCAAGGGTCATGAATTCGGTGCCACTACCGGGCGTAAGCGCCGCTGCGGCTGGTTGGACCTGGTCGCGCTGCGGCGTTCACTGGAGATCAACAGCGTCAGCGGCATGTGCATCACAAAGCTGGACGTCCTCGATGGTATGCAGAAGGTCAAGATCTGTGTCGCATACAAGTTGAACGGCCAGGAGGTCACATCGCCTCCCTCAGGCGCTGACCGTTTTGCGGAGTGTGAACCGGTTTATATCGAAATGCCGGGTTGGCAGGAGTCCACGGTCGGTCTGACCAGCTTCGATCAGCTGCCCCAGGCGGCTAAAGAGTATCTGAAAAAGATTGAGGAACTGTGTGACACGCCCATCGATATCATCTCGACCGGCCCGGACAGAATCGAGACAATTGTGCGGCGCCACCCGTTCGAAAGCTGAGTCTGCTCACCCGATATTCCGGTACGCTTACTCGACGCAAAAGAACCGATTGGATCAGTGTGAACAGGCGCCAGGTTTAACGCCGGATAGTGATTAACAAATTGCTATCGGCGTCGCGCCTGAGCATCCTCACTCGCTCTGCCAACTGATCGAATCCACCAGTAACGAAAATGTGATCTACATCAACTATTCGACAATTATCAGTCGTGTCTTTGAAAGCCGGTCGTGCCACGCGAGCTTTTGCGGATCGACCAGAATCCAGATAAATCCAAGCCCGAAAACCAGAACCGAAAAGAGGGCGGCGAGATGGCGTTTGAGGGCATCCGACCAACCGACATTCCCCCCGTCCATACGTATCAGTTTGAGTCGCCAGGCACGCATGCCAAGGGTTTGACCGCCTCGGGCCCAGAAGCCGGTAAAGAATATCAAGGGTATGATTTCAAAGATAAAAAACTGGAAAACAAGAAGCATCGTACCGCTGGGATTGCCGAACGGAAGCGTGACGATAGCTGTCGCTACAAACAATAGGGCGATTAACAGCAAGCTGTCGTAAAGGATGGCGGCCAGACGGCGGATGAGGCCTGGAATGAGAGCTGCTTCGGCTTCCGGGGCGCTATAAGTTGGCATCTGTCTACATACAATTGGGTAGTTAATAAGAGATCACGGAGACCTCAACCTAGGATAAACCCTAACATTCTGAGGCAATACTCCCGATTTGAAAAATCCGCACCAGGGTCCATACTTTTAAGTCCTGCTAATACAGCAATTATTTGGAGCGAAAGCATGGAACACAGACGTGACCATCGCAAGTTGCTATCCTTCGAAATCGTAATCAATGATCGTACTCACGGACAAGTACATGGAAAGGTAAGGAATATCAGCCTGAGTGGTATGCTAGTCGATATCGGTGACAGCTCACACCATCTTAATCCGATCGTTGATGTCTCATTTCCCGTCGAATCCTGCGGCGGTAAAAGCCAGTGCCAGGCTAAAGCATTTATCGTGCATCAGCAGCCCGGCTGTCTGGGATTGATGTTCAGTGAGCTGGATGCCGGTGTCAGGCAGATGTTGCGGAAGATGCTATATGGCTATGCCACAGTAGCGGAGAGGGCATATATGCACACCGGCTACAGTGATACATCCCAAGCACTGCCTAACCGGGCCAGTGCCAACTATTGAACTGACCGAACCTCCTGAAAACTATAATACCTCCAGTTAGCTGGAATCCGGATTTGAAAAGACGCATTCTGCGTCTTTTTTTGTTTTAGATTTTATATAATTCAATGTCGCTATCTCGATTTATCGCAGCGATATCCAACAGGACCGGTTGGATAAGTTTCAACCGTCCCTGAGTCGAGCATGCTCGTGATCTAACCGATTGTCAGATGAATTACCCAATAGACTGGAATAGTGACAACAACCAGGGTAAAAAGGGTGCGGTAGCCGTTTTTCCAAGTCTGCGTGTGGCAGATTGCTTTATATATCGAATTGTTTTTTTTACCGGCTACCCCGACTATCCGCAAAATGAGCACTAATTATTCACAAAAATGGCGGAACAGGCTGGTAAACCTTTCCCTGCCAACACTTTCACTTTTGGCCGGGATCTTTAGTGGATTGGTCGCCTGGTTGCTGTTAGATCCTATCCAGGGTAAACACCTGGAACAGCTCTTTCAAAATGAACTGGTAAGCCGGTTGGATATGCGTGCCGTGGAGACACGCCGCCGTTTCGAAGAGTTTATTAAAGAGTGGCAACTGCAGGGCCATGCGCTTTCGAATCACTGGCAGCTTATTACCTATCTCAACTCCTTTTCATGGCAGGAATCGGCACAGCGGACCAAATACTACAATGAGTCGCCAAGCTGGTTGGAAATAGGTCACCCCAATGTCAGTTTGATAGATCCTGGCCAAGTGGTCCTGATGGATATGCGCGGCAAGGCTCGTGAGATTTATCAAAGAAAATTGCTGCCGTTCAGCATAGACAGAATCTTAGAGTTATATCCAAAGCGTGATGATGCAGTCATCACATTGATCGAGGGTACTCCCTACCTATTGGTCTGGTCGAACATTGCCTACCAGCAGGAAACAGATCCGGCGGTCATTCTTCTGATCGTCGATATCGATGAATATTTTCTTGCCGAGTCACAAAAGATGGCACATGGTACGGATACGCTTATCGCATTGATCGATTCCAATGATCAGAGACTTCTGGTAAGCAGTGATCAGGATAAGATACCCCAAGGTTCCTACATACGGGATTGGCGCGACAGCTATCTGTTGACTTCCCAGGCCATCACTCAGTATCAATCATTGGATCATGACCTGCTGTTTACCACCATGGTGTCGCGGGATGTAGTACAGCAGAACATCAAAAATATCTCCAAACTTGCTCAACTGGATCGTCTGCTTGCTGCGTTGGTCTATGTGGTTGTGTTCTCCTTCATCATCTTTTTGATATCCGCCAAGATCAATCAGGTTTTAAAGCGCATATCCAGTTACGGGCAACAAGCATTGGGTGTGCAGCAGCCGGTTATAGAAAAGGGTAACGTACTCCTGCAGCTGGAGGATTGGGTAAAGAAGTTTTTTCGTCAGTTGATCACCGCACGCGATACCCTGCACGACAGACAGGAGAAGCGAATTCGGGAAACCGAAGTTCTAAAGAGTGCGCTATTCGATAATTCCATGGTGTCGATTGTGACATTAGACGAGCAGGGCATTGTTGTGGAAGTCAACGGAACAGCGCTGCAGACTTTTGGTTTCTCAAGGAAACTGCTGATGGGCAGGAGGTTGGAGGAGATAGCGATCAAGCCGGATGATCGTAGCCGTTTCCGCGACATGTTGGGGCGATGTATCAAGCGCAGTGTCGGACCCAGTTTCTGCCGTGATCAGCCGATGCTGGCGGAAACCGCCAACGGTGAAGAGAAGGCAATCGAGTGTTCCGTCATTCCGATTCATCTCCAAAATCAGACACTATTCAATGTCTATCTCCGTGATGTCAGCGGGCGCAGACAGGCCGAACGAGAGATTGCGAGTCTGGCCAAGCTTGCCAGTGAAAATCCCAATCCTGTGTTGCGTATCAATGATAGGGGGGTCATTGTCTATGCCAACGATGCCAGTGAGCCACTGCTGGCCTATTGGGATTGCGAGCGCGGTCAGACGCTGCCGCTCTATTGGCGCAACCTGGTTGCCAGTGTCCTCAAGGAGGGCGTCAACAAGGTCTATGAGATCAATCTAGAGGACCAGATCTATTCATTACAACTGGCGTCCATCAGAGAGTTGGATTATGTCAATATCTACGGGCGCGACTTCACCCAAATGCGCCTGGCTGAGATGCAGAGCAGACAGCACCAGTCAGAACTTGTCCATGTCTGTCGCCTCAGTACAATGGGTGAGATGTCCACCGGTTTGGCTCATGAGCTGAACCAGCCGCTGTCGGCAATCATCAATTTTGCCAGTGGTTGTGTCAGACGCCTGCAAACCGGTAGCGGTGGTGAAGCCGAGTTGTTGGACGCCATGGCTCAGATCACTGTGCAAGCGGAGCGGGCGGGTGAGATTATCAAGCGATTGCGTTCACTGGTGGGAAAGCGTCCCCAGGAGCGCGAGGCGGCTAATCTCAATCACATGGTGCTGGAAGTTGCCTCATTCATAGAGTTCGAGGCTGACCGGCAGAAGGTTGCGGTCTGCGTGGAATTGAGCGATGAGGTTCTTCCGGTTATGGTTGACCTGGTGCAGATAGAGCAGGTGTTGCTCAACCTGGTGAGAAACGCAATCGATGCCATGAAACAGGTCGATGTCTCCCAGCGCAGACTTCTGCTGAAGACAGAGAGAGTGAATAACAAGATGGTGCAGGTTCTTGTCAGGGATAGCGGTCCCGGTATGTCGCCGGAGACGCTGGAGCATCTCTTCGATGCGTTTTTTTCCACCAAGAAAGGTGGTATGGGAATGGGCTTGCGAATCAGTCAGAAAATCATGCAAGATCACCATGGCATGATTGAAGTCATATCCGAAGTCGATGAAGGAACGACCTTTCACGTTATCCTGCCAACGGATCCCAAACTCGAACTACCAGGTTTTTAACCATGACCAAACCACCGACAGTATTTGTTGTAGATGATGATCAAGCCATGCGGAATTCATTGAAATGGCTTATAGAATCGGTTTCCATGCAGGTGGAGACATTCGAGTCGGCAGATGCCTTTATCAAGAGTTATTATCCCGGACGATCCGGCTGCCTGTTGCTGGATGTGCGCATGCCGGGGATGAGCGGTCTGGAGTTACAGGAGTATCTGCGGGCCAACCAGATTGCCATACCGGTGATCATTATTACCGGTCACGGTGATGTGCCGATGGCCGTCAGGGCGATGAAATCGGGCGCGGTCGATTTCATCGAGAAACCCTTCAATGATGAAATGCTGCTCGAGAGCATCCGCCATGCCCTGGCATTGGATGTGAAGCAGCGGGATATGCAGAAACAGCGTGCGGAGATCGCCACCCGTCTGGCACGCCTGACACCGAGGGAACACGAAGTGATGGTCATGGTGACCAACGGCAAGGCAAACAAGGAGATTGCAAGCAGCCTGGGGGTCAGCGCCAAGACGGTCGAAGCGCATCGGGCCAGGGTCATGGAGAAGATGCAGGCCAACTCCCTCGCCGAACTGGTCAGGATGGCGATCAGTGCCAATCTCACACTCTCCGAGTCAAAGAGCGAAGAGTAGTCTCAGTTGTCCAAGTCCTTGTTAAGGGAGCCTCGGGTGCTCGCGTGGAGTTTCTACGACTGGGCAAACTCCGCCTTCGCCACTACCGTGATGGCCGGTTTCTTTCCGATCTTCTTCAAACAGTACTGGAGCGCGGACGTTGCGGCCACCGAGAGCACCTTTCGCTTAGGCTTGGCCAATTCGGTGGCAAGCATCATCGTCGTATGTCTTGCCCCGCTGTTGGGGGCGCTGGCTGACCAGGCCGGGGCGAAAAAGCGCTTTCTGCTCTTTTTTGCCGGTATGGGTATCGTCATGACCGGTGGGCTCTATCTGGTGGCGATGGGTAACTGGGCCATGGCCCTGGTGCTGTACGGCCTGGGGGTCCTCGGTTTCTCCGGTGGCAATATCTTCTACGATTCTCTGATGGTGTCGGTGACGCAAAAGCAAAACTACGACAAGGTCTCCGCATACGGATTTGCCTTCGGCTATCTGGGCGGCGGAGTCTTGTTCACCTTCAATGTCCTGATGACCTTGTTCCCTGCATTTTTCGGTCTTGCCGATGCCGCACAGGCGGTGAGACTCTCATTCGTACTGGTTGCGTTGTGGTGGGCTCTGTTCTCCATTCCCCTGTTTCTGCTGGTGGAGGAGCCATCGGTCGGGGCCCATGAAAAGGGCTGGATACTGGCAGGATTTCGCCAGTTGATCGGCACCTTCAGTAAACTGAAACAACTGCGCATGGCATTCCTGTTTCTGGTCGCCTATTGGTGCTATATCGACGGTGTCGACACGATTGTCAGAATGGCGGTGGACTTCGGGCTCTCTATCGGATTCGATGCCAACAACCTGATGGTGGCCCTGCTGATTACCCAATTCGTCGGTTTCCCTGCCGCCATCGTATTCGGCGAGATCGGTAACAGGCGTGGTCCCAAGCAGGGCATCATGCTGGCTATTTTCTGTTACCTGATGATTCTGCTGTGGGCCTATCACATGGAGGCTGTGTGGGAGTTCTATCTGCTGGCCATCGCCATCGGCCTGGTACAGGGCGGCATTCAGGCGCTCTCCCGTTCCCTCTATGCACGCCTGATTCCCCACGATCAGTCAGCGGAGTTCTTCGGTTTTTATAACATGCTGGGTAAGTTCGCCACGGTACTGGGACCGCTGTTGATGGGCTGGATCGGCGTGCTTACCGGCGATACCCGCCTCTCGATTCTCTCGATCAGCATCCTGTTTATCATTGGTGGTGTACTATTGAACTTCGTGGATGTAGAGGCGGGGGAACGAGCGGTGCAGGAAATGGGTGATCAACAACGATGAGCAGCCTGCAAACCGCGCGACAACTCACCTGATACCCTTTCGATCTATGGCAGATGATTCGAACAAAGACATGCTCTATGCGGATGCCCACGAACTGGTTCCCGATTTTGTCTTCGACGACCGGGTGGCCCGTGTCTTCCCCGATATGATCAACCGGTCGGTTCCCGGCTATGGAACTATTATCAACATGATCGGTACCCTGGCTGCACAATATGTCAAGGACGGCTCATACTGCTACGATCTCGGCTGTTCGCTGGGCGCCGCCAGTATGGCGATTCACTCCGCCATCGAGGCAGAGGATGTGGCCCTCGTCGGTGTCGACAACTCCCCCGCGATGTTGGCCAGGGCCAAGGCGAATCTGGCCCAATGCCGGCCGGATCCGGCGATTGAACTGATATGCGCCGATATCCGCGATGTGACGATTCAACAGGCCTCGATGGTGGTTTTGAACTTCACACTGCAGTTCCTGCCCGCCGGGGAGCGGACCACGATTCTGAAAAAGATCCATGACGGGATGTTGCCGGATGGCCTGTTGGTCCTCTCTGAAAAGATCCTGGTAGCCAACGATACAGCCCAGCAGCTCTTCACGCAGATGCATCATGGCTTCAAAAAGGCCCAGGGCTACTCCGATCTGGAGATCAGCCAGAAGCGATCCGCACTGGAGGATGTGCTGATCCCCGAGAGCCTGGCCTGCCACATCGAGCGCTTGAAGGGAGTGGGTTTTTCCACGGTCGAGGTCTGGTTCCAGTGTTTTAATTTTGTCTCTCTGCTGGCAATCAAATGACGGATCGATGGGCATGGCGACAACCCTTCATGGAGGGGCCGTTGGGGAAATGGTTTGAGCAACTGCCCCAGCAGATCGAGCAGGTATGGCAGGAAAAGACCCATGGGGATATGGAGGAATGGCGCCGGATCGTCTCCCGGCTGCCAACACCAAAACTGTCATCCATCGACTTGAACAGTACACGAATCAGGGCGGGCGAGACAGGTGACTGTGACGAGACGATGCGCCGGCAACTGATCCAGCTTCTCTCAGGATTGCATCCCTGGCGTAAGGGGCCCTACGAAATATGCGGCCTGCATATCGATACCGAATGGCGCTCCGATTTCAAATGGGACAGGTTGCAATCCCATATTCAACCGCTAAACAACAGGGTGGTGCTGGATGTGGGTTGCGGCAACGGCTATCATGCCTGGCGCATGCTGGGGGAGGGCGCAAGACTGGTCATCGGTATCGACCCCACCCAACTCTTCATCATGCAGTTCGAAGCCATCAAGCATTTCCTCGGCGAACACCATCCGGTTCATCTCTTTCCCATCGGCATCGAGCACCTGCCGCCGGATATCAAGGGGTTCGACACCGTTTTCTCTATGGGTGTCTTCTATCATCGCCAGTCACCCTTCGCCCACTTGGCCGAACTGAAAGGGGCACTGCGCAACGGCGGTGAACTGGTACTGGAGACTTTGGTGATCGAAGGGGGGGCGAACCAGGTGCTGGTACCGCAGGGACGCTATGCCAAGATGCGCAATGTCTGGTTTATACCCAGCACGGAAACCCTGCACAAATGGCTGGAACGGGCCGGATTCAATCAGGTGAAACTGATCGATGTATCGGTAACCACCACTGAGGAACAGCGTGCTACGGAGTGGATGCGTTTTGAATCACTGGCGGACTATCTCGATCCGGCGGACGGGCGTTTGACCATCGAGGGCTATCCAGCGCCTCGCAGGGCAATATTTATTGCCAGGGGATAGCGGCTCGCATAGCTGTATTACCCATGCTTGAAAACCAATCCACATTTTCATGCAATTACACGAAGCCAATTAGTCAGACTAAACACAGAGAGATGCCGCAGATTGAATTTCTTCAATGAATTGAATTTTTCCACGAACAGATCATTCGAAGTATGTGATATCACCAAGCAAGTCGAAGGCGTGGTAAGAGAGTCGGGTGTATTGGAGGGAACGGTATCAATCACTTTGCTGCATACCACCTGCGCAATTTCCGTCAACGAAAACGAAGAGCGTCTATTCGAGGATATACGCAACTTCTTCTTGACCATTGCCTCGCCCGAGGGATCGTACAAGCATAACGACTTGCATCTGTGTATCAATATTCCGCCTGACGAACCCGAAAATGCACACGCCCACCTGATTGCCATGATACTTGGAAACAGTGAAACGGTGCCGCTACATGGTGGTGCATTGGTGCTTGGGCGTTACCAGTCCATCCTGTTTCTGGAGATGGACGGGCCGCGCGAGCGTACATGCGCAGTACAGGTGGTTGGCGTCAGTTGATCGCGAACGTTTTTTACCGCCGTAGACAGTCCAAGCCAGATAAAGAGATAACAGGCCCTGGAGTATTCAGCTTCTGTTTGACCTTTTCAGCATCACCGTACTACATCATTGCAGGTTTAAACTTCTCTGGGGAAAAGTATTTATCCTCAAAGTTTATAAAACCGAATATAGGTTCCCGAAGGCCCCACTATCCAGTCCAAGAGAAAATCCTTCTCTCACGGGATATTTCAATCCACCAATATTTTGCCTTACAAAACCTTGCCGGCTTCGCTCACTGCCAGTGAGAGAAAGGGATCTGAGCCGAATGGTACTTACTCAAGACGAATTTCAGGATATTCGTCATTCTGGCGCAGGCCGGAATCCAGGAATACCCTCACCATCAAGCAATCTGGATCCCGGCCTGCGCCGGGATGACGGTGGTTCTTGGCTTAGGTAAGCGCCATTCGGATCTGAGCCCCTTTTATTGCCCATCGTTCTATCCAGACCATGGTCAAGTGATCTTACCAGGGATCCCACAGTTTTTGGCTGTGTAACCGCTTAACAGATATGCAACAGCTGCGGGAGAGATCGGCGATAGAAAAAAACAAACAAAACAATAGAAACAATTGATTTTACAAATTAAATGAGAGCGTTAAAAATATAACTCAATGGCAAAACATTCATGTCCGGAACACGAGAGGAGATAACACAATGTCTGAGAACAAATGCCCATTTCATCAAACGGCTGGAGGCGGTACGTCGAACCGGGACTGGTGGCCCAACCAGTTGCGGCTGGATATTCTGCGCCAACACTCATCCAACTCCAATCCAATGGGTGAAGAGTTTAATTACGCCGAAGCGTTCAAGCGCCTGGACCTGGATGCCGTGAAGAAGGATCTCAATGAGTTGATGACCGATTCACAGGAGTGGTGGCCAGCCGACTTCGGCCACTACGGCCCGTTGTTCATTCGCATGGCCTGGCACAGTGCAGGGACTTATCGTACCAGCGACGGGCGTGGCGGCGGTGGAACCGGTAACCAGCGCTTTGCGCCGGTCAACAGTTGGCCCGACAACGTCAATCTCGACAAGGCGCGCAGGCTGCTGTGGCCGATCAAGCAGAAGTATGGACGCAAAATCTCATGGGCCGATCTGATGATCCTTACCGGCAATGTCGCACTGGAATCGATGGGTTTCAAGACCTTCGGCTTTGCCGGCGGGCGCGAGGATATTTGGGAGCCGGAGAAGGATATCTATTGGGGGACCGAGGAGAGTTGGCTGGATGACAGGCGCTATGCGGGCGATCACGAGGAGCTCGAGAAGCCCCTCGCTGCGGTGCAGATGGGATTGATCTACGTAAACCCGGAAGGTCCTAACGGCAATCCCGATCCACTGGCCGCAGCCAAGGATATCCGCGAGACCTTCGCCCGTATGGCGATGAACGATGAAGAGACGGTTGCCCTGATCGCGGGCGGCCACACCTTCGGCAAAACCCACGGCGCCGGCGATGCGGCATTGGTGGGCTCCGAGCCGGAAGCGGCCGGCATCGAGGAGCAGGGCCTGGGCTGGAGCAGCGGTTTCGGCAGCGGCAATGCCGGCGACACCATTACCAGCGGCCTGGAGGTCACCTGGACATCAACCCCGACCAAGTGGAGCAACAACTTCTTCTGGAACCTGTTCGGGTACGACTGGGAGCTGACCAAGAGCCCGGCCGGTGCGCATCAGTGGATACCGAAACATGGGGCGGGCGCCGATTCGGTACCCGATGCCCACGACCCGTCGAAGCGTCACCCGCCCACCATGCTGACCACGGACCTCGCCCTGCGCTTCGACCCCGCCTACGAGAAAATCTCCAGGCGCTTCTACGAGAACCCGGATGAGTTCGCCGACGCCTTTGCCCGTGCCTGGTTCAAGCTGACCCACCGCGACATGGGGCCGCGCGCCCGCTACCTGGGGCCGGAAGTGCCGGATGAAGAACTGATCTGGCAAGACCCGATCCCTCCGGTCGATCATGCCTTGATCGATGAGGATGACATTGCCGGCCTGAAGAGACAGATCCTCGATTCCGGGCTCTCCGTGGCCGAACTGGTATCGACCGCCTGGGCGTCCGCTTCAACCTTCCGCGGCTCCGACATGCGCGGTGGCGCAAACGGCGCACGCATCCGGCTGGCGCCGCAGAAGGATTGGGAGGTCAACCAGCCGGAACAGCTGGCGAAGGTGTTGAATAGCCTCGAAGCTATCCAGAACGGGTTCGACAAGCCGGTCTCCATGGCTGATCTGATCGTATTGGCGGGTTGTGTCGGTGTCGAGCAAGCGGCGAGAAATGCAGGGCACGATGTGACGGTTCCGTTTACGCCGGGCCGCATGGACGCCTCCCAGGAGCAGACCGATATCGAATCCATTGCCGTTCTCGAACCGATCGCGGATGGGTTCCGTAACTACCAAAAGGCCAAATACACGGTCTCGGCTGAAGAGCTGCTGGTGGACAGGGCGCAACTGCTGACCCTGACCCCGCCTGAAATGACGGTACTCATCGGCGGTATGCGGGCCTTGAACACAAATTACGGTGGCACGAAACACGGCTTGTTCACCGACCGTCAGGAGACGCTGACCAATGACTTCTTCGTCAACCTGCTCAACATGGGCACAACGTGGAAGGCAACCTCGGCAGACGAAGATCTCTTTGAAGGCAGCGACCGAGTGACCGGCGAACCCGTTTGGACCGGCACCCGTGTCGACCTGATCTTCGGTTCCAACTCCGAACTGCGAGCTTTGGCGGAAGTCTATGCCACCGCGGATGCCGAAGAGAAGTTTATCCATGACTTCGTGGCAGCCTGGGACAAGGTAATGAACCTGGACCGCTTCGATATCGTCTGAACCGCGTGATCATGGCTACAGGGATGTGGCCATTTCAGCAACAGAAAACACAATTCAGAAGAGGAGGAATACAACATGAAAGTATCAAACAGGGCAGTCAGTGGTGTGAGTGTACCCCGTTCAGTAAAGCGATCGGATTGGATGACAGTATTGGATATGGGCATCCCCACCACGGGGGAGAGCCAGCCGGTTAATGACAGGGCCCATACCCGGCGAGGCGATGGCTACAACTGCATGCCATAGAGGAAAGTGATCAATGAATAATCCTACAACTATTGCTGTCCGTGAAAAGCACACAAAAGCCTGGATAAAAAAGCTGGCCTGGGGGCTTCCCGTGTTTTTCCTGATCAAGGGACTATTATGGCTGGCAGTTCCTGTTCTAATCGCGATGTATGGAATCAATTGATTTTGAATCCTCACAAGGAATCTGCAATAACTGGATTCAACCTATTATTTTGTGGATAAGCGAATTCAGATGAATCAAGCATCCCTCTTATAACCGCTGGGCACCCGATCAACTTGTAATGACGCTTTTTTAATTGAATAGCGGGTTAACTTAGTTCTGAGTATGTCTGGTTTTTCAGGAATTAAATGGCTGGCAACGATAAGAAAACTGGTGTAAATATAATTAAAAAACAGGGAGGTTCTTGTATTCAATCCCCCCGTATAACAAGCAAGAGAGTCGATTATGGAAAAATCATACGAGTTCCTGAATCGAGTTCTTGATTCACTGACTGAACACATTGTTGTCGTGGATAAAACAGGGAAAATCCAGTTTGTCAATAAAAGCTGGTCAGATTTCGGGATCAACAATGCCTGTATTGTTGGTGATGGCTGGGTCGGTGTGAATTACATCGAAGAATGTGACAAAGCCGCTGCCATGGGGGATGAATTCGGGACAAGAGCAGGCAATGGGATCAAAAGCGTTATAAATATGCAGGAAAACATATTTTACCTCGAATACCCATGCCACAGTCCTGACGAAAAGCGATGGTTTATGATGCGTGTGACCCCATTCCAAGTAGCCGCTGAGAGCTACTATGTGATTTCACATCAAAATATTTCCGAAAGAAAACTGGCAGAGAATGAAGTGAAAAGACTTGCGACAATGGATGGTCTTACAGGTATCCCCAATCGCCGGGCTTTCGATGAATTCCTCGATAAAGAGTGGAAAAGATGTAGAAGGCTTAAAAAGCCTATCTGCCTCGCTATACTGGATATCGATAATTTTAAATTGATCAATGATAATCATGGTCACCAATTTGGCGATGAGTGTTTGATTAAGGTTGGGGAATTACTCGAAGGGTTTGCTAAAAGGCCAGGAGACATCTGCGCTAGGTATGGGGGAGAGGAGTTCGCGCTTGTATGGAGTGACACAAAGTTGGAACAAGCTAAAAAGCTGACGAACAAGTTGTTATGCACTATTGCCGACCATAAAATACCAAATGGCAAGTCAGACGCTGTAACTTATTTAACAGTTAGCATTGGACTGGCGGAGCAGGTGCCTGCCATGGTGAGCAAGGAAAGAGATATTATTGGTATCGCGGATCACATGCTTTACCGAGCGAAAGAGAGAGGAAAAAACAGGGTCGAGTACTGGGATAATGCATTGTTAGGAGGTGGATAGGCAACCAAGCGTACTTGAGTGGAAGAAAATGAATCTCTAGCGTGCTGTAAACGCGAGATCCTGCAAGCTGACCCCATTCAGAATGACAGAATCAATATGCAGTCCCTGAAGTTGACCCTGCCGGGTCCAGCTCAATGCCTTCAACGTGTAATATCCCACCGCCCCCATGTTTCAGTTTGCTGCGGTACATTGCCTGATCGACACTTCTGATCACACTATCCAGGTCGTGGCCATGATCGGGGTATCTGCCCATGCCGATGGAGATGCTGAAGTCGATGCCGTTCTCTTTGGCGTAGTCGTCGATTGCCTGTCTCACGCGTTGGGCAACTGTCTCACCGCACTGTTTGGTGGCATGGGGCAGCAGTAGCAGGAACTCGTCTCCGCCGTAGCGTGCCACCAGGTCTTCGTCGCGTACTGTATTGGCGATGCTGTCTGCAACGCCTGCCAGCACGCGATCGCCCACATGGTGGCCATGGGTGTCGTTGACTTTCTTGAAGCCGTCCAGGTCAGCGAACAGGACAACCACGCTGTTCCCGTTCTCCTGGCTCTGGAACAGGGATGACGAGCGTTCCACCAGGGCGCGCCGGTTGAGCAGCCCGGTGAGGGCGTCGATGTTACGCTCGTGGGCAAGTTTGGCGCGGCCGAGTTCTATCTTGGCCGTCAGGGTGTAGGAGTAGATGACGATGATCGCAAAGAAGACGAGAAAAAAGATTGCGCTGACCGAAAACAGGTCGACATAGTCAAACAACCGCAGGCTGACGATCAATATGACTGCGCCAAGGCTGCCTATGACCGCTTCACCGAACAACCGCAGGCCGTAGCGCATGCCGTTGCCGAGAATAACCATCAGGTAGACCAGAAAACCGGGGGAACTGATGGTGGTATCCGCCAGTACCGCGAAGGAGGCCATGATGATGTCCACCCACATGGTCAGGCGTTGACGCCAGGGCGCGTGCGGTACCCGGGAAGCGTGCCGCATGAAGAACAGAATCTCGATGCCAAAGGCCAGGAAGAGCAGGTTGACCACCTGAAGGCTGGTCCAGTCGCGTACCTGTTCCTCGCCGCCGAAATTGAAATAGAGGAGTGCCAGGCCGCAAAACAGCAGGCGTGTCCAGTACTGGGTGCGCTGGTCTTCCCAGGACATCCGGTGTTCGGATCCCTGTCCACCTGTCTGGTTTTTGCGGCGTTCTATACCGGAACGTCTGTCCGCTGTACGTCGACCGGAATTGATCTGATTCACCCGTTACCTTCTCTGGTTGTTCCGTGGGCCTTCGCGCGACACCCTAGCTTAATCCGACTGGCAGAAAAGTCCAGACCATTACGATAGCAAATCCTGTTGAGTAGACCCATCAAAAACCTTAGTCCATAACCATCAGGCAATAATGGTTTCAACAAGTTAGGGACAGGCACCTGATCATTCGCCGCTGATATGAATGACCAGGCTTCTTTTCTCGTACCATGAGTGGCGTTTGATCAGAGACAACAAAACCACTTGGATGAGTGCCAACAGGTTCTGGAGTGTGTGGATTCAGGGTCTACTCGGGGCGGTAGGGCGGCGAAGCAGCGGGTCGACGATGGTAAAAACTCCGCTAGACTGTTGTTGATGAGTGAGTGTCAAGATTTCTGAAACCGATTCGGCATTGCGTTGTACGATTGTCGTAATTTATCACCAAATTCGATCAAGGATTATTACCATGCAAATGAAACCCGGACTCTATTTCTTGTCTGCCATGCTCAGTGTCGTCATCGCTGCCCCTGTCAACGCATATGCTGAGTGCGCAAAAGACATCATAGGCAAGTGGCAGCAGTCACATGTCGAGTTTGCCGGTAATAGCATTAAAGACGATAGTCAATCCTGGGAGTTTATGAAAAACGGCACGGTCCGTTTTCTTAAATCCCGTCCGGCAATCGATAAGACAGGGGACTATAGCTGCGAGGGGGATATCATTCACATGAAGGGAGCACTACCCGGACGATTGAAGATCCTTGCATATGATGGCGGGACAATGGCACTGGAATCGTTGGATCATGGGGGTGGGATCGCCCATGTTGTAAAGATCAAATAGCCGGCATGTCACACTACAAATCCGCAAAACGGTCCTATGATAGCATTATGTTTCTCTCTTCCATGGAGTGATTCCAGCAAGTTAAGAGAAGAAAGCGATTGATAAAAAAATTGTCTCGTTAGAGTAATTTGTAGGTAGCTCTAATTAATAAGTGTCACTAATCTATTGAAAGACGAAAACAATATTGAAATCATCAGTAATATCTTTATTTAAGGGTCAGTTCTGACTACCTGACGCTGCCTAACTAACACACAAGCTAAGATCCTACGAGCACGTCATTCCGGCGTAGGCCGGAATCCAGATGCTCCACACGATTGTCGACCGTCTCTATTTCAGCAAAGAATATTGCTCGTCAAATCAGCTCCGGATACAAATCCAGCCAGTCTGGATTCATCGCTTCAATCGTCTTTAACTTCCACGCCCGCTTCCAATTCTTGATGGCTTTTTCCCGCTCAATAGCAGATGCCATCGTCTCATGCATCTCATACCAGACTAATGTATGCACACTGTATTGACTGGTAAAACCTTCAACTCGATTATTCTTATGTTCCCAAACCCGCTTTAGCAAGTTAGAAGTCACACCCGTGTATAGGGTTCCATTTCGTTTGCTGGCTAATAGATACACGCACGGTTGTCGCTTCATACCACCTCCCTGGCATTCTCCCTGGATTCCGGCATACGCCGATGTAATGGTCTCCTCCCACCTCACGAATCGGCGTCACAATGCGCCATGATAGAAGTGTTCCAACTATCAAGGAGGCAGGAGAAGACCATGAACAAGATTACGACAATCGGTTTGGATCTGGCAAAGCATCTGTTTCATGTGGTCTGCTGTGACCAACGCGGAAAGCTGATCAAAAAGCGCATGCTCAGGCGATCTCAGGTATTGCCCTATTTTGCCAATCTAGCGGCATGCCGGGTGGGTA
>QBVD01000046.1 GCA_003058525.1 gamma proteobacterium symbiont of Ctena orbiculata | reverse complement strand
ATCGACTCTGCTGGAGCTGTTTTTTTACCCAGCAAGGCAGAATGAGCGAGGTTTAGCCGTGCTAAATGAGCGAATGATAACGCCGCTGGGTGGAAAAACAGCCCCAGCCCTTCGGGTTGTGCCTGAAAATGCGCCACTCGGCGTTGCTCGTCGCTCATTTGGAATCACCAAACCTCACTCCTCGCGCCTTGATTGGCGCATTTTCAGACACAACAGAGCCGATTGGATTAGTGTTAACAGGCCCTAACATGAAGATGATAGCTATCCCCATCAACAGACACCAGGTTGTGGGAATCGCGACCTCCGTCCTATCTTTCAGGATTTGACTTATGTCAAAGCCTTTCTGGCCAATTCCCCTATTACTTTTAGGTAATTAAAAAATCCTGAGGTGATTTTTTAATTCATCGATATAAGAAACCTTACTTGCTTGACAAGACTTGAGAGGTTGTCGGCAGTTTCACTCCTCTTGGGACCGGGGAACTGATCCTAGCAGTTCTTGGCTAGTTCCTAATAAAAAGCAATAGTCAACTAACTGGAGAAAAGGTGATGAAACGCCGTCGACTTCTATTACCCTCTGTTGCCGCCGCCCTGCTTTTCTTTGGACTCAACGGCCTGACTTTAGCGGCCGACTCGCCCGCAAAGACACTGGATGAAGACCAGATGGCTCAAGCCGACTGTGTCGGCTGCCATATCAACGTCAACCCGGGTATCGTCAAGCAACACATGGAAGGGCCTCATGCGAATACCAAGAAAGTGGAAGATGAGGTCCGCTGTCACGACTGCCACGGTGTGGATCATAAGACCATGGATGACGTTGAAAAGGCGAGTATGCCCACCCCGGAAATTTGTGGCGAATGCCATAAAAAACAGGCGCGTCAACACAGAGACGGCAAACACAATTTGGCTTGGCTGGCGATGAAGTCTCAGATCGCCTGGCATGGTCAGCCCGGATCAATCACCGAACAAGGTTATCGCGGCTGTTCCGGATGCCACAAAATCGGTGAGAAAGGACTGCTTGCGGCAACGCAGGGTAATTTGGGCGATGTGAAGAGAGATGGCGGCAAAGAGGCGGCAACCTATCGCTATGGTAACGCGCAATGCGATGCCTGCCACACCCGCCATAGTTTCAAGGCATCGGAAGCCATGGATCCGCGTGCCTGCTCCAACTGCCACATGGGCTTCGATCATCCCCAGTGGGAGATGTATACCTCCGCCAAGCACGGTATCGTGTGGCAGATTGAAGGGCATGTAAATGAAGGCGGTCGTGCCCCCACCTGTCAGACCTGTCATCTGAGTGAAGGCGATCATGAGGTGCGCACCGCGTGGGGTTTCCTGGGACTGCGCATCCCCACCAAGGAGAACGTGCTGGCGCTGATCGATGTAGCACCCTCTCTCAAAGAGCCGCTGACGAAACTGGCCGGGTTACTACCCTCGGGTCACTATATGGATGTTGACGACGATCCGCAGTGGACCTTTGATCGGGCATTGATTCTGCAGGCCGCCGGTATTCTCGATGCATCGTTGCAACCCACAGAACGCTTTATCGAAATCGTCGTGCAGGGTCAAGCCGCACGGGGTCCCGAGGCATTCAATGTCGAGCGCAAGAAGATGAAGGCGACTTGCAACAAGTGCCACGCACAAGGATTCGTTAACGAGCACTTCAAGGCCTCCGATGAGATAATCAAAGCGGCCGATCACGAGTTCGCCAAGGCCATAACGGCTGTGCAGGCGCTCTACAAGGATGGTATTTTGGAGAAACCGGAAGGCTGGGAATACGCGCCTGATCTACTCCAGTACTACGAGGCAAAGACCAGCATCGAACAGGAACTCTACCTGATCATGCTGGAGTATCGCCAACGGACCTTCCAGGGCGCTTTCCATGCCAGTAACGACTACATGCACTGGTATGGCTGGGCGCCATTAAAAACGGCGGTCAATACCATACTTGAAGAAGCCAAACGGATGCGTGCCGAGCACGATTCGAAGAAGATGGCAGCGAAATAAGCGCAATCCGGAGAGTCGTGGTTATCAATAATCTGGGGTACGGCCTATGCCGTACCCCTTATTTGTTGTGTCATTTATAGCTAGAGATCATTAAGAGTGCATGGTCCACCAATCACAATCTCGTAGCCCGGACCTATGCGATCGGGGGGGTTTAATTTTCTACATAGATGTTTCGGACCTACGACACCAAACAAACCTGGTTCGACAGCCCATCACTTCTTAGTGCCGATCAAAGCATCCAGTCGGTTACGAAACATTGTCTTAAACTGCGATACCTGCAGTCGGCCGTTCTGTCTCGGAACGATGATCATTCGTTCAGAAGCAAAATCGAAGGGTGCATCGGTTGAGTTTTTTTCGCGAATAGGTATCCAACTGGCGGGGGTTGGCGAATTGGCATCGCTGCGTCCATGCAGCATCCCGGCTTCAAACACCACATTTGGATTGTCTTGATAAAGGGCGGGCTGTGCATCGGGGATTCTCTCCGAGAGGTAACAGACGCCGTAGCGGCATGTCCCGAGTTCGTTCAACAGCTGCATATTGATATTTCCCGGCCGGTGAATGTCTTTCCAATAGATTTGATTGAACTTGTCCAGGTACTCCTTTTCGAGAAAGATCTTTTTTATCGTACTGATTACATCGCTTTCCGCATTGGTCGAAGATGCCAGAAAGATATTCGGCTTGGTCAGTTTTGGCAGGGGGTGCTGGAGTATTTTATTGAGTTCATCAATCGCATTGCCGGTAAACAGGTTCCTGGCTTTTGTGATTGAATGTGTGCGATAGGCAATGGCCATGGCATCTGCAATGATCGTGAGTTCCTGTTTTGCGGCCTTGGTGATATCCAGCCGCTCGACTGTCTCGAAATTGAATACCCCAAACACATTACCGTTTTCATCTTTAAGGGGGATGATGATGGAGGTCTTGATCGGATCGTTGGTGGGTTTGATGTACTTCGGAATGCCTTTGGATTTACTCCACAGATCACGATAGCTGCGGCATTTTGGCAGTAATGGCTCAGAAGGATTGGCGCTGACAATCCAGAGTCGCTTGTTGTAGAGGAAGGCAAATGCCGTCTGGCTGGCGACGCGTCCGCGCGAGTCACGAACCGGCATGGTACTGTACTTCCCCATGGTTGCGTGCTTATGTGGAATCAGCCCGATTTCGTTGCCGATGCGTGATGTGACCATGAACCTGGTTACAGTGATGTTGAGGGTGTTCCGAGTGTAGTTATCCACCAGTTGTCGTATGCGGTTGAAACTGGTTGCGTCTATGTAATCCACCGCATACGCGAACTGAATCAGTTGCTCTCCGAATGAACTGCTCATGACTGCCTCGATATTTTATTCTGTATTGATATAACTTTTTGATTATTGAGATTCGTACCAACTATAACAATATTGTAGTTTACCAAATCATCATGAAGCCAAAGATAGAGATACTTTGCTCCATCTCGTCTCGTTCCGGATAGGAGTGTGATAACGAGAAATAATCCAACAATGTCGATCGTTGATACTCTATATATCACCTTGTGCTGGTCATGGGGGAGATGGCGCATTACTCTCTGACCCGGTTTTATTGATGGTTTTCTTCAGCCGCACCGTAGCATCAGGCATGTAAGGTGAGTCTGATCAGTTGGGTAGTGGTTAGGGGTGGTATGTGGGGTATGTTGGGAATGGATTGCCGAAATAAGGATGAATTGCACTCAAACCCGGTTTCCTGTGGAATACCGAATTCATTTATAAAACTGAAAATGGACTTTTATGTCATTCCATATCATCACAACTCCCGCGCGGCATGGTTTTTTTCGCAACATCCGTCGTAAACTGACCCAACTGCTCGGAGCTCTTTTCTTCGTGGCAGGTCTCGCGGCATCGAGTCTTCCGCTCATGTTTGTCATTGCCGTTATTGTATCGATCCTGTCGCACAATGCTGATTTCCCTGACATGGAATCGGATCAGGCTGTTGTCTTTCTCATTGCTGCGGTGATTGCCGTTGTCGGTCTGACATTGGGTCTCAGGTTGATTCGGGGTCGCAGGCGGCTGGTGCTTTTTCTGCGCCGTTTTGGCTATGACGAGGCAACCGAGGCACTGAGTTTTGCGGCGGCATCCGCCATGGGGCAGCGATGGCGCCTGGTGACTCTGGATGACAATGAGGTCGCGCCGGTTCTCGGTATTGAGACCCAGGGAAGAATCCTCGGTTTTTTGCGATGGATTTTACTGGCTGCGATCGTTACAGGTTTGCTCTGGTTGTTTGGTGGCGGATTCACAGACTACATAGGGGATATCGTTGGTGACTTGCGGACAAACAATCGTGGGGGTGGTGTCAAAGAGTTCATCGGTCAAATAATCGGTCTTTTCGTGATGACCATAATCTTGGGATTGATCGTCGGCGGCCTGGTTATGATGCTGGTCGCTTTCCTGGGAGCCGGGGTGCTGTTTTCGTGGCGATCGTTTAGCTCGTATAAAAAGGCCGAAGAGAATCAATCCAAAAAGATAGGTGATGCGAGTCAGATCAAGCCAGTGATAGACAACGTGCTGAAGTTGAGCAGAAAGATATTTGCACCGCGCCTGGTGGTGGTACGTGTCAACTCGGCCATATGGCAAGCGGTTGTCAGGCAGTTCGCCGATGTTTCTGCTGTGATCTTGATCGACGTTTCCAGCCCGGGGGAGGGTCTGCTCTGGGAGTTGGAAAATCTAAGGGAAAAATATCGTCAAAGAACCATTCTTGTCGGCCAGTACGATGCACTTGAGAAAATCTCCGCGCTGCCTGTTACTAATGCGGATGCTGTCAAGACTGAGCAGCGTCTGGTTGAGCTGCTCGATGGTGAAAGCGTGCTGGCCTATCGTAGTGATGGGGCGCGTGACACGCAACGTTTTACCAAGCTGCTAAGAACGACGTTGAATGATCTGTACTAGCCGTTTCAGTGCTCGTCGTTACCCGATATCGTTCCCACGCTCATGCATGGGAACGAGAGGCCCAGACCATTGATATAAATGCTGCCTTGGTGTTTGCGTAACTTGGTTGATTGTGGGCTTTTATTCTATCGATAAGCGGCTACACTCTCATGCAGCAGAGCCTATCGGATTAGTGTTGACAGGCCCTAATAAACTGCATTTGGGATGAAGGGACAACATGCCGAACCATAACCACCACCAAGGATCAGGAATAGCCTCTCACCTGCGGATACCCGCCACCGCCGACAGTCATGTCGAAATTCGCTTTGCCGACATTCTGCAGCGCGACCGATACGATCCTCAAGCCTGGCGCCGTGAAGCGCTGACCGCTGTAGCCGGCGAATCGGGTTGGTTCGAGATCGATCTCGACGCTCTGGGTCTGGAGGATGGCGACTACGAGTACGAGTTCATCAAGGATGGCGCAGCCGATACCCCCATCGCCGATCCCTATGCCGTCCATATTACCCGCTTCGGCGGCTACCGGGGGGTGTTTCAGATCCGTGATGGCCGGCGTTGGCAACAGCCGTTCAGCTGGGATGATGAATTCACTGATGGAAATGAGCTGCGCAACAACCACCAACTGGTTATCTACGAGATGCCGATGCGCTGGATGGAGAGCGCGCCGGAGAAGGCGCGCCAGGTGGGGCTCGGCACCTTCGAGAAGGTGGTGTTCGCCCATCTCGACCGGCTCAAGACCCTGGGTATCAACGCCATCGAACTGCTACCGGTGCAGGATTCGCCGGATACCCTCAATTGGGGCTATGGCACCCGTTTCTTTTTCGTCCCGGACATCGACATGGGGCTGCCGGTGGAGCTCAAATTCTTCGTTAAACATTGTCATCGGCGAGGTATCCGGGTGATCTTTGATGTGGTGATGAATCACGCCCGCAACTGTCCCCTGGCGCAGCTCGACTATGGCCGATATTTCCTCTCCAATGAGGATGAGGAGCGTTCGCACCGGGGTGAGGATTATGGTGCCAGGTTGTTCCGCTACTGGCCGGATGAAAATGACCGAACCCCGGCACGGGATTTTCATCTACACATGGCCGAGTACCTGATCACCGAGTATCACGCCGACGGTTTCAGAATCGATGAGTTCAAGGGGATCAACCACTGGTTGTTCATCCAGCAGTTTCGCGATCACGTCTGGCATGTCCATCAACAGGCCTTTCCCGGGCGGCCGTTTCTGGTGATTGCCGAGGACTCCTGGCGTCGGGCGGTGATCACCCATCGACGGGAGGAGAATCCCAATGGCCGCAAGGTCACCGACTCGATGTGGAACTTCGCCTATCGGGATGAGCTGCGCGGTGCCTTTTCCGACCATCTCCATACCGAATGGGGAGAACCGTCCCGGCGGGAGCGTATCCTTTGGATGGTCACCGGCAGCCGGACCTGGAATGACTGGAGTCGTCGGGCGGAGCCCGGTTTTTACGATCTCTCCCAGGCGGTCAACTACCTGACATCCCACGACGTGGAGCAGGAGGAGGAGAAACGCATCATGAACTACCTCCTGGCGCCGCTGTTGGATGAGCGGGGATATCGCGGCACAGTGGACGATATCCGCTGGGTCACCGATCATCTGGAGAGCGGCGCCGACGATGAGCAGCGCTTTCTCCATGGCCTGGCCCTGGAGCGCCTGCGCAGCGCCTTCTCTCTGTTGATGACATCCGTTGGTATACCCATGATCCTGGCCGGTGACGAGTTCGGTGACGTGCACGACCTGGACCATACCAACTGGCGTTTGAAGATGTCCGATCCGGTGGACTGGCAACGGCTCGATGCCTCACCCAACAACCGTGACTTGTGGCACAAGGTCGCCGAGTTGATTGCACTCCGCACCGAGCACCCGGCGTTGACGCGCAACGAAACAACATTCTTCTATTTCCATCCAGATTTCGACCGCAACAACGGCGCCAGGGTGTTCGCCTATTGCCGTACCAAAGGTGCTGCGCCGGGCGCCACCGGCCAGGTCGTTGTGATCGGCAACATCGGGCCGCAATCCTATGCCCGGTTCAATCTGTCATGGCACTGGATGGATTTGGATGCAATTCAGGAGATCGCGCCACCGCAACACTGCGCGCCTCTGGAACGAAATGACGGGGGAACGGTCAGGCTATCACTGGCCGCCTATCAGGTTCGGGTGTTTGCCACTTGAGAATCGACTAAAAACAGAAGGTAAGCAGTATTATGCTGAAGGTAACTAATCTTTTTCTGGCGGCTTGGCCTGTTCCTTCACCTGCTCCCAGAACCGCCTCCAGAACCCCTTCTGCTCCTCGATCTTATCCAGGCGTTGCTCTATGGCGTGTAAGGTCTCGGTGATCTCTTCCCGCTCGTCATCCGTATGCGATTCGTAAGGTGCATACTGGCTGCTGGCCGCTGACCGCTGGTGGCTCAAAATCAACTGCTCGATCCATTTTTCGATAGGTACACCCTGACGGTCGGCCTCCTCTTGGGCATATTGCCTAGTTGTTTCGGATATCCCTTTCAGCAGCCACTGATTGGCGGGCTTTTTTTTCACTCGTGGGACAGCTTTCTTTGATGGCGGCTTTTTTCTGGATGCTGTAGATGGCATTTTGTTGGCGCTGCTCTTTTTTGTATTGCTGGCCGACTTCTTTTTGTTGCGATGCTTCAGGGTGATCGGTCGTGGCGGTAGTGCTGAATAGTCACGGGCAGGCCGCTTGGGCGGTTTCTTGGGGGTTTTGCCGGATTTGTCGCTACTTCGTTTGTCTGTCATGTGACTGGTCGGGTGCTGCTTTGTATGCGCCGTCGGGAAACGACAAGTGATGATGTGCCGTCATCGGTCTTCCGCTTGGTGCCCTGGATCCGTTTCTGGATAGATGTCAACTATTCGTAGAAGACGCTTTTATCTGCGTAGTGTAGCGGAAATTGTGGCCAAATGAGGAGAAATTGTTGCCATCACAACGGTTGAGGTCGCGTTGCCGGGGGTACAGTACTGAGATCTCGAATGTCTCTATGCTTCAGGTCTTTACGGGTGGGGGAGGAAAGTTGACGGTGCAATGACCATCCATCGATAAGTCATTCCTTATCGATCGAGAGTAGGGCGGTGGTGTTGTGTTGGATCAGACGATAAGACTGATCAGCACAAAGACCGCCCAGATACTTGCCGCAGCCAGGACAAGCGTATCGATGGATAGCAGGGGATTATTTGGCATTTTCATGGTTTTACCTCTCAACTACTCTCGGTATACCGTTACAACTTCAAGCCAAAGCCGATGCCTTTGGGATGCATGGGTCATCACCTATGATGTCGGCAGATTAGGCTTTTTTTAAGTGGCTGCATTGCGAATTCGCAATTCAAACAAGGACATATGTTTTGAGCTGCAGGGTTGTGTTTAGCAGAGGTAGCTTGTCAGGCGGGCGAATACACCCTAAAGTGAGGCCAGGGAGTCGGCCGGACAGTCGCTGTGTCGAGCATGATGCAGAGGAAAGTCCGGGCTCCGGCGGGCAGGGTGCCAGGTAACGCCTGGGAGGCGCAAGCCTACGGAAAGTGCCACAGAAAATATACCGCCAATGGCCTCGGCTGTTGGTAAGGGTGAAATGGTGCGGTAAGAGCGCACCGCATCGCTGGTAACAGCGCTGGCAGGGTAAACCCCACCCGGAGCAAGACCAAATAGAGGGACGGATGTGCCATGGTGCATATCGAGTGCGGCCCACACTGTCCCTGGGTAGGTTGCTTGAGGTGTGTGGTGACACACATCCCAGATGAATGACTGTCCTCGACAGAACCCGGCTTACAGGCTGGCTCCCGCTTTTGTCTCCACATTCCTCCACTCTCTGGGGGGATTCATCTCCATTTCTTAATAAATCACTTTAGGTTTGAATGTCATATTGCTGTATTTAAAGTGGTTAGCCGGTTCTTGTCAGTGCTTTTAATTGCTCGCCTAAGCCACTGAGCAGCAAAGAGTTTTCACGTTCTTTACCTTGACAAGGTAGTGTATAGGGTCCTAATATGGGTTGAAGTGGAAGAATGTGGAAAATTAGGGAAAATCGATCCATCAAAGGGGCGCTGACTTGTTTCGCGGGATTTCATCACTCAATCTGGATGCCAAGGGGCGGCTTGCGATACCGACAAAGTATCGCGAACAGCTTGTGGCTGCCTGTAGTGCCGAGTTGGTGATCACCGTCGACAAGGATCACTGCCTGCTGATCTATCCCAAACCCACCTGGCTCGAGATTGAAGAGAAGCTCAGGTCGCTGCCGTCATTCGATGAGACCGCGCGGTTTCTGCAGCGGCTCTATATCGGTAACGCACATGAAATCGATATGGACAGCCAGGGCAGGATCCTGCTTCCACAGGAGTTGCGACGATTTGCCGACCTCAACAAAAAGGTTGCCCTGGTGGGTCAAATAAACAAGTTTGAGTTGTGGGACGAGACAGCTTGGAACAGCCGGCAGGAGGCTCAGCTGGCGAAGGTGGATATCAACAAGCTCGATCTGCCGGAAGAGTTCAAGTCACTCTCAATCTGATGAAGCAGGCCCACAATTCAGTGCTGCTTCAGCCCTCGATTGAGGCGCTGAAGATCGACCCGGCCGGTATCTATTTTGATGCTACCTTCGGTCGAGGCGGACACAGTCGTCAGATTTTGCATGCGTTGGGTGAGCGGGGGCAGTTACTGGCTATCGACAGGGATCCGGACGCGGTAGCTTTTGGCAGGAAGATGTTTGGTCAGGATGCTCGCTTTCGAATCGTACAGGAGAGCTTCGCCATGCTGGCCGAGGTGTCTGAACAGGCTGGGCTGATGGGAAGGGTCAACGGCATCCTGCTGGACCTGGGGGTTTCCTCCCCCCAGTTGGATCAGGCTGAGCGCGGTTTCAGTTTCACTAAGGACGGGCCTTTGGATATGCGTATGGATCCCGATAGTGGCATCTCTGCGGCCGAGTGGTTGGCTCAGGCCGAGATGAAACAGATCGCAGAGGTCTTGAAGGCCTATGGCGAAGAGCGCCATGCGAAGCGGATTGCCCGGGCCATCGTTGAAACGAGAGCACAAAACCCTATTACATCGACGCTGCAATTGGCGGAAATTGTGAGCAGGGCCAATCCCGCATGGGAAAAGAGCAAGCACCCGGCGACGCGCAGTTTTCAAGGGATACGCATCTATATAAACAGCGAGTTGGATGCACTGCAGAGAGCACTGCAGTCGGTTATTGATGTATTGGCGATCGGCGGTCGATTGGTGGTGATCAGTTTTCACTCACTGGAGGATCGGATCGTAAAGCGCTTCATGCGTGATCAGGCGAAAGGCGATCGGTATCCCCCGGGAGTGCCGGTCACCAAGGACAGTATGCAGCCTCGTCTGCGTCTGGTGGGCAAGGCGGTACGGCCGGGTGATGACGAAACCGCAGCCAATCCGCGGGCTCGAAGTGCGGTGCTGCGTGTTGCGGAGCGACTCTCTTGAGTCGTACCGGACACATACTGTTTGCGATATTGATGGCAGCGGTGCTGGCATCGGCGATAGCTGTTGTCTACAGCAAATATCTAAGCCGCAAACATTTCGTAGTGTTGCAGGAGCTACAGGCGGAGAAGGAGCGTATTGGCATCGAATGGGGGCGTCTGCAATTGGAAGAGAGCACCCTGGCGACTCATTCGGAAGTGGAAAAAAGAGCACGGGACAGACTGAAAATGCATCTGCCCCAATTTAATGAAGTTGTAGTGATCAGGCGCTAATCATGGCGGGCGGAAAGAAGAGAAAGAACCAGCAAGCCGAAGTCATCAGGCTACCGAGTTATCGTGCCCGACGTATTACTGTGCTTGTGGTAATCGGATTGGCTTTCGCTGCTCTGATCTGGCGATCCATCGATCGTCAGGTGTTTGAGACCGCTTTTCTGCAGGAACAGGGTGAGATGCGCTATCTGCGCACCATGACGGTCAGTGCCAGCCGGGGCATGATCGCAGATCGTAATGGAGAGCCGCTGGCAATCAGTACCCCGGTTAAAAGCGTGGCCGCCAACCCGAAGGTCATCAAGGGCGACAGCGAAACCATCGGTGCACTTGCATCGACCCTGAATCTCGACCCTGATCGCCTGCGCAGGTTACTCTCCAGTGAACGTGGGTTTGTCTATCTCAAAAGACGTGTCAATCCCGACATTGCGGAGCGGGTGGACGCCCTTGAGCTGGATGGGATCGACCTGCTTTCCGAGTACCGTCGTTTCTATCCCAGTGGTGAGGTGATGTCGCACATCGTCGGCTTCACCAATATCGATGACCAGGGGCAGGAGGGGATAGAGCTGGCATACGATGAGTGGCTCAGCGGCAGTGCCGGTGCAAAGCGGGTGATCAAGGATGGCAAGGGGCGCGTGGTTGAGCAGGTGGAGAATATCCGCAGTCCCTTCCCCGGCAAGGAACTGAAACTCAGTATCGACCGGCGCCTGCAGTTTCTCGCCTACCGGGAACTCAAGGCCGCGGTGAGCAAGCATAAGGCGCGGTCGGGATCAGCGGTGATCCTGGATAGCCGCAGCGGTGAGATTCTGGCGATGGTCAACAGCCCGTCATACAACCCAAATGCAATGCGTGGCCGCCGCTCCAGCAGTCTGCGCAACCGTGCGGTAACCGATGTCTTCGAACCCGGATCCACCATCAAGCCGTTCACCGTGGCGGCGGCAGTGGAGTTGGAGCGTTTCACGCCCAATACGCCGATCGATGTCTCCCCCGGCCAGATGAAGGTGGGACGCTATCTGGTCAGGGATAACCGAAACTACGGCATGATCGATGTGGCGACAGTATTGCGTAAATCGAGCAATGTGGGCGCGAGCAAGATTGCCCTGTCGATGCAGCCTGAGACCTTGTGGAGACTCTTTTCGAGCCTGGGTTTCGGCGAGAGTCCCTATAGTCAGTTCCCCGGCGAGTCCGCTGGCCGGCTGCCGCACTTCTCCGATTGGTCCAGTTTTGAACAGGCGACCCTCTCCTTCGGTTATGGGCTCTCCGTGACCCCGTTGCAGCTTGCCAGGGCCTATGGGGTGCTGGCCAATGACGGTTTGCGCATGCCGGTCTCGCTGCTGAAGCTTGATCAGCCTGCGGAGGGTGTCAGGGTGATGCGCAAGAGTACCGCCAGGACAGTGGTCAAGATGTTGGAGGCCGTGGTGTCCAATGAGGGGACGGCGCCTCTGGCCGCAGTTCCCGGTTATCGCGTGGCCGGCAAGACGGGGACCGCAAAAAAATCGGTGGCCGGGGGATATGCGGAGGATAAATATCTCTCCCTTTTTGTCGGTATCGCGCCGGCCGGCGACCCCCGGCTGGTGATGGCGGTGTTCATCGATGAACCCAAAGGCAAGGAGTATTACGGCGGTTTGGTGGCCGGGCCGGTCTTCTCAAGGGTGATGAGCGGCGCTCTGAGATTGTTGAACATTCCTCCCGACAAGCACTGGCATGAGGATAATACCCTGATGGCTCGTTTGGGGGACCGGCGATGATGGCTGCCGAGCGCATCATGGAAGGAGTGACACTGACATCCCTGCTGCATGGAATAGTCTCCATGCCGGCGCATGATGATCGTGAAGTGACCGGGATCGCCCTGGATAGCCGCGAAGTATCGCCGGGGGCGCTGTTTATTGCATGTGCCGGTGAACATCATCATGGATTGGCTTTTGCCGAACAGGCGGTCTCCCGGGGTGCTGCGGCCATTGTTTGGGAAACGGACGCTGCAGATGGAAAAGTGCTGGCAGCCGATGTGAAGCTGCCCGTACCCCTGTTGGCGGTACCTGGTTTATCAAAATATGTAAGCCGGATCGCCGGCCGTTTTTTCCGGCATCCCAGCCGTCAGATGACCGTCTATGGGATAACCGGCACCAATGGCAAGACCAGTATCTGTCAATTGTTGGCCCATGCGCTGACGAGCGAGATCCCCTGCGGCATCATGGGGACCCTGGGTGTGGGGCTCCCCGGGCAATTGAAGTCAACCGGTTATACAACCCCCGATGCGGTGACCTTGCAGAGACATTTGCATGAACTGCTGGCGCAGGGTGCTGGCGCCGTGAGTATGGAAGTTTCATCCCATGCGCTGGATCAGAATCGGGCTGCTGCTGTGGCATTTGATTGCGCAATCTTCACAAATCTCAGTCGCGATCATTTCGATTATCACAGAACGCTGGAAAACTATGCCGCAGCCAAACAGAGGCTGTTTCATATGCCGGACCTCAGCAGCGCGGTGATCAATCTCGATGACAGTTTCGGCAGAACCATTGTCGGATCGATGGCGGAAGGGGTGAAGCTGCTGGGATACAGTCTCGAGCCGGCAGCTGATTTGCCTGCCGGTCTTACCGGATGGGCGCGGGCCTTGGAGATAGATCCCACTAGCCAGGGTATGCGCATCAAAATCTCGACCCACGTGGGCGATGCTGATCTGGAGACGAAACTGCTTGGTCGCTTCAATGCGGCCAATCTACTGGCGGTCCTGCTGGTGCTGCTGCAGCGGAACTGGTCTTTGCAGCGCGCAGTGGCGGTGCTTTCGGAGCTCAATACCATCCCCGGTCGGATGGAGCTGTTGGGCGGCGGAGAGAGACCTGGCGTCGTGGTCGACTACGCCCATACCCCGGACGCCCTGGAAAAGGCCTTGCAGGCCCTTCGGGTGCACTGTCCGGGTTCGCTCAGTGTGGTATTCGGCTGTGGCGGCGATCGTGATCGCGGTAAGCGCCCGCTGATGGGCGAATTGGCTGAACAGCTGGCCGATCGAGTAATCATTACCGATGACAATCCGCGCAGTGAACCGAGCGGTGAAATCATTCAGCAGATCCTGGCCGGTATGAAAATGTCGGACAGGGCGATGGTCGAACCCGATCGGCATCGTGCAATCCATGTTGCTATTGCCCATGCATCGCCGGGTGACCTGGTGCTGGTGGCGGGCAAGGGTCATGAGGACTACCAGCTTGTCGGGGAGAAGGTGCTCCATTTCGATGACCGTGAACAGGTCGCAGCCGCACTCGATGCGTGGTCGGTGAAGGCCCAATGAACGCGCTCTATCTCTCTCAAATAGCGGAAAGCTTGCATGGGACCCAGGTTGGCGAAGATGTCCGTTTCAGCTCGGTCAGCACCGATAGCCGCACCCTGGCGGAGAACGATCTCTATGTCGCGTTGAAGGGGCCCAATTTTGATGGTCACACCTTCATCGGTCAGGCGCGGGACAAGGGGGCTGTGGCAGTGATGGTGAGCGAACCGCAGAACCCTGAGATTCCCCAGCTTCAGGTATCGGATACCCGGATCGGACTCGGTCGTCTGGCTGGTGTCTGGCGGGACTGTTTTGCCGTGCCGCTGATCGCCATTACCGGCAGCAACGGCAAGACCACTGTCAAAGAGCTGCTCGCCGCCATCCTACGGCAAAAAGGAAGCGTACTGGCCACCAGGGGTAATTTGAATAATGAAATCGGCCTGCCGCTCACATTGCTGCGCTTGCAGGATGAAGCCTATGCGGTGGTGGAAATGGGCGCCAATCATCCCGGCGAGATCGGCTACCTGAGCCAGATCGCCCACCCGGATGTGGCCCTCATCACCAATGCCGGCGCCGCTCATCTCGAGGGATTCGGCGATCTGCAGGGTGTTGCCCGGGCGAAGGGTGAGATCCTCAGCGGACTCAAACCCACCGGGATCGCTGTATTGAATGCCGACGATGACTATTTTCCCCTTTGGCGCGATCTGCTGGGCGAACGCAGACTGATCAGCTTCGGCAGTTCGAGGCATGCGGCCGTGCACTTTGATCTCTCCCGGGCCGAGATGCGCTGGACGGAATCGGGTTATTACAACCACATGCAAGTCAGTTATCAGGCAGAGAGTTTTGACGTAAGACTTGCGCTCGCCGGCCAACACAATCTGATGAATGCCCTGGCGGCGATTGCGGGTGCACTGGCGATGGGGTGCTCAGGCGGGGATATCGAGCGGGGACTCGCAAGTGTCGAGCCAGTGGCAGGCCGTCTGCAGATGCGCTTCACTCCTGCCGGCTACCGCCTCATCGACGACACCTATAACGCCAATCCCGATTCGGTGGAAGCCGCAGTGGATGTTTTACGCAGTGCACCGGGCGAGCGGGTGCTGGTGCTGGGGGATCTGGCTGAGCTGGGTGACCAATCCATTGCCCTGCATGGTCAGATGGGCGCAAAGGCGAAACAGGCGGGACTCTCCCACCTCTATACCCTGGGAGAGCTGAGCCGGCATGCAGCGTTGAGCTTCGGCGACGGAGCACTTGCCTTTTCGGATCTGGACGAACTGGTGGGGAGCCTGACCGGCTCGCTTCGGCAAGGCGATACGTTGCTGGTAAAGGGATCCCGAAGTGCGGCCATGGAAAGGGTGGTGGATCGGCTGATGAATGAGGGGAGAGGCTGACAGTGTTGCTCTATTTTACCGATTGGCTTGCTCAGTTCGACAACGGCTTCAGGGTGTTCCAGTACCTGACGCTGCGCACCATCCTGGGGGTTCTGACGGCATTGATGATCTCCCTGGCCCTGGGTCCTATGATGATACGCCGCCTGAGCTTTCACCAGATTGGACAGACAGTGCGGGATGACGGTCCGGAAACGCACTTTTCCAAGGCCGGAACTCCGACCATGGGTGGTTCATTGATATTGGTGGCGATCGCCATCGCCACACTGCTGTGGTCGGACCTGGCAAACCGCTATGTCTGGATTGTGTTGATCGTCACCATGACCTTTGGCCTGATCGGATTGGTCGACGACTATAAGAAGCTGGTTCTCAACGACCCCAAAGGTCTGGCGGCGCGCTGGAAATATTTCTGGCAATCGGTAGCGGGATTGGGTGCATCCCTGGTCTTTTACTACACCGCTACATCCACCATGGAGACGGCGCTGCTGATTCCCTATCTGAAAGATGTCTCCCTGGATTGGGGCCCGGTGTTCATTCTGTTCAGTTATCTGGTCATCGTCGGCTCCTCCAATGCGGTCAACCTGACTGACGGGCTCGACGGTCTGGCGATTCTGCCAACTGTGATGGTGGGCGGCGCCCTGGGCATGATCGCCTATGTTACCGGGCACTCTGATTTTGCCACCTATTTGAAGATCCCCTACCTGCCTGGGGTTGGCGAACTGATTGTCTTCTGCGCCTCGTTGGTTGGCGCCGGATTGGGTTTTCTTTGGTTCAACACCTACCCGGCTCAGGTTTTCATGGGTGATGTGGGCGCCTTGGCGTTGGGCGCCGCCCTGGGAGTGGTCGCTGTGGCGGTGCGGCAGGAGATTGTGTTGTTCATCATGGGAGGGGTCTTTGTGGTGGAGACGGTATCGGTGGTATTGCAGGTCATGTCCTACAAGCTCACCGGCAAGCGCATTTTTCGTATGGCGCCACTGCATCACCACTTTGAACTCAAGGGTTGGCCGGAGCCTCGGGTGATTGTGAGGTTCTGGATCATCACCGTCATCCTGGTGTTGGTCGGTCTGGCGAGTCTGAAGATACGTTGATGACGAAGCAAGCGGCAAATTCAGCTAAAACCCTGATCGTCGGACTGGGGGCGACCGGGCTCTCCTGCGCGCGCTATCTGGCGGCTCAAGGGGAATCCCTGGCGGTGACAGACACACGCGAGAATCCTCCGGGACTGGAGGCGTTGCGCAAGGATTATCCCGATATGGCGATATTTCTTGGCGGATTTCAGGCGGAGGTGTTCCATGCCGCGAGTCGACTGGTGGTGAGTCCGGGGATACCTCTCGATGAGCCGTTGATTCGTGCAGCCAAAGAGCGGCATGTGGAGATAGTCGGCGATGTGGAGCTGTTCGCCAGAGCGGTGCAAGCACCGGTCGTGGCGATCACGGGTTCAAACGGCAAAAGCACCGTGACCACCTTGTTGGGTGATATGGCGCGCATGGCCGGGATAAGGGTGGCCGTGGGCGGCAACCTTGGGGAACCGGCTCTCGATCTGCTGGATGATCAAGTGGAGCTGTACGTGCTCGAACTCTCCAGCTTCCAGTTGGAGAGCACCCGTTCGCTCAAACCCCAAGCCGCGGTTGTGTTGAATATCTCCGCCGATCATATGGACCGTTACCGGGATCTGGATGAGTATGCCGCAACCAAGGCATCACTCTATAGCGGCAGCGAGATCATGGTAATCAACCGTGACGATCCGATAGTTGCAGCCATGGCAGTGCCGGATGCGGCCACTGTCGGGTTTACTCTGGAGGCGCCGACTGGAGACGATTTCGGTTTACATGAGCTCGATGGAGTCAAATGGCTGAGTGAGGGGCATACCCCTCTGATACCCGTCACCGAACTGCGAATTCCCGGCCGCCATAATATTGCGAACGCCCTGGCGGCCCTGGCCTTGGGCAGTGCTGTGGGTCTGCCGCAAAATGATATGCTGGCGGCGCTGAGAAGTTTTTCAGGGCTCCCCCATCGCACCCAATGGATCTGCGATAAAGGGGAGGTGCGTTGGTACAACGATTCCAAGGGCACCAATGTGGGAGCCACTATCGCCGCCTTGCAGGGGCTGCATCCCGAAAGCGGCGCCAGCCGGAGTGTGCTGATTGCCGGTGGTGATTGCAAGGATGCCGATTTCACTCCCCTGGCTCCGGTTGTGGAAGAGACAGCCCGTGCCGTCATCCTCATCGGCAGGGATGCATCAGAGCTGGAATCTGCCCTGGCAGGCCGGGTGCGAACTGAGCATGCGGCATCACTTGAAACGGCAGTCGCCCTGGCGGCGGAGTTGGCGCAACCAGGCGATCGTGTGCTGCTCTCTCCGGCTTGCGCCAGCTTCGATATGTTCCGTAACTTCGAAGCCCGCGGTGAGGCCTTTATTCAGGCGGTGGAGGCGCTTCCGGCATGAATACGCTGGTACGTCCACAGGCACATGATGCACGGGCACGCCGTAATCCAGTCGTGCAGCCCATCTTCGATTGGTGGCTTCTGGGGGCGGCAGCCATGCTGCTCTGTTTCGGCTTGGTCATGGTTTCGTCCGCATCGATGACTGTGGGAGACCGCCTGGGTGGATCGCCCTTCTTTTATGTCTATCGTCACCTGTTTGCCGTGTTCCTGGGCTTGCTCTCCGCCTACCTGGTTTTTCAAATTGCGATGATTCAATGGCAAAAGGCAGGGCCGTTGCTGGTCTTTTTGGGACTATGCCTGTTAATGCTGTTGTTGGTCCCCGGGATAGGAAAAAGCGTCAATGGCGCGACCCGCTGGATACCGCTCGGCGGTTTCAATCTGCAGAGTTCCGAATTCATGAAGCTTTTCATGGTGCTCTACATCGCCGGATACCTGGTACGCCGCCAGGATGAAGTCGCGCGCTCGTTCTGGGGCTTTGCCAAACCGATGCTGCTGCTGATCATCACCAGTTCACTGATCCTGCTGCAACCCGACTTCGGCACCACCGTGGTTCTGTTCGCAACCGCCACAGGCATGCTGTTTCTTGGTGGGGTAGTGCTCTACCAGTTTGCCACGTTGTTGGTTTTTGCCGGTGTGGCCGGCTGGGCATTGATCTATTTCTCGCCCTACCGGTGGCAGCGGATGACGACCTACCTTAATCCCTGGGATGATCCCTTCAATACCGATTTCCAGTTGTCGCAGGCATTGATCGCCTTCGGCCGGGGTGAGATCAGCGGTGTCGGATTGGGTAACGGTATCCAGAAACAGTTCTACCTGCCGGAGGCGCATACCGATTTCATCATGGCCGTTGTAGGTGAGGAGTTCGGTTTGCTCGGCACAGCGGGTGTTATTTTTCTTTTTGCATTCATTACCTGGCGGGCATTTCAGATTGGTGTCAAAGCGGAACAGGCAGGCCAACGCTTTTCCAGTTATACAGCCTACGGACTCGGTTTATGGATCGGGATGCAGGCCTTCATCAATATCGGTGTCAATGTCGGGTTGCTGCCGACCAAAGGGCTGACCCTGCCGTTTATGAGCTATGGCGGCAACAGCATCATTGTCGCCTGCATGATGATTGCCATGTTGCTAAGAATCGATTTCGAGTCTCGCCAGAAAGGCGGTAAAAGCAAGCACCGGAGGCGATCATGGAGCCTCATGTGATGGTCATGGCCGGCGGTACGGGCGGGCACCTCTTCCCGGCACTGGCGGTGGCCGACTGGATGAAACAGAAAGGTTGTCGCATCACCTGGTTGGGCAGTCGCTCCGGTATGGAGAACAGACTGATTCCAGGCTATGGCTATCCTCTTGAGACGCTGCAGGTGAAAGGTGTGCGCGGAAGTGGGCTGAAGCGGCATCTGGCTGCTCCGTTTACTATCAGCAAGGCCCTCTGGCAGGCCTATCGCGTATTACGTCGTACCCGTCCAAACCTGGTGTTGGGCATGGGCGGGTTTGCCACCGGCCCCGGTGGTTTGGCAGCCAGGTTGATGCGTATACCTCTGGTGATCCAGGAGCAGAATGCGATACCGGGATTGACCAATCGGATATTGGCTCAATTTGCAACCAAGGTGTTCGAGGCCTTTCCCGATAGTTTTGGTGCCGAGGCGCAGGCAGAGACGGTGGGCAATCCGGTACGCCAGGATATCGTTTCCCTCGACGTGCCGGAAGCACGCTTCGCTGAGCATGAAGGAGCCATCAGACTGCTGGTTCTCGGCGGTTCTCTGGGTGCCCGGGCGCTCAATCAGTGCATACCGGAAGCGCTCTCTTTGATGCCGCAAAAACTGCGGCCGCAGGTGCGTCATCAGGCCGGTGAAAAACTGCTTGATGAGACCCTTGCCAGATACCGGGAATTGGCGGTCGATGCGGAGGTGAAGGCCTTTGAAACCGAAATGGCCGAGGCCTATGCCTGGGCTGATCTTGTCATCTGTCGGGCCGGTGCGCTGACGGTTTCCGAACTGGCGGTGGCGGGTTTGGGCGCCATACTCGTACCCTATCCTTTTGCCGTCGATGACCATCAGACCCGCAATGCGGAATTTCTGGTCAATGTGGATGCAGCCTACCTTATTCATCAACACAGTCTCGATGGGCGCAATCTGGCACGGCTGCTGGGCAGTCTTTGCGCAAACAGAAAAAAACTTCTGGAGATGGCTTTGGCTGCCCGCAGCCTGGCGAAACCGGATGCCGCCGTGCGGGTAGGGCGTTACTGCATGGAGGCTATCGATCCATGAGTGAACAGCTACGTAAACGATACGCCCCGAACAGCATGGGCCGCATGCGTCGGATTCACTTCGTCGGTATCGGCGGTGCGGGTATGAGTGGCATAGCCGAGGTCATGATCAATCTGGGTTATCAGGTGACCGGATCGGATCAAAAGGAGAGTGGAGTTACTTCGCGGCTTGCCGAACTGGGTGCCGAACTGAAAATAGGCCACAAACAAAGCCATGTCGAATCGGCTGATGCAGTCGTGATATCGAGTGCCATCAAAGAGGACAATCCCGAGGTTGTCGCTGCACGGGATGCCAGAATACCGGTGGTGCCGAGGGCCGAGATGCTGGCGGAGATCATGCGTTTCCACTATGGCATTGCAGTGGCAGGGACCCACGGCAAGACCACCACCACCAGTCTGGTCACCAGTATTCTGGCAGAAGCCGACCTCGATCCGACATTCGTTATCGGTGGCAGACTCAACAGTGCCGGAGCCAATGCGCGTTTGGGTGATGGGGAGTATCTGGTCGCGGAGGCGGATGAAAGTGACGCCTCATTTCTCTACCTGCAGCCGATGCTGGCCGTGGTGACCAACATCGATGCCGACCATATGACCACCTACGGCGGAGACTTCAACAGATTGCGCAGGACCTTTCTGGAATTTCTTCATCACTTGCCATTCTATGGTCGCGCAGTGATGTGTATCGACGACGATGAGATACGCAATCTGTTACCGGAGATCACAAGACCGATTACGACCTATGGCTTCAGCGATGGTGCCGATGTAAAGGCGGTTGATGTAGTCAGGGAGGGATTGAAGACCCAATTCACGCTGCAGGCGGAATCCCTGACGGAACCGGTTCGGATCACACTCAACCTGCCTGGCAGACATAATGTGTTGAATGCCTTGGCGGCTATTTGCGTGGCGCTCGAACTCAATATTGAGAGCAGCACCATCCAGGTTGCGCTAAGCAACTTCGCCGGTATCGGTCGGCGATTTCAGACCAGGGGCGACTGTGACATGGATGGTAAACAGGTGATGTTGATTGACGACTACGCGCACCATCCGCGGGAGATCGATGCGACCCTTTCTGCAGTTCGCGACGGATGGCCGGGGCGGCGTCTGGTGGTGGTGTTTCAACCACACCGTTATTCACGAACACAAGAGCAGTTCGAGGACTTCGTGCAGGTTTTATCGAAAGCGGATCTGCTGATCGTCAGCGAGGTTTATGCTGCAGGCGAGGAGCCGATTCAGGGTGCGAGCGGTCGCGATTTGAGTCGTGCAATCCGGATCCGCGGCCAGGTTGATCCAGTCTTTGTGGAACCGCTGGAGGAGTTGCCGGATCTGTTGCAGGGATTGCTCCAGGATGGGGATATCGTTCTGACCGTGGGTGCCGGCAGTATCGGTTCCGTTGCGGCGGAACTGCCTCGACGACTTTGTCAGGAGGTGGAGTGATGGCGTATGGAATCGATATGAAAAAATTGCATCAGGGATGTGGTGAATCCCTGCAATCCAACCTGCCGGGTATCCCGATAGTCAGGCGCAGACCAACCGATGTTTCGGAAGGGCAGCACCGGACAACGGACAGGATCAGGTCGAAAAACGGCAATCCGCGTGACGAGAGCGACTTCAGATGATGCCTGCGCTAAATCAACAATCCTTACGTGGTGAAATGCGTTTCGACGAGCCCCTTTCCCGCCATACCACCTGGCGGGTCGGAGGACCGGTCAGCTGTTTTTATCGCCCTGCCGACCGCGAGGACCTGATTCGGTTTCTGCATCAGTTGGATTCAGAGGAGCCCCTCTTCTGGCTGGGTTTGGGAAGCAATCTGCTGGTACGGGACGGGGGATTCAAAGGTACTGTGATTGCAACAAAAGGCAGCCTTGTGGCCAGTGAATGGCGCAGTGACAGATTGTTGTATGCCGAATCGGGGATTGCATGTGCGAAGGTCGCCCGGATTGCAGCCAGGGCGGGCCTTTGCGGTGTGGAATTTCTAGCCGGTATTCCCGGCACCCTGGGCGGTGCTCTGGCGATGAATGCCGGGGCCTTTGGCGGCGAGACCTGGGAACGGGTTGTGAGGGTCGAAACCATTGACCGATTCGGTGAAGTGCGCAGCCGTTTACCTGAGGATTTTGAGATCGCTTATCGGCAGGTCAGAGGCCCATCCGGCGAGTGGTTTCTGGCAGCCGAACTGGAGATGGAAGCGGGAGATGTGGACGCCGCCCAGCAACGGATCAGGCAACTGCTGGAACGGCGTGCCGCCACGCAACCGACCAGTCAACCCAGTTGTGGTTCGGTGTTTCGTAACCCACCCGGTGATTTCGCCGCACGCTTGATTGAGGCCGCCGGCCTGAAAGGCAGGCGTTTGGGTGGTGCTCAGGTATCCGAGAAACACGCCAACTTCATCATCAATACCGGAGATGCCACGGCACGGGATATCGAGATGCTGATTGCCGAAGTGCAGCGTGAAGTGGCGGTACGGAGTGGCATCGAACTGACGACCGAAGTCCATCGTATTGGAGATTCGAGTTGAACATGAATGCATCTGAACGGGCATTTGGCAGAGTCGCGGTACTGATGGGCGGCCAGTCTGCGGAACGCGAGATTTCGCTGAAGAGCGGGCGAGCCGTACTGGACGCGCTTGTAAACAGGGGAGTTGAGGCGGAAGCGGTGGATGTGGATGACGGCGTGTTGACACAACTCGCTGCAGGTGGCTATGAACGGGCTTTTATCATCCTGCATGGCCGAGGCGGTGAAGACGGCGTCATTCAGGGTGCGTTGGAACGAATAGGCATGCCGTATACCGGCAGTGGTGTGCTTGGATCGGCCCTTGCCATGGATAAATACCGTACCAAGGCGGTATGGCGCGGCGTGGGCATTCCAACCCCTGAATCGGTTTTGATGATTCACGAAAGCGACCTGGACAAAGCGGAGGCGGTGGGTTTTCCCCTGATGATAAAACCGGTCTGCGAGGGCTCCAGTATCGGCATGAGCAAGGTTGATAGTGTGGAGCAATTGCACAGTGCCTGGGAACTGGCCAGACAGTACGATGCATTGGTTCTGGCGGAGCGCTGGATCGTCGGGGAGGAGTTCACAACGACCATCCTGCAGGGAAGGGCATTGCCGATGATTCGTCTCGAGACGCCTCGTCTTTTCTATGACTACCAGGCCAAATATGCGGCGGACACTACACGTTACCACTGCCCCTGCGGTCTTGATCGTGCTGAGGAGAGAGCTTTGCAGGGGCTCTGCACAGAGGCCTTCGAAGCAGTTGGCGCCAGTGGTTGGGGCCGGGTCGATCTGATGCTGGATGAACGGCATCAACCCTGGCTGATTGAAGCAAACACCGTCCCCGGTATGACCGATCACAGCCTGGTGCCGATGTCGGCCAGGGCAGCTGGCATCGATTTTGAAGAACTGGTGGTGCGGATACTCTCCACAAGTTTCGGGAGGGATGGCGATGAGTAGGGTTCGCAATCATCCATCTGCAGATCCATCCATCCAGCTGGAGCGCTTGAACGGCATCAGAATCGTGCCACTGCTGCTGGTTGCGCTATTTGTCGGAATGGGTGGTTGGGGTGTCTCCCAACTGCTGGATCCCATGGTCATGCCGGTGCGGGTGGTCAGCGTCGATGGTGAGATCAAATATCTCAATAAACAGGGGCTGGAACAGACCGTTGTTCAGGCTGTGAGCGGCAACTTCTTCACTGTCGATCTGATTCGGATACGCAATCAGATCGAACAGCTTCCCTGGGTCAAGAGTGCCAGTGTTCGCAGGATATGGCCCGACACCCTGGCCGTCAGGGTCGACGAACAGGTTCCACTGGCCTACTGGGGTGAGGATGCCATGGTAAATCCTCAGGGTGAAGTGTTCAGACCGAAGCGCCTGCCGCGTTTGCAAGGCCTTGTGACGCTCACCGGTGAAGAGGAGAGGGCGGATAGAATCACCCGGGAGTATCTCAAAATGCGTACCCTGCTGCAGACAGCGGGACTTCAACTGAAGCGCCTCCGGGTCGATGCGAGGCAATCGTGGCGGATCGAGACTGAGGAGGGGTTGCTGCTCGATTTGGGCAGGCGGGACATGATGCCGAGATTGAGCCGTTTCGTGCAGCTTTACCCCTTCCTGAGAGGTCAGGTTGACGCAATGCCGGAACGCGTGGATCTGCGATATACAAATGGTTTTTCGGTGTACTGGCAAGCAAATACCGAACAGCAAGCACAAATGGATAGCCCATCCAGTGGGGCTAGGATAGCGGGTAAGTGAATGACTAAACGAAGTGAGAAAAATCTCATCATCGGTCTCGATATCGGCACTTCTAAGGTGGTGGCGATCGTCGGTGAGATCAAAGCGGATGGCGGTATCGAAATTATCGGTATCGGTTCTCATCCGTCGCGCGGCCTGAAAAAGGGTGTGGTGGTGAATATCGAGTCCACGGTGCAGTCGATTCAACGGGCGGTTGAAGAGGCAGAGTTGATGGCGGGATGTGAGATCCATTCAGTCTACGCAGGTATTGCCGGTAGCCATATCCGTAGCCTCAACTCCCATGGCATCGTGGCTATCCGGGACAAAGAGGTAACCCAGGGCGATGTGGAACGTGTGATCGATGCTGCCCGCGCAGTGGCGATTCCTGCTGACCAGAAGATTCTGCACATCCTGCCCCAGGAGTTCATCATTGATGAGCAGGAGGGTATCCGCGATCCCATCGGTATGTCGGGCGTGCGTTTGGAGGCCAGGGTTCACATGGTCACAGGCGCGGTGAGTGCGGCGCAGAATATCGTTAAGTGTATCCGCCGTTGCGGCCTCGAGGCGGATGATCTGATTCTGGAGCAGCTCGCCTCCAGCCATTCGGTGCTGAGCGAGGATGAGAAGGAACTTGGAGTCTGTCTGGTCGATATCGGCGGAGGCACTACCGATATCGCGGTCTTTACAGGCGGCGCGATACGGCATACGGCAGTCATACCTATTGCAGGCGATCAGGTGACCAACGATATCGCCGTTGCAATGCGTACACCGACTCAATACGCGGAAGAGATCAAGATGAAGTATGCCTGTGCGCTTACTCAGCTGGCCACCAGTGACGAGACCATCGAGGTCCCCAGTATCGGTGAACGTCCGCCGCGCAGGCTCTCACGCCAGACCCTGGCTGAAGTGGTCGAACCGCGATATGAAGAGTTGATGACGCTGATTCAGGCAGAGTTGCGTCGAAGCGGTTTCGAGGATCTTATCGCCGGTGGCGTGGTACTGACTGGCGGCAGTTCGAAGATGGAGGGTGTCATCGAGCTGGCGGAAGAGGTGTTTCATATGCCGGTGAGGCTGGGAGTGCCGCAGTATGTCAGCGGACTCTCTGATGTGGTGCGCAATCCTATCTATTCCACTGGTGTGGGGTTGCTGCTTTTCGGTCAGCGAAATCGTTCCCAAGGTGGACACGAACTTGCCAATGAGGGTGGTATGAAAGCGGTTTGGGACCGTATGAAGCATTGGTTTCAGGGTAATTTCTAGTTGTTTCGAAGCGGTGCCTGTGCAAGGCGCCGTTGGTTTTGATTTTTTTTGAAGTTTTCTGTTAGGCGCGACAGTCGAGGAGGTAGACAATGTTCGAATTAATGGATACGCACAGCCAGAATGCTGTGATCAAGGTGATTGGGGTAGGCGGTGGCGGTGGCAATGCCGTCAATCATATGTTGTCGGGGGAAATCGAGGGTGTCGATTTCATCTGTGCAAACACTGATGCGCAGGCTCTGCGCAATAGTGAAGTGCGCACCCTGCTGCAACTGGGTTCGGATATCACCAAGGGGCTCGGTGCGGGAGCAAATCCTGAAATCGGTAGGCAGGCCGCGATGGAGGATCGTGACAGGATAGAAGAGGTCCTGACCGGTGCGGATATGGTGTTTATCACTGCCGGCATGGGTGGCGGCACGGGAACCGGGGCTGCACCCGTGGTCGCTCAGATAGCAAAGGACCTGGGTATTCTTACGGTAGCGGTGGTCACCAAACCATTCGGGTTTGAGGGCGGCAAGCGGATGAAGATCGCCGAAAAAGGCATGGAGGAGCTGGGCATCAACACCGATTCGCTGATCACAATTCCCAATGAGAAGCTGTTGGCTGTGTTGGGCAAGGAGATGAGTCTGCTGAATGCATTCAAGGCGGCAAACGATGTGTTGCTGCATGCCGTACAGGGTATTGCGGAACTGATCACCCGTCCCGGCCTGATCAATGTTGATTTTGCCGATGTGCGTACCGTGATGTCCGAAATGGGTGCGGCCATGATGGGATCGGGTGAGGCCTCTGGTGACAATCGGGCGCGCGAGGCAGCGGAAAGGGCGATTCGCAGTCCATTGCTGGAGGATGTCAACCTGGCCGGAGCCAAAGGTATTCTGGTCAATATCACCGCTGGCCTGAATCTGGCGATTGGTGAATTTGACGAGGTCGGCAATACGGTGCGTGAGTTCGCCGATGATGATGCCACCGTTGTGGTCGGCACGGTTATCGATCCGGATATGCAGAATGACATGCGGGTGACGGTGGTCGCCACCGGTCTCGGAGAAAGGTTAAAGGCGGAACTGCCCAAGCCTACCCAGGTGGAGGAGATTGCCCATGTCAAGCTGGTCGATGCGGATAACCAGCAAGTGGTACCGGATGACTATCGTGAGTTGGACAGGCCGACGGTGTTGCGAAATGGACAGACGGATCGGCCATCAGCCGCAGCCACTGCCGATGGTAATCTCGATTACCTGGATATCCCGGCTTTTCTGCGCCGGCAGGCCGATTAAGGTCTTCACAAAGTGCCATCTTGGGCCTAGGATTAAAGTGCGGTAGTTGCAGAAAGACAACATGTTGCATTTTGTGTTTCCAGATGACCGCCAGTTGGTGTAGAATCGAGCACCTGATTGCTGGTTGATCGCGGGCAGCTTGTGCGGGTTGAGGGCTGGATGTTGTTTCTACAACCAGATTCATGTGGTAGGATGCGCCGTTTTTGGGCCTTCAAAAGGCAAGTCACAGCTTTGGGAGCTGAATGTCGATGATTTGGCAACGTACGTTGAAGAACGTGATACGCGCCACGGGAGTGGGGCTGCATACAGGGGAAAAAGTCTACCTCACCCTACGTCCGGCAGCCCCTGACACCGGGATCGTTTTCAGACGTGTCGACCTTGATCCGCCGGTCGAAATACGCGCTTGCGCGGAAAATGTGGGTGATACGCGACTCTCAAGCACCCTGGTGCAGGATGGCGTACGGGTATCCACAGTCGAACACCTGCTTTCCGCGTTCGCCGGACTGGGTATCGACAATGCCTATGTCGATGTCAGTGCCGCTGAGGTGCCGATCATGGACGGCAGTGCGGGCCCATTCGTGTTTCTGCTGCAATCCGCCGGTGTCGAAGAGCAGAACAAGGCCAAGCGTTTCATTCGCATCAAACACAAGGTCGAGGTGGAAGAGGGGGACAAACGCGCCAGTTTCGAGCCTTTTGACGGCTTCAAGGTCTCCTTCACTATCGATTTCGACCATCCCGCTTTCAAAGAACACTCCCAGTTTGCCACGGTTGACTTTTCCTCCACCTCCTTCGTCAGAGAGGTCAGTCGTGCCCGTACCTTCGGTTTTTTACGGGATATCGAGATGTTGCGTCAGAAGGAGCTGGCTCTTGGAGGCAGTCTTGACAATGCTGTGGTTGTCGATGATTACCGGGTCATGAATGATGATGGATTGCGTTATGAAGACGAATTCGTCAAACACAAGATCCTCGACGCCATCGGCGATCTCTATCTTCTGGGTCACAGCTTGATCGGTTCCTTCAGTGGCCACAAATCAGGCCATGCGCTGAATAACCGTCTCCTGCTGGAGCTGATCAGCCAACAGGATGCCTGGGAGGAGATAACCTTCGATGAGCCTGAAGATGCTCCAATCTCATACATGAAACCGGCCCATCTCACGATCTCCTGAATATCGCATCGAATAATCCGGCCGTTACTTAATCGGGCTGTTCATACAGCCCTTTTTTATGGCTCCTCGATAATATCTGTATGTCTGAGATAAAACGGATCCATTCAATCACCTCGGGGAATAGGATCTATCCGCAAATGAATGCCTATACGAAGGCTGATGCGTGAGGCAACTTACACATTGCAGCTCCCAATTTGCGTGTTTTTCGGTGATTGGTGCATATTCACAGCCGGTTGATTCTTTTCGTCGCCATCAGGTCTGGCGCAGAGATTCCTGGGTGTTGAATCAGTGTTTCGGAAGTATCAGGAACTACTCCCAAATGTTACCGATTCTCCATCCTGTGCCGACTGATACGTAGTAGCGCTTCCCGCAGTGATGGATCTTCGATGGCTTCCGCGGATTGCCTTAATTGCTCGCCGGCCTCTTGACTCAGGACGATTCGATCTCTCTTCTTTTGCCTGGGTTTGACTGAATCACTCGGCAGGATACGGGTGCGAACCTGTTTCACATCAATACCGTTTGCCCGCAGTTGAGTTCTCAGTTGAGGCAACAGATAGCGGAATCGGCTGGCCCATACCGGTGATGCGACGAAGAGGTTGAGGTTGCCATGCTGCAGCACTGCCGCCTTGAGTTGCGAATCGAGTGGGGCAGGCAGTAGCTGTTTGAGCTGTTGATGGAGCGTCCTTTGCGCTGACAACTGTTTTCCCAATTCGCTAAGGATTGTCCCCGAGCCGACTATTGTTGATACAGGTTCCATAGTGGGAGGTTAGAGAAATTATTGATAAAAAAACATCACATTTTGTGTATAAAGTGATAAAGTTCGGTGTTTTGTGACCGACATTAGTTGTATATAGCCTGAGATTCAGCTGTTTTAACAATGAATATCATATACTTACGCGGAATTGGACAGACCTGCGGCACGCTGGTGCGCTGCCTGCGTGCCTCCCTTGTGATTGGATTGATCACCCTCTTCGGGACCGGCATGCTGTGGCTTGGTTACCAGATGGGTGTCAATGATACGGAGTTTCCCGAGCATCAACTGGTGGCCAGTCTGGAGCAGACATTTGCCAGGGAGCGCCAATTGCTTGAGGATGCCAAATCCGACACCCAGGGTGGAATCGATGCCCTGGCGATCCGCCTAGGTCAATTGCAATCGCAACTTTTGCGTCTGGATGCGCTCGGTGAGCGTTTGGTCAATATCGGTGGACTCGATAAAGGCGAGTTCAGCTTTGACGAACCGCCTGCGCTGGGTGGTCCCGAGGTGATGGCTTCCCACACCGAGCAATCGGCATTGCCCGATCTGTTACGGGAGATGGAACAACTGGAGCAATTGATCGACCATCGCCATCAACAACTTGCCCTGGTTGAGGATCTGATCATGAACTCCAATCTGGAGGAGTCGGTCCATCCTACCGGGCGACCTGTCAACAAGGGTTGGATATCTTCATACTACGGCATGCGAAATGATCCTTTTACCGGCAAGCGTACCATGCATAAAGGGATGGATTTTGCCGGCAAGGACGGTTCGGATGTGGTTGCTGTCGCGGCCGGTGTTGTCACTTGGTCCGCAAAGCGCTACGGCTACGGGGAGATGATCGAGATCAACCACGGTAAAGGATACGTTACCCGCTACGGTCACAATAAGGAGATCCTGGTCGAGGTCGGTGATCGTGTCAAACAGGGGCAGGTTATCGCCAAGATGGGTTCAACCGGTCGCTCCACGGGCCCCCATGTCCATTTCGAGGTGGTACGCAACGGAAAGACGATCGATCCCACTCGCTATATTCTCAACAAGCGGAACCAGGGCTGATCCATTACAACGTAAAAAAATCCGAATTTAGTCCAGAATTTGATTGAATCGATCCCCATGATTGATGTCAACATAGCCTAGGCGGCCGCAATCCGGCTCACCCCAACCTTCAGCAATTCCACCGCTTGCTGTATCATCCACAAATTTCCCATCTGTGACGGAAACCCCGATTAATGGTAAGTAACATCTTCAAGAAGATCTTCGGCAGCCGAAATGAGCGCCTGATCAAACGCATGTCAAAGACAGTCTCCCAGATCAGCGCCCTGGAGGCTGATATTGAGAAGCTCTCTGATGAGGCATTAAAGGCAAAGACTGTCGAATTTCGTACCCGCCTGGAAGCGGGAGAAACCCTGGACAACCTGATGAATGAAGCCTTTGCCGTGGTACGGGAGGCGGGCCGCAGGGTGATGCAGATGCGTCATTTTGACGTTCAGCTGGTCGGTGGCATGGTTCTGCATCAGGGAAAAATCTCAGAGATGAGGACCGGTGAAGGTAAAACCCTGGTGGCTACCCTGGCGGCCTACCTGAATGCCCTGCCGGCCAAGGGCGTCCATGTTGTGACGGTAAATGACTATCTGGCACGGCGCGATGCCGCCTGGATGGGGCGTATCTACGATTTTCTCGGTTTGACCGTTGGCGTCATCAATTCCTCAGGGGGCATGGGACCTGACAGTACCTCCTATTTGTATGATCCTGAGCATGACGCAAAGAATGGCGGATACCCCCATCTGAGACCGGTCTCCCGCCAGCAGGCCTATGCAGCGGATATCACATACGGTACCAATAACGAGTACGGTTTCGACTATCTGCGGGACAACATGGCTTTCAGTGCAGAGCAACGTGTGCAACGTCCACCCAATTTTGCCATCGTTGATGAAGTGGACTCCATCCTGATCGACGAGGCGCGTACACCGCTCATCATATCCGGGCCGACGGAGGACTCCTCGGAGCTCTATAAGGCGGTCAACAAGATCATTCCCAGCCTGACCCGGCAGGACCCGATCACCAACGAGGAGGGTAAGCCCGATTTCGGTCCAGGCGATTTCTCGGTGGACGAGAAGGCGCGCCAGGTCTTCTTCAGCGAGGAGGGACATCAGCATCTCGAGGAGATGCTGACTGAAGCGGGACTGCTGGAAGAAGGGGCCAGTCTGTATGATCCATCCAACATCATTCTGATGCATCATGCGAATGCCGCCCTGCGGGCGCATGCCCTGTTCCAACGCAATGTGGACTATATCGTCAAGGACGGTCAGGTCATCATCGTCGACGAGTTCACCGGCCGTACCATGCCGGGCCGGCGTTGGTCGGACGGTCAGCATCAGGCAGTGGAAGCGAAAGAGGGCGTCGAGATTCAAAATGAGAATCAGACGCTCGCCTCGATCACCTTCCAAAACTACTTCCGTCTCTACAACAAGCTTTCAGGTATGACCGGCACCGCGGATACCGAGGCCTTCGAGTTTCAGCAGATCTACGGTCTGGAAGTGGTGGTCATTCCGACCAACATGCCTATGATCCGGGACGATATGGGTGACCTGGTCTACCTGACCCCTGAAGAGAAGTACGATGCGATCCTTGAAGATGTACAGGATTGCGTGAAACGGGGGCAGCCTGTCCTGGTAGGTACCGCCTCCATCGAAACCTCGGAACTGGTCTCCGAGCTTCTGAACAAGGCGGGGGTGGAACATAGGGTGCTGAATGCCAAGCACCATGAGCAGGAGGCGGTGATTGTGGCCCAGGCGGGCCGACCCGGTGCCGTTACCATCGCAACCAATATGGCGGGCCGAGGCACCGACATCGTACTGGGGGGCAATCTGGAGTCTGAGCTGGAGGCACTGGGAGACAGTCCTGATCCAGCCGAAGTTGATGAGCACAAGGAGGCCTGGAAGAAGCGCCACCAACATGTACTGGATGCCGGCGGCCTGCATGTGATCGGTACTGAACGCCATGAATCGAGGCGTATCGACAATCAGCTGCGTGGTCGTTCAGGCCGTCAGGGCGATCCCGGATCGAGTCGCTTCTATCTCTCTCTGCAGGACAATCTGATGCGCATATTCGCCTCCGACAAGGTGGGTGGATTGATGCAGAAACTCGGTATGGAAAAGGGCGAGGCGATCGAGCACCCGTGGGTTTCGCGGGCGATCGAAAATGCCCAGCGCAAGGTGGAGGGGCGTAACTTCGATATCCGTAAACAGCTGCTGGAATATGACGATGTGGCCAATGATCAGCGGCGGGTCGTGTATGAACAGCGCAATGACCTGATGGATACCTCAGATATCTCCGAATCAATCACGGCTTTGCGCAGTGACGTTCTGGATGAGGTATTTCATGGCCATATACCCCGGGATAGCATCGAGGAACAGTGGGACGTTGCAGCATTGAATGAATCGCTGAACGAACTGTTTGGCGGTGAATGGCCGGTCCAGCAGTGGCTGGATGAGGATCACGATCTGCATGAGGAGACCCTGAAACAGAAGATCACCCAGATCCTGCAGGGCGTCTATCAGGACAAGGAGACCCTGGTCGGGGCCGAGAACATGCGTCAGTTCGAAAAGGCGATCATGCTGCAAACCCTCGACGGTCACTGGAAGGAGCATCTGGCGGCGATGGACTATCTGCGTCAGGGTATCCACCTGCGCGGCTATGCACAGAAGAACCCGAAGCAGGAGTACAAGCGCGAGGCCTTCGAGATGTTCTCCAATATGCTGGAGAGTATCAAGCAGGAGGTGACGGGTCTGTTATCCAAGGTCCAGGTACAGATGCCGGAAGAGATGGCAATCCAGGAGCGGCAACCAAGGGTCGATGAGTTCGAATTCAAGCATGAGACTTTCGAGGGACTGCCGGAAGAGGCGGCTGCACCTGCAGAGATGGAGGAACATGCGCGGGAGCCTCAACAGCCGTTTGTTCGCGAAGGTCGGAAGATCGGCAGAAACGAGCCCTGTCCCTGTGGATCGGGTAAGAAATTCAAGCAGTGCCATGGTCGCATAAGTTGATATGAACGCCACTCAATTCGCCATCCCCGGTATACGGCTTGGCACGGCGGCGGCAGGAATCAAATATCCCGACAGGGATGATATGGTGATCATCGAAGTGGCGGAAGGGGCGAGTTGCGCAGCGGTGTTTACCCGCAATGCCTTTTGTGCCGCACCGGTTCAGCTCGCCAAAAAACATCTGGCGCTCAGGCCGCCGAGATATCTGCTGATCAATTCGGGAAATGCCAATGCAGGGACCGGCGATCAGGGTATGCGGGACGCCCATGCCTGTTGCCGGGGATTGGCGGAGACCGTAGCCTGTCAAGCGGATCAGGTGCTGCCCTTTTCCACCGGGGTGATTGGTGAGAGTCTGCCAGTCGAACGCATCCACGATGCGCTACCCGCTGCCATTGACGACTTAAGTGTCGATGGATGGGAGACCGCCTCAAGGGCCATTTTGACCACCGATACCCGACCGAAACTGCGTTCACGCCATTTTGAGTTTGAGGGTGTGCAGGTACGTCTCACAGGCATGGCCAAGGGATCCGGCATGATCCGTCCCGACATGGCAACGATGTTGGCTTACCTGGCCACAGATCTGAGCATTTCCCAGGCGTTGTTACAGGCCTGTCTGGATGATGCGGTGAAGCCCTCATTCAACAGTATTACAGTGGATGGCGATACTTCAACCAATGATGCCTGTGTGCTGATGGCCAGTGGCGCTTCCACCATTGCGCCGCTGACAGAGCGTGGATCCGATCTCTACAAGAGATTTGTGGATGAAGTGACGGAACTCTGTATGGAGCTGGCGCGGGATATTGTCAGCGATGGTGAAGGAGCAACCAAGCTGGTGGATATCCTGGTGCAAGAGGCGGCCGATGAAAGCGAAGCGAGGGATGTTGCCTACACCATTGCCCACTCGCCCCTGGTCAAAACAGCACTCTTCGCCTCTGATCCCAACTGGGGAAGGATTCTGGCAGCGGTGGGTCGTGCGGGGCTTGCCGGACTTGATATCGACCGTGTCGAGATCTGGCTCGATGATATCTGTATCGTGCGCAACGGGGGCCGGGCCGCGGAATATACCGAGCAGGCGGGTGCTTCGGTGATGAGTCGTGATGAGTTTACCATTCGTGTCATGCTCGGGCGTGGTGATATGTTGGCGCGGATAGTGACCTGTGATCTCTCCTATGACTATGTCAAGATCAATGCTGAGTACCGTACCTAACGTAGTGTCCTATACTGTTCAACGGTTTCAGCATGAAGCCGCGTTGGCGAATCCTTTCCAGACATGCTGATCAATTAACAGACCTCAAACGTTCAGACCGCAGGTTAGTCCACATACAATGATCCATGTAGTCGCAGCAGCCATCTTCGACAGCGAAGCTCGCGTGCTCGTGACCAGGCGTGCCGATCATCTGCACCAGGGCGGATTGTGGGAGTTCCCGGGAGGCAAATGCGAGCCGGGCGAATCGATACAGCAGGCCTTGGCTAGGGAGCTCAAAGAGGAACTCGGTATCGTGCCGCTCGAGTGTGATCCCCTAATTCGGGTCAGGCATGATTACGGCGATCGCAACCTGCTGCTCGAGTTTTTTCGTGTCACTCGATATCAGGGTGAAGCCAGCGGACTCGAGGGGCAGCCTTTGAAATGGCTGTTGCCGGAGGATATGGAGCCAGGCAGTTTTCCCGCTGCCGATCGGCCTGTGATCACCGCATTGCAGTTACCGAGCCGCTATTTGATTACGGGCGGGGATGGTGATCGGTTGGAAGATTTTCTGCAGCGGCTGGACAGGGCGCTGGATCGTGGTGTGGGTATTGTGCAGTTACGGGCACACGGCTTGACGGATCTAGCTTACCGTGAGCTTTTGTCCGCCTGTCTACCCCGCTGCCACGGACGGGGGGTCAAACTCATCATCAATCGGCCCGAGAGAGTGGTGGATTGGCGGGGAGAGGGCGATGGCGTTCACTTCACGGCACGACAACTGATGGCGCTGGCGCACCATCCCTCCGGTGCAGGGCTGTTGGGTGCTTCCTGCCACAACCCTGAAGAACTGGCACGGGCAGCCGAATTGGAGCTGGACTATGCTCTGCTTTCACCTGTCGAGCCCACACATTCGCATCCTCATGCCCAGGCTCTGGGCTGGTTTCGTTTCACGGAGTGGGTCGATCGGGTCAATATACCTGTCTACGCATTGGGTGGTATGCAGTCGGACTCGCTGAGGCAGGCGAAACTTGCCGGCGCTCAGGGGATCGCGGGTATTTCGACTTATTGGGGGCTCAATCGGTAAACCCGTACTCTTCGATCAATTTCTGCAGTGTCTCGCCCGCCTCCGGGGATTTGTCGATGAATTCAAATCCCGAATCGTAAAAAGCGGAATTGATATCTTTATCACTCCAACGGCAGATTGCCTTGAATCTCATGGACCTGAGTTCACCCTCACTGTCAGGCAGGCGGAGCTCGAGGTGCATCTCTTCACCGGTCTTTACCGGGCTTTCACCGATCAGCATCATGCCCTCGGTATTGATATCAACCACATGCCCCATCACTGTGTTTTGATCAATCTGCCATACCCGCAGATAGTAGATCAGGTGACGACGCTTGATGGTACGCCGATCCGAGGGATGCAGCGTGTTTTCCTGGTTGTGTTGGCTTGGCCTCTTAATATACATCGCTTTCAGCCTTACATATTACGGGTAGTGACGGTTCTGATATTCCGGACTGCCAGACGGGTTTCGTCCGGATAAGATAGTCATCGGCTGATTGCTGCAAGAACTTAGGAGGAGATTGCTCGGGTTACCTGATGTTGCTCGTCGCAGCCGGATGCGTTATCGGTTCAGATTCTATTAATCCTTTTATATCAATTGCTTGCATGATGTAAAAAATGAGCCTGTTTCTTGCTATCATGTTACATTGATATTAACCCCTGTGGTGTAGTGGGGCGGCCCTAGGGTCTGTTAACACTTATCCATTCGGTACTGCCAAGACTGTTCTTTCGTCCAGTAATGCGGAATGAACGAAATCCGGTAGTCTTAATATGAGCGAATGATACTGCCGTCGGGCTGAAAAGCAGCCCCAGCCCATCAGCTGTGATTGAATGGGAGTTGACAGGCGCCAGCATGGAGTTGCTTGAGTCTAGAAAGGGATGACACACATATGTTCGCTAAACTTTCCGATCCTGAGCTGTTGTCAAACTCAGAGTACCAACAGGCACTGGTTAGACTGGCCATATGGCTGTTCAGTATCCTGTTTATGTGGCTGGGTACATCCTCGGATTATTACCCGGTTGGTGCGAGTCTCTATCTGAGCCTGTATGGGTGCTATTTTGTCTTCTTCCTGGCAGTGCTGATCAACGTTGGATACAGACATGAATTGCCGTTCAGAAAGGAGATCATGCTGGCGGTCGATGTCAGCGCAACCAGCCTGGCAATCGTCCTGACATCGGATGCCATCAGCCCTTTCTACCTCATCTATCTCTGGATCTATCTCTCTTATGGGACCAGATATGGTAGACGGCTCCTGCTGATGGCAACCCTGCTCAATTTCAGTGCTTACAATCTGGTGCTGATCTATCTGCAATCTTGGCAGAGCCATGGCTTCGATGCCTTCTTTTTCCTGTTGCTACTGCTGGTGATCCCGCTCTATCAATACTTCCTCTTGAGGCGACTCTACCTTGCCAAACAGGAGGCGGAGTCCGCAAAGAAGGCCCGTGGTGATTTCTTGACAACCATGACACATGAGCTGCGTACACCTTTGATCGGTGTTATCGGCATGACCCGCCTGATGCAGGGAACACCCTTGGATATGGAACAGAAAGAGTATCTCCACTCGATCCAATCATCGGCCCATCTGCTGAAGTCATTGATCAGTGATGTGCTCGATCTCTCCAAAATCGACGCCAACAGACTCGAACTACTGCCTGAATGGTTCGATATTCGCAACCTGGTCAGGAGTGTTATCTCAAGCCAGGCAGAAATGGCTCATGACAAGCAAATCGAGCTCTTCTGCCATGTGGATCCAAACGTGGGGCAGGAACTGTTTGGTGACAGGCTACGGATTTCGCAGATTCTGTTTAATCTGCTGGGTAATGCAGTGAAATTTACCGATAAAGGATACATTCGCGTCGAATTGGACAAGGTGGAAGCCCCCGGAGTTTTTGCTCAACCCCATATTCTGCTCAGGGTAGAGGATACAGGCATCGGTATTCCACAAGACCGCCAGGAGGCAGTGTTCGAGAGTTTCTGGCAAGCGGATATCGGCAATGCACGCCGTTTTGAGGGAGCGGGACTGGGCACAACTGTGGTGCGTGATTTGACCCGGCTGATGGGTGGGACGGTGGAAGTCGTCAGCCAGTTGGGCGAGGGATCCGCCTTCAGTGTCAGGCTGCCACTGCAGATGAGGGATGGTCAGGTGGAAGAGGGGGAGGCTTTTCAGCTAGAGGGTCGCTGCATACTCATCTATGAGGAGGATTCCAAGGCAATGGAGTTGCATAGCTCAGTTGCTCGGGAGCTGTGCATGAAGGTGATAACTGCCAATCGTCCAGGTGATTTTCTTGCCAGCCTGGACAACAGTGTTGAGTTAATGATGGTCTGCGATTCATTACACGATACATCCATACAGGAGATTCTTTATAAGGCTCATGCGGTAGTGCCCACACTGCCTCTAATCATCGCCGGGTATCGTGGCCATATGCAGGATATGGGCGTCATCAAAAACCCTGAAAATACCCTGTTCAAACCATTTCTCGCATCAGAGTTTGCCCAGATGGCGATGCGGGCACTGGGTATCAGATCGAGCCGGCAACTTAATCTATACCCGGCTGACATCGAATCGGGGGATAAGCAGGGTATCAATGTACTGTTAGCCGAGGATAACGCCATTGCGGCAAAAGTGATCTCCACCTTGTTAACCCAACGCGGTCACAGGGTGCGGATAACCAAGGATGGCAGCGAGGCACTGCAAGCGGTTTCCGATGATGACTATGAGTTGGCCTTTATCGATCTGCGCATGCCCAACATGGATGGACTGGAATTTACACGGCGTTATCGAAGCATCGAACCCAAGCATCGTTATATGCCGATCTATGCATTGACTGCAAACAGTGTGCACGAGATGTTTGATCGTTGTGTGGAAGCGGGTATGGACGGTTTTCTGACCAAACCGGTTGAACCGGAGATGCTGGATGCAATCATCGAACAGTGCAGATTAAATATCAATCGACCCTCTCCCGGAGAACCGCATCCTGTTCCTACCTAGGGCTAATCGGATTAGTTTTAACAGGCCCTAGGGCCTGTTATTGACCCGGCGTTTACAGTGATAGAGCCTGCCAGATAGCAAGGGTCGGTTTAGCATGATTCATGGTGTAGAAGTGCAGTCCCGGTGCTCCCCCTTCCAATAGGCGCTCACATAACCGGATTACGGTCTCGGTACCGTAGCTGCGAATCGCCTCCAGGTCGTCACCGAATCCTTCAAGCCGTTTTCTCAACCAACGGGGGATCTCCGTACCACAGGCATCGGAGAAACGGGCCAGTTGGGTGAAATTTGTTATCGGCATTATGCCAGGGACTATTGGGATATCGATCTGCAGCTGCTGACAGTTATCGAGGAATCGAAAATAGGCATCGGCATTATAGAAGTATTGGGTAATGGCGCTGTCCGCACCTGCTTCTACCTTGCGCTTGAAATAAGTCAGGTCCTGTTCCGGGCTGTTCGCCTGGGGATGAAACTCGGGATAGGCTGCGACCTCGATATGAAAGAAGCGAGGATAGGTCTCCTGGATCAGTTCCACCAGTTGATTGGCATGGTTCAGGTCACCTAGCTCACCAAGTCCTGTGCCCGAGGGCAGATCGCCTCGCAGCGCAACCAGATGGCGAATGCCTATCGACTTGTAGTGTTCGAGAATCTGTAGAATTTCGTCCCGATTGGCACCGATACAGGAGAGATGGGGAGCAGTGGTAATCTGTTCATCCATCAGCCACTCTACAGTATCGAATGTCCGCTGCCGAGTGGATCCGCCGGCACCATAGGTTACAGAAAAGTAGGCTGGCTGCTTGGTGTTCAGCTCAGCTACATTCAGTTTGAGGTTTTCCAAACCCTTTTCCGTCTTTGGCGGGAAGAGTTCGAAGCTGAAGTTTCGTTGTTGATGTTCTGTATGCATAGCTGGGTCTATTTAGCACTGAATTCTAATTTGGCCTCTGTCGCTGGAAAAGCTCATCAGGATGCAGCGGAGCCGCACCCTGATGCGCGATCAATGATCAGCATGGCGGAACTGCCCGCCAGATTGGCAAGCGGATCAGTCGATTCCGGTTCAACTGCACCTGTCAGTAGCGGTAGTGATCGGGTTTATACGGTCCTTCGACAGGCACGCCGATATAGTCAGCCTGTTCCTGGGTGAGGGTCGTCAAATGGGCGCCGATCTTTTCCAGGTGTAGCCGGGCTACCTCTTCATCCAGTTTTTTGGGCAGTACATAGACCTCGTTTTTGTAGTTTTCCGCATGGGTGAAAAACTCAATTTGTGCCAATACCTGATTGGAAAAAGAGTTGGACATGACAAAACTTGGATGTCCCGTGGCACACCCCAGATTGACCAATCTGCCCTCGGCGAGCAGGATAATGCGCTTGCCGTCCGGGAAGATGACATGGTGCACCTGGGGCTTGATCTCTTCCCAGGCATAGTGGCGGATGCCGGCAATGTCTATCTCATTGTCGAAGTGTCCGATGTTGCACACGATCGCCTGGTCTTTCATCGCCGCCATGTGATCGTGGGTGATGATCTTGAAGTTGCCGGTTGTGGTGACAAAGATATCACCCTGGGGCGCCGCCACTTCCATGGTGATCACGCGATAGCCTTCCATCGCTGCCTGGAGTGCGCAGATGGGATCGATTTCCGTGATCCATACTGTAGCCCCCAGCCCACGCAATGACTGTGCGCAACCCTTGCCCACATCGCCGTAACCGGCGACCACGGCAATTTTTCCGGCAATCATCACGTCGGTAGCGCGTTTGATGCCATCGACCAGGGATTCACGGCAGCCGTATAGGTTATCGAACTTCGATTTGGTGACCGAGTCGTTAACGTTCATGGCCGGGAAGAGCAGCGTACCCTGTTCCATCATCTGATAGAGTCGATGGACACCTGTTGTGGTCTCCTCGGTGACGCCCTTTATCGATTCCGCCATACGGTGATAGCGCTTGGGGTCCTCTTCAAGACTGCGTTTCAATACCCCCAGGATTACACGCCACTCCTCGGGGTCGTCATCCTGAGGTTCGGGAACCGCACCTGAATCGGCGAATTCAACCCCTTTATGGACCAGCAGGGTTGCGTCACCGCCATCGTCGAGAATCATGTTCGGGGCAGCGCCGTCCGGCCAATTGAGGACCTGCTCGGTGCACCACCAATACTCTTCCAATGTCTCTCCCTTCCAGGCATACACAGGAATCCCTTCGGCGGCAATCGCCGCAGCAGCATGATCCTGGGTAGAGAAGATGTTGCAGGAGCACCAGCGAACCTGGGCGCCAAGGGCAATCAGTGTCTCGATGAGTACAGCGGTCTGAATCGTCATATGCAGGGAACCGGTGATGCGGGCTCCCTTGAGAGGTTGTTGTGGGGCGTATTTCTCCCTGATCGCCATCAAACCGGGCATCTCGGTTTCAGCGATGGCAATCTCACGGCGTCCGTAGTCGGCCAGTGATATGTCGGCGATCTTATAGTCGGTAAACTGACTTGACGAATCGGTAACTTTGTAATTGGTCAACTCACTCATGGTAGTCATCTCCTGATTATCGTGAGTGAGCGCGGTTGATTGCATCAAGCATCCCTTCCGAGCCTGGCGGATGTTCACCCGTTGCAGCGCTCCTCGGTCAGGAAGTTCAATTATGAATTATGAATGTTGAATTGTGAATTGCTGAGCGCGCTCCGCGCGGGTTATTTTATCGCCAAAAGACTCCGGAAATTTAATAAAGAAGCGTGTACAGCGAGCACATCAATTCAAAATTTTATTAAACTTAAAGTCCGGCATCCTCCCGCAACTGCTCTGCCTTGTCCGTGAGCTCCCAGGTGAATCCCTCGTCTTCACGGCCGAAATGTCCGTAGGCGGCGGTCTTTCTGTACTGGATACGGTCACTGTTCAGGAGGTCCAGCATTTTCAGAATGCCGTAGGGCCGCAAATCAAAGTTCCGGCGCACCAGTTCCGCAATCTTCTCATCGGCTATTTTACCGGTACCGAAGGTCTCGATCATGATTGAGGTGGGTTCAGCCACGCCGATGGCATAGGAGACCTGGATTTCACAGCGGTCCGCCAGTCCGGCGGCAACAACGTTTTTCGCCACGTAGCGGCCGGCATAGGCGGCTGAACGATCAACCTTGGATGGATCTTTACCCGAAAAAGCGCCTCCACCATGACGTGCGGAGCCACCATAGGTATCTACAATGATTTTACGTCCGGTAAGACCGCAGTCACCCACCGGGCCACCGATGACAAAGCTGCCGGTCGGGTTGATATGGATCTTCTCCTGGGGGCATTGATCCAGCCACTCCTTGGGCAGGACCGGTTGGATGATATTCTCCATCACAGCTTCGCGCAGATGGGCGTTATCGATATCCGGATCGTGCTGGGTCGACAGTACCACGGCACCGATACCGCTGACCTTGCCGTCCTCATAACGCAGCGTGACCTGGCTTTTGGCATCCGGACGCAGCCACGGCAGGATTCCGGCCTTGCGTATTTCCGATTGCCTTTGAACCAACCGATGGGCGTAGGTGATCGGTGCCGGCATCAGCACGTCAGTCTCATTGGTGGCGTAGCCGAACATCATCCCCTGGTCGCCGGCTCCCTGTTCTTCAGGGCTGGTTCGATCGACACCCTGCGCAATATCGCCGGACTGTTTGCCGATCAGGGACATTACCGCACAGGTGGAACCGTCGAAACCTACGTCTGAGCTGGTGTAACCGATATTACACACAACCTCTCTGACCAGGTCGTCAAGATCAATCCATGCCTCGGTGCTGATCTCGCCGGCAACGATGACAGCGCCGGTCTTGATCAGCGTTTCACATGCCACACGTGCCCTGTCCGGGTTGGGATCGGTTTGTAATATAGCATCCAGCATGGCATCCGAGATTTGGTCGGCGACTTTATCTGGGTGACCTTCTGAAACTGACTCGGATGTAAAAATAAAATCTCTTGCCATCAAAATTCCTTAGACTTCAACAGGTGTATGTGAGGAGTTTTTCCAGTATCACACGATGCCGGATCTCGAGCTGTGAACAGATTGTGTCAGCTACATGAGAAATCGGGATTTTACACATCAGCCTGCTTTTTGCATAATGCCCCACCCCACAATCAATTCATAGTATTAAAGGGATCAATGATGGTTTCCTTACAAACCCCAATATGCGACTTTGGCGCACCCGCCCCGGATTTTAATTTACCGGGTGTCGACGGCCGGGATTGGTCCCTGCAGCAGTGTGCTGGTGAGCGCGGTTTACTGGTGATGTTCATCTGTAATCACTGTCCGTATGTCAAGGCTGTGCAGCAGAGGATTGTTCGGGATACCAAAGAGTTAGCTCAACTTGGCATCAATACTGTGGCAATCATGTCGAACGATCCTGCCGAATATGCAGAGGACTCATTCGAAAATATGCAACGGGTTGCCGAGCAAATGGGTTATCCCTTTCCCTATCTGTTTGATGAGACCCAGGCCGTCGCCAAGGCCTATGGCGCCGTCTGTACCCCCGACTTCTTTGGCTACAATGCGGCGCTGGAGCTGCAGTATCGTGGCCGCCTGGATGAGAGTCGCAAAGAGACAGCTCCCTCAGATGTGCGGCGGGATCTCTATGAAGCCATGAAATTGGTGGCTGAAACGGGTCATGGACCGCAGGAGCAAATACCCAGCATGGGTTGCTCAATCAAGTGGAGAGAAGAGCCAACTACTTGAAACTGCATTGTTTATTAGGATATTAGGGTTTATTCATCAAGCCAGCTTATTGCCCCGTAAAGTCAGCTGCTTTGCCCAGATAGGGGGCTTGGGTCAGAATAGCTCACCTTTTGCCCTTCCGGACTTCGGTTATGCAATAGGGGTCAACATCCCGGTACACCGATAAATATCAATGCGTAGGGGTGTGAAAATGGGGTTTATTGATAACGAATTCAGTGGCTTGCCACACAATAACTTTTATCCGACAGATACAGATTACTAACTTTTTCTAATCAGGAGGGGTCAATGTCCTCACGAAGAGAACTCGCCAATGCCATACGTGCCCTGAGTATGGATGCCGTACAGAAAGCCAATTCGGGTCATCCTGGTGCGCCCATGGGTATGGCCGATATCGCAGAGGTGCTGTGGAACAACCACATGAAGCACAATCCGGCCAATCCGGAGTGGGCGGATCGCGACCGCTTTGTTCTCTCCAACGGTCATGGTTCAATGCTTATCTATTCACTGCTGCACCTGACCGGCTATGGATTGAGTATCGATGACCTGAAGAGTTTCCGCCAGCTGCACTCCAAGACCCCGGGTCACCCGGAGTACGGTTATGCACCGGGTGTTGAGACAACCACCGGACCGCTGGGACAAGGTATCACCAATGCGGTTGGTATGGCCCTGGCCGAAAAAACCCTTGCAGCACAATTCAACAAGCCAGGTCATGAGATCGTTGACCACAACACCTATGCATTTCTTGGTGACGGCTGCATGATGGAGGGTATTTCACATGAAGCCTGTTCACTGGCGGGTACCCTGGGTCTGGGCAAGCTGATCGCTTTCTGGGATGACAACGGTATCAGCATCGACGGTGAGACCGAAGGTTGGTTTACCGATGATACGCCTAGCCGTTTCGAATCCTACGGCTGGCATGTGATTCGCGATGTGGACGGCCATGATGCGGATGCCGTGGATCAGGCGATCGAGGCAGCCAAGTCGATGAGCGACAAGCCGTCACTGATCTGCTGCAAGACCACCATCGGTTTCGGTTCACCCAATCTGGCGGGTAGTCATGACTGTCATGGCGCCCCACTGGGTGATGATGAAATCGCCGCCACCCGGGAACAGCTGGGTTGGTCGCATGAGCCGTTCGTGGTTCCTGATGAGATCTATGCGGGCTGGGATGCGAAGGATGCAGGCACCGGTGCCGAAAACGCATGGAATGATAAGTTTACGGCCTATGCCGAGGCCAATCCGGAACTCGCGGCGGAATTCAAGCGGCGCATGGGGGGTGATCTGCCCGCAAACTGGGATGAGGAGGCCGCCAAATTCATCGCTGAGGTCAACGCCAAGGCAGAATCGCCGGCAACCCGTAAGGCATCGCAAAACGCACTCAACGGTTATGGTCCCCTGTTGCCTGAATTTATGGGTGGGTCAGCCGACCTGACCCCCTCGAACCTGACCGCCTGGTCCGGATCGAGCTCGATCACCGATGGCAACACCGACGGTAACTATCTCTCGTACGGCGTGCGTGAGTTTGGCATGTCCGCAATCATGAATGGTGTCGCACTGCACGGTGGATTTATCCCCTATGGCGGCACTTTCCTGATGTTCTCCGAATATGCCCGTAATGCATTACGCATGGCGGCATTGATGAAATTGCGCTCGATCTTTGTCTATACCCACGATTCCATCGGTCTGGGCGAGGACGGCCCCACCCATCAGCCGATCGAGCAGATTCCAACCCTGCGCATGATTCCGAACATGGATGTATGGCGTCCCTGCGACGGCGTCGAAACGGCCGTCGCCTGGAAGGCCGCCATTGAGAAGAAAGACGGACCTTCCTCATTGATCTTTTCCCGCCAGGGCCTGGCACACCAGGAACGTAGTGACGAGCAGATTGCGAATATCGCAAAGGGTGGCTATGTGATCAGTGATTGCGACGGTACCCCCGATGCGATCGTTATCGCAACCGGATCGGAAGTGGGCATCGCCATTCAGGCCGCTGCCGATTCCGGCAAGAATGTGCGTGTGGTATCCATGCCGAATACCAAACTGTTTGATGAACAGGAAGCCGCCTACAAAGAGTCGGTATTGCCCTCGAATGTGACCGCGCGTGTGGCTGTGGAAGCTGCAGTCACCGATGGCTGGTATAAATACGTCGGCCTCAACGGCAAGGTGATAGGTATCAACCGATTTGGTGAATCGGCACCGGCTGGAGAACTGTTCAAAGCGTTTGGCTTCACCGCTGAAAAAGTGGCTGCTGCCATCAACGAGGTTTCTGCCTGATAACAAACGAACGGGTGCCGTGGGCACCCGTGAGTGAACGATTCAATTTAGATTACAACTCTACATAGCTATAAACGGAGAACTGAAATGACTATCAAAGTAGGCATCAATGGTTTTGGTCGTATCGGTCGTATGGCGTTCCGCGCTATCGCCAAAGATTTCCCTGGTATCGAAGTCGTTGGTATCAATGATCTTCTGGAACCTGACTACCTGGCCTACATGCTGAAATACGATTCAGTGCACGGTAATTTCCCAGGCGATGTTGCGGTGGACGGCAGCAACATGGTTGTCAACGGCAAGAATATCCGTCTCACAGCTGAGCGTGATCCGGCGAACCTGAAATGGGATGAGATCGGTGCCGACCTGGTCATTGAATGCACCGGCTTTTTCCTCACCGAGGAGACCTGCCGCAAGCACATCGATGCAGGCGCCAAGAAGGTGGTACAGAGTGCCCCTTCCAAAGACGCCACGCCGATGTTCGTCTACGGTGTCAACCACAATGACTATAACGGGCAGGCCATCGTCTCCGCCGCCTCCTGTACCACCAACTGCCTGGCGCCGGTGGCCAAGGTGTTGAACGACAAGTGGGGCATCAAGCGTGGCCTGATGACCACCGTGCATGCAGCCACCGCCACCCAGAAGACCGTTGACGGCCCCTCGATGAAGGACTGGCGCGGCGGTCGCGGTATCCTGGAGAACATCATTCCGTCTTCCACCGGTGCCGCCAAGGCGGTGGGCAAGGTGCTGCCCGAGCTGAACGGTAAGCTGACCGGCATGGCCTTCCGCGTGCCCACTTCCGACGTCTCCGTGGTCGACCTGACCGTGGAGCTGAACAGCGGCGCCAGCTATGACGATATCTGTGCCGCCATGAAGGCCGCTTCCGAGTCGGGTGATCTGGCCGGTGTTCTGGACTACACCGAGGAGAAGGTGGTCTCCACCGACTTCCGCGGTCGTGGTACCCCCTCCATCTTCGATGCAGGCGCCGGCATCATGCTGGACGATACCTTCGTCAAGGTGGTCTCTTGGTACGACAACGAGTACGGCTATACCTGCAACATGCTGCGCATGGTCGAGCACGTGGCCTAGTAAGACTGCTCAACATGGGGCGGTTAAACACCGTCCCATGTTGTAGTGTGGTGAGTTTGGAAATATGAATTTACCTGCTTTCAATGCATCGACTGACGATGTCATGAGTTCATAATTCAAAATTCATACTGAAAAATTAGAATCGACCTAGGAGTTCCTAATGTCTTTCATCAAGTTGACCGACCTCGACCTCGCCGGCAAGCGTGTCTTGATTCGCGCCGATCTCAATGTTCCCGTCAAAGACGGTAAAGTCACGTCGGATGCACGAATTACCGCCTCCATGCCTACAATCGAGCACTGCGTAAAGTCGGGTGCCAGGGTACAGGTGATGTCTCATCGCGGTCGCCCCACAGAGGGAGAGGTGGATGCCGAGAACTCCATGCAGCCGATCGCCGATGACATGAGCGCCAAGCTCGGTAAGACGGTCCGTCTGGTCAAGGATTATCTGCAGAGCGCGCCCGAGGTGGCGGAAGGCGAGGTGGTGTTGTTCGAGAACGTCCGATTCAACAGCGGTGAGAAGAAAGACAACGAGGAGCTGGCAAAGAAGTATGCCGCCCTCTGCGACGTCTTCGTGATGGATGCCTTCGGCACCGCCCACCGCGCCCAGGCCTCCACCCATGGCGCCGGCAAGTTCGCACCGACAGCCTGTGCCGGCCTGTTGCTGGCCGATGAATTGGATAATCTCGCCAAGGCTCTGGCCAACCCTGCCCGGCCGATGGTGGCGATTGTGGGTGGTTCCAAGGTCTCCACCAAGCTAACCGTGCTCGAGGCTCTGTCAGAAAAGGTGGATCAACTGGTGGTGGGTGGCGGTATTGCCAATACCTTCCTCAAGGCGACCGGGCACAACGTGGGAAAATCCCTGTGCGAGGACGACCTGGTGCCGACAGCTCAGGCATTGATCGAAAAGATGAAGTCGCGCGGTGCGATTATTCCGATTGCCACCGATGTGGTGGTAGGCAAAAACTTTGCGGAAGATGAGCCTGCCGTATTGAAGTCGGCGGGTGAGGTCGAAGACGATGAAATGATCTTCGACATCGGACCGGATAGCGCCAATGAACTTGCTGATATCATCAAGCGGGCCGGCACCATCGTATGGAATGGACCGGTTGGTGTTTTCGAGTTCGATCAGTTCGGCGAGGGTACAAAAACCGTATCCATGGCGATTGCCGATTCCGACGGTTTCTCCCTAGCCGGTGGTGGCGACACCATTGCCGCCATTCAAAAGTACGATATATACGACAAGGTTTCTTATATCTCCACAGCGGGTGGCGCCTTTCTTGAATACCTGGAAGGTAAGACTCTGCCTGCGGTGGCAATGCTTGAAGCGCGTGCAGCTGAGTAACCGGAGCATCGATCGAAAACGGTTGAGCAGTAGTTCAGCCGGTTTATTCATGCGTTGAGCATGTAGCTGGATTTTTATGCCAAGACGAACAAAAATTGTTGCAACCCTGGGACCGGCGACGGATGATCCAAAGATCCTTGACGACATCATCCATGCAGGGGTGGACGTGGTTCGCCTCAATCTATCCCATGATCATCATGATGCCCAGCGCCAGCGGGCTGAGAGGATACGTAATCGGGCACGTGCCTGTGGACGGCAGATTGGTGTTTTGGCCGATCTGCAAGGACCGAAGATACGTATCGGCCGATTCAAGTCGGGTGCAATCAATCTGAGTGAAGACGACATCTTCATGCTCGATGCCGGCTGTGCACTGGATGCAGGTGATCAGCAGCGGGTCGGATTGACCTATCCGCAACTAGTGGGGGATGTCGCTCGTGGCGATACCCTGTTATTGGATGATGGCGCAATTGTGCTTTGGGTCTCCGAGGTGGAAGGTGACGAGATTCGTTGCAAGGTGATTGTCGGTGGCAGGCTTTCCAACAACAAGGGCATCAACAAGCAGGGTGGCGGGCTTTCTGCGCCGGCATTGACCGATAAGGACAGGAGCGATATCAGATTTGCGGCTGAAATCGATGTCGACTATCTTGCCGTCTCCTTTGTACGTAATGGAGAGGACGTGAAGGAGGCACGCCGTCTCTTGGACGAGGCGGGTGGGACCGGTGGTATCATCGCCAAGATCGAGCGTGCCGAAGCACTGGACAGCCTCGAGGAGATTATCAAGTCTTCCGATGCCATTATGGTTGCCCGTGGAGACCTGGGTGTAGAGATCGGCGATGCGGAGCTGCCAGCGGTGCAGAAGGAGCTGATCAAGACCGCGCGCGGGATGAATTGCGTGGTTATCACCGCCACCCAGATGATGCAGTCGATGATCGAGAATCCCATACCCACGAGGGCCGAAGTGTTCGATGTGGCGAATGCGGTCATGGATGGCACAGATGCGGTGATGCTCTCTGCCGAAACCTCGGTGGGCAAGTATCCGTACAAGGTCATCGAAGCGATGGACCGGGTCTGTTCAGAGGCGGAAAAACATCAAACCGCACGACGTTCGCATCATAGGATCGATAGTGTGTTTGGCCGTGTCGACGAATCGATTGCGATGGCGACCATGTATACTGCCAATCACTTGGGTGTGAAAGGGATCGCCGCACTAACGGAATCGGGCTCCACAGTGAAATGGATGTCTCGTATCAGTTCCGATATCCCCATTTATGCTTTGACGCGTCATGTGCGTACAAGACGCAAGGTCACCCTCTACCGCGGTGTCTACCCGGTGAGTTTTGACGTTGCCAGTACAAATGTCGATAAGGTGAACGAAGAAGTGATCGATGAACTGCTGAGACGCGGTGAGGTTCGTGAAAGTGACTTGGTGATTATCACCAAGGGTGATCGCTCCGGTGTGGAGGGTCAAACCAATATTATGAAAGTGATGCGCGTCGGTGAGCATGTTCTCGCTGAAGACACGATTAAAAGGTGACGCCGTCTGGCGGGGTCATCGACAGTTGAAATTACTATAGACACATAACCAAGGAGGCTATCATGGCTCTGATATCCCTGCGCCAACTTCTCGACCATGCTGCGGAAAACGGCTACGGTTTGCCGGCGTTCAATGTCAACAATATGGAACAGGTGCATGCTATCATGCAGGCTGCTGATGCGGCCAAAAGTCCTGTTATCCTGCAGGGTTCCGCCGGAGCCCGCTCCTATGCGGGAGAACCTTTCCTGCGTCACCTGATCATTGCCGCAACTGAGATGTATCCGCACATCCCGGTCTGTATGCACCAGGATCACGGTACATCACCCTCAGTCTGCCTGCGTTCCATTCAATCGGGTTTCTCTTCAGTTATGATGGACGGATCATTGATGAGCGACGGCAAAACACCCTCGTCATACGAATACAATGTGGATGTGACCAAAACCGTGGTCGCAATGGCCCACGCCGGTGGTGTCTCCGTTGAGGGCGAACTGGGTTGTCTGGGATCCCTTGAAACCGGTCAGGCCGGTGAAGAGGATGGCGTGGGTGCCGAGGGCACGCTCGATCACAGCCAGCTGTTGACCGATCCCGATGAAGCGGCCGATTTCGTCAAGAAGACAGGTGTGGACGCCCTGGCGATTGCGATTGGGACATCCCACGGCGCCTACAAGTTCACCCGCCCCCCCACGGGCGATATCCTGGCCATCGATCGGGTGAAGGAGATCCATGCGCGTATTCCTGACACCCATCTGGTCATGCACGGTTCCTCTTCGGTGCCGCAGGACTGGCTGGCGATCATCAATGAGTATGGCGGCGATATGGGTGAGACCTATGGCGTGCCTGTGGAGGAGATCGCCGAAGGTATCAAGCATGGTGTACGCAAGGTCAATATTGACACCGATCTGCGCATGGCATCGACCGGCTCTATCCGTAAGCATCTGCACGACAACAGGTCCAACTTCGATCCGCGGAAGTTCCTCAAGGAAGCCACCAAGGCGATGTCGGAGATCTGTAAGGCGCGTTATGAAGCCTTTGGCTCGGCGGGTATGGCTGACAAGATCGTACCGATCTCGCTGGAAGATATGCAAAATCGTTATGAGAGCGGCGAACTCGACCCTAAGGTCAACTGATCCGATTGAGCAGAGAGTCGAGAAATACAAAGGGGGCGATAGCCCCCTTTGTCATTCTGCTGTGACGTAGCTACGTCTCGTCCCTATAACAAGCCTTCTCTCTGCAGTACTTTCTTGAGTTGATTGGGATTGAAGCCGACAAACTTATTATTACCGATAACGATCAGAGGTACGGTTTGCCCACCGATCTCAAAAAACTGTTTCTGCATTTTTCCAGGTTTGCCCACATTGAAGTCTAAAAAAGGAACCTTATTCCTCTTTAGCCAACGTTTCAGATGCTGGCAATGGGGACATCTCAGCGTGGTATAGATGACCACCCTGGCGGATTTAATATTGATTGCTGTCATACCAGACAAAACTTTATACCACAATAGCTGAATCGGGTTGATTTAGTTTCAATCACAATCATGCAACAAACAGTTAGCTTGGTTATCAAGAGAATCGGCAAGAAAACAGAAAAATTGAAGCCCGGCACGAACAAAATTCGTTATTGAGCTACTCTTCTCGCCATTCGCCAGTCAGGCGTTTTTCCGCCTCTTTGTATTTTTCCGCTGTTTTATCAATTACCTCTTGGGGTAGCTCAGGTCCGGGTGGCGTCTTATCCCAGTCGAGTGTCTCCAGGTAGTCTCTTACGAACTGCTTATCGAAGCTGGGAGGGCTGCATCCCGGGCGATACGAGCTTGCCGGCCAGAATCGGGATGAATCCGGCGTCAACACTTCATCGATAAGATGGACCCTGCCCTGAGCATCCAAACCGAATTCAAATTTCGTGTCTGCGATGATAATTCCCCTTTCAAGGGCATAGTCAGCCGCCTGTTTGTAGATATCCAGACTCAGATCTCTAACCTGACAGGCAACATCCTTTCCTAACAGTGCCTCAGCCTGCTCGAATGAAATATTCATATCATGATCCCCAACCTCCGCCTTCGTTGAAGGCGTGAAGATTGGTTCCGGGAGCATGGCGGCCTGTTGCAACCCTTCAGGCAGGGATATGCCACATACACTTCCGTTCTGTTGGTAGTCCTTCCAGCCGGATCCTATCAGGTAGCCCCTGACGATTGCTTCAACAGGCAGTGGTTTCAGCTTGCGCACCAGCATCCATCGATCCCCTAGAATCTCACGCTGTCGTGGGTCTGTTACAATCTTCTCCAGCGGGATATCCTTGAGATGGTTGGGTACGATATGACGGGTGCGATTGAACCAAAAGTTGGCTACTCTGGTCAGTACTTCCCCCTTGCCGGGTATGGGTTGGGGCAATACGACATCAAACGCTGAGAGTCGATCTGTAGTGACAATCAGCAGGAGATCCTCATCCGCTTCATAGATATCGCGAACCTTGCCGCGATTGAGTAACTTCAGGTTTAGATCGGACTCGAACAGCGTATTGCTAACATTATTCATATCACAAGCCGGGGGTGTAAAATTCCATTATACCCAATGCTGTTATAAGCCCTAATAAAAAATGACAATATCGTAACAATAGCTAAATAACCCAAAAGAGACATCTCAAGGTACTTCAATCAAAGCTCACAAATGACATAATCCATCACATGAACAAAGTATCTTCCGTGGATGAACAGAACGCTTATCTGCAAGCCTTCAGGGGGAGTTTCACTTCAACCCTCAGATGGCATCAGTTGGATGTCTTGTGGCAGGTATTGAAAGAGGATGCCGCTGGTGGGTGGTATATCTACGCCATAGGCGAGCCGCCACCGACTTCCACCGCTGACGCCAATATGGTTCTCAAGTTCATCGATAGCATCGATGTTCTGTTGCGCAGCGAACATGAAGAAGACTATTGCGGCATCGTTTATGCGGACGATCTCGATCAACCCGGTTTCATCAAAATCTATGATCCGAATAATCTGGGCGTCTCCTGTGGATATAGCGACAATCCGCCGCTACCCGGTTGGGTATTGAGCAAGCTGCCACCCGTCGATCTGCCTGGCACTGTGGTGCCGAAGAATCGCAAACGATGGTGGCAGGCACTGTGGAGTAAACCCTGAATATTTTCGGGGTTTATGCAGGCAAATCGTGCTATTCTCCTTAACCAAGTAATTTCGTGGGGAATTGGTAGGCTATGGCAACTACTCAAGATATCAGTACAAGCAGGTCCTTGAATGACCGACTGGCCATTACTCGGGGTGTGATGAATATGTTCGAGAACTGGGGCCTGCACTCAGAAGAGATGATGGCACTGTTGGATTTAGAGGGAAAGGCGCGCCATTTTACACAGTATCGCTACAACAAACCGCTACCGGATACCCCTGATGTCATGAGGCGGGTGGAATATCTTGTGCGAATCGATGATGCGCTGCGCACGACCTATCCCTCCAATCCGAGCATGGGCAAACGTTGGCTGCGCCAGCGAAGCCACAAATTCAACAAGCACTCTCCACTGTCGATGATGATCGGCGATGGAGAGCAGGGCATGATCTATGTGCTCTCCAGGCTGGACTGTACATTCGCCTGGGACCAGAGCGGTTCAAAACCTTGTTAGGACCTGTTAGCGCTAATCGGACTAGGGCCTGTTAACACTAATCCAATCGACTCTGCTGGAGCTGTTTTTTTACCCAGCAAGGCAGAATGAGCGAGGTTTAGCCGTGCTAAATGAGCGAATGATAACGCCGCTGGGTGGAAAAACAGCCCAGCCCTTCGGGTTGTGCCTGAAAATGCGCCACTCGGCGTTGCTCGTCGCTCATTTGGAATCACCAAACTTCACTCCTCGCGCCTTGATTGGCGCATTTTCAGACACAACAGAGCCGATTGGATTAGTGTTAACAGGCCCTAGTGTAAACAGGCCCTAGTATTCTAAGCCTGCTCCAGGCGAGTCAGCCATACATCAAGACCCTGGGCGTCCAACTTCAGATCCATTGACATCCGTTGTTCGATGATTTCGGGAGATTGGCGGCAGCCATGGGTCTTGAGTTTATCCATCATCCAATCCTTCAAGCTGTTGCGAATATCCACAACCCGCTCCTCCCCGGGGTTCGCACGGGATGCCCTGGCAATGGCCGCGAACTCTTCGATATATCGGCTCAGCTTTTCAGCCATCTCCTTTGGTCTCCCGATTTCACCGTAATGGGTCAGGTAGATACGTTCAGGTGACAGTGTAATCAATCTCTCCAGCGTGCTTTGCCATGCCTCTGGATCGAATTGCACAGGGGTTGTTGTCGGCATGATGAAATGGCCATGCTCGGTGTCGAATTCCCGATAGGACAGGCCGAAAGTGTCGCCGGTGAACATTGCCTGGCCCATGGCGTCGTAGACACAGAAATGGTGTCGGGCATGCCCGGGAGTATCCAATATCAACAACTCCCTGTTACCGAAGCTCAGGCGCGTGTTATCCGGTGCCTCGATGACACGCTCTTTGGGGATGGATGTCAACTTACCGAACTGCCGCTCGAATTGTTTCTCGCCATAGACCGCAGTTGCACCGGCGATCAATTTCGAAGGATCGATCATGTGTTTGGCGCCGTAGGGGTGGATTACGAGGGATGCGTTGGGCAACCTGCGCATCAGTTCCCCGGCGCCGCCGGCATGATCAAGGTGTACATGAGTCGGTATGACATATTTTACCTGTGATAGCTGTATCCCTTTCGCCGCCAGGACATCCATGAGATAGGGGACAGTATGACTGGTTCCGGTATCTATAAATACCGCTTCACCCCCGGATTCCACGAGATAACAGGCAGCCAGTTCGGGCCGTTGATAATGGGTGTCTATACAGGTTATATGATTCGCATACTCTATGATCTCGAGTTCCGGCATCGCTCCACCTATTTGTCTTCACTGTTATCTTGATTGGCAATGGTCCCTTCCGCACCCTGCAACAGGTTCTGAATATTGGATCGATGGCGCCAAAACAGAATCGACGACATTACGATCTGCATCACCACCAGTTCAGTCTCCGGCCAGATCACCCAGACTATCAACGGTGCCAGCGCCATTGAGACAAGCGCTGAGAGTGAAGAGATATTGACCACTTTTGCAATGAACAACCAGATCAAAGCAACCGCCAATCCGATCCCCCAATGCAGACCGAATTGCACACCCAGGGCAGTTGCAACCCCTTTACCGCCCTTGAATCTGAAAAATAAGGGATAGAGATGACCGAGAAAGGCTGCCATACCGGTCAAGGCGAGTACCAGTGCAGAGGCGCCTTGCAGATGAGCCGCAACCATTGGCAGCAATCCCTTCAATGAATCACCGAGCAGGGTTATGGCTGCCGCCTTTTTGCCACCGATACGCAGTACATTGGTGGCACCCGGATTATTCGATCCCTGACTTCTCGGATCGGGCAATCCCATGATGCGGCAGACAATGATGGCGCTTGAAATGGAACCCAGCAGATAGGCGCCAAGTATGAGTAGAGAGTCAGTGATCATGTGTACACTTGAATAATTACACCATTCTGTCAAACGATATGCCCAGCGAGATTTCACCAGTTGCTGCTCATCGCCTTCGGGCTCTGGCAGATGCATGCATCAGGCTTGTTTTGACGGGCTCATGTTGTTACAGAACCGGTTATATTACAAGGTTTAGCCGCGTTACATGGCTCATACCCTGAACTCTGGCCTTGCGTGAGGGGTTTGCTCATTGCCTATTCTCCTCTACCATGTGCCATTTACTTACAATATGGCCAATATTTATGGATATAGTCTTCATCCGGGATCTGCGTGTCGATACCGTGATCGGAATCTATGATTGGGAGCGTAAGATCAGGCAGACGGTGATTTTTGATCTCGAAATGGGTGCCGATATCGCCAAAGCGGCGGCCACTGATGACATAGAAGATACGCTCGATTACAAAGCGGTGAGTAAACGGCTTGTCTCATATGTCCGGGAGAGCGAATTTCAGCTGGTCGAGACCTTGGCGGAGCGGTGTGCCGGAATTGTTCTGCAAGAATTCAGAGTGCCTTGGGTTCGCCTGACCCTGAACAAAGTGGGCGCTGTCAGTGCCGCACGGGATGTAGGTGTGATAATCGAACGAGGTCAGCGTGACTGATCGCGGGAGTGTACATGCCTGGTTGAGTTTGGGCAGCAATATGGCGCCTGAGAACCATATTCCCCGAGCCCTGCGCGATCTTGAGGCACTATTCGGTGAACTGCAGGTCTCCCCTATTTATGAAAGTGAGGCCGTCGGGCTTGAAGGCGATAATTTTCATAACCTGGTTGTGGGGATCTACACTGACCTTTCACCGAGAGCGCTGGTCGTGGAGTTGCGGAAGCTGGAAGCACGTCACGGCAGAAGACGGACACCGGACAGGTTTGCTTCACGAACCCTGGATATCGATCTGCTGACGTATGGCGATCAGATTGTCGATGATGGGCCGATTCAGTTGCCTCGGGATGAAATCGTGAAATATGCATTCGTCCTGCTGCCCCTGTCTGATGTGGCGGGTGATGAACTTCACCCACATTCAGGGCGAACTTATAGCCAGTTGTGGGAGGCGTTTGACCAGCCGGATCAATACTTGTGGCGCGTCGAGGATCGGGTACGGTAACGTCAGATCTCTATATGAGCCATGGGGTAAGTCATTGAATATGGCGTCGAGTAATCCTTATATTGCTGTATTATAAGCAAAAAAAACCCTGGCACCCTATCCTTGGGCGCCAGGATCTCGTGTCGCAGTGATTGGTTGGCAATTGGTTCGATCCTTGCACATCCATGTACGAGCCTGCTATCCGTTGCTTCCTTGATGCGACGGTTATAATTCTAAGTGATTAACCTTAAAAAAAATGTAGGATTGATCTCAAATCAGCGTAGGCCAATTCTTACACGGAGGGGCTTTTCAACTTGATTGTTCGACTGTTCTTTTGAAACAATCCGTCCCTCGTTCATAATCGGATCGATTGATAACCGACCGCATATTCCTGAGGAAGTATCCCCATGCCGCTGATCAGAGCATTTCCCGGACTGCGTCCTGCCGAAGGGCGGGCTGCCGATGTCGCCGCACCACCCTATGATGTCATGAACGAGGCTGAGGCCAGAGAGATGGCCCACGGCCGTCCGTGGAGCTTCCTGCATATTTCGAGGCCTGAAATAGATCTCCCGCAAGGTACCGACCCCTATGCCCCCGAGGTCTATGCCAAGGCCGCTGAGAATCTGAAGGAGATGGAAAGGGAGGGGATCCTCATTCGGGACAAGCAGCCCTGTTTCTACGTCTACCGCCTGACGATGGGGGAGCATCAACAGACAGGGTTGGTGGCCGCTGCTTCGGTTGAGGCCTATGATCATGACCGGATCAAAAAGCATGAATTCACCCGCCCGGCGAAAGAGGATGACCGGGTGCGTCAGATCGATGCCCTGAATGCCCAGACGGGTCCTGTTTTTCTGGTCTATCCGAGCGCCGCAGCAGTGGAAGCCCTACTCAATGAGATATCGCAGACCCCCCCGGAGATGGATGTCACTGCCGCAGATGGAGTAAGGCACGAGATCTGGCCGTTGGATGATGAAGAGAAAGTGGCTACGCTGACCCATGAATTTGATCGGATGGAGGCGCTCTATGTTGCCGATGGCCACCATCGATCCGCCGCCGGTTCAAGGGTGGCGGCTTCGAGGAAAGGGACGAATAGCAGCCATACCGGGGATGAGGCCTACAACTACTTTCTGAGTGTCATCTTTCCGCACAATCAGATGCAGATTCTCGACTACAACAGGGTTGTGATGGATCTGAACGGGCTGGATAAAGAGACTTTTCTCACTCGCATTGAAGCGGTTTTTCAATTGCAAACCAGTGATCAGGCCGTAAAACCCGAGCGGAGTGGTGAATTCGGCATGTATCTGGATGGGCAGTGGTATCGCCTGCGTCTCGATGCGGCGAAGATCCCCAGTGATCCTGTTGCGCGTCTGGATGTCAGTCTTCTGGCAGACAATCTGATTGAGCCGATTCTTGGTATCTCCGATCCACGCCGTGACAATCGAATCGATTTTGTCGGCGGGATCCGAGGTCTTTCCGGCTTGGAGCAACGGGTGGATTCCGGTGAGATGGCGGTAGCCTTCTCGCTTTTTCCCACAAGCATGGAGCAGCTGATGGCGGTCGCGGATGCCGGTGAAGTCATGCCACCCAAGTCGACCTGGTTTGAACCGAAATTGGCGGATGGACTGGTCAGTCACGTGCTTGATTGATTGCGATGGTCACTACCCGCAGCCGACTGCCGGAGGGGGATGGCGCCGATGCGGCGGTTGTTGCCCGCTGGTTGGAGATGCTGCCTGCGGAGTTCGACGCAAATGACCGGCAGATGCTGTGCAGGGCGGGGGATCTGGCCCTCAAGGCCAATCCTGATAAGCGTATTCTGTGTGGGGAGACCCAATTAAGGCACGCCCTATCCATCGCAGAGATCCTGATCGATTTACGTATGGATCGCGAAACGGTTGCGGCGGCGCTTCTGCTGGATGTATTGAAGGATTCAACAATTACCCTTGAGATACTGCAGCGTGAATTGGGTGGAAGCACTGCCCATATGGTGGATGACCTGACGCGCATCGATCTGCTGACCGATCTGTCCATTGATGTCTCTGCTGAGGATGAAGCACAGCATGCGGAGAACCTGCGCCGTCTGTTGCTGGGTATAGCGGAAGATATCCGTGTAGTACTGGTGGTTGTGGCGGAGCAGCTCCACCTGATGCGATCCGCACGCAGGCTATCTCCGGAACTGAGGCGTCGCCTGGCCCATGAGACAAAGGAGATCTATGCGCCATTGGCGAATCGATTGGGTATCTGGCAGGTCAAGTGGGAACTTGAAGATCTGGCACTGCGCTTTCTCCATCCTGAGGAATACAAACGCATAGCCAGTCAACTGGATGGTCGGCGCGCCGATCGGGAACAGTTCATTAAAAAAGAGGTGATCGAACTGTTGCGTGAAAATTTTCTGGCTGTTGGCGTGAATGCGGAAATAAGCGGACGACCCAAGCATATCTACAGCATATGGCGCAAGATGCAGCGTAAAGCGGTGGATATCGAACAGATCTTCGATTTACGGGCGGTGCGGGTATTGGTGGATGACATCGCTCAATGTTATGCGGCATTGGGTGTCGTACATGGATTGTGGAAACACATCCCCGGTGAATTCGATGACTATATTGCGACACCTAAGGCCAACCTTTATCGTTCCATTCACACCGCTGTGATCGGCCCCGAGGATAAGACGCTGGAGGTGCAAATCCGCACGCGTGAGATGCATTTTCACTCGGAGCTGGGTGTGGCGGCACATTGGCGGTATAAGGAAAATGCCAAACAGGATAGCGATTTCGAACGAAGAATCGTCTGGATGAGGCAATGGCTTGAGAGAAAGGACGAGGGAACGGATGGCGCTGCACCAGGCGATGGTGCGGAGAGTGAACTTGAGGCGACGCGGATCTACGTGTTGACGCCACTGGGGAAAGTGGTAGAACTGCCCAAGGGTTCGACGCCACTCGATTTTGCCTATGCCATCCATACCGATGTAGGGCATCAGTGCCGGGGGGCGAGGGTGGATGGCCATATCGTGCAACTCAATCGCTCCTTACGCAGTGGTGAAACTGTTGAGATTCTGACTGCCAAGAATGGAACCCCGAGTCGCGACTGGATAAACCCGCACCTGGGTTATCTGCATTCATCAAAGGCGCGTAATCGGGTCAAGCAGTGGTTCAAACAACTCGACTATGACCACCACGTGGAGCTGGGCCGCGCAGCCCTGGAGCGTGAAATGACACGCCTGTCCATCAGTGAGAAGCCTGATCTTGAGACGGCAGCGACAAAGCACAACCTGATGCATACGGAGGATGTCTACGCGGCGATAGGTCGTGGTGATCTGTCACCCATCCAGGTCGCCGGCCTCGGCAGCCGGGCGAAGAGCGAGTCGCGGGAAAAAGAGATACCGGAAATCCACCGTAACCAGGCGGTGATCAAGGGGGAGGTGGTGGTCGCCGGGGTCGGTGACCTGATGACCACAATCGGCCGTTGTTGTAAACCGGTTCCGTATGATCCGATAATCGGTTATGTCACCCGCGGGCGAGGGGTTACAATACATCGTTCCGACTGCCCGAATATCCGTGCCATAAAAAAAAGAGAGAGTGACCGTCTGGTTACTGTGCACTGGAGTACGGAACAGCGGGAGACAAGCTATGCGGTGGATTTCCTGGTGATTGCCAGCGACAGAAAAGGCCTGTTGCGGGATATTTCGGCTATTCTGACCAACGAGGATATCGATGTCATCGGTGTCAACACCAGCAGTGACCGTAAGACCGATTCAGCCCGGATGCGTTTTACGGTTGAGGTGCGTGATATGGAACAATTGAGTCGTTTGCTGTCGAAAATCGAGCAGTTGCAGGATGTGAACCTGGTCAAAAGACAGGTTTAGGTGGCACCTGAACCCACGGATTCATATGGCAGGTTTAGATTGCCAGTCCGCCATGTCACCGCTAAACTAACGCTTTGTTATTTTATGCTTTTTCTCCTTCCCAAGTGTCTATAGATCAATATTGCGTAACCTGTTTTGGCTAACCAGAGAGAAATCACCAATCTTCTAGACCTTGATCTGCAGGGTATGGAGGCCTATTTCCTCGAATTGGGTTGCAAGGCATTTCATGGCAGAAATGTCTTCAAATGGATACATAAACACGGCGTCACCGAATTCGATGCCATGACCGATATCTCCAAACGCCTGCGTCAACAGCTGCAACAACAGGCATCTATTGAGCTGCCGAAGCTGGTTTATGAGCAGCCCGCTACTGATGGCACCCGCAAATGGATTCTTGAGTTGCAGGATAGTCAGCGTATCGAAACTGTATTGATACCGGATGATGGAAGGAACACCCTTTGTGTCTCTTCTCAGGTGGGGTGTGCCCTCGATTGCAGCTTCTGCTCAACCGCCCGACAGGGTTTCAATCGTAATCTGAGCGTCGCTGAGATCATAGGGCAGGTATGGGTTGCCAGTCGCAGATTGGGTGCGGCGCCGAGCAATATCGTGTTGATGGGAATGGGCGAGCCCCTGGCCAATCTCGACGCAGTCATCAGCGCCATGAAAATCATGCAGGATGATCTTGCCTATATGGTATCCAAGTATCGAGTTACCATAAGTACATCGGGAATTGTGCCGGCACTGAAAAGATTGCGGGAATCGTGCGATGTCAGTCTTGCAGTCTCCCTGCATGCCCCTGACAATGCGTTACGGGATAAATTGGTGCCGATTAATCGTAAATATCCATTGGAACAGTTGATTCCCGCGTGCCGCGAATATGTCAAAGGGGATAAGCGCAGGAAAGTGACATGGGAATATGTCATGCTGGAGGGCATAAACGACTCACTGCAACATGCCAAGGCATTGATCCGCCTGCTTGAAGGGACACCTTCGAAGGTCAACCTGATTCCCTTCAATCCGTTTCCGGGTACACACTATCGCACATCACCGGCAGAGCGGGTGGAGGCTTTCCGGATGCGCCTTAAGCGCTCAGGCATTATCGCCACCACGCGTAAGACCCGCGGTGATGACATCGATGCCGCGTGTGGACAGCTGGTCGGCAAGGTCAGGGATCGGAGCAGCAGGGAGTTGCGAATGGAGAAAACGGGCAATATCAAATTGGGTGTTTCATGAAGTCGACAGGCTGTTATCTACGTTATTTACTACCGGCAGTGCTGCTTTTGGGCGGCTGTGCAACCCAACCGCAAACCACGGATGCCACGGGTAACCTGGGCCAGGAGAAACGCAATAGTCCGGCCAAGATCTATGTAGAGATGGGTATGGCCTATATGCGGGATGGCCAGTCAGCGGTGGCACTGCAGAAACTCAATAAGGCATTGGAGGTGGATGAGAAGTCCCCTGAAGCCCACAACGTGATCGGCATACTCTATCAGCAATTGGGTGAGATAGATCGGGCCGGCAAACATTATGACCGGGCAGTGGAACTGGATGCACGCGATCCATATATACGAAATGCGAGAGGAAGTTATTTCTGTCGTCTTGGTCGATTTTCAGATGCCTTGGAGGACTTTGAGCAGGCCCTCGCCAATCCACTCTATCCCACGCCATGGGTGGCGCTGACAAATGCCGGATTATGCGTTGAGCGTGCTGGTGACGAGGCTAAAGCTGAAAACTTCTACCGGCGGGCGCTGACTGCCAGACCCACCTACCCCATAGCACTCTTCAAGATGGCGGAAATCTCATTGCAGCAGGAAAACGATCTTTCCGCGCGTGCCTACCTGGAGCGCTACCATAGCGAGATTAAACCCACGGCTGCCTCTCTTTGGTTGGGTGTACAGGTAGAGAAACGGCTTAGAGACATGGCCAAAAGCACCGAATATAGAAGAAGGCTGCTCAAGGATTTTCCGGATGCGCCTGAGGTCCAGTTGCTCTACCAAGCTGAAAAAAGCCGATGAATGTCACAACTAAAGACGACACCGAGATGACCCAGGAGGTCGTCATTGGACCTGGCACCCAACTGCGTAAGGCGAGAGAGCGGCAAGGCCTGGATCAGGCAAAGATGGCAACACAATTGCACTTGAGTCAGGCAATGATAGCCGCCCTTGAGTCAGATGATTACGATAATCTGCCCGGCCCCGTTTTTGTCCAGGGGTACCTGCGTAAATACGCCAGACTGCTTGGCGTCAATGAGGGAGCGGTTATCGAAGCCTATCAGAGTCTGTTACCAGCTTCCAATGATCTGCCTATGCGTAGGGCGCAGACGCAGAGTTTTGGTCGTGAGCTGCACAGTGGTCATGGGGTTATGCGTTATGTGACCTGGGGTATTCTGTTGATACTGGCCGCATTGGTCTTCTTCTGGTGGCAGACCCGTGTGGAATTGGAGGAGCCTGCCGCTCTTCCAGCGCAAGAGCAGGTTGAATCAGGTATCCAGGATCCGCTCCTCGATCAGGAAATTCAGCAACCGGTACCTGCTGTCGAGGAGGAAGAGTCACAACCCCCATCGCCATCGGAACAACTGGTGGAAGAGTCGGAACAGGTGTTGATTGAGATCGAGGAAGTTCTCTCGACCTCCGATCAACCGCCATTGCCGGCGGGCGGCACCCTGCAGCAATCTGTTGAAACAGAGGAGCCCGGTCCGGTGATTGCGCCGGTGCAGGAGGAGGAACCAGCCGAAGAGGTGGCTCCTTTACTGTCAAAAAAGGTGGTGTTCCTGTTCAGCGAATCCTGTTGGGCCGAGGTGCGTGATCGGGATGGCAAGCTGCGCATCTTTGGCGAACTGGGTTCTGGTAAACGTCGAACACTGGATAGCCAGCTTGGTCCTTTTTCCGTTTTACTGGGTAATGCACCCGGTGTGGAGTTGACCATCGATGGCGAACCTTTCGATCTCAAGCCTTTTACCCGGGGTAAGGTGGCGCGATTCAATCTGGATCCGAACCGGCTGTAACCGATTCTAGATCAAATCCACAGATCCGTGTTACCCTTCACCGTTTTATTCGAACCAGTCCTATTTCACACCCTGTAATCTGAATTCTATGGCAAAGCAGATCCAAGCCATACGCGGGATGAAGGATATCCTGCCGCAACAGTCGCCGCTCTGGCAGTTTCTCGAGGATCGGGTGCGTTCGGTACTTAGCCGTTACGGCTATGCCGAAATCCGTATGCCCATCGTCGAGATGACCGAACTGTTCAAACGCTCCATTGGCGAGGTTACCGATATTGTCGAGAAGGAGATGTATACTTTCGCCGATCGTAACGGTGACAGCCTGACGCTGCGACCGGAAGGTACCGCGGGTTGTGTACGGGCCGGTCTGGAAAACGGTCTGATTTTCAATCAGACACAGCGGCTCTGGTATCAGGGGCCGATGTTTCGACATGAGCGACCACAAAAGGGGCGCTACCGTCAGTTCCATCAGATAGGTGTTGAGGCCTTCGGCCTGGCGGGTCCGGATATCGACCTCGAACTGATTTTGATCACTGCCCGGATATGGCGTGAATTGGGGCTGCAGGATCTGGAATTACAGCTCAACACCTTGGGTACATCTGAGGAGCGGGCCAACTATCGTGATCAGCTGATCGTCTATTTGCGCGAACGTTTCGATGAGCTCGATAATGACAGCCAGCGCCGCTTGGAGAGTAATCCGCTGCGTATTCTCGACAGCAAGAATCCTCAGATGGCGTCTGTGATAGAGGATGCGCCCAGCCTTATGGAGTATCTCGGGGATCAATCTATGGCGCACTTCGATCGCCTTCGACAGGGCCTTGACGATGCCGGGGTGGGTTATCGGCTAAATCCCCGCCTGGTGCGCGGATTGGACTACTACAGTCGGACGGTATTTGAGTGGGTGACGCAGAGTCTGGGCGCCCAAGGCACAGTGTGTGCCGGTGGACGTTTTGACGGTTTGGTCGGGCAGTTGGGTGGAAGAGCGACACCGGCGGTCGGTTTTGCCATGGGGCTTGAGCGATTGATAGCCATGTTGGAGACGCTCGATTTGAAAGAACAACTGCCTGTTCCCGATGTCTACCTGGTGATGATGGGGGACAGGGCGTCCCGAGAAGGCGTATTGCTGGCCGAGCGGTTGCGCAGCGCACTGCCGACACTGCGTCTCATCAGTCACTGCGGGGGCGGTACATTCAAGAATCAATTGAAGAAAGCGGATCGGAGCCAGGCCCGCTATGCACTCGTTCTCGGTGAGGACGAGGTTGTACGCCGTGAGATTGGCCTTAAACCGCTGCGAAGTGAAGGCAAGCAGGAGCAGATAGCACTGTCTCAATTGGAGACCAGGCTTGCGGAGTTGATTAATCGAGGACAATGATGAACAGCCGGCAGCGCTAGTATAGGACACTACACTCGTTGCTTGAGTAACAGGATAAACGATGAGTCATTTAAGGTATGCACTATGAGTGAGTATCAGACCGAAGAAGAACAGGTCGAGGCGATTAAACGCTGGTGGAAAGAGAACGGTACCTCAGTGATTGCCGGATTGGTGATTGGACTGGGTGGCGTCTTCGGCTGGCAGGCCTGGGGTAACTACAAGGATAGAATCGGCGCCGAAGCGGCACTGGCCTTCAATCAGATGGTGGCGGCGGTGGACCGGGGGGATAAACCGTCGGCGGTCAAGCAGGCGGAATTGATGCGTGGCAACTATGACAACAGCTATTCCATATTCGCCGCGATGGCCGAGGCGAGGGTCAAGCTCGATGAGGGGGATGCGGCTACTGCTATCTCCCGCCTGGAGTGGGCCAGTGAGAATGCGGACAACCCGTCACTGAAACAGCTGGTGCAACTCAGTCTGGCCAGGGTTCTGCTAAATGAGGGAGAGCTTGATGCTGCCGAAAGACAGGTTGCCTCGGAACAGGGTGGATTCGCCGGTGAGTTCGCCGTGATCCGGGGGGATATCGCCTTTGCCAGGGGCGACAAGGCTGCCGCGGCAGAAGCATACACCCAGGCCATGACCCTGGAGGTCAGCAACCGGAATCTGCTGCAGATGAAACTCGACGATCTCGCTGCCACAACCCCTTGAGGCTGAGATGAGATACACCATTTTCTGGCCTTTGCCGTTGCTGCTCGCAGGCTGTAGCGCCTTCAGCGGTAAAGATAATGCGGATCCACCGTCCGAACTGGTGGAGTTTCAGCCGGAGTTGCGTATCGAAACCCTATGGGATGAAGGATTTGATGACGCAGATGAAACCCTGCTCAAGCTCAAACCTGTCTACAGCAACGGCATGCTCTATATCGCGGAGCCCTCTGGAGAAGTGTCGTCCCTCGATCCAGAGACAGGGGAGCGGCACTGGTCGGTGGATACCGATAGCCCGCTCAGCGGAGGTCCTGGTGTCGCGGATGGATTGATCGCACTCGGTACACTGGAAGCGGAATTGATCCTGCTGGACGGTGAAGATGGCGGAGAGAGATGGCGGCAGCGTGTGAGCAGCGATGTCCTCTCGTCGCCTGCCGTTAATGACGGTACTGTGATCTGCCGCACCACTGATGGTGGTGTCACCGCCTACACAACAGATAGTGGTGAAAAACGCTGGGTATATGATCGCACTGTCCCGGTATTGACGCTACGCGGTGACAGCTCTCCGTTGGTCAGCGATTCACAAGTGCTGGCCGGATTTGCCGGCGGTAAGTTTGTCGGACTCTCTCTCGATTCAGGTCTGGTGAATTGGGAGGCGACAATTTCGACGCCAAAGGGACGTACGGAGTTGGAGCGGGTCGTCGATATCGATGCAGATCCCGTGCTGGTGGAGGGTACCCTCTATGTCTCGGCCTATCAGGGGGATGTGGCTGCTGTTTCCGAGTCCAGCGGTGTCGTGCTGTGGCGGCGTGACATCTCCTCCCATGCCGGGCTTGATGCCAGTTGGCGTCAGGTATTCATTACCGATGCGGAAGACCATATCTGGTCACTGGATGCCACCAATGGGGCGACCCTGTGGCAGCAGAAAAAGCTGCATGCGCGCAAGCTCTCCGCTCCCGCAATGGTGGGCGACACCCTTGTGGTGGGTGATTTCGACGGCTATGTTCACTGGCTTTCCCAGGAGGATGGACGGCAGCTGGCCCGTATCAGAGTCGGAGGCGATGCCATCCGCCTTAAACCTCTGGTGATCGACGAAATTGTCTATGTATTGGATGAGGGAGGAACCCTGAGCGCCCTCAGAGCTCACCCGATCGAGGCCGAGAACCGCTGATATGTTGCCGGTCATCGCCCTGGTCGGACGACCCAACGTGGGTAAATCGACCCTCTTCAATCGATTGACCCGCAGCCGGGATGCCCTGGTTGCCGATCAGCCCGGACTGACCCGGGATCGTAAATACGGTACCGGCAAGTTGGGCCAGCATCCCTTCGTGGTGGTGGATACAGGCGGCATCAGCGGCGAACAGATAGGCATTGATCAATTGATGGAGCAGCAGGTCAGGCAGGCGATTGGCGAAGCCGATCATATTCTGTTTCTGCTCGATGCCAAAGAGGGATGTACCGCCGGTGATGAGGCGATCGCCCAACAACTGCGCCGTACCGGTAAGCCAGTCACCCTTGCGGTCAACAAGAGCGAGGGGATGGGGGGTGATATTGCTGCCAGCGATTTCTACCGCTTGGGTTTCAACCAACTCCACACCATTGCGGCAGAGCATGGCCGGGGTGTACGCAGCCTCATCGATGAGGTGCTCGACTCCCTGCCTCTTGCGGAGGATGCGGGGCCACCGGATCGGGGGGGTATCCTGATCGCAGTGGTCGGCCGTCCCAATGTGGGTAAATCGACACTGGTCAACCGCATGCTGGGTGAAGAACGTGTCGTCGCTTTCGATCAGCCCGGCACTACAAGGGATAGCATCTATATTCCCTTCAGCCGCAATGACCGACACTATACCCTGATCGATACCGCCGGCGTAAGGCGCCGCTCTCGTATCAAGGAAGCGATAGAGAAGTTCAGTATCATCAAGACGCTGCAGTCGATTGAAGAGGCCAATGTCGTCCTGATGGTGGTTGATGCCCGCCAGGGCATAGGTGAACAGGATGCCAATCTGGCGGGACATGTGCTCGAGAGTGGCAGGGCACTGATCCTGGTGATCAACAAATGGGATGGATTGAGCGATGAACAGCGGGAGAGTGTCAGGAGTGAGATCGATCGTAAACTGCCGTTTCTCAATTTTGCCCGGCACCATTACATATCCGCGTTGCATGGATCCGGTGTGGGTGACCTGTTCGATCTGGTAGAACGGGTCTATGCCAACGCCATGAGCGATCTGCCGACACCTGAACTGACACGTCTGCTTGAAATGCTGGTCCAGGAACATCAGCCGCCGCAGGTGCATGGGCGGCGTATCAAACTTCGCTATGCCCACCAGGGGGGGAAAAATCCACCCTTGATCGTCATTCACGGTAACCAGACAGAACAGGTTCCCGACAGCTACAAACGATATCTCGTGAGTCGCTTTCGTAAAGCACTGAGGTTGGACGGCACACCGATCCGAATCGAGTTCCGTTCCGGTGACAATCCCTACCGGGGCAAGCGAAACAAGCTCACCAAACGTCAGATACAGAAGCGTCAGCGACTCAAGCAATTCGTGACGCGCAAACGGTGAGACGTTTCGATGAAGGCGAAATCCTTAGCCTACGAGGAGAAGCTGGAAACGCTGCTGATCCAGTCGGGTATCGATCGGCTTGATGTGCAACACCAGCAGTTCCTCAGGCACCGCTCCCTCGAATTCCGATTTACTCAGCAACAGCTTCGACAGCTCAGTGATATCGCTGTCGATCTGGTGATGTGGGGAGAGCGTCCGCTGTATGAAATCTGGCCCGAGATAGAGACAACCAAACTGGATCCCAAGCAACGGCGACAAAGACTTCTGCAGCTAATACAGCAGCATTGGCGGCAATTGCGACAGAGGCCCAAACATTATCCACCAATACCGGTTACAGACGGGCAGGCTGTACAGCGCATCAGACGCATCGACACCGAAAAGGACAAGTTGGCTCTTGGCCCCTGTCCTGTGGCATCGTCACGGACCCGCTGCTGCAACCTGATGACTCTGGATGCGGTGGAGAACTGCGGATTCGATTGCAGTTACTGCAGTATTCAATCCTTCTATCATGGCGATGAGGTGCGATTTGACAGGCAGTTTGCGCAGAAGCTGGCAAAACTCGAGATCGATCCCGAACGTATCTATCATATCGGTACCGGCCAATCATCGGATTCGCTGATGTGGGGCAACCATGGGGGGATACTCGATGCATTGCTCGATTTCGCTCACCGTCATCCGAATGTCATCCTGGAGTTGAAGAGCAAATCGAAGAATATCAACCACCTGATGAAGGCGGATCTACCTCCCAATCTGCTCTGTACCTGGTCTCTCAACACCCCGACGTTGATTGCCCATGAGGAGCGTCTTACCGCATCGATGGAGGATCGCCTGAATGCGGCACGCCGAGTGGCAGACCGGGGAGCGTTGGTCGGCTTTCATTTCCACCCCATGATTCACTATGCGGATTGGCGAGAGGATTATGGAGCCCTGTTTCAACAACTGACGGAGCAATTCTCCACAGATGAGGTGGCACTGGTTTCACTGGGTACCCTGACCTACATTAAACCTGTGATCAGGCAGCTGCGGACTCGCAGCGGCTTTCGCAGCAAGATACTGCAGATGCCGATGGTGGAGAGCGATGGCAAACTCTCATATCCCCAGACGATCAAGGAAGAGATGTTCAGCTTCGCTTATCGGTCTTTTCAGCTCTGGCACGATGAGGTCTTTTTCTATCTATGCATGGAAAACCAGCGTCTGTGGCAACCTGTATTCGGCTTCGATTATCCATCGAATCAAGCCTTTGAAGAGGCGATGAAGCAGGCCTATCTTAACAAGATCCGTAACAGGGAAAAGCGGGATGGGTAGTAGTGATCTATTGGTGGGATTGAGTTTCTTCTGTTATCTGCTGACGCTGCTGATCATCGGCGTCGTTGCTTGGCGTCGAACCAGAAACCTCTCCGATTTCGTATTGGGCGGCAGAAGCCTGGGAAGTTGGGTGACCGCGCTGAGCGCCAGCGCCTCCGATATGAGTGGCTGGTTGCTGCTCGGGTTGCCGGGATATGCCTACCTGGCAGGCCTTGAGTCTTTCTGGCTTGCCCTGGGATTGTTGATCGGTACCTGGCTCAACTGGCGTTTAGTGGCGGCCCGCCTGCGTATCGCGTCCGAAGCGGCTGGCGATGCGCTTACCCTGCCTGAATATCTATCGAACAGATTCAACGATACCAGTGGCTTGATCAGGATCTCTTCCTCCTTTTTTATCTTGCTTTTCTTCCTCTTCTACACGAGCTCAGGGCTTGTCGCAGGTGGCAAACTTTTCGAGGCGGTATTCGGCCTGCCCTATCTTTGGGCAGTCGCATCCGGCGCGTTGATCATTATTCTATACACCGCCTTCGGCGGTTTTCTCGCCGTCTCCTGGACCGATCTATTTCAGGGGCTGCTGATGTTGTTGGCGCTAGTGACCATACCGCTCTACGTGCTGGTTGAAATCGGTGGATTCGAAGGTTTCCTGTCAGCCGTTGAAGGCAGCAATGCAGAGTTGCTCAATCCTTTGACGGACAGTAACGGGGGGCCACTCGGCGTGATCGCTATCGTCTCCCTGATGGCGTGGGGACTCGGTTATTTCGGACAACCCCACATCCTGGCGCGTTTCAAGGCCATTAAACAGAGCGACTTCGTACCCAAGGCGCAACGTATCGCGGTAAGCTGGGTGTTCATCACCCTGACGGCAGCCACTCTGTCGGGCCTGGTGGGCATTCCGATCTTTGAAACTCCCCTGGAGGATGCGGAAAAGGTTTTTATCCGCTTGGTCGATCTGCTGTTTCATCCCCTGGTGGCCGGGGTCTGTCTGGCAGCAATTCTCGCTGCCATTATGAGTACCGCCGATTCACAGCTACTGGTCTCCTCCAGCACCTTTACCGGCGATCTCTATCGCCTTTTATTACGTAAACGGGCAACTGAGGCTGAACTGGTGATCGTCGGTCGTCTGGCGGTGCTGTCAATCGCCTTGATCGCCTTCCTGCTGGCATTGGATCGCGAAAGCAGGGTACTCGATCTGGTCTCCTATGCCTGGGCCGGATTTGGTGCGGCCTTCGGTCCAGCGGTACTTCTCTCCCTCTACTGGAAAGGGATGAATCGATGGGGCGCATTGGCAGGTATCCTAAGCGGTGGTTTGACCGTGGTGCTGTGGAAACCACTGCAAGGCGGCCTGTTCGATCTTTACGAAATCGTTCCCGGATTTCTTATTTCGCTGGCGATGATTGTGCTGGTCAGCAGACTTACATCGTCAAGGCTGTATACGGCAAATTGAATAAAAACACCGTCCGTAATCCTCACGGCAGCCGATCCCTTCATGACATATTGTGGATTTCATTTGACGGAGATATCTGCATGACATCCGGTGCAACCGGAGTTTTCAAAATAAACAGCATTTAATAAAACATTGTTAAATATAGGCATCTTGTGCATGAGATCACTGTGTGTATAGACGAATAGTGTGATAGTGGACTTCAGTTTCGGCAGGGAACGAGAGCGAGCATGTATCGCAACGGAAAGCACAAAGGTAAACAGGAGTGACCATGGGAAGACGGGGAGAACACAGCAAATTGGAAATTGAGTGTATGGCCCTTGAGGCTGCGGAGACAATCATTGAAAACGAGGGTTATGCCGGCCTCTCCGCGCGCAAGGTGGCAACAGCCATTGGCTATACGGTTGGCAGCCTCTATTTCGTATTCAGGAATCTAGACGAACTGGTGCTTCGGATTAACGGGCGAACCCTGGATCAGCTCTATGCTGTCCTGATCAATGCGTTGGCCGACTGCCGCTACCCGCAACGCTGCCTTTTAGCGCTGGGTACGGCTTATATAGACTTTGCCGCACAGCATCCTCACCGCTGGCGCATGATCTTTGAACACCGACCACGGGATGAAGAGGCCCCTACGGAAATCAACAAGGAGAAGATGGAGCGCTGCTACGAATTGGTTGAGAAGCAGCTGAAGGCATTGGCCGCCCGACCCGAGGAAGAGATCGTACTGGCTGCCAGAGCTCTTTGGAGCAGTGTGCATGGTATTGTTGCAATGACCATCACCCGAAATCCGCATGCCGAGGGTGTACAATTGGCTCATCAGCTCAGTATCAATCTGATCACTCACTATCTCACCGGTCTGAGCACGACTGATTTCAGTAACGTGATCATGCAAACGGCCGGTCGAGCAGTCGATTACCCAAAATGATCCTCATCCCGGGCAGGGTGCGGATAGAGAACATCTGATAGCCTGTCTGCTTCATTTTCAGCTGTCTGGCGCAAACGAACCTGGCGGCACCTTGCTGTACCGCAGGTGCCGCTGACCGGATTGGGGATTCCATCAGCCCATATGCATGTAAGGCCTGTAGTGGCCGACTCAAAACCCAGCAAAATGCTTGGTATATCGATTCGATTTTCGTGTAGAATCCACCGCCAGTAGTTTTTGAGAAAATATGCCGGACCCTTATTAAGTCCGCAGCAGGAGTAACTGACGATGTCTGAATTGACACAAGATTCCGTAAAAGAGGCCATTAAGGGGTATGTAGAACCTCACCTTGAGAAGGATCTGGTAACCGCCAAGGTGATCAAAGGTGTTGAGATTGAGGGTGGCAAGGTTGCTATCACAGTTGAGCTGGGCTTTCCTGCAAGAGGCTGTATTGAAGATATTTCTTCAGCCGTGCGCGAAAAGGTCGAAGCACTACCCGGTGTAGAGAGCGTCGATGTCACTATCAGTTCAAAGGTCGTTTCCCACTCTGTGCAGAAAGCGCTCAAGCCGATCGACAACATCAAGAACATCATTGCTGTTGCATCCGGCAAAGGGGGCGTCGGTAAATCCACAACAGCGGTCAATCTGGCCCTGGCCCTGGCTGAAGAGGGTGCCAAGGTAGGGGTGCTCGATGCGGATATCTATGGGCCGTCTCAGCCCCGCATGCTGGGTATCAACGGTAAGCCGGAATCGAAGGACGGCAAGACCCTGGAGCCGATGCAAGGCTATGGCATGCAGGCGATGTCGATCGGGTTTCTGATTGATGAAGAGACGCCTATGATCTGGCGTGGACCTATGGTTACCCAGGCCCTTGAGCAATTACTGAATGATACCAATTGGGACAGCCTCGACTATCTGGTTGTGGACCTCCCCCCCGGTACTGGCGATACACAACTGACCTTGGCGCAAAAGGTGCCGGTGTCCGGCGCCGTCATTGTTACCACCCCCCAGGACATTGCCCTGCTGGATGCGCGCAAGGGTCTAAAGATGTTCGAGAAAGTGGAGGTTCCGGTGCTTGGGATCGTGGAGAACATGAGTATCCATATCTGCTCAAACTGTGGACATGAAGAGCATATCTTCGGTCAGGGTGGCGGCTCATCAATGGCCAACCAGTACAAAGTGGATCTGTTGGGTGCGCTGCCGCTCGATATCCGTATCCGGGAAGAGACCGATGGCGGTAAACCGACTGTCGTTGCCGAACCCGAATCGCGCATTTCTCAGATCTACCGCGAAATTGCCCGTAAAACAGCGGCCAAGCTCTCTCTACAGGCCAAGGATTATGCGGCCAAGTTTCCAAATATCGTGATTCAGAACAACTGATGACGATGCCATTGGGTCATACCGGGAATTACTTTTTTCGGTATGACCGAGGCTTCGTATGGCCCCTTCTGAAATGATTGGAGTGTCAGGGAGCCGATGGCACGCTTATCGAGACTCCATGCTGAAACAATCCCTGACGTTTTTAAAGTCGATCAATCTTTTACCCAAGGTTTCTCAGGCGATAATGCCTGCCATCTGTTTATGATGCCGCAGAACAGTTTTGCGGTCTGTTGTGTGTCATAGATTGCTGAATGGGCCTCACTACTGTCCCAATCGAGGCCGGCGGCCTTTGCCGCTTTTGCGAGCACGGTTTGGCCATAGGCCGCGCCTGCCAGGGTGACGGTGTCGAAGGTGCTGAAGGGATGGAAGGGATTACGCTTGATACCGGACCTCTCAACGGCGGCATTGAGGAAACCGAGATCGAAAAATGCGTTGTGGCCGACCAGGATCGCTCTTTTGCAACCGCTTGCCTTGACCGCCTTGCGGATGGGGGCAAAGATAAGATGCAGGGCCTCCTTCTCAGGCAGGGCGTCGCGAAACGGGTGCTGTGGATCGATACCGGTGAATTCGAGTGCCTTGGGATCGATATTGGCACCTTCAAACGGGATCAGATGATAGGCATGGGTCTCAGCGGGGTAGAGCATGCCCTGTTGATCCATGGCGATCGTAGTGGCGGCTATTTCCAGTAATGCATCATTGGTTGAATCGAAACCACCGGTCTCCACATCGACGACCACTGGCAGGTATCCGCGAAATCGTTGCGCCATAGCGTTGTTGTAGTTGATCTCATTCATCGACTAAGGATAAAGAAAGGTAGTGTTTTTTTCGACACTTTTTCATACATCCCACAACACCTTCAATCTTCTGACCAGAGATAGTCAGTACTTCCAGTGGTTGGCTTTGATCGGTTTAGTGTCAGTAAACTCCCCTATAGATTTTTTACACTTTTCATTTCACCTGCGGTCTATCGGGCTGATATGATGTCGCATTTAGCCACCCCAATGCGTTAAACAAGAGTATGGTCGTGGTGTTTCATGCTCCCACGAATTAGGGCATAGATTCCCGGCCAAACAATGAGCTTGATAGCTGTGAGTAAAAGGATTGTCATTATCAGTCTGCTGCTGCTGTTTCTAACAGGTTGTGCCAGCATGCAGAACAAGCACCCCACGGATCCGCTGGAGTCGATCAATCGTGGGATCGATGAATTCAACCAGGAGTTTGATAAGGTCGTGGCAAAACCTGTAGCCAAGGGCTATCGGGTTGTGACTCCTTCGGTGTTGGATTTGGGGATCACTAATTTTTTCAATAATCTCGCGGATGTTCCATCGGCAGTCAATAATCTTCTGCAACTCAAGCCCACGCATGCATTGACCGATATTGGGCGTGTCTGTATCAATACGACACTGGGTATATTCGGATTTTTCGATGTGGCATCCGATATGGGCCTGCCCAACTACAAGGAGGATTTGGGCCAGACCCTGGGATTCTGGGGTATGGGGGATACACCCTATCTGGTCATGCCTTTCCTGGGGCCCACCACACTACGTGATCTGATAGGCCTGGTCGGCGACACCTGGATAAATCCGATCAGTTATCCAAGTCAGGAGACCTACTATGCCCTGACGACCCTGCGACTCATAGATGTTCGTGCCGATTTACTCGAGGCAGGGGATGTTCTGGATGAGGCGGCTGTCGATCGATATGCATTCCAGAGGGAGTTTTACCTGCAGAAAAGGGATTCGCAGATCAAAGACGGCCCCAACCACATGGATGAAGACGATCTGTTCGACGATACTTTTTTCGATGAAGAGGAGTCGCTGTTCGAAGGGGACGAATAGCGCGGCTCAGCGGACCAGTTGCCAGTTGACAGCTTCTCCGCCGCCCAAAGGGACGACCCGATCCTGACCGAACTGGTAACTTTCCGGGACCTTCCACTCTTTCTTCGCCAGGGTGATTGTGTCCCGGTTTCTGGGCAGGCCATAGAAATCCGGACCGAACAGGCTGGCGAATCCCTCTAATCTGTCGAGTGCGTTGGCCCGTTCGAATATCTCTGCATAGAGTTCAATCGCGGCATGTGCGGTGTAACACCCCGCGCAGCCGCATGCGCACTCTTTGGCTTTTTGAGGATGCGGAGCGCTATCCGTCCCGAGGAAGAAATGGGACTCACCGCTGGTTGCGGCCTCGATTAATGCCTGTTGGTGGCTCTCCCGTTTCAATATCGGCAGGCAGTAGTAGTGGGGCCGAATGCCGCCGACCAGCATGGCGTTACGATTGTAAAGCAGATGTTGCACGGTGATGGTGGCCCCAACAGTGCCTTCATTGGCACGGACGAAATCGACGGCCTGCCTAGTGGTGATGTGTTCGAAAACCATGGGCAGGGCTGGAAAGTCCCGTGCCAGAGGATGCAGATGACGTTCGATAAAGACCTGCTCACGATCGAATATATCCACATCCGGATCGGTCACTTCGGCGTGAATCAGCAGTGGGAGTCCCTCCCTCTGCATTGTCTCCAGTACAGGATAAAGCTTGCGTATGTCCGTGACACCAGCGTCTGAGTGGGTTGTCGCACCTGCTGGGTATAGTTTTACTCCTTTGATTATCTGACTCTTTTTTGCCGCAATCACCTCATCGCTGGTGAGACGGTCAGTCATATAGAGGGTCATCAGAGGAGTAAAGTCACTGTTATGCGGGAGTGCGGAGAGTATGCGCTCTCGATATGCCATGGCCATGGCCGTAGTGGTGACTGGCGGTTTCAGATTGGGCATCACGATGGCGCGAGCGAATCGTTCTGCGGTATGGGCCACTACGGATTTCATGGCCTCGTCATCGCGCAGATGCAGGTGCCAGTCGTCTGGTCTGATAAGGGTGATTTGCATGGATTGCTGTTTCAGTCCGCTTTAGGGTTTCTTGGCTTATTAGAAAATGACTATTTAAATTTTTTGCACAATTAAAAATCGCAATTTGTTAATTTAAGTAATTTCTAATATTCTATATCTCGAAAGCTGCGCTGTATCTGCTTTCTCAAATTACATCATGATTACATTCTATCTCGAGGAGAGTGAATAATGAAAAAGATCATTCAAGCTTCTGCAGCTGCTGCACTGATCGTGGCTTCCGCTTCCGCTTCCGCATGGTGGGGCGGCGGTCCAGGTTGGGGCAACCGTGGCTGGAATAACGACGGTTGGGGCGACGGCTGGGGTGATGGCTCCGGTGACTTCAGCTTTGGTATGAGTGGCAGTGCCCGCGGTTCCGGTTACGGTCGTGGCAACAACTACTATCGCGACTACTATGGCTACGGTCCCTATGGCTATGGCGCACCTTATGGTTATGGCGCTCCCTATGGCTATGGCTACCCGCCTGTAGCACCTGCTGCCCCGGCTGCTCCTGCTGCCCCGGCTGCTCCCGCTAAGTAAATTGATTAGAACTTAATCACAGGGATTCCTCGGCACAGGGACGTGCATAGAAAGTCAGCGTGGTTTTACATTAAAACTCTGGGTACGAAAAAATGAAAAAGATTTCTATCATTGCTGCGGCAATCGCCATGGCAGCCTCATCGGCAACCGTCAACGCTTGGTGGGGTAACGATTGGAGCGACGATTTCTTTGGCGACGGCTTCGGTGCTGGTGATTTCGACTTCAATTTCAACATGCATGCACGTGGCAGCGGTTATGGCCGCGGCTACAACAACTATCGTAATTATCATGGTTATGGCCCTTATGGTTATGCGCCATATGGTTATGCACCTGCGGTTCCAGCTCTGAGTGAAGAGCAGAAAGCTGCAATGGAAGAGCAGCAGAAGGCCTTTGCCGAGCAACAGAAGGCGTTTGCCGAACAGCAGCAAAAGGCGTTCGAGCAGGCTGTTGCCGCCCAACGCGAGTATGCAGAAAAGTACAATGCTGATCCTCGTGCCGCTATGGAAGCTGAAATGAAGGCTTTCCAGGAGCAGATGCAGGCTCAGCGTGAACAGATGCAATCGCGTTTTGACAACAGAGCGCCTGCCAGACCTGAGATGCCCGAAGCCATCGCAAAACGTATGGAAGAGTCTCAGGCTCGCCGTGACGAGATGATTAAAGAGATGGAAACCCGTCGTGCAGAGGCCATGAAGATGATGGAAGAGCGCCGGAATGTTGCTATGGAGCGCAAACCTTTCGAAATGCCTGCGTTCGAAACTCGCAAAGATATCTAAGCAGAATATATCTGCAGGCCCAAAAAAGGCGCTTCCGGGATAACCGGCAGCGCCTTTTCTATTGTTGGGAGGCTGTATTGATATGCGCCGGTTGATATGTCCTTCTTTGATGCGCGCAACATCCTGTCTGTCACCAGGAGTGTCGTGGCAACACCGCTGGAAGTGCTGGGTATTGCCAGGCCTTTGGTAACTTGTATGCTAGAAAGAGGATGGTTAATTAACAATAAAAACAGGGAATTAAGTTCGATAAATAATCCGCTAAGAACGCTGAAAAATAACCCATCTTGTTGTATATTACCTCAATCAATCCAAACTATTGGCAATTCAAATAGTTTCTTTTAGCCATATGAGATAGCTCATAGTCTCCAGCTGGAGAACGGTTTTTTTTTGCCAAAACAACTGTTAGAGAACAATGATGCCGACTAGACCCGATACCGATCCACAAGAGACACAGGAGTGGCTGGATGCATTGGAGGCCGTGCTCGAGAACGAAGGCGTGGATCGTGCCCACTTCCTTATTGAGCGCTTGGTTGACAAGGCGCGCCGGTCCGGCGCTTACCTGCCGTTCAGTGCCAATACGGCCTATGTCAATACCATACCGGTAACCAAGCAGCGGCGATTTCCCGGCGATCGCGCCATGGAACGCCGTATCAGGTCCTTCATACGCTGGAATGCCATGGCGATGGTGGTTCAGGCAAACAGAATATCGACTGAGCTGGGAGGGCATATCTCCAGCTTTGCATCCAGCGCCACGCTTTTTGATGTGGGCTTCAACCATTTTTTTCACGCTCCTAGCAAGGAACGGGACGGAGATCTGATCTTTTTTCAGGGGCACTCCGCTCCGGGTGTATACGCCAGGGCTTATCTGGAGGGTCGGTTGAGTGAAGAACAGCTCTATAGTTTTCGACAGGAGGTTGATGGGCAGGGCCTCTCGTCCTATCCGCATCCATGGCTGATGCCCGGATTCTGGCAGTTTCCCACCGTGTCGATGGGGCTTGGCCCGTTGATGGCGATCTATCAGGCGCGCTTTATGCGTTATCTGCATGACCGCGGTCTCCTGAACACGGATGAGCGCAAGGTATGGTCATTTTGTGGTGATGGTGAAATGGATGAGCCGGAGGCGCTCGGAGCCATCTCCCTGGCTGGGCGTGAACGTCTCGACAATCTGATATTCGTAATTAACTGTAACTTGCAACGTCTGGATGGACCCGTACGAGGCAATGGCAAGATTATCCAGGAACTGGAGGCGGTGTTTCGCGGAGCCGGATGGAATGTGATCAAGGTAATCTGGGGTGGTTATTGGGATCCGCTCTTTGCACGGGATAAAAACGGCATTCTCCTGAAACGTATGGAGGAGTGTGTCGATGGTGACTATCAGGCTTACAAGGCCAAGGGCGGTGCGTATACACGCGAGCACTTCTTCGGTAAATATCCGGAACTCGACGATATGGTCGCCAATATGACCGACGAGGATATCTGGCGTCTGAACAGAGGCGGACACGACCCGCACAAAGTATATGCGGCCTATGCGGAGGCGATGTCCCACAAAGGGCAACCGACAGTCATTCTGGCCAAGACAGTCAAGGGATATGGCATGGGTGTTGCCGGCGAGGGTCAGAACATCACTCATTCCCAGAAAAAGATGGGTGAAGCGGCACTCAAGGCGTTTCGAGATCGATTCAACATACCGATATCGGATGATCAGATTGGCGCCGCGCCCTTTTATAAACCGCCGACAGACAGTCCCGAGATGCAATATATGCATCAACGCCGTCAGGATTTGGGTGGTTTTCTTCCGCAACGTCGGACCAAAGTGGAGCCGCTGCAGGTTCCGGCACTGGATGAATTCAAGACACTGCTGGAAGGTAGCGGGGAAAGAGATCAGTCGACAACCATGGCGTTCGTTCGTCTGCTCAACATGCTGGTGCGAAATAAAGCGGTGGGAAAACAGGTCGTGCCTATAGTTCCGGATGAGGCGCGTACCTTTGGTATGGAAGGTATGTTTCGCCAGTTGGGTATCTACTCATCGGTGGGTCAGTTGTATGAACCGGTTGACGCGGACCAGGTGATGTTCTATCGAGAGGATAAAAAGGGGCAGATCCTGCAGGAAGGCATCAACGAGGCGGGCGCCATGTCTTCCTGGATCGCGGCAGCCACCTCCTACAGTAATCACGGGATCAGTATGATCCCATTCTATATCTACTATTCGATGTTCGGCTTCCAACGTGTTGGCGATCTGGCCTGGGCGGCAGGGGATATGCAGGCGCGGGGTTTCCTAATCGGCGGTACCGCTGGTCGTACCACTTTGGCGGGTGAGGGACTACAGCATCAGGATGGACACAGTCATATCCTGGCCGGAACAATCCCTAATTGTGTCAGTTACGATCCTGCTTACGCCTATGAACTGGCGGTAATCGTTCAGGACGGGATGCGCCGGATGTATCAGGAGCAGGAGAATGTTTTTTATTACATTACTGTGATGAATGAAAACTACGCACAGCCTGCAATGCCTGACGGTGTGGAAGAGGGTATTGTACGTGGTCTCTATTTGCTCAGTACGGGCGGTAAACATAAGCATCGGGTACAGCTACTGGGTAGTGGCACCATTCTGCGCGAAGTGATTGCCGCCGCAGAGTTACTTGAAAAAGAGTTTAAAGTTTCAGCAGATGTTTGGAGTGTTACCAGCTTCAACGAGTTGCGTCGTGACGGATTGGATATCGAACGATGGAATACCCTGCATCCGCAAGAGGAACCCAAGTTGAGCTATGTCACCGAAAAACTGAACGGCAAAATAGGACCGGTGGTGGCGGCCACGGATTATATCCGCAGCTATGCGGATCAGATTCGCCCGTTCATCACAGCCAGCTATAGCGTGCTGGGTACTGACGGTTTCGGTCGTAGTGATATGCGCAGCCAGCTGCGTAAGTTTTTCGAGGTAAACCGGTACTACATACTGATCACCGCCTTGAAAGCGCTTGCGGATGAGGGTGAGATCAAACCCGAGCAGGTCAGCCGGGCGATCAAGAAGTACAAGATCGATCCGGAAAAGCCCAATCCCGGCAGTGTCTAATGAGTTGACCAAGGACACTGCTGTAGCCAGCCGAAACTGCGGTGAGCTAAGGCGGCGATTAGTTTGAATGAAACAGATTATGCCTGATCGGCAAAGAGGATAAGACGTGGGTAATACGACAGATGTACTGATACCTGATATAGGTGATTTCGACTCGGTCGAGATTATCGAGATTCTGGTTTCAGAGGGTGATCGAGTCACGCTCGAGGAGTCTCTGCTGACCCTTGAAAGTGACAAGGCTACGATGGAGATTCCATCCCCCCACACCGGGGAGGTCAAACGCCTGTTGGTCAAGGTTGGTGATCGTGTCAAAGAAGGAGACAGGATAGTCGTTCTTGAGGTTGAAACCAGCCAACAGAAAGGAGAGAGTGAACCGGTAACTACCCCCGCACCGGCGGCAGAGGAGGTTGAGACAGTACAAGCGCCGGCCCCGGCGCCAAATGAAGCGTCTGCTTCAGCATCTGAGCAGCCACAGCGACTGCCAGGTGAGAAAGAGGCCCGCGTACCGCCCGTTCCAGCCGGATTCGTTGAGAGCGGTGGACAGGGCACCCCTCATGCAAGCCCATCGGTACGCCGATTTGCCCGTGAATTGGGTGTTGATCTCTCATTGATTAAGGGAAGCGGTCCAAAAGATAGAATCCTGAAAGAGGATATTCAGAGGTTCATTAAACGCTCATTGCGGCAGGGCGAAGGGGCAGCCGCATCCAGGTCGCCCTTTGAAATGCCGGTGGGGCCGGAAGTGGATTACAGCCGCTTTGGTGAGGTTGAGGCAACAGCGTTAAACCGCATCAGGAAAATCAGCGGAGCCCATCTTCATCGTTGCTGGCTGACCGTACCGCATGTGACCCAGTTTGACGAGGCTGATATCACCGATCTCGAGGCATTCAGACAAACGCAAAAAGAGGCTGCATCCCGGCAGTCCGTTCGGCTCACCCTGATGCCGTTTCTGATGAAGGCGGTCGCCGCAGCGCTTAACCAGTTGCCGATGTTCAATGCTGCCCTGTCGGCAGATGGCGAATCCTTGATATATAGGAAATACATTCATATCGGTGTCGCGGTGGATACGCCCAATGGGCTGGTCGTACCGGTCGTACGTGATGTCGATCAAAAAGGTGTCTTCCAGCTTGCAGCAGAGTTGATGAGCGTCAGTGAAAAGGCGCGGGCAGGCAAGTTAGCGCCGGCGGATATGCAAGGCGGATGTTTCTCGATCTCCAGTCTTGGCGGGATAGGCGGTACTGCCTTTACTCCCATAGTGAACGCCCCGGAAGTGGCAATACTCGGTGTCTCCCGCAGTAGTATGCGGCCTGTGTGGGACGGGGAGACCTTCCAGCCACGATTGATGTTGCCGCTTTCACTCTCCTATGATCATCGGGTAATCGATGGTGCTGATGGCGTCAGGTTTACCACCTATCTCTCTTCCCTTTTGGGTGATATTCGTCATTTGTTGCTCTGATTTTCAGTGATCAACCCGGACAAAGTACGGTTCGCATGCCTTTTTTTACCGGTCCAAATTGACACAGCTCAAAAAAGTTAACATATTTCATCAATTTAAGGGTGCAAGCACAATTGTCCTTTGGGATTATGTGTTGTAGTTCATCCTATGCTTATAGATTATCTGATTCTCTGTACTTAAAGTTAGCCAAAGAGAGACCGCTAACATAGTGTAGTAAGCATTGCACTACCCAGCTACAGACGACTTTTTCTTCAGGGATGTCAAATATAGTCGCTCATAGCATCAATGATGTATGAATAACCTGTTGAAAACACTGCTATTATTTTGGTTGGTAATATCTTTTGCCAGTGCTGCAGGATTGAAGAATGAGCCCATAGGGCCATTGACAATCGAGCGCAATCTGGATCCGAGGCTGGTGTCCCTTGGGGATCAGCTATTTCATGATGTCAGGCTATCGCAGGATAACAGCATCAGTTGCTCCAGTTGTCATGTTCTCTCGACTGGTGGGACCGATCGCAAAAAGAACTCTGTTGGCGTAGGGGGTAACGTTGGGGGTATCAAGGCACCCACGGTCTACAACACCCGATACAACTTCGTTCAATTCTGGGATGGCCGGGCTCTGACGCTGGAAGAGCAGGCGGCCGGTCCGGTCCATAATCCTATTGAAATGAGCTCCAACTGGGAGGAGGTTATATCCAAGTTACGCAAGGATCCATCCACGGTGGAAAAATTTGAAGAGCTTTTTCATGATGGTATCAGCGGGGAGAATATCGTTGTTGCCATCGCAGCCTTTGAACGCTCTTTAGTGACAGTCAACTCACGCTTCGATCGATGGCTCAAGGGAGAAGAGGGAGCGCTTACCGAAAGGGAATTACGCGGTTACCGCCTGTTTAAAAGCTACGGCTGCATCAGCTGCCATCAGGGCGACAATGTGGGTGGCAATATGTTCGGTGTCATGGGTGCGAAGGGAGACTATTTCAAGGATCGGCATGGCGGGATCACGGAACCTGATCTGGGACGATATAATGTCACCAAACAGGACGAAGACAAGCACTATTTCAAAGTACCCAGTTTACGCCTGGCGGCAATCAACCCACCCTATTTTCACGATGGATCGCAAACAACCCTGCAAGGTGCGATAAGGATCATGGGTCGTTACCAATTGGGGCGCGATCTGCCGGAAAGCGATATCGATGATATTGCTGCGTTCCTCCACACGTTGGTCGGAGAGCATGTCAGGCTGAAACCATGAGTATGCTAAAACAAATGTACAGCAAACGCAGCCTCCTGCTTGTCTCGCTTTGTATTGCCTTGATTCTGTTGTTGGTGGTCTATTGGGATGATAAATCCGAGAATTACGCTGAACTTTCACATAATCTGCTCCAGTTAAAAGAGATGGATGCACGTCTTGACCGAGACGTTCTCAAGATCACCTCTTTTCTGTTGAATCAATACGATCCGTTGGTACGCACCACTAACCGTTTAAGGGATTTACGACAGCAGATCGTCGCTAAAGTGACAGAAGTGGATGATCGCGTACTGTCTAGTCTAACGGACCGATACTGGCAGGGCATGGATGAGAAACTGGCCATCATCGAAAAGATAAAATTCCAGGCAGCGGTGGTGCGTAACGGCATACACTACCTGCCCATCGTCGCGCAAGAGTTGAAATCTGTGGATCCCCTGGTCTATCAGGATGTACTGGAACTGCTCAACTCCCTTTTAGCCTACGATCTTTTCTATACCGACTCGCAATTGGATGATATCGTTTCAACGCTAAAGCAACTTAAAAGTTATGAAATATTTTCACCTGAAAACAAGCAGAAATTCGATCAGGTACTCTTTCATATAGACTCAAATATCGTGGATCTGACCAACCTCGGGGCCTTGAAAACACGCTACCTGGCTGTACCGAGCCAGGAGTATTTCGAACATGTTCACTCGAGGTATGAGCAAAACCGGGTTGACGAAACAACTAAAAAAAGACGCCTGATCATGGCCCTGTCCGTGTTTGTGATCATATTGCTATTGAGTCTTTGGCAATTGATAAGGCGTTTACAGAATGCCAACCTTGAGGTTAGTCGCGCATGGTTCCGGTTACATGACGCTGTGGATAATCTCTCAGAAGCATTTGCCCTGTTCGATGCAGAGGGCCGTCTGGTATTGCACAATCGTCGCTTTGGCGAGTTTTATTCCTGGTTGAAGGGATGGATCAAGGAGGGTGTCAATATCGATGCTCTGCAATCGGTTACGGGGAACCGCATCAAGAATCTAAGCCTCGAAGGTGAGTCGATAGTTGAGTCGATGCCAATGGGGCAGTACCTGGAGCAGATCGATAATGGCGCCTGGTATCTGGCGAGTAACAGTTATACCAATGAGGGCGGCATTGTCTGTGTCAGAAGTGATGTCACTGAATCGAAACAGGCTGAAGTCGATTTGAGAAAACTCGGCAGGGTGTTGGAGCAGAGTCCCACATCGGTGATGATCACCGATATCAATGGTGGTATCGAGTATGTCAATCCACGTTTCGAAAAGGTGTCAGGTTACAGTGCGGAGGAGGTTGTAGGCAAGAATCCACGAATACTCAAGAGTGGTGACAAGACCAAGGAAGAGTATAAGGCGATGTGGGATTCCCTGCTGGCAGGCAGGGAGTGGCGCGGCATATTCCACAACAAGCGTAAGGACGGGTCCATCTACTGGGAGTCGGCTTCGATTTCACCACTGCGTGACGACAGGGGGCAGATTACCCACTTCATCGCTGTGAAAGAGGATGTTACCGCACAAAAACGTGCTGAAGATCAATTGCGTATGAATGCTACGGTCTTCGATACGACCCAGGAAGGCATCATGGTCACCGATGCCGACAATCTGATAAAGACCGTCAATCCCTCTTTCACCCGGATAACGGGTTACTCCCCTGAAGAGGTAATCGGCCAGTCACCAAGTATTCTCAGTTCCGGCAGACATGAAGATGGTTTTTATGAGGAACTCTGGGATTCGGTGCTGCATAAGCGCTACTGGTCCGGCGAGATCTGGAACCGACGCAAGGACGGTAGTGTTTATCCGGAATGGCTGTCGATAGCGGCAATACCCGATGATCAGGGTATTGCAAAAGAATATGTGGCGGTATTTTCGGATATCTCCAAGCATAAAGAGAATGAGGAGCAGATACTTTATCAGGCGAACTATGATGCCTTGACGGGTTTACCGAACCGTTCCCTGTTTTCAGATCGACTGGATCAGGCCATAGGATCAGCATTGAGAGAGCAGTGGAAGCTGGCGATACTGTTTGTCGATCTGGACCAGTTCAAGATGGTTAACGATACCTTTGGTCATGTCATGGGCGATGAATTGTTACAGCTTGTCGCTAAACGTATCAGCGATTGTGTCAGGGAATCCGATACAATCGCCCGATTTGGCGGTGATGAATTCGTCATATTGCTGCAGGATGTGAGTGATATGGATGCTGTGGCCCATATCGCAACTAAAGTGATCGATAAAATAACCAAGGTCTTCACGCTCTATGAACGTGAAATCTTCATCGGAGCCAGTATTGGTATTACCATCTTTCCCGATGATGCGATGAATGCGGATTCTTTGTTACGAAATGCGGATATGGCAATGTATCAGGCTAAGGATCGTGGCAGGAACAACTATCAGTTTTTTACCGCCTCCATGCAAAAACGAACTCTGGAGCGGCAGCAGCTTGAACTTGATTTAAGACTTGCGGTTCAACGTAGTGAGTTGGAGATCTATTATCAACCGGTTATTGACGCTGAATTCGAAAAGATTGTCAGCGTAGAGGCTTTGTTGCGTTGGAATCATCCTCACAGGGGTATTGTCAATCCCGGTGTTTTCATTCCGTTGGCGGAAGACAGCGGATTGATCGGTCCGATCGGTGAATGGGTGCTGCAAGGTGCATGCGAACAACTGAACAGGTGGCATAACTCGGGTCATTCCGACCTTAGATTGGCGGTTAACCTATCCAGCCGTCAGCGTGAACTCGGCTTGGAGGCCGGTTATCTGCAGCAGATACTGCAGGAATCAAACCTGGATCCGGATATGCTGACACTGGAAATTACCGAAAGCCTTCTGTTGCGAGATACCGAAGAGGCGATTACCTGGCTTTCAAGCTTTAAAACTCTTGGTGTCAATCTCTCGATTGACGACTTCGGCACCGGTTACTCGTCACTGAGCTACCTCAAGCGATTTCCTGTAGATATCCTTAAAATCGATCGCTCGTTTGTCAGTGACCTGCCGGCGAATACGGGTGATGTAAAGTTGGTCAAGACGATCGTGGCCATGGCGGACAGTTTGAACCTGGGATTGATTGCAGAGGGAGTGGAGACCAAGGCGCAGGCTGAATTTCTTGTGCAAAACGGATGTGGCAATCTACAGGGTTTCTACTATGCAAGACCGATGTCGGCTGCCGATATGACAGCCTGGCTGCAAAGGGATATGCGAAGCACGGGTACAACCTGATTTGGCCGGAATTCGGGCCTTATCGAAATCACCCTCAATTAATCCGGCAACTTAATAGATCATGTTCAGTCGCCGTGTGGCTTGCTTTGGGCAGGCACACGGCGATCTGACATTTATAGATCAATCGGTTAGGCTCATCTTGATGTCCTGAATATGTTCAATTCGGTTGCCGGGTCAACATCATCCATTCACAAATAAATTCCGTCCTTTGGCTACGCTCCTCCATATAGAAATGCTATAAATGGTTAGAATAGTTAAAACAATAGATTGAGGAGCGTCCATGAGTGGCATCGTAGAGGTTACCCTTCCCGATATCGGCGATTTTGAGCAGGTTGATATCATTGAGATATTGGTTGCGGTAGGAGATAAGATCGAAGCTGAAGACTCAATCATCACTCTGGAGAGTGATAAGGCAACGATGGATATTCCTTCTCCATATGCAGGCGTGGTAAAGGAGCTGCACGTCAAGGTGGGTGACAAAATCTCAGTGGGTGGCAAAATCCTCAAGCTTGAGTTGTCTCAAGGCCACTCAGTGGACGAAAAACCATCACCGACCAAGGCGCCAGTCTCAGAGGCGGTCAGAGGCAGTGCAGATAAGCTGGCCGATGTTGTTGTGCTGGGTGCCGGACCGGGTGGTTATACGGCAGCTTTCAGGGCTGCCGACCTGGGCAAAAAAGTGATTCTCATCGAACGCTATGATGATTTGGGTGGGGTCTGTCTGAACGTCGGATGCATACCCTCAAAGGCTCTGCTTCATGCCGCTGAGGTGGTCAGTGAAGCGGCAGAAATGGCTGAGATGGGGATCACCTTCGGCAAACCCAAAATCGACCTGGACAAGCTACGCGCCGGCAAAGATAAGGTCGTGAAGCGCTTGACCGGCGGTCTGAAGCAGCTGGCCAAGCAGCGCAAGGTGGAGCTGGTGCATGGAGTTGCCCGCTTTGAATCGCCGAACAGGATTGCAGTCAAGTCAGCGAGTGGTTCACTCTCTATCGGATTCAACGATGCCATAATCGCCTGCGGTTCCAGTCCGGTGCAGATCCCTGGATTTCCCAATGACGATCCGCGTCTGATCGACTCGACCGGCGCCCTGGCCCTGGCGGATATCCCGAAGCGCATGTTGGTGGTTGGTGGCGGTATCATCGGGCTCGAAATGGCCACAGTCTACAGCACGCTAGGCAGCGAGATCGATGTGGTTGAGCTGCAGAATGGACTGATTCCGGGTTGCGATCCCGACCTGGTGCGCCCTTTGCAAAAGCGAATCGCTAAACGCTACAGACAGATCATGTTGGGCACCAAGGTTATCGATATCCAGGCACTGAAGAGCGGGTTGAAGGTGACTTTCGAGGGTAAGCAGGCGCCGGAGAAACCACAGACCTATGATCGGGTTTTGGTGGCTGTCGGGCGTACTCCCAACGGTAAGAGGATCAATGCGGAAGCGGCGGGTGTAGCGGTTGATGATGCTGGCTTTATCCCCGTTGACGAACATATGCGGACTAATGTCCCGAATATCTACGCCATAGGTGACGTCGTAGGCCAACCCATGCTGGCCCACAAAGCGACCCATGAAGCCAAGGTTGCGGCGGAGGTCATCGCAGGGTTGCCGGCCAGCTTCGATCCCTTGACCGTGCCCTCGGTCGCCTATACCGATCCGGAGGTCGCCTGGATGGGCTTGACAGAAACCGAGGCCAAGGCCCAGGGTGTAGCCTATGAAAAGGGTGCCTTCCCGTGGGCTGCGAGTGGACGTGCATTAGGAATCGGCCGCGACGAGGGTTTGACAAAACTGCTTTTCGATCCGGACACGAAACGCATTCTCGGTGCGGGTATTGTCGGACCCAATGCCGGTGAATTGATCGGTGAGACCGTGCTTGCCTTGGAGATGGGCGCCGATGCCGAGGATATCGGATTGACCATACATCCTCATCCAACCCTGAATGAGACCATCTGTTTTGCCGCTGAGATGGCAGAAGGCACGATTACCGATCTGCTGCCACCAAAGAAACGGAAGTAGACTTAGGGCCTGTTAACACTCATCCAATTGGCCCTGTTGCCCCTGAAAAAGCGCCAATCAAGGCGCGAGGAGAGAGGTTTGGTTATTCCAAATGAGCGACGAGTAACGCAGAGTGGCGCTTTTTCAGGGGTACCCCAAGGGCACTTCCTTCGGGGCGCAACCCGAAGGGCTGGGGCTATTTTTCCGCCCAGCGGCGTTAGCATTCACTCATCTAGAGCAGCTACACATCGTTCATGCTGCCTTGCTGGACGAAAAAATAATCCCAGCAGGGCCGATTGGATGAGTGTTAACAGGCCCTAGGCCTTGGATAAGATCACCGCTGAGGTACAGGCGTTTTACGAGGCCTATCCCTATCCGCCGGATGGTCGCGTGAATTGTGATGGATATCATGCGCGTCTGTTGCTCAGCTACCTGCAGCGCGACAGCGATGAATCCGGGCGAATACATGTCCTGGAGGCTGGTTGCGGCAGAGGTTTGAATCTGCTGGCAGCTGCCGAAAGACAGACGGATGTCGATTTTACCGGTGTTGATATCAATCGTGTCGCCATTGCTGAGGCCACTCATCGCAGCAAGCAACGAGGAATAGACAATCTCCGTTATTTCATTTGCGACCTGCTGGATCATGAATCGCTGCCGGTGAGGGAAGGCGGCTACCAGGTCATTCTGTCCTATGGTGTATTGACCCATTTGAGTAATCCGTTGCTGGGATTACGACATATCAGTAGGCTGTTGGCGCCGCAGGGTGTAATCGCCATCATGCTCGATGGCAGTTATGGCCGGCAACCCCTGGATCGATACCTGCAGGCCTTGAGTATCATCGGTCACGATAGCCGCTCCATGGACCGATTGTCGATGGCGAGAGCGCTGGCGGATGCGGCGGAAACAACACTTTTCAACGGTAACTGTTGGCAGGGAACCGCCAGTGTCGATGATATTGAGTTTGCCGACCGGTGCTTGCATGTTCACCAAAAAAGCTACGACATAGCCGGTTTATGGCGACTCCTTGACTCGGCAGGTCTGCGTTTTATCCGTTGGCTGGAGCCAAATGATTGGGAGATACGGCAGGTGATCGATAATCCGGAGTTGCTGCGTCTTATCGATTCGATCGATGATATGAAACGCTTTCAACTCACCGAGCGCCTCAAATTTCTTCCCAAGTTCACACTGTTGGTGTCCAGGCGTGAAGACAAACCCCGACCACTCCTGCGGGCAACTGAGGTGGCGGCGAGTCAATATGCGCTCAATCCACAGCTGATGGTGGATCGAAAGGGTGAGCATGTCGAGGGTTGTCTCCTGCGAGGTCGCAGGGTTGATTTGAACAGCCATCCATTAACGCATCTGGTTTTGGCTCAAGCAGCCCAACTTTCAGATGAATTCCCCGGCCAGCAGCTAATCGATCGACTCTTGAAACAAAATCTCGGTTCACAATTGATTATCCAAGGCATCCTGCACGCGGTTGAGCATGAATTATTGTATTGTCCCCATGCGGCAGGGGATGATCTGGCATGAGCAAGCATGCTGTTGAGTTGTATTTTCGTAAATTCGGCAAGCCCGAGCAGCCCACGCTCTGTTTACTGCACGGCCTGTTCGGATCAGCCAACAACTGGATGGGCATTGTAAAGTATCTACAGGATGATTTTCACATCATTACCCCGGATTTACGTAACCATGGCCGCTCTCCCCACCATAATGGCATGGACTACACGCTGATGGCCGGGGATCTGTTGGAACTGTTCGATCGTTTGGGGATAAACGGAGTCAATCTGTTGGGACATAGCATGGGGGGCAAGGTTGCAATGTGGTTGGCCTTACAGCAACCTGAGCGGATCGAAAAACTAGTAGTTGCGGATATTGCGCCGGTGGCCTATGAACATGGTTTCGACAATGTCTTCGAGGGACTATGCGGACTACCGCTTGATAAGATTCAGCACAGAGAGGAAGCAGATCAGTTGCTTGCCGGGTGGGTTGCCGAAAAGGGTGTGCGACAGTATTTGCTGCAGAATCTTGTAAAGCAGCACCAGGGTTGGTCGTGGCGTTTCAATCTTGACGTTTTGCGTAAGTCGATATCGCATTTGACCGGATTTCCGGATCCCGGCAGGCGCATCTTTGCCGGCGAGGCGTTGTTTATCCATGGTGAAAAATCGGATTACGTCAGAGATAGTTATCGAGAAAGCATGGGCCAACTCTTTCCCCATTTTAGGCAACGCATGCTACATGGTGCCGGTCACTGGTTATATGCGGAACAGCCTCAGCTTTTTGCCCAGGCTATAAAGGGTTTTCTTTAAAATTTGCGGTCTATATACACTATCGTGTGAAATATATTATCAGGAGGATCTATGAATAAACTCATCGCGCTGTGTCTATTGCTGGCGCCTATGTTCGGTATTGCGGCCGAGCAACGCTTCACCAGCATCGGTACCGGTGGACTGACCGGTGTTTACTACCCAACGGGAGGAGCCATTTGTCGGCTGCTGAATAAGGGCCGAAAGAGCCATGGTATTCGTTGTTCCGTGGAGTCCACGGGAGGTTCGATTTTCAATCTCAATACCATCGCCAGCGGCGAACTAGATTTCGGTGTGGCACAGTCTGACTGGCAATACCATGCCTATAATGGAAGTTCGAAATTCAGTCAGCAGGGATCGAACAAATCCTTGCGTGCCGTTTTTTCCATTCACAGCGAGCCGTTTACCGTGATGGCCCGGAACGACAGCCATATCAAGGTGTTTACCGATTTGAAGGGAAAGCGGGTCAATATAGGCAACCCGGGTTCGGGACAACGCGGCACCATGGAAGTGTTGATGAATGAATATAACTGGAACAAGGGCGACTTCAAATTAGCGTCAGAGCTAAAGGCCACCGAGCAGGCCAGGGCGCTGTGCGACAACAAAATCGATGCCATGATCTATACGGTTGGTCATCCGAATGCTTCAATCAAAGAAGCTGCTACCGCCTGTGATACGCATTTGGTGCCGGTAAGCGGTGAAGTGGTGAACGCCTTGATCGCCACCAATCCATACTATGCATCCGCAGTCATTCCAGCCGGTATGTATCGGGGCAGTGACAGTGAAACCGCGACCTTCGGGGTCAAGGCGACACTGGTGACTTCCGAGACGGTGGATGAGGAGGTTGTCTACCAGCTGGTGAAGGCAGTATTTGAGAATCTGGCGGTTTTCAGGAAACTGCATCCCGCTTTTTCCCATCTCCAGGCCGAGGAGATGCTGAAGGGGAACTCCGCTCCCTTCCATGCCGGTGCGCTGCGTTACTACAAAGAGAAGGGCTTGCTCTAAGCGCCTTCATAATCACGCAATGCGGCAGAATCTTAACCTGCGTAAACATGCGCCTAGCGTTGACAGGCCCTAATACAATTCAAGCCGCAAATGAACGCCAATCACCGCAAATGGTATGACAATTCATATGCCTAACAAACAAACCGTCAGAGATTCTGCAGCAGGTATAAACAATCTGGGTAGAGAGTCGGAGGATCCGGGATTTGAGTTGCATGACTTCGGTCAACTCTTTTTCCTTTCATGTGGTTTGCGTGTGTTTGCGGTGATTGGCGTTCATTTGCGGCTTGTCTTTTCTAAATATATTACCCGCTTGGGTATGTGCGGAGTACTTGAGTCTTCTGCACCGTTCATCTTTAAACTTATTCGATGAACCAGGGCCAGAACAACAGTCTGCAGCTTGAAATGATCGAGGCGGCCGAGTTTGGCGGCAGGCGGCCTGAAGGGTTTGCACGCAAGGTTTTGCTGGGAACCGCCCTGGCGTGGGCTGTGTTTCAGCTATGGGTCGCATCGCCCCTGCCGTTCAGTCTGGCTGTCGGGGTGTTTAACGATACAGAGATCCGTTCAATCCATCTGACATTTGCGATATTTCTGGCCTATCTCTCTTTCCCGCGCCGTAAGGTGATTACCCATACCATACCCATCACAGACTGGGTGCTTGCCTCGGTGGCAGCCATCTGCGCCATCTATCTGTTTCTCTTCTACGAAGCGTTGTCAGACCGCTCGGGAGCACCGACAAGCCTGGATATTGCTGTTGCCATGTTGGGCCTGTTATTACTGTTGGAAGCCACCAGACGTGCTCTGGGTTGGCCGCTGATGGTGATCGGGATCTGCTTTCTGGGGTATACCTTCAGCGGACCCTGGTTACCCGATCTGCTTGCCCATAAAGGCGCCTCTTTAGCGCGCGTTGCTTCTCATCAATGGTTATCGACTGAGGGCGTGTTCGGTGTTGCCGTCGGTGTCTCCGCAGGTTTCGTTTTTCTGTTCGTGCTGTTCGGCAGCCTGTTGGAGCAGGCGGGAGGGGGACACTATTTCATCCGTGTCGCCTATGCCCTGGTGGGGCATCGACGGGGAGGCCCGGCAAAGGCTGCAGTATTGGCCTCGGGATTAACGGGGATGGTCTCGGGTTCCTCCATTGCCAATGTCGTTACCACAGGCACCTTTACCATTCCACTGATGAAGCGGGTGGGATTCAGTGCGGAGAAATCCGGTGCCATCGAGGTGGCTGCCTCAACCAATGGTCAGATCATGCCGCCAGTGATGGGGGCTGCCGCTTTCCTGATGGTGGAGTATCTCAATATCTCCTATCTGGAGGTCATCAAACACGCCTTTCTACCGGCGGTTTTAAGCTATATCGGTCTTATGTATCTGGTGCACCTTGAAGCGGTCAAGGCGGGAATGCAGGCTGAGAAACGCAGTAGAGCTCTGACTTTAAAACAGCGGTTGTTGGGTTGGGGGTTGACCCTCTCAGGTGTGAGCTGCTTTCTGTTTTTGGCCTATTGGCTGCTTGCGATGGTCAGCAAGCTGTTCGGTGACTATAGCTTTTACGCCAATGCAGGATTGGTTCTGCTTTTTTATAGCTTGTTGATCTATTGCGAAGTGCGTTGTGGTTTACGAACGCGCCGACAGGAATCTGCTGAAACCATGACCGTCGGTACCGCACTCCTGGGTGGTCTCCACTTCCTGCTTCCGATCCTGGTATTGGTCTGGTGTCTGATGTTGTTACGCCTCTCTCCGGCAACCGCCGTGTTCTACTCCATCTGTTTGATGATTGTGATTCAACTTACCCAGGAGGGATTGCGGGCACTGTTCCAGGGTGGGTCCGTAATCATGGGTTTCAGGCATGGTTTTACTGCACTGGTCGTAGGAATGGAGAACGGTGCACGAAACATGATCGGTATCGGAGTCGCGACCGCGACTGCAGGCATCGTGGTTGGTACAGTCAGTCTGACTGGTATAGGGCAGGTGATGGGTGAGTTGGTCGAGACACTTTCCCTCGGTTCGGTAGTACTGATGTTGTTGTTAACGGCCTTGATTTGCATGATCTTGGGTATGGGGCTGCCGACGACCGCCAACTATATCGTTGTCTCGACATTGATGGCGCCGGTTATCGTGCAGCTCTCCGCCGCCCATGGTTTGGACATACCGCTAGTAGCTGTACATATGTTTGTATTCTATTTCGGTATTCTGGCCGATGATACCCCACCGGTGGGATTGGCCGCCTATGCGGCAGCCGGTATCTCCAACGGCGATCCGATCAGAACAGGTCTGCAATCGTTTTATTACGATATCCGTACCGCAATACTGCCATTCATGTTCGTTTTCAACACCAATCTTTTGATGATCGGTATCGATAGCCTGATAGAATTTCTTGTTGTTGTATTGCAGGGCGTCGTGGCTATGCTGCTGTTCGTCTCCGCAACCCAGGGTTGGTTGTTGGTCCGTAACCGCTTATGGGAAACCCCGCTACTGTTATTGGTGGTTTTTTCCCTTTTTCGTCCCGACTTCTGGCAGGGTTATTTTTTTCCCGCCATGGAGTGGCGCCCCGTGCAGGGTGTCGAGTCACATATCGATTCCCTGCCGATGGGAGGTAAGGTGCGACTGCAGATTGAAGTGGAAGATGAAGATGAAGAGAGTCTGATGAGGACTCGGGAGATCATTTTCACCAAACCTGAATCACACACAGGAGGTTACCTTAAGAGTATGGGCTTTATTACCGAGCCGGATGGCGATACGCTTCGTGTTATCGATATTGGTTTCCTTAGCGCGGCCGAGCAAGCCGGTCTGATCGCCGGTTTCAATCACCGGATTACCGGTTACTACAGTCAAAGCAAACAGCCACATAGCAGCTGGTTTCTGATACCGCCCCTGTTGTTGATGGGAGGTGTTTTGTGGCTCCAGTATCGTCGCAGCAACCTGCGTGAGCAGACAAACCTGGGAGTATAAAATGCGTGTTATTCTGGCACTCTGTACGCTGTTTCTGATTACCGGTCCTTGTATGGCGAATGGGCCTGCGGATTCATCCTCTGCGGTAAAAGTCTTCAGGTCCGGGGAACCTTTCGAAGATGTTGTGGATAACATCAAGATGGCTATTGTCGAGCGAGGGCTCCTGGTCAGCGGCACCCTCCATGTGAGTGATATGTTGAACCGCACGGCACCGGACCTGGGATACACCGAGGTATTTGCCAAAGCGGAGTCTGTTGAGTTTTGCAGTGCACTGATTTCACACAAAATGGCCCAGGCAGCCCCGGAGAATATCGCCATATGTCCTTTTACAATTGCGGTCTATGTAAAGCAGACAGATACGGAACAGGTATATGTCGCCTATCGTTCCCCTCATCTCGCTGGAAAGGGTAAAGAGGTAGCCGATGAGATCATTGCCCTAATGGAGGGCATTATTGAGGATTCCATTTGAGTTTTTCTTGCTTGATATGTTGTAACTTATGTCATATGGGATGTGTGTTAGTGTTGACAGATACAATGCAGGCACTCGGAAAATGAGAATGGTCATCCCTCTCTACGCTGTGCCGTTGCTGGGGCAAGTGGTGAATACGGTGTACAAAGATCCCGTCATGGGGAGGCTCAGGGGGCTGATCAACCAACAGACATTGGATTGCCGGTGACCTTTTAGTCGAAAACTGAGTAAAAAACTGCAGATTTATTGATCATGATCAATACATTATGGGGAGTAAATTCAGGCAGTACAGATATTTAGTTTATTATTTAGCTTAATAATCATTAAGTTATGTGGCATCGTTAAGGCGCGATTATTGTGCAGACTGATTCTGCCCCGATTTAAGAACAGGCGCATATTGCCGTTTATATGGAGAATGGAATGCATCGGGTTTTGCCTTCCAAAGGGGTTTATTGGAGAGAGGGGTAATGTCAGAAGTTTATAAAGTTATCTATACCGGTAAGCTGAAACCGGGCACCAACCAGGATCGGGTCATTGCCCTGTTCAGTGAGAAATTCAAATTAGGGCCGGATAAGGCGGAAAAGCTGATTATCAGCGGCAGGCCGGTGACCTTGAAAAAGGATATCGATCTGGCGAAGGCAGAGAAGTATCAGGAGTCCCTTGAGAAGTTGGGGCTGACCATCGAACTCGATCCTAAACCCCCGGTAGAAGAGCCGGAGATACCCGAAATATCATCCGATCTCTCCCTTGTGAGTTTCGATAACGGCGATGAGGATGCAACCGAGGTGTTGGATCCCACAATGAATCCTGCCGGTGGGCGCTGTCCCAAATGTGGATCTCCGAACATGCAGATGGGAATCTGTCAGGATTGCGGTATCGTAGCCGCCAAATATCATGCAGCCCAGGCCAAGGAAGCTGATATGGCCACTCAGATCGATCAGGGAAAGGCAGACGCAGGAACTGAAGAGAATCCCTACACCACGCCTGAAGCAGAGCTTGAGCAACCCGTGGAAGGTGATATGACAGGTCCCCATGGTGTATCCGCCGGGAACGGACTGAAGTGGATCGGCAAAGGGTGGTGGCATTTCAAACAGGCGCCCGTGAGCTGGATTGCGGTTATACTCATATGGTTTGTCTTGGCGTTCGTGTTCAGTTTGATTCCTATCCTTGGCGCCCTTGTCGTCAACGTTTTGACCCCGGTTTTGATTGCCGGCCTGATGATAGGTTGTCACGAGCAGGATCAGGGAGAAGATTTCTCTGTCAGCTACCTGTTTGCAGGATTCGCCAACAATGCCGGTCAAGCCATAATGATTGGTGTCTTCTATCTGATAATTATGATCCTCTTCGCAGTCGGGTTTGCCGCCTTGATGTTTGGCAGTATTGGTGAACTGGCTGCGCAACAAGCCGATCCTGAAGCGATGGCGATGATGTTTTTCTCATCCTCATTCGTGATTGGTCTGCTGGTCGCGGCCCTGTTGTTTATACCGATAATGATGGCCTATCTGTTTGCACCGGCATTGGTGGCACTGAACGAGATGTCCGCCTGGGAGGCAATGAAAGCAAGCTTCACGGGTTGCCTGAAGAATATCCTGCCGTTTTTTCTCTATAGCCTGGCTGCTATTGTGTTGATGATCGTGGGATTCATCCCGTTTGGCCTGGGACTGCTGATCGTTTCTCCAATTCTGATCGCTGCAATCTATTCGGCCTACCGGGATATCTACTACAGCTGATCCATGCAGGTTGAACTCACAGAAGAGGATTCTGTAGAACCACTCGATACCCTGCTGAGTTATGAAATCCCGGAGGGGGTACTTCTCGATTATCGCCTGGCCGGACCGGTAGTGCGAGCCTGCGCCTGGGCGATAGATACCGCAGTGCGCGGTGTAATCTATCTCGTTCTGGTGCTCGTAATGTCCCTTCTGGGTGGTTTGGGCATGGCCGTCATTCTGATCGGTTTTTTTCTCATTGAATGGTTTTATCCAGTGGTGTTCGAAATTCAAAACGGCGCCACTCCGGGTAAGCGTGCCATGGGTATTCATGTCATACAGGACAATGGCACACCGGTGACGCCAAGTGCCTCAGTGATAAGAAACCTGTTGAGAACGGCTGATTTTCTACCCTTTCTCTATGCAACCGGTTTGCTGGTTATGCTGGTCAACAGGCGATTCAAGCGTTTGGGCGATCTGGCGGCAGGTACTGTGGTGGTCTATCGTGATACACAGAAAAAACGGGATCTGCCTCCACAGGCGGTTGCCAGTAAACCGCCCGTTGAACTCTCCGAATCCGAGCAGTTGACCCTGTTGGCCTTCGCCGAGCGAGGTGAGAGGCTTTCCCTGGGACGACGCCAGGAGCTGGCGGAATTGTTGAATGAACAGACAGGTTTGAGAGGAGATGCTGCTGTCGATGTGCTCTACGCCTATGCAAACTGGATACTCAAGGGACGCTGATGAGACAACAGCAGTTTGAAACGGAAAACCAGTCCCTATGGGATCATATTACGGCGTTGATGAATGACCTGAGACGCCCGCAAGGCAAACGGCGCCTGTCGTTGCAGGAGCAGTTACGCTTTCCCGCCCTCTATCGTCAGCTCTGCAGCCACTATGCGCTGGCGCGTGGTCGCGGTTTCAGTCCTGCCCTGATCGAGCAGTTGCACGGCATGGTATTGCGCGGACATTCGCTGTTCTATCGCCAGCAGGGGGGATGGCGATGGCGACTGCTTGGATTTATCTCTGCCGGGTTTCCCAGTGCTGTGCGCCGAAGCGGTGGTTATTTTGCAATCTCTTTGCTTTTTTTTCTTCTACCGGCTGTGCTGATGGGGGTAGGTTGTTATCAGCAGGAGGATTTAATCTACACGCTTATCGACGAAACGACTGTGGCGCAGATGGAGAGCAGTTACGATCCGACCAATCAACGATTGGGGCGTGCGCTCGAGCGTGAGTCTGAAACCGATTTCACCATGTTCGGTTACTATATCCTGAACAATATCGGGATCGGCTTCAGGACCTTCGCCAGTGGAATACTATTTGCTGTTGGGACACTCTTTATACTGCTGTTCAACGGATTGGTGATCGGTGGTTTGGCCGGTCACTTAACGCAACTTGGTTATCACGATACATTCTGGCCATTTGTCTCCGGCCATGGCTCATTCGAGTTGACCGCCATCGTAATTTGCGGTGCTGCGGGATTGCGCCTGGGGCATGCGGTGATCGCACCCGGACAGCGGACGCGCGTGCAGGCGCTCAAGGATCAGGCGGAAGAGGCATTGCAGCTGGTCATGGGGGCGGCGCTGATGCTGCTCGTGGCTGCCTTTATCGAGGCCTTCTGGTCTTCCATGCAGTTGCAACCCATGACTAAGTATCTGGTGGCGGCCCTTCTCTGGTCTGTGGTTATCGCCTACCTGTTAATGATGGGCAGGGGGCGGCGTGGATCTCACTAGGATTGCCATCAAGCTGAGACCACGGCAAGCCTGGGAGAGTATCGATCTGGGTTTTGCCATGGCACGGAATTGGTTTATACCACTTTGGTCCCTATGGCTTTGCAGCGCACTGCCAATGATGGTTGTATTGGCGCTGTTGCCTTTGCCGCTTTGGTTGGCCGGTCTGATACTGTGGTGGTTTAAGCCGCTATATGAACCGACACTGCTGTATTGGTTGAGTCGCCGCCTGTTCGCAGAAACTACCTCTATCAAGACGGTATTTCGCAGTTGGTTGAAGATTGTACTGCCCCAGCTGGTGGCCAATCTTACATGGCGCCGCCTGAGTCCCTCCCGCTCTTTTGTCATGCCGGTGGTCGTTCTCGAGGGATTGAAGGGCCGTCAACGCAGCAGTCGTATCGGGGTACTCAGTCGTGGGACCCATGCGGCCGGTTGGTTGACGCTGGTAGGTCTTCATTTCGAAATCGTATTGGAGCTGGGTTTTATTTTGCTTGTTCTCAGCCTGATCCCACAAGAACTGCTCTGGATTGATTGGCAAAGTTACATTTTCGATCCCGATCCATTGAGTGAGTGGCTGCACCATGGTTGTGCCTTGTTGGCGATGTCGCTTATCGCCCCCTTCTACGTATCCGGCGGCTTTGCACTCTATCTCAACCGGCGTAGCCAGCTCGAAGCCTGGGATCTGGAGATTGGCTTGAGAAACATGGCTCAACGTCATCAACGCAGGCCATTGGCGGGTGCGGTATCACTCCTGCTTGTCGCCGCCTTGACAGTGGTTGGCATGCAACCTGGAACCGTTGATGCGTTGGCGATGGATCCCAGGGAGTCTCGGGATTTGATCAATGAGGTTTTGGCCGAGAATGAGTTCGGTCGTTATCAAGAGCTTGGTTACTGGAAATACATCGGCGAGGAGTCAGACGGGGAAGAGAACGGTTGGCTGGTCGAGTGGTTGCAACGACTCATCGGCGGGTTTGCCAATGACCTGGCATATTACGGCGAGGTGGCCCTGTGGTTGGTTGTGGCGGGCATTCTGGCCTATCTGCTCAACTGGTCTATCCAAAACCGCTCGCTACTACAGGGGAGGAGGGGACCACAGCGCAACAACATCAGACAGATTCCCAGTCAGGTTGCCGGACTCGATCTGCGTCCTGAGAGCTTGCCGGACGATCCGGCCGCAAAGGCCGCCTCCCTGATCGAAGATGGTGATTACAGGGGAGGATTCAGCCTGCTCTACAGGGCCGCCTTGTCGGTGTTGGTTCACGATCATGCAATAGAGATTGTCGAGGGTGCCACTGAGGGTGAGTGCCTGAGCAGCGTCCATAGTGTGATCGAGGATGATTCCAGTGCCTACTTTTCCCGCTTGACCGGAATGTGGCAGCAAATAGCCTATGGACATGTGCAGCCGCCGAAGGAGAAGGCGCTGTTGCTGTGTCGTGATTGGCATAGCTTTTTCGGGGCCAGCAGTGCGGAATAACGGTGTGCCAATTGCAGCCGCTCTGATAGTGCTGATACTCATCGGAGGCTTGCTTGGTTCATGGTTTATGAATAATTTCGAATATGTATCGGAACAGGTTCGAGGCAACATGGGAGCAGAGGCGAGACGCAATTCCCTGCTTGCCGCTGAACGCTATCTGTCCCGTCTTGGTCTCTCCGCGAGCAGTCAAACGGGCCGTCAGCTCCTCATCGAACCCCCGCCGCGGTCGGGATTGCTTCTGGTCAGAGATCTTGGGCCTCCACTTCCCCAATCCCGTGTGGCTGATCTGTTGGGTTGGGTGGAGCGTGGTGGCTCTCTGGTTGTGACACCGGGCAATGCCGTTGAGGAGGGGCGCGGGCATCCGTTATTGGAGCAGTTTGCGGTGGTGGTGGAATCGGATGAATTTTTCGAAGCGGAAGAGGCTGGTTCCATCACAGTGCCGTGGAGCGAGGTTTCGCTGCAGATCGATTTCGATTCAGACAAATGGTTTAGTGTGTATAGCGAGGATACCTATTCAGCATCACCGGATGACGGGTTTTCGCATCTGTTGCGTTTTCCCTGGGGCGAGGGTAGCGTGACCTTTCTCAGCGACAGCGACTTTTTGACCAATGACCGGATTGGTGAGAAGGACCATGCCCTGTTGTTGGCATATCTTGCCGTTGATCTGGATCATGCCTGGCTTCTATACGATTCCCAGATGCCATCCCTGATATCATTCATCTGGCGGGTTGCCCCTTATCTGCTGATCAGCATTGCATTGTTTGGAATTGCCGCTATTCGGCGAATCCAGTACACCACCGGTCCCTTGCTTTCACCGCGCATGACGAAGCATCGGGATCTACTGGAGCATCTGCAGGCGACTGCAGAGTTTACCTGGCGGCAGAATCCTTCAATGGGTTTGCTTGAGGCGACGCGCAAAGAGGTGGAAAAGCGCTGGTTGGCAAGCCACCCTCTGTTGCAACAGATGGATCGAAAGGCCCGCTGCAGCTGGTTGGCGAACCACACGGGGATGACCGCCGATTCGATACATAGAGCACTCTATTCCCAGCGGGGTGATACGGGTCAACTGATCAAAACCACAACAAATCTGCAACGGCTTTTTGCCGCGTTGCACCCAGACAGGAATGAATACAATGGTAGCGGAAGCAGGGTTAAGTGAGTCTCTTATACAGCGTGCCAGAGGGCTGGAAGAGGAGATAGCACGTGCGGTAATCGGCCAGCAGCGCGTTGTGCATGAAGTGATATTGGCGCTCTACTCTGCCGGGCATGTGTTGGTGGAAGGGGTGCCGGGATTGGGCAAGACATTGCTGGTGCGCTGCTTGGCGGCGGCAGTGAAGGGATCGTTCAGTCGCATCCAGTTCACGCCGGACCTGATGCCGAGTGATATTTCAGGTCATATCATGTTTGATATGAAGAGTGAAAACTTCCGGGTGCGCAAGGGACCGGTATTTTGTAATCTACTGCTCGCTGATGAGATCAATCGTTCTCCGGCCAAGACCCAATCGGCACTGCTTGAGGCGATGCAGGAGCAACAAGTCACCATCGAAGGCCGTACCTTCCCGCTCTCTCCCCCATTCCTGGTTTTGGCGACCCAGAATCCTATCGAACAGGAGGGTACCTATCCGCTGCCTCAGGCGCAACTCGATCGTTTTCTGCTCAAGGTGTTTATCGACTATCCCGCCGAGGGAGATGAACAGTCGATGGTAAAACAGGTGACCCGGGGAGTTGTCGGCGATCAGCTCGATACATCCGCCATTCGTCCCCAGTTGAATGCGGACGAGATCCCGCGATTGCAATCATATATCGCGAAACTGGAGATGGATGAGCAGATCATCGATTACGCGGTACGCCTGGTCAGGGCGGCACGCGACTGGAACGGGATCGAGGCGGGTCCCGGGCCTCGCGGAAGTATAGCGCTGCTGCGGGTAGCCAGGGCTGAGGCGTTTTTATCCCAGCGTGACTATGTTACACCTGACGATATCAAGGTGGCGGCGCTGCCGGTTCTGCGACATCGTATTCGACTCGCGACCGACCTGGAGATCGAAGGGTATCAGCCGGACGATGTACTGAACGATCTGTTGGCAAATATACCCGCACCACGCCAGTGATCCCCACAACCCGCCTGACAATAGCCACAGCCCTGTTGATACTGCCGGCACTGCTGGCGGTTTGGTTTCCCTTTTGGGGGCTATCTTGGAAACTGCTCACGCCGCTGCTGTTGTCGCTTGCCCTGCTTGATCTGCTGCGATTACGCCGGTTACCGTCGCCTGAGTTGCTGCGTAAGGCCCGTACCAGCATACCCGTGGGTGTCTGGACCGGCGTGGAGCTGGATCTGCGCAACCGGTCGGATATTGCGCTCGATGTTGTGGTTCACGATCACTATCCGCAAGGATTCGAAGTGGAACAGCAGCCCCAGTCCCTTGTTGTCCCCGCGCATCGCCAGCTCAATCTGTTTTATCGCGTATTGGCTAAACGTCGGGGTGAGGGGCGATTCAGCGGTGCCGATCTGGTGATTCGCTCCCCCCTGGGATTGTGGCGACAGAAACGCTTCGTCGATCACCTCACCCAAGTACGCGTATTCCCGAATTTTCGTGAAATAGCCCGCTACGCCTTATTGGCTACCGACAATCATCTCAGTCAAATGGGTGTCCGCAGGCGGCAACGTCGTGGCGAGGGGAGTGATTTCCACCAGCTGAGGGAGTACAGAACGGGGGATTCATTGCGGCAGATCGACTGGAAGGCGAGTTCCCGTTATCGCCGCCTGATCTCCAAGGAGTATCAGGATGAACGTGACCAACAGCTGGTGTTCATGCTTGATTGCGGCAGACATATGCGCCATGAAGATGGCGCAGGCGCACATCTCGACCAGGCATTGAATGCAATGCTGTTGCTCTGCTATGTCGCAGACCGTCAGGGAGACGCCGTCGGGTTTCTCAGCTTTGGCGGGGATGAGCGGTGGCAACCGCCGATGAAAGGCGGGGACGTGGTGCGTCGTCTGCTGGATCGAACCTATGATATCGATTCCACCCTGCAGGCCTCTGACTATCTCGGCGCTGCGCATAAGCTGACGTCGTTGCAGCGGCGACGGGCCCTCGTGGTCATCTTGACAAACAGCCGTAACGAGGAACGAGACGATTTGCTGAAGGCGGTATCCCTACTGGTGCGCAGACATCTGGTTGTAATCGCGGATTTACATGAGGCGTCGCTGGATACTGTGGTTCAGACGCCGGTTGTCAACCTGCAGGGAGCGCTACGCTTTCAAGCCGTGATGGACTATCTCGGGCAGCGGAAACAGGGCCATGAGAGACTCGCTCACCGGGGCGCCCTGATAATGGACTGTCGGCCTCAGCAACTGCCGGTCACTCTGGTAAACACCTATCTCGATGTGAAGGGATCGGGTCGCCTTTGAGATGAAGGGTGTTGTAAAAGCAAGCCGCAAATCGACGCAAATAGTGATAAGTCCGCAAATGAAAGCGAATAAACGCAAATATTATTTCAACAAAGCATCATGACATCAGGTGGTGCGTAAGTGGGCCCCTGCTTTACGCTGCTGACTTAACCAGCTCAGCAGTTGAATATTGTGGGTATAAAGGAATCATTCAGTGTGGCGCTTTTGATGATCAGCCTTGTTATAATCCTTTAAATTATCAGTTAATCTGGTCGGAACCATGGAGCCTGAAGAGATCAAGCAGAAGAAAAGAAGTCGAGGGATCTATCTGTTACCGAACCTGTTCACGACCGCCGCCCTGTTTGCAGGCTTCTATGCCATCCTGGCGGCCGTCAACGGTAAATATGAGATCGCATCCGTCGCTATCTTCGTTGCCATGCTGATGGATGGCCTGGACGGGCGTGTGGCGCGGATGACCAAGACCCAGAGCGCCTTCGGTGCAGAGTATGACAGTCTGTCGGATATGGTTTCATTTGGACTGGCACCGGCCCTGGTTGTCTACATCTGGGCATTGAGTGATCTGGGTAAACTGGGCTGGTTGGCGGCCTTTATCTATACCGCCACCGCTGCCTTGCGACTGGCCCGGTTCAATACCCAGCTGACCAATACGGATAAAAAATATTTTCAAGGATTGCCGAGTCCGTCCGCAGCAGCCATCATGGCCGGGGGGGTCTGGCTGGGTGTCGATTATGGTATGGACGGTAATACGCTGGGCTGGCCGGCCGCGATCATAACAACCCTCACCGGGTTACTGATGGTGAGTAATTTTCGTTATCACAGTTTCAAGGAGATCGACTTCCAGGGCAAGGTACCGTTTATCGCCCTGGTGGTGGTTGTGATCGTGCTGGCTATCGTGCAGACCCATCCACCCACGGTGCTGTTTCTTCTGTTTCTTGCCTATGCGATCTCAGGGCCTGTCCTGACCCTGGTCCAGTTGCGTAAGCATCGCGAGCAACGAATCACCAGCGAACGCAGGGGTGATGAACCCTGAGTGCTATCGGCTAGGGCCTGTTAACACTAATCCAAGACACTACACGAGTTGCTCGTTTCTGAGTCGTTGGCCAGGTATCCGGTCAGCTTGGATATTTGTTGTGTCTATCTTGTCTACATGCAAGCGGCCTGCGCGCAATCATTACCCTTCGAGGGTCTCGGATTATCGATGATTGGCATTCCGTAGGGCGTGGGTTATATTCGATTGTTATCTTAAGAAAAGCCGTTTGGCGGGTAGCCAATCGCTGCCGCGCTGAATCCTGCTGGAGTGGAGTATGAGCCAAGCTGATCAATTGATCATTTTCGACACGACTTTGCGCGACGGTGAGCAAAGTCCCGGTGCGTCCATGACAAAGGACGAAAAGGTCCGCATTGGCAAGGCCTTGGAAAAACTGCGTGTCGACGTCATAGAAGCGGGTTTCCCGATCGCAAGCCAGGGCGATTTCGAGGCTGTCTCTGCGGTGGCCAACGTGGTAAAGGACTCGACAGTGTGTGGTTTGGCCCGTGCCCTGGACAAGGACATCGATCGTGCCGGTGAGGCATTGAAAGCGGCCAATTCAGCCCGTATACACACCTTTATCGCGACCTCGCCCATTCATATGCAGCACAAGCTGCGTATGACCCCGGACCAGGTCGTCGAACAGGCGGTGCATGCAGTCAAGCGGGCCAGAAGATACACTGATAATGTGGAGTTCTCCGCCGAGGATGCCGGTCGTTCCGAAATCGATTTTCTATGCCGTATCTTCGAGGCGGTTATCGATGCGGGCGCCTCTACCCTGAATGTACCCGATACGGTGGGTTATGCCATGCCGCACCAGTTTGGCGACCTGATCCGCCGGATGCGTGAGCGGATCCCGAATGCCGACAAGGCGATCTTTTCAGTCCATTGTCATAACGATCTGGGTTTGGCCGTGGCGAACTCGCTGTCGGCTGTCAGCAATGGGGCGCGACAGGTTGAGTGCACGATCAACGGTCTCGGTGAAAGGGCTGGCAACGCCTCCCTGGAAGAGGTTGTGATGGCTGTGCGAACCCGGCCCGACACATTTTCCTGCCAGTCCAGGCTAGATAGCACCCAGATCGTCGCCTGTTCAAAGCTGGTTTCCAATATCACCGGTTTTCCGGTGCAGCCCAACAAGGCGATCGTCGGCGCCAACGCCTTTGCCCATGAATCCGGCATACATCAGGATGGGGTGCTGAAGTCGCGGGAGACCTACGAAATCATGCGTGCGGAGGATGTGGGTTGGAGCCAGAACCGCATGGTCTTGGGTAAGCACTCCGGACGCAACGCCTTTCGCACACGCCTGGAGAGTCTGGGAATAAGTTTTGAGTCGGAAGAGGAGCTGAACGCGGCCTTTTCGCGCTTCAAGGATCTGGCGGATAAAAAGCATGAGATATTCGACGAGGATCTGCAGGCCTTGGTGACAGATACCAAGACCGAGTCATTCAACGAAAGGGTCAAGCTGATCGCCCTCAAGGTCTGCTCCGAAACCGGTGAGACACCCCATGCAGAGGTGACGCTGAGCATCGATGGGGAGGAGGAGCCGGGTGTGGCATCGGGTGGTGGTCCCGTGGATGCCGCCTTCAAGGCGATTGAAAGCATCGTCAACAGCGGCACGGAACTGCAGCTCTATTCCGTAAACAACATCACCAGCGGCACCGATGCCCAGGGGGAGGTTACTGTTCGGTTGGAAAAAGGTGGAAGAATCGCCAATGGGCAGGGTGCCGATACCGATATTGTCATCGCTTCCGCAAAGGCCTATATCAATGCGGTGAACAAGATTCTGGAGCCGGTGGAGAAGGCCCATCCGCAAACCGGGGATGTTTAGTGGCTTGCAATTGTAATTCTGCGATCGATCCATCCGGAGCAGGCTTTACTGTGGTAAAAAGCCGCCCACAGCACTTCGTCTTCTGCGCCCCTGTAGCATGAAGGAGCCGCGTCGGATTCACTATCTGAAGGCCATGGGTCTGACTCTATGGCGGCGGCGGATTGCCGCCAAGGCCGGGCGTGGGGATGAGTCGCGGGAGGGCGCAGAAGATGCCTGGGCGGTTGGTTCAGAAACAGCTGTGGCTGATTCCGATCCGATAGATGAGACGGCACCTGCCTTGGCAGCGCGGGCGAACCCGGAACTCGATTGGCAGGAGTTGCAGCAAAGTGTAAAGCGATGCAATGCATGCGGACTGCGTGCCGGTTGCACACAAACCGTATTCGGTGTCGGTAATCCCCAGGCGGAGCTGCTTGTGATCGGTGAGGCCCCGGGTGCCGACGAGGACAGGCAGGGTGAACCCTTCGTCGGTCGAGCCGGTCAGCTTCTGAATGGGATGTTGCTGGCCATGGGCTACAAACGAGAGGCTGTCTTTATTGCCAACATCGTAAAATGCAGACCGCCCAACAATCGGGATCCAAAGCCGGAGGAAGCCCTGAGCTGTGAGCCCTACCTGCAGAGACAGATTGAATTGATAAAGCCGAAAGTGATTCTCGCGGTGGGTCGCATTTCGGCGCAGAATCTACTCAAAACCGATATTGCCGTGGGTAAACTGCGGGGGCGGATTCACAGCTTCGGAAATCATGGTGTTCCGTTGGTTGTGACATACCACCCGGCCTATCTTTTGCGTTCCCCCGAACAGAAAGGCAAGGCCTGGCAGGATCTGCAGCTGGCGCTTTCCATATTGCGGGGGGATCGAGTGTGAGTGCCCAGTTACAGGATCCTCTGCTCGGTCTCCGCCCCATGCAAGTGGCGGATCTTCCACAGGTCATGGCGATCGAGGAGGCGGTCTATCCTCACCCCTGGACCCTGGGGATTTTTCAGGACTGTCTGCGTGTCGGCTATTGCTGCTGGGTAGTGAATCTCGATCAGCAGGTGATCGGCTATGGCGTGATGTCGGTGGTCATCGATGAGTCGCACATCCTCAATATCTGTATCGATCCCACATGGCAAGGTAAGGGATTGGCAATAAAGTTAATCAGGCGCTTATTGAAAATTGCCCGCCAGCACGGAGCCGAGACGGTTTATCTGGAAGTCAGGGTTGGTAATAAACCTGCAATTGGGCTGTATAAGAAACTGGGCTTTGTCGAGATAGGACAGCGGCGCGATTATTATCCCGACCGTAACCGGTCCCGCGAGGATGCATTGATGATGTCATTGGAGTTGTAGCGTCAGGCAAGGAACGCAAGATGAAGACAGCTTGATATATGCCTTTTATATCATCTCGTCGATAGTGGAGGGATTGCTGTGCAGGTTGGCGACGCTGCCAACGGATTGAAAGGAGGCAATGGCCCGTTGCCCCAAAAACGTATTTTGAGTGCTTGCTACGCCCCCATCGCCGTCACGCTGTGTGGCCTTTTCTCTGTTTTCCGCCAGCTGCTGACGCTGTTCGGCCTGGATTTCACTTCGTGCCTGGGCGGCCATCGCCGAGGCCTGTGCTGCGACCTGACGATCCTGCGGTGACGGGTCGGCCGGTGCCAGTGCGGCCCTGCGGACCGTTTCCGCCTGCCTGGCCCGTTCTCTGGGGTCGTCGGTCGATGGTATGCGGATCGAAACCTCTCCTCCGACCGCATAGCTACGTCCGTCGGGACCCCTCTTGTATGTATAGCTGCCACCGCTAGCCAGGCCGCCCGCTGCAGCCCGGTGAGCGGCCTCATGGGCCCGAACCTCCCGGTCTCTCTTCTGCAGTTCCCTGACTTCCGCCTGTTCCTCCTGAGTCAGCCGGCTATTCTCCCCGCTCTCGCGGACCGGTCGTTGTGTGGTGCTGTCACGGGTGGCAGGGGTGGCGGCTGAGTCTGCAGAGGCACCGCCTGATGTATTTTTATCGGGGCTGGTGGCCTGGGCTCCGGGTACAGTCCGCTCTACCGCAGATGCGGTATTGCCGAGGCCGGACAGCATGCCGAGGGAGATAGTCATGGGGTTACCAAATCGTTCCACCTGCCACAATTATAAGCAACAATCCGACAAACGGTTTCACCCTGCCCCGCAATAACTGCGCTTTCTGAATTAATTTCCCTCGATGGGTTTCCGAAACTCAGATTGGATGAGTCACTACGTTGGCCCTGAATGGGGTATAATCCGCGACCTTTTAACAGTGAAACATGGCTTCAATGTCCGAATTGCTTGAACAACTCAGCCGGCGACGCACCTTCGCCATCATCTCCCATCCTGATGCGGGTAAAACCACATTGACGGAAAAACTACTCCTCTATGGCGGGGCGATCCAGATGGCCGGCACGGTCAAGGGACGCAAAGCGGCGCGCCATGCCACCTCCGACTGGATGGAGATGGAGAAGGAGCGTGGGATCTCCGTGACCTCCTCGGTGATGCAGTTTCCCTACCGGGATGAGATCGTCAATCTGCTCGATACCCCCGGTCATGAGGATTTTTCAGAAGATACCTACCGGACCTTGACGGCAGTGGATTCAGCATTGATGGTCATCGATGTGGCGAAGGGTGTCGAGGAGCGAACGATCAAACTGATGGATGTGTGCCGTTTACGCGACACGCCGATTCTCACCTTTGTCAATAAACTCGATCGCGAGGGACGCGACCCGCTGGAGATACTGGATGAGATCGAGGAAGTGCTGAAGATAAAGTGCGCCCCCGTATCATGGCCGATAGGCATGGGTAAACGTCTGAAAGGAGTCTATGATCTGCGCAGCGACACCACCCATCTTTTCAGTGCCACCCATGGTGGCAAGATCCAGGTGGGTGAGATCATAGAAGGTATCGACAATCCCAAGCTGGATGACCTCATCGGCAGCCAGGCGGAGGAACTGCGCGAGGAGATAGAGCTGGTGCGTGGCGCCAGCCATGAACTCGACCTGGAGGCCTATGCCCGGGGTGAGCTGACGCCGGTGTTTTTCGGATCGGCAATCAACAACTTTGGTGTCAAAGAGCTGCTGGATGCCTTTGTCGAGTATGCACCTGGACCGCTGTCACGCACGGCGCAACAGCGCCTGGTGGAGCCATCGGAGGCTAAATTCAGCGGCTTTATCTTTAAAATTCAGGCTAATATGGATCCACAGCACCGGGATCGTGTTGCTTTTTTGCGTGTCTGCTCAGGCAGCTACCGCAAAGGCATGAAGATGCGGCATGTGCGGATCGGTAAGACCGTGCAGATCAGCAACGCCATCACCTTCCAGGCCGATGAGCGTCGCCATGTGGATGAGGCCTGGCCGGGAGATATCATCGGCCTGCACAATCATGGCACTATTCAGATCGGTGATACCTTTACGGAAGGGGAGGAGTTGAAGTATGGAGGAATTCCCTATTTTGCACCGGAGCTGTTTCGCCGTGTGGTATTGAAAGATCCGCTCAAGCAGAAAGCGCTGCTGAAAGGTGTTTTGCAGCTGTGCGAAGAGGGTGCCACCCAGGTCTTCAGGCCGCTGAAAAACAATGATCTGGTCCTGGGTGCCGTGGGTATATTGCAGTTCGATGTGGCTGTGGCACGACTGAAGTACGAGTATAAGGTCGAGGCGATCGTGGAACCCGTCAACGTGGCTACGACCCGTTGGATTGTTTGCAAGGACGAAAAAATGCTGGAGCGATTCAGGGATAAGGCCTATGACAACCTGGCATTGGATGGGGATGACCAGCTGGTCTACCTGGCACCAACCCGGGTGAACCTCGATCTGGCCATGGAACGTTGGCCGGATATCGAATTTCTGGCCACGCGCGAACTTTGAAAAACCAATACCCCAATCGTTGATTTCTTTAATCTCCTTTTGGGGATGGGTGGAGCAGATACTCCACACTTCCGGTAGCGTTGAAAATCGTCCTTGCTAATCCATAATTATTAATAGAAGACTTTTTCAGAGGCAGTAAACAGCCAGGGTTGTTGATCTCCACTGCCCCGGTTATAAAGGAGGTAGTCGATGTTTCTAATGCAGAAAAACAGTGAAAAACTGGTAGAAGTGCTGAGTCTGACAGACCTTTTTAATCCAAATCACACTGAGATAATTGGACGTTTCCATGCGGGAGAAGAGATGCAGGATGCTGAGAGGTTTGCAAAGGATCAGATGAAATTCCCTTCCGGGGAACCACTTCCCCAATGCTGGCTGGATTCCGAATACCGGCGACACTGATTGAAGGGTGTCTGGACTCACGGATTTGGGATTGAACTGACATCCGACACCGGAATGGGGCGCTTTTTTACGCTTCCCAATCCTCAGTGCAGATTTTGCGAAAGCGAAGCCACAACAGGGGAAGCGTGCCCGTGTCCGGTTTACAGCTAAAAAGACGCGCAGCTCTGGCCCGATTTTTCGATCCAGCCATGGATCATCTTTTGGGTTGTGAAATCGGCGGCGCAGTTACCCTGATGGTCGATGACGATCATGCCCCCCCTGCCTTTGACCTTGCGTAGCAGATACTCGATGCCATACTCCACCGCACCCTTGGCGTCGAAGTTGAGAAGCTCCATGGCATCCGACACGGTCTTGGCAAGGACGGTACGCATGAAATCTTCGCCGAAACCGGTGGTGGAAACCGCACAGGTCTGATTGTCGGCAAATACCCCTGCACCGATAATCGGCGAGTCACCGACCCGTCCCATGCGTTTATTCACCATACCCCCCGTGGATGTCGCCGCAGCCAGGTTTCCCTCAATGTCGCGAGCGACGGCGCCAATGGTGCCATACTTCTGGTCCTCGGAAATTTCATCGCTTTCATCATGGTCCAGCATGATTCGATGATGCAGCTGTGCCTGCTCCAATTGCTGAATGCGATCGGGTGTGAAAAAATAGTGATGCGGGGTCAGGCGCATGCCGCAGTGGGCTGCAAAGTTCATCGCACCATCGCTGATCAGCATCACATGCTCGCTTTCCGCCATTACCAGGCGGGCCAGCTGTATAGGGTTGGCGATATTGCTTACAGCAGCGACAGCGCCGGCGGAGAGATCACGACCATCCATGATGGCGGCATCCATTTCCACTTTGCCGTTTTCATTGAGTACGGAACCGCACCCGGCATTGAATACCGGATCGTCCTCCAGCAGGGATGCGCAGGTCTCCACTGTTTCTAGGGCGCTGCCCCCGCTATTCAGGATATCACGGCCATGTTCCAGGACGGTACGGATGCTCTCCAGATAGCGCAAGGCCATCTTGTTGTCCTTGACATTGTCCAGAGCTCCCGCGCCGCCATGCACCATCAGTGAGAAGGTTTTTTGCATTGTTCTCTCTAGGGCCTGTTCACACTAATCCAATGGATACTGCCGGGACTTTTTTTCGTTCTGCAGGGCAGAATGAGCAAATTGCAGTTATTCTGTATCAGCTAATGATAACGCTTAAAACTACCAGAGACGCCTTTCTAACTCTAGCTTGATTCCCATGCATTGAAAGCGAGTTTCGATGCAATCAGGATCGGATAGGAAGCACCGTTATAGCGTGGGTTGCACTCAATCGCGAGATAGTCAGTTTTCTGCTCCCCCGGTAATACCGTAACATCGAATGCGGGAATATCCTTGAACCCCCCCCCTCCGCCATCCATTTGGCCACCGGCTCAACGATTTTCCAGGACTTGTGCGGAGTGGGATGAGAATCGCCATGTTGGGCCGTCCCTTCAAGTATCTGCTCTGTGGCAAGCGGACGTCGCTACCCGGCATCAATAACCCGATACTGCAAATTGCGGAAGATCTCGCTTGCGAGAGAGGCGAAGTTGTTCTTGAAATTGATGAATGCCACTTTTTAGTTTTTATTGGCATCCACAGCAGAGAGTAGGACTGATTTTTTCAGGCCATTGAATTTAAGAGAAAAACAGAACACCATTGTAGCCTTGCCCGATACAGTATTGGATGGTCGGTCACTTATGTTCCCGCTTGCGGGGGCTACGCTTGCGCCATCGGAGTGCATAGGCATTATTATCAATAGCGCCGATGGATGAAAGCGGTGCGTATGCACCGAATAAAACCTCTGATTTGGATTTGTTAGTATTCCCACCTGTCTTGGGATCGGTTATCGGGCCGTGAATCCTGTTATAGGATCGTTTCTTGCTAATCCATTGCTATAGAGAATCCACTCAGGGGATTATAAAAGCGGAGTTATATGATGCTAGACAAGACATTGACTGTGATCCTCGCAGGTGGTCAGGGTTCTCGCCTGCAGCCACTCACGCTCGAACGGACCAAGGCAGCGGTACCCTTCGGGGGACAATACAGAATCATCGATTTCCCTCTGGTCAATTGCCTGCACTCCGGGTTACGCAGGATATTGGTGTTGACTCAATATAAATCCCACTCCCTGCAAAAGCATTTGAGAGACGGATGGTCGCTCTTCAATCCGGAGTTGGCTGAATACATCACCGCCGTTCCGCCGCAAATGCGAAGGGGTGGTGGTTGGTATGACGGTACTGCTGATGCCGTTTACCAGAACCTCTACATGCTCAAGCGCAGTGGTGCGGAACGGGTATTGATCCTGCCCGGTGATCATATTTATCGAATGGATTACGCGCCAATGATCGCATTTCATGTGCAACATAAAGCCAGTGTAACGGTCGCTTGCATGCAGCGCCCGTCTGCAGAAGCCGGTCTTTCCGGAATCTTGGACCTGGACCGGAATGGTCAAGTCAATTCTTATGGGGTGCTGCATGAGCGGCAAAGAGCCGATAGTGGTGGTGAGTCAACTGCCCAGGTCTCAATGGGTATCTATCTCTTTTCCATTGACGGACTGATTTCAGCGCTCGAGGAGGATCACGATCTGAACGGTTCCAGTCATGATCTCACCCATGACATCCTGCCGAAAATGGTTGCGGCCGGCGGTGCCTACGCCTACCAATTCGGTGGTGAGACGGGGCGTGTCAGCCAGGACCGCTATTGGCGGGATGTCGCCACCATCGACAGTTACTATGAAGCGAACATGGAGTTGTTGGACCCGGTGCCGTCATTGGATCTGTATCAGCCTGAGTGGCCGATCCGTACCCACCATGGGCAAAACCCGCCAGCACGGACCGTGCCGGGCATCTCAGGCAGTGAGGGGATCTTTATCAACTCCATCGTTGCCAATGGGGTCCTCATCGTGGGTGGCAGTGTACAGCGATCCATTTTGTTTCCGAAGTGCCTGATCGGGGATGAAGCGGTGATTCATAATTCGATTCTTTTCGATGGCGTCAAGGTCGGCGATAGGGTGCAGTTGGAGAATTGTATTGTCGACAAGGGTGTTGTGATTCCTGCCGGTGAGCGTATTGGATTTGATCAAGCGCGTGACGCAGCCCGATTTTCCGTTTCCCCCAAGGGGGTGGTCGTCGTACCCAAGGATTACCGTTTCACTACCTGATTGTGGAACGACTTAACATATCCATGGACGATATCATTGCGGGGAACATTACGACCATTTGACTCCTCTATATGGAGTACATGCAGCAAAATACGACGATACCGTAATACGGTAGATACAATGGGGTTCTAGTATCGAGACACACCTATACCGGAGAGTAAACAGATCACATTAAGGGATCCAATCATTTTATTGTTCCAGACGTGGTTGGCCACAGTGTTTTTGCTCACAGGGTGCGTGATTAACAATTGCTGTAGGCAGGCACTCAGCAGCTAAGATGATCTATTTGGTCGCCGGATTAGTGATAGATCGTGTCAATAGACCAATCATTGCCGCTAGTTAAAAACTATGGATGGTAACGGAGCATCTTAGCTGCTCTGTTTGTCGGCACCATCGGAGGAAGGATACCAGGTGAATTATGGCTATCAAGTTAGTTGGTTGTTACATTGTCGAATATCTGGCCTTTATATCAATCATCGCCGGTTTGACAGCTTGTGGCGGTTCTTCATCAGGAAATCAAAGCGATTCAACTGACACCCAGGTTACGAATCAAGCACCAATCGCTTTCATTTCCGCTGACCCTACCAGTGGCGTTGTCAGTCTACAGGTGAGCGTTGATGGCAGGGAGTCCAAGGGCGACAACGGTATCGTCGGATATCAGTGGGACTTTGGTGATGGTACAGCCTCTCAGTTGCCCAATACGTCGCATATCTACACGACGGCAGGCAGTTATGTGATAACGCTGACAGTGACAGACCAGGAAGGTCAAACCGGTTCTGTTTCAACGACAATTCATGCCCTGGCCTCAGGTGACAATAGTGGCGCCATTGTGCCTACAGCCGTGTCGTTCTTCGATGATTTCGAATATTCGATCGAACGAAACTATTCCGGCGATCCCAGCGGAGAGAGCAATCCATTCACCACACAAGGCGGTTGGAATCGGGTCAAAGCGGTGAACATTACCGGCAGCCATAATGGTTATCTCTATACCGTAGATGAAATACCGGGATATTTCGGTAGTTTTCCAGGGATCGATTCAACCCGGGTACTCGCCATCGAAGCCCGTCCGGGTTCTCTGGGTTCGCAGACCGACTTCTATCTCCAGTTTGGTGATGAAAACTTGCCGCAAGGCAGTGTGCCCGCTGATGTCTGGTTTCAGTTCTGGATCTACCCTAACTATTACGACGATCCGGCAGATATCAATGATCAGCTCAGTGCCTATGATGGCCGCTTTAAATTTATCTATCCCTGCAGGGGCGGATACCCATGCGCGCAGGAAAACCTCGCATGGTTATATTCCCTCGGTCACACCACGGGTGAACCATTCTGGGCAAATACAGACAATCGTGAACTTTATATGACGACCACCGATTTAGGCTATGCCGACTATCTGATAGCGCCTGACTACAATCAGTTCAAACTGGGACAAACCGATGTCAGTGAGAACATTACGCCCAATCGATGGACCCTTGTGAAAATACATATGGATACATCGTCGACATCAGCTTCTTACGAAGGTTGGGTCAGGCCTTTTGGCGGCTCATGGGTGAAGGTGGCCGAGTGGATCGACGGCGTGACGCCTGACTTCTCCTGGCGTATTCCTGAGGACGATGTGGGAGGCCACCGGGTCTTTAGAATACCGACAACCATGGATGATTTTGATTCATGGATCTATCTGGATGACTTTGCCATGACCGCTTCGGAAGCGGACCTTCCCATCTATCCCAATTGAACCGGCCCTAGAAGGACACCAGGGTACGTCCCGTAATCTTGCCCGCGAGTATCTGGTCAAAGATTTCCGGGAGCTGCTCTATGGAGACTGTCTGGGTCAGGATGTCGTCCATGTGCCTGGGCCGCAGGTCGGTGGCCAGGCGCTGCCAGATCTCCTCCCGAATCTCATAGGGGCAGCCGGCGGAGTTGATTCCAATCAGGCTGACGCCTCGTAAAATGAATGGCATCACCGTGGTATTCAAGTCATGCCCGCCGGCCAAACCGATTGCGGCGATGTTGCCCCAGGGTTTGATCTTGCGGGTGATGCTGGAGAGCATTTCGCCACCCACGTTGTCCACAGCACCCCCCCATGTGCCCCGTTCCAGGGCGTGGTGGTAGGCACTGACCTGCTCACGTCCCAACACCTCTTGCGCGCCGAGGTGTTCCAGAAAGGCCTGTTGATCCGCCTTGCCGGTGACGGCATGCACATCAAACCCCTCTCCATCGAAGATGTTGACCGCAATGCAGCCCACCCCCCCGGTGGCGCCGGTGATCAATATGGGGCCCATATCCGGGCGCTGGCCGTTGACCTCCATGCGGTGCAGCGCCAAGGCAGCGGTGAAACCGGCGGTGCCCAAGATCATCGACTGGGAGGCGGTGAGACCCTCAGGCAACGGTACTACCCAGTCTGCCGGCACCCGAAGATATTCGGCATAGCCGCCATCAACCGTAGTTGAGAGCTCGTAACCAGTAACAATCACCGTGTCACCGGATTTAAAACGTTTGTCGCTGCTCTCGGCAACTTCACCGCAGGCATCGATACCGCCGGTCAGCGGATAGCGTCTGATGATCTGTGCCTTGCCTGTCCCGGCCAGGGCATCTTTGTAATTGATACTGGAGTATTGCACACGGATCAGGATTTCACCCTTATCCAGGGGTTGTAACTCAAGTTCTTCAATCCCTGCCGAATGTTGAGCATTCTCTCTATGGATACGAAAGGCTTTATAAGAAGTCATGTCAAACTACTCCGGTACAACTGGTATCTTACCAATCTTGTTCCGCCATTCGGCGGGGCCCGTCTGATGAACAGAGTTACCACGGCTGTCAACTGCCACTGTGACCGGAAAATCGACCACTTCAAACTCACGTATGGCCTCCATGCCGAGATCTTCAAATGCCAACAGACGTGAACTGCGAATCGCTTTGGATACAAGGTAGGCAGCACCGCCCACCGCCATTAGATAGACCGCTTTATGACGTTTTATCGCCTCCAAAGCCGCCGGACCCCGTTCCGCTTTGCCGACCATGCCGAACAGACCCGCCTGATCCAACATGACATCGCTGAACTTATCCATGCGTGTGGCGGTGGTGGGGCCGGCCGGGCCTACTACCTCATCACGTACAGGATCGACAGGTCCCACGTAATAGATAAAGCGGCCATGGAAGTCGATTCCCTCGGGCAATGGCTGATTGTTGGCGTAGAGATCGGCTATCCGCTTATGTGCGGCATCCCGCCCGGTCAGAAGTTTACCGTTGAGCAGTATGAGTTCACCCGGTTGCCAGTCGGCTATCTCCTCCTTGCTGATCTCATCCAGGTTGACGCGGCGTGCTTGCGGGGAGGCCTCCCAGGTCACATCAGGCCAATCTTCCCGGGTAGGTGGGGATAGCAGGGCGGGGCCGCTGCCGTCCAGGGTGAACTCCACATGACGCGTGGCGGCGCAATTGGGGATCATGCCCACCGGCAATGAGGCAGCGTGAGTAGGGAAGTCGCTGATCTTAACGTCGAGCACCGTGGTCAGGCCTCCGAGTCCCTGCGCGCCGATGCCCAATGCATTGACCTTGTCATAGATCTCCAAACGCAGCTCCTCTTTGCGATTAGCCGGGCCGCGTGCCTGCAACTCATGGATATCGATAGGTTCCATCAACGACTCCTTGGCCAGCAGCATGGCCTTTTCCGCCGAGCCTCCGACGCCGATACCGAGCATCCCCGGCGGGCACCATCCGGCACCCATCTTGGGTACCTCTTGTAAAACCCAATCGACCAGTGAGCCGGACGGGTTGAGCACCTTGAAGCGGGATTTGTTCTCTGATCCACCGCCCTTGGCTGCGATTTTAACTTCAACCTTGTCGCCAGGGACCAGTTCCATGTGAATGATGGCCGGTGTGTTGTCTCCACTGTTCTTGCGACGGCCGAGTGGATCGGTGACCATGGAGAATCGCAGTACATTGTCGGGATGGGCATAACCGTGGCGTACGCCTTCATTGACCATGTCGCTGACCGACATCGCGCCGTCCCATTGAACCTGCATACCGATCTTGAGAAAAACTACCACCATGCCGGTATCCTGGCAGACCGGACGTTTTCCCTCGGCTGACATGCGTGAATTGACCAGGATCTGCGCCATTGCATCCTTGGCGGCCGGACTCTCTTCCTTGGCCCATGCCTCTCCCATGGCTTTGAGAAAGTCGACCGGATGATAATAGGAAATAAACTGAAGAGCATCGGCGATGCTATGGATAAGATCTTCCTGGCGGATGAGGGTCATGGTCAATCCTGTCGATGCAGCATCGACCGGTGAAGAGACCGGTCGAGCGCGATTCTGGTTATTCTGTTCGTTGTGGTGAATTTACAAGATTATTGTTAATGCATGATCAGATTTCCAGTAGTAACCGGCTGGGGTCCTCCAGCAACTGCTTGATGGTCACCAGGAACTGTACTGCATCCCGGCCATCGATGATGCGGTGGTCGTAGGATAGCGCCAGATACATCACCGGGCGGATAACGATCTCTCCTTTTTCCGCCACCGGGCGCTGTTGGATTGAATGCATGCCGAGTATCGCGCTTTGAGGTGGGTTGAGAATCGGTGTGGAGAGCATGGAGCCGAATACACCGCCGTTGGTAATGGAGAATGTACCGCCGGTCAGGTCTTCATAACTCAACGATCCATCCTGGGCCTTGGCGCCAAAATCCTTGATTCTTTGCTCTACGGCGGCAAAGCTGAGCTGATCCGCATCCCGCAATATCGGTACCACCAGCCCTCGCGGTGAGGAGACGGCGATACCGATATCGAAGTAGCCATGATAGAGGATATCATCACCGTCAACGGTTGCATTGATGATCGGATACTGTTTTAGCGCCTCGACTGCTGCCTTGACGAAAAAGGCCATGAAGCCCAAGCGTACATTGTGCCGTTTTTCGAACTCATCTCTGTATTTGACCCGAAGATCGGAAATGGCTTGCAGGTTAACCTCATTGAAGGTGGTCAGGATTGCCGCGGTCTGTTGTGCCTCAACCAAACGCTCCGCGACACGCTTGCGCAGACGCGTCATCGGTACCCGTTCTTCAATACGACCTGTTGCGACGGCTGCCGGTGGGGGGGATGGAGTTGCCGGCGCAACAGCGCGCTCGGTTTGAGATCCTCTCTTTTGCGCAGCGATCGCCGCTTCCACATCGGATTTGACGATACGCCCATTTTTACCGCTGCCCTGTATCGTACTGGGATCGATGCCACTCTCCTTTACCAGGCGTCTGACAGCGGGAGAGAGGGCAGGTGCCTCCCTGTCTGCCTGCGGGGTTTCAGGCGGTTGTTCTTGGCTGGCCGGAGTCCCGGCTCCGGCCTCCAGAATGCCCAAAATATCATCAGCCTGAACGGTTTCACCCTCTTTGAAGTGAATCGTTGTCAGGGTGCCTGATTGCGGCGACGGTACTTCAAGTACAACTTTGTCGGTTTCCAGGTCGACCAGTGTCTCATCCTGGTCGATGTGTTCACCCGGCTGTTTGTGCCAGCTCAGCACAGTGGCGTCTGAAACCGATTCGGGAAGTTGGGGAACGCGTAGTTCGATGCTCATTGATGGTCCTGGTTCCTGTAGTTCATTCGAGGGTTGATGCGCCCGGAGAGTGCCTCGTCAATCAGAGTCTCCTGCTGTTCGACATGTACCGAGCGGTAACCGACTGAGGGTGCCGCCGCTGAAGAGCGTCCAACATAGTAGAGTTGCCTGTTTTTGGAAACTATGGGGTAGAAGCGATGTTTGATTTGATCCCATGCCCCTTGATTTTGCGGTTCTTCCTGACACCAGATAAACATTTTCGCGTTCTTATAGCGTGTTACGATCTTGTCGAAGTCTTCTTGCGGAAAGGGGTATAGCTGCTCTAAGCGTATAATCGCCACATCTTCCAGGCCGCGCGAGCGGCGGGTCTCCAACAATTCATAATAGACCTTTCCCGAGCACATGATGAGGCGCTTGACCTTTTTCGGATCGATATCATCAATCTCATCGATGACATTTTTGAATCCGCCTTCCAGCAGTTCCTGTTTGGGTGATGTTGCCAGGCGGTGCCTGAGTAGGCTTTTGGGTGTCATGACGACGAGTGGATGACGATATGGCCGCAGCATCTGCCGTCTTAACAGATGGAATATTTGCGATGCCGAACTTGGAACGCAGACCTGAATGTTGTGGTTGGCGCAGAGGCGTAGAAAGCGCTCCGGACGGGCCGAGGAGTGCTCGGCGCCCTGACCTTCGTAACCGTGGGGCAGGAACATCACCAGTCCGCACAACAGGCCCCACTTTTCACCGCCCGATGTGATGAACTGATCGATGACAACCTGTGCGCCGTTAGCGAAGTCACCGAACTGGGCCTCCCAGATGGTAAGGCAATTGGGCTCTGCTGTGGCGTAACCATACTCAAATCCGAGTACCGCCTCCTCCGATAACAGCGAATCGATAACCACAAAGTCAGCCTGGTCCCGGGTCAAATGCTGCAGAGGGATCAGAGGTTCGCCGTCGATCTGATTATGAAGCACTGCGTGGCGGTGAAAGAAGGTTCCGCGCCCTGAGTCCTGGCCTGAGAGTCTCACCGGGACACCCTCGGTGAGCAAGGAGGCATAGGCCATATTTTCGGCAAAGCCCCAATCGACGAATTGATCCCCGCTGGCCATGCGCTTTCTTTCGGTCCAAATCTTCTCAACCCGGGGATGGAGTTCAAAGCCCCCCGGAACATGCAGTAGCTGTTCCGCCAGCAGATCTAAACGCTCGCTGCTGAGCCGGGTATCCATCGGGTGATCCCATTCGATACCTTTAAAGGTATTCCACCTTACCGCATAGGGATGGCGAAGGGCGCAGGTTACAGGCCTTGCCACCACGATCCCCTGTTCAAGGGATTCACGATAATTATTCACCAAATCTCGTGCCTGTTGGGGAGAAATGACTGATTCCTGCACCAGCTTATCTGCGTAAAGGGTCCGTATCGTTGGGTGATTGCGGATCTTCTTGTACATCTCCGGTTGTGTGACGGCGGGTTCGTCGGCTTCATTGTGACCAAGCCGTCGATAGCAGATGACATCGATTACCACGTCCTTGCGAAAGCGCATGCGAAATTCGAGTGCCAGGCGAGTGACGTAGACTACCGCTTCGGGATCGTCGCCATTGACGTGAAAGATTGGCGCCTGAACCATCTTGGCGACATCGGTACAGTAGAGGGTGGAACGGGTGTCCATGGGATTGCTGGTGGTAAACCCGACCTGATTGTTGACGATGATATGCACCGTACCACCGGTGGTGTAGCCGCGGGTTTGCGAAAGGTTCAGGGTTTCCATCACCACACCCTGGCCGGCAAATGCGGCATCACCATGAATCAATACAGGTAACACCCTGGATCCGTCATGATCGCTGCGACGGCGTTGCCGCGCCCTTACCGAACCTTCGATGACAGGATTGATGATCTCCAGATGTGAGGGGTTGAAGCCCAGCGCGACATGCACTATTCCACTGTCGGTATCGATATCGGTAGAGAAACCCATGTGATACTTCACATCGCCGGAGAGACGTACCGGGTCAACAGTGACACGGCCTTCGAACTCATCAAAAATATCCTGAGGTGGCTTACCCAGTATATTGGTCAATACATTGATCCGTCCGCGATGGGCCATGCCGATGACGACTTCATTGATGCCATTGCTGCCACAGTGTTGAATCAGATCGTCCAGCAATGGGATCAGGGTCTCACCGCCCTCCAGAGAGAACCTTTTCTGGCCGACGTACCGGTTATGCAGATATTTTTCGATCCCCTCAGCTGCGGTCAGCAGGGTCAACAGCCAGATCTTTTGCTTATTGCTGAACTGCTGGAAAAGGTGCCGCTGTTCGATGCGTTCCTGGATCCAGCGCTTCTGTTTGGTACTCGTAATGTGTCCATATTCGGTGCCGACGCCACCGCAGTAACTTATCTTGACCAGCTCGATAATGTCTCGCAGCGGCAGGCGTTCCGGCGCGAAGAGAGAACCGGTATTGTAAATGGTGTTTTGGTCGATCTTATCCAGCTTATGGTAGGCCAGGTCGAGATCGGGAACATAGACAGGGTCGCGCAGCTTGAGGGGATCAAGCTCCGCATTTTGGTGGCCACGCATGCGAAATCCATTGATATAGCGTAGAACGGAGGCCTGTTGCTCTGCGGCTCCCGGCGAGAGATTTTCATCTGCGGTGATGGTTGCAGAGCGCTTTTCATACACCAGATGGAGAAAACGCTGGCGGATGGGTTCATGCGCAGTGTCAGTATGGGCTTGATTCGGTAGTCCCTCGAACTCCTTTCGCCAGTCGTCCGGGATGCTTTGCGGGTCTTTGAGATAATTTTCGTACAGCTCTTCAACAAAGGCGGCATTTCCGCCTGAATAGGCAGAGGTGGATCTGAGTAAATCCAGATAGTCGGTCATTTTTAAAGCCCATTAAGCGTGGTGGTTGGTGGATAATTTATTTTTGGGCAGCTATCAGTAAATGTTAGCACAGACAGATAGATTGACAGAAGATACTAAAAAAAATCTGTTTGAAATTTATACAAAATATTGGCCGATTCAATACATCATTCAACCCCTTTCTCAATTCATGCCATTGCTCTGCTAAAATAGTGTGGTGTCTCGGATTGTTTAGTGCCTTCAGTGATTCGCCAATGGGATGTTTGAAAAGGATTGGAGAGGTGTAATATGAAAGGTGTCACTGCTGGGATGTGTCTCCACTAGACAGGGTAAACGGCAGCGCTCTATGCTGAGCGCGTTAACCTTATAAGACACCGCACATGGCAGTCAGGTGAAAAGAGTAAGCAATTGTCCGCACAAGAGAGTAACAAATTAAGGGTCAACCTGAATCCGATTTCATTGGAAGCGGATCTGGCCTATTTCGGTGCCCGCCTGGAATTGGTCGGAGAGCCTGAAACTCAGTATCAGGCTGCGCAACTCAAGGTCTATAAGGCACTGGAAGCCGCATTGGAAGAAAACCTGAAACGCCTTCGTAAAAAAGAGTCCAGGTCCAAGGCAAAGACAAAAAAGAAAAAGGAATAGTGCAAACAGACCCTAGCTTGTCGCTTCACCATATTTTGATTTGAGCATCTCATCTATCTGTTCTTCAGCCTGTTGCCAATCCTGCGTTGCCCTCTGCGGATCGAAACCATGCTTTTCAGCGATAAAGTAGGCAGCTTCGGCGATCATATCCAGCCGCAGCTGTGGATTTACCGCAGCACTCTCTTTAGCGCCTTTTTTCTCTTTTTTACTGCTTTTTTTCATCTGTGTGGTTAACTTTTTCTTGTCTTTATCCTTCTTGCTTTTCTTTTGATCGCTTTTTTTCCCCATTAGACCACCTCGCAATTTCTCATCTCAATTTCTGCCAAAAACCGAGTCCGCGGGCGCGGGCGGTGGCCTCGGCCTGTTCGTAACGCCTCAATCTTGAAGGTTGCAGCCGTGGATGGTTTGTCGTCACGGCCAAGCCATCGGATAACATCCGTAAGGCCATATCCGATCCCCCATGGAGGACAGTTCCGAGTATAACACCCCTGGCGGAAAGGGTATTGTATTCGACACTGACAAAGCGGCCCGCGAGCAACATATTGAGGTGGCGTTGCGCTATCTTTTTCATGTTTTGATCGCGGGTTGGTATGCGGATACCGGAGAGTTTGATTTCTCTGTAAATACCATCCGCCGGCCTGAGCGTGATGCGGTCGCCGCTAAGTATTCCGACGACCTGCCCCTCCAGCATGGCTGCATGACAGCTGCTATCGAGACTAAGACCAATCAGCAGGAATGCCAGCAACAGCTGTTGCAGGTTACGGTAGGGCGCAATTGAGCGATTCGGCATCTGTCTACTCAAATCGTCTGAGTGGCGCCCTCGACAGGAGTCGAACCTGTGACCTATCGCTTAGGAGGCGATTGCTCTATCCTGCTGAGCTACGAGGGCAAGTATTATTTCTCTAAATTAAACAATAGTTTACCGTGCGACAGGTTTTCGGGCAAGTCGGATGCACAGCGCTTCGCCTGCTGTAGAAGGCGCCACAAACATCCCATTGTTGTCCATGAAACCAGGCATATTTATGGGTGTGATTTATTAGCCATTCCCACCTCTTGTATAGTCAGTCATTGCATCATCGATATAGGCGGTGGCAATCGACAACTCATATCAGAGGCTTGTTGTGTGTATGTGCTGATATTCCGGGAGGTGACAACGGGCCTGGATACGTGGCAGCAGTGCTTAATATAAAAAACAACCGGATTCACGGAGTGACGTTTTGTCACCCAATACACCAACCCGCCAAAGCTTGCGGATGATTGCTCCAGATGTGAGTCTTTTTATAAGCATCTTGGCGCCCCCGCTCTACTCCTCATAGCGGTGGATTAAGTCAAGGGGTGAGGATAAGTTGAGATTCATAGCGTTTCGCTATTCCCGAGCAATCCACATAACGAGTTTTCACTCACCACTGTGAGCATTTCACCGGGAGTATGACATTCAGCCAACCCAGGATTGATTGCTAGAATTCAATTCGTAGACCCAGGTCGATCGTCGTGTTGTCTATCCCATCCTGTCCTGCCACGGACTCGTAGTTGAAGAAGAATGACTTGCCGCGTGGCAGCGTGGCCGCCAGCCCAAATCCGTAGTTGAGGTAGTTTTCATCCTTACTATCTGTCATAACCGAGAAGGCTGTCGTCAAATCTTCCGCGAATGCTGCAGTGATTAACCGCTCATCGTCCTCGAACTCGTGCTCCCACTCCAGATAAACACTGGGCGTCAATACCCCCCATGCCATGCTGTACACATTGGAAAGACGAGCACCCAGCGCAGTGGTAAGCGACTCCACTGTCTGATCTTCGTACTGCAAGGCCAGGCCGCCGCCGCCCGTTTCCTGATAGCTGTCGATGTCGACCTCGATATGCTCGAGTCGCCCGTAGGCGTTCAACAGCAGGGAGTCTCGGTTAAAGTTCACGCCACCACTTAGGCTAATCGCGACCTCATCTCCTTCGGTATCACCCTCGGTCAGAGTGGACAACGTCGACAGGTTTCTTTCAGTCTCAAAGTCATGCCGGCCGGCCGTCGCGATCCAGTCGATGTAGGTATGCTCCGATGGATAGTAGTTGCCATAGAACGATACGCTCCTAGTTCTATTGTCGAGCTTGCCACCAGAATTGTCGAACTCCGAGTCGGTAGTCGCAACGCCCAATGCGCCGCCCAAGATCAGTCGATCGTTGAGCCGATAATCGGCTCCCACGGTGATCCCCCGGGTGTCGAAATCGAAGCCAGACTCGTTTGCGGAGGCGTCTTTATCACCGAAATTGATTCGACCGTTAACGAACATCCCAAAGCGTGGATTTCCATCGGCGCTTGCGCCACCGCCTCGCGGCTCGTTGATCACGGCATCGGTGAGCGTGCCGATCGGAATCGACTGACCTTCGATAGAAAGATGGAAGCCATTCATCGCCAGTCCGGCCGCACCTTTGCGCAGAGCGGCCAAACGTGTACGAATGTTCGTAATCTGGGTTGTTGCGATCTCAACGGAAACACTTCCTTGCGCAGCCAGATCATTGGGGACAATCTCATCAAGCACTTGCAGCTGCTGGTCTGCGGGCAAGGAAGCGATGACGTCACATTTAGCCTGAAGTTCTCCACTTTGTGCGGTTGAACAGAGCGCATCCAGGCTATCGGCGACCGCCTGCTGGTTATTGTTGAGCGTTGGAAGGTCGCTCAAGTTAGTAGCTCCGACGCTTACCGTTACAGTAGCGCTGGCCGTAACATCTGAGGTGTCGATGATTGTGTAGCTGAATGAATCTACACCCTCGAAGCCACTGTTGGGCGTATATGTGATCGTTCCGTTGCTATTGTTTACCGCCGTGCCATTAGATGGAGTTCCGACGGAATAGATGCTTATCCCTGATCCTGTATCGTTGGCGAGCACATTAATGCTCACAGCCAGATCCGTAACCGTGAAGGCAGTATCATCTGTCGCGTTGGTTATGGGTGCTGTTGCAGTTACGTCGATGGTTACCGTGGCTGTACCCAGAGTGGACTGTCCATCCGTAATCGTGTAGGTGAAACTGTCAACACCGACGAAGTCAACGTTCGGTGTGTAGGTTAACGTTCCATTACCATTGTCCACTACCGATCCATTGGAAGCAGTCCCCAACGAACTGACGCTTAATCCGGTCCCTGTGTCGTTTGCCAGGACATTTATCGTCACCGATGTGTTTGCGGAAGTGCTCGCGGTATCATCGACCGCTTGCAAGGCTGTTGTATCGTTGTCTTGGATGGTAATGATCGTATTTGCAGCATTATTGATCACCAATCCGGCAGCACAATTGAACGTGGTGATCGCCGCGTTACTTATCGTGATGATGATTGTCTCATCCTGTTCGGAGACGGCATCATCGAGTATGACAACCCCTCCTGGATCCTCTGCGGATGGTGCGCTAGGGGGTAAATCGACTTCAAAATCAAGCGTGCTGCCGGCTAAGTTGTAGTCGGCGTTAAAAGTTGCGGTGCCACCAAGGCTGATGAAGCCGGCGACTATACAGCCACCCGTTGGATCATTGGATTCCCTGGTAAGGCGTACAGCGCCGGGGATGATGCCGTCCCCTTCATTGACTGTCGTACTTGTCGGTGTGATGTCGAGAATGAGTGCCTGTGCGGCAAATGGGATCAGCAACAACAGACTCGTTGCGAATGCAAACAGTCGGTGCCACCGGTTTCTTCGTGAGTAAGTGTGGGTTTGGTCAGCGGCAACTGGTCTTTTTTTACAGATGACGCAATGAATACTTTCGGCTGACGCACGTAACCCGTGCCAATCACGAATATTCATTATTCTCCTCCCTTGGATCGAGACTTCGAAGACTCGTATTTTCAGCGCAGTATTTGATTCCACCCCTCGCGTTGCCACACTTCTGACGCAATACAGTTCGGAATGAAGATGAACATTTTCAACTTAAGACCGCCGTAGCGAAACAATCAAACTGCGCAACCCCTACCTCACAATCCGAGTATAAAAGATAACCACACTTTTTGTCCAAAATTAGTTGTGGCTTGCCGACAACTGCACCCACAGGAATGGCGATGGTTTGACTGCAATCTTGTTGTCGATCGTTTTCTCTATTTCGATTTGCAATCGGAACTACAAATCAAGGCAAAAAAGCATTAGCGAAGTCAGACAATGCTCAGTTTAAAAGCTAGTACAACATCGACATGATGGTTTAGTGAGCGATGCCCTGTTGTTGGAAAAATTCAGCCGTCCCGAATCGATATGTAAAAAACTATTCTGGCTTAATGGATAATCTTAGGTATGGATTTCATCATTGACCTTGCAGTCCTTGCTATGTTTCAGTCCAATTCATCTGCTCGTGATCAGGCTCGTGTTGCCGGCGTATTGGAAGTACCCGGGTAGTGGTTCGTGATCCTATCGATAGAGAAATATATGGTTCTTTCCCATAAAGTCCCGATTTCGGTGTAACCATTTGGTATGCATCTCAACAAAGGTTGTCTTGTCTTCGCTGCTGCGTATGGTTGTGATAACGGCTATTGGACCAGTTCGGGGTTTTTCGGTTTCTCCTTGATGTCCGAGCCTGATGATGGAAAAACTGTGGAATGGGTGCTTTAGTGTGCGCAAGCCAAATCACTACAGTATCTGTTGAATCGTCGATTTGAAATCAGTTGTTTAAATCGACATGCCAAGCATTGACCAACCTCGTTGATCAGGGTAATAAGTGCCCCGATAGCAATCAACGTCCAGAAGACTGTATCGATCCATGTATAGTTGACCAATCCATCCAGGCCGTAGATAAAGAATGACATCAGACCGAACAACATGGCGATAACCAGGCCTAATAGTATGGGTAACATCTGTTTACTCCTTGAACTAAGATGACGCTATATAAGTTAATTAGCAGAAACTAATTAATGCGTTACAAAATTTGAGCCCAAGCGGGTGAAATGGTTCAGGTGATCTCCTGTGTGATCATGGTGTAATCTGGTTAAAACTAGATAAAACAATATGTTATGATCTGCTTGTTCATCCCTCGACTGATGTGGTTTGTGTGCTGCATCACATAACGAATCTGTAACGGCATTTGATACGTATGATTCGGACGGTGCCTAGTGTAAAAAATCGGGAACAACCATGCTTGAAACTACCCATCTATTACAGCCCAGTACATTCCCCTCCATCAGTCGGGGAAAGCTGGAAACACTCCAGGTCAATCTTGGATTTCGCTGCAATCTCTCCTGCGTCCATTGTCACGTGAATGCTGGCCCTAAAAGGAAGGAGGAGATGGACAGGCGTACCGTCGAGGATGTACTGACTTTCCTGCAACGAAAACAGCTGCAGCGGCTTGACCTTACGGGTGGCGCACCGGAGCTGAATGAAAACTTTCGCTACCTGGTGAAACAGGCCAGAGAATTGGGCGTGCAGGTGATCGATCGTTGTAATCTGGTTATCTTGCTGGAAAAAGGGCAGGAGGACCTGGCCGATTTTCTGGCCCGGCATCAGGTCGAAATCGTCGCTTCACTGCCTTGCTATCTGGAGGAGAATGTAGACCAGCAGCGTGGCAAGGGAAGTTATGCCGGAAGTATCGATGCATTGCTCAAGCTTAATCGTCTGGGTTACGGCATGCCTGAGAGTGGCTTACAGCTCAATCTCGTATACAACCCGCTCGGGCCCTGTCTGCCTCCACCTCAGGCTCCACTCGAAGCAGAATACAGAAAGCAGTTGCTTGAGCGATATGGCATCCATTTCAATCAACTGATGACGATTACCAATATGCCGATCCAGCGTTTTGGCAGTTATCTGCAGTCCAAGGGTGAATTCAACAGCTATCTGCAGTTGTTGCGGGATGCCTATCAGCCTGGCAATCTCGAATATGTCATGTGCCGTTCGCTACTGAGCGTTGATTGGCGCGGTTTTCTTTACGACTGTGATTTTAATCAGATGTTGAAGGTACATCTCAAAACAGATCGCAGTATGCGACCTCGACTCAGAGACCTGTTCGATTGTGAACTCGAAGAGCTGCAGATCCAGGTTGCTGAGCATTGTTATGGCTGTACCGCGGGTCAAGGCAGTAGTTGTGGTGGCGCCTTGGATGAGTAATCTTCAAGACGGCAGTACTCGGATGCTAAGCATCATTATCCCCTGCCTGAACGAGGGGCAGGGGTTGCAGCGCTGCTTATTCGATCTGCAGGCAATGCGCTCAGCTGGTCATGAGTTGATTCTGATTGACGGTGGCAGCAGCGATCAGAGTTTGATTGGCAATATGGAATCCTATGTGGATAGACTGCTGCATGCTTCACCGGGACGGGCGCAGCAGATGAATAGTGGCGCCTTGCATGCATCCGGAGATGTCTATTGGTTTCTGCATGCCGATAGTCGGATAAGCGATGGTATGGATTGTGAGATCCTGGCGGCAGTCGGTTCCAAGCCATCGTGGGGACGCTTTGATATCAGGTTGAGCGGTTCTCATTCCCTGTTTCGGGTCATTGAACGGATGATGAATTGGCGCTCCCGTATCAGTGGCATTGCAACCGGGGACCAGGGTATCTTTGTTCACCGTCGTCTGTTTGAACAGGTTGGGGGATTTCCCCTGCAACCGCTGATGGAGGATATAGAGATCAGCCGACGCTTGAAGCGTCTTGCCCTCCCGGTCTGCTTGCATGGCCCCCTTGTAACGTCCAGCCGCCGCTGGGAATCCAAGGGAATTGTACGCACCATGCTCTTGATGTGGATGCTGCGCTTTGCCTATTGGCTAGGTGTCAAGCCAAAGCATCTTGCCAGGCTCTATACCCTGGTTCCGGGTTGAACGAGCCATGGATCAATGTGCAATTCTGATTTTCGCCAAGGCGCCATATCCTGGTTCAGTGAAAACGCGTCTGATACCTGCACTTGGCGAGGATGAGGCAACCCGGCTCTATACCCGGCTCTTGGCACGGTTGGTCGACTGGACTTGCAATCAAACTCCGTTTGCGACAGAACTCTGGGTAACGCCGGGGAGGGATTATCCCCTATGGCGGCAACTCGAGGCTGAGTATGACCTGCCGATCTATCTGCAGCAGGGTGATGACTTGGGTGCACGCATGGGATTTGCGGCAAAAACAGCTCTTACCCGCCATCGCCATGTGGCTCTTCTCGGTGTTGACTGCCCTGCCTTGACTGCTCGCCATATACACCAGACTTTTCTCTGGTTGAACAATGGCGAAGATGCGGTGTTGGGACCTGCAGAGGATGGAGGTTACGTCCTGCTGGGTCTGAATAACTATCATAAGGATCTTTTCCAGGGACACCATTGGGGAGGTGGGGATGTGGCGGCATCGACCAGGGCGGCCCTCGCTGGTCTGGGATGGCATTGGCGTGAGTTGCCGCAACTCTGGGATCTGGATCGACCGCAGGATCTTGAACGTTTACAGCTTGGGTATCCGGAAATATGCCGAAGTTAAGGAAACGCTGCTGATTGCCTGGATGGTATTAGGGCCGATTGGATGAGTGTTAACAGGCCCTAAATGTGGGCTTCCGATGATGGCTTGAGGCAGGCTCATGCCTTTCCCAATGATTTCGAGGTGGAATTGGGTTTCGATTCGCCTGAGGGGCCGTAGGTTTTATCCCGCTGACTGATGCCCTTGAGGATATCCAGCGTTTGCGAGACATGACGTTGATTGAGTTGAACCGCACCACCATTGGTTTCGTTCTGTTTATGACACGCTTCCAGCAGGGTGATTAATCGATGCCAGGTCTCGGATGTTGATTCAAGGTTACTGCATTGCTGGATATAGGTCTCAGTTCCTTGCCTATCAGTACCGTATCCCTGTTGCTCCAGGAACCGGTTATGGCTCGCTACAGCGGCCTCGACCCGCTTCAGCTGCTCTCTTTTCTCTGTAATTAACTCCTGCAAGGCTTGAGGCGATCCCTTTTGCAGTAAGGTGTATTCTGTGCGCAGCAAATCAAGCAGTCGTTGTGACTGCTCGATTTCGTTATGCAGAATTTCGATGAAGGCACTGCAGGCTTCTGATGGATTGTTCATGGCAGTCAGGGTAGTGCCAGTTCCATCGCCAGCATCTTATCGGCTGCGGTTTGCGGATCGATGGTGAAACTGCCGGTGGCAAGCGCTTTCTGAACTGCCTCGACCTTTTGCGCATCGACGATAGGCATCTGTGCAATCCGTGCCTCCAATTCCAATAGCTTACCGGCGGAGCCGGTCATGTCAAAACGGTCTTTGCGGGTGGAGGTTGTCGATGTTGCAGAACGTTTGCCGCCCGGCAAACCGGACCGTGTCACCATACCGCTGTCTCCCGTACCCTTCAGATTACTGCTAGAGAGACTATTGATTTCAACGGCCATGACTCATCCTCTGTTACCTTAGTTACCTACTTTAGAATATCGACATCCGGCACTGTTACTTTAGTGTTGACAGGCCCTAGTTGCTAAGCCCCTATCTGACGATTTAGGTTCCCTGATATACAACCCTGATCAGCAGTCAGTTTACCTTCACCAATCCTTGCGAAATCACTCTTGCCTGCAGCTTTTTCTTTGATTTTACGTTGACTACGGGTATCAGATCGCCCGGGTTGCCGTTTTTCATTGCCTTACCCTGCATGCGCACTTCGATGCCGCCTGCGGCTGCCAGAATGGTGACCTGCTCGCCTCTGCTTACGGTCTTTTGGACTACCAGTGAGGTAGGTGTAACGACCTTGTCCCTGCGGAGTGCGCGCTTCAATGTTCGGCCCAAAACCTGGTCGACCGACTCATAATAACCCCTCAATAAATGTGTAGTATCCGAGATTTCCAGTTTCACGTCGGCTGTTGTGATGGCCTGGCCCCTTGCAAGGTCCCGTTTCGCGATTACCACCGGCAGTTCAAGACCGACCTTGGCGGAGACGTAGAGTGACCAGGGCGCCGGGCTTTCACACCGTACACCTACCGAGGTGCGCCCCATTTTACTGCCACCGGGCGGACTGAATGTCTTCAATGGGGTATCGCACTGCCGCAATTTGAGGCGATGGTCCAGCGGTGTGATGACGATTTTTGCATCTTTGTTCTGATTTGCGACTGTCTGCAGCAGATAGTCCTTGACCGCGGCAACGATTGAGTGATGGGATTGATGGCGCCCGCTCTCCCCATGACTGATCGCAGCGGCCGAACACAGGAGAATTGCCAAGACCGCCTTAAATGTCACATTTACATGCATCATGATAATAGTCTCTCGATTGACTGTTTAAATACATGCAATCGCCATGCCGTGAATTTAACAGGTGGGGGTTGTGCCTTGGTCGAATATCGCCTGGATGACGCCAAGCAAATTAAATCAGGTGGTTAGTTGGCTTTTTCACTGCGGATTATGGCCCGGGAGGTGTCTGTGATGTACTGTGGATGGGATTTTAATTTCTCCAGCCACATAAAGACTTAGGTTGACTGGACAATACTAAAGGTCGCTCTGTTCAAGCCGCCATACTCATTATGATGGGTTTCTCAATGTGTGGGGTTTTATACCATGGCTGGCGTCTTGGACAGTGTCGATCAACGAACCAAACTAGCCGGACAGAACCGACTGGAATTGCTGCTCTTTCACCTGCAGGGGCGTCAGATCTTTGGCATCAATGTGTTCAAGGTGAAAGAAGTCGTGCAGTGCCCGAAGCTGACGGAACTGCCCGGTTCTAATCCGGTCATTCGCGGTGTGGCCTCACTCAGGGGCAATAATATACCTGTGATGGATCTGAGTAATGCCATAGGCGGTCCCAGGATGGACGAGGTGACGGACTATTTCATCATCATCACAGAATATAACCGTCGACAACTCGCCTTTCTCGTGGCTAGCGTCGAGCGCATCGTCAACACTCACTGGGAGGATATCCTGCCGCCTCCGAAGGGCCTGGGACGCAGCAGTTACATGACCGCGGTAACGAATATCGATGATCAGTTGGTTGAGATCATTGATGTGGAGAAAATTCTCAGTGAAGTTTTGGGTATCGATGAGGAATTGAAGCAACCAGTGGAGGAGACAGGGGCCGACTTGAGTAAGTTAAAGATTCTGGTTGTTGATGATTCGATGGTGGCGCGCAATCAGATCAAAAAAGTTTTGAATGAAATGGGCATAGAGGTCGTGCAGGCGAAAGATGGCAACGAGGCGCTGAATTTGTTGCTGGAGTGGTCTGAAGTGGGAGACCTGAATGACTGGTTGGCAATGGTGATCTCCGATATTGAAATGCCGAAAATGGATGGCTACTCTCTTGTGACGGCGATACGGGAAAATCCTAAACTGTCTGATCTGTATGTCATTCTGCACTCTTCTTTGAGCGGGGTATTCAATGAAACCATGGTGCGAAAAGTGGGTGCCGACCATTTTCTCGCTAAATTCATGCCGGATGAACTGGTCGGCCGGGTGACCGAGCGTCTCAAAAGCTTGGCTTAACACTATATCTGATAATTTAATAAGAACATTTAATAAAAATGTACCATAGGTCAGCCACGATATCGCCGGCGGATTATGAGGCGTTCAAGTCATTTCTGCAGCAGGCATGTGGAATATTGCTGGGTAGCGGAAAGGAGTATCTGGTCGCCAGCCGACTGAATAATATTATAAAGGAGGCGCAGGTCGATTCCCTGGGCGCCTTGCTTGATTTGATTCGGTCACCTGCTCATTCACGCCTGAAGGTGAAGGTGATCGATGCCATGACCACCAATGAAACCTTCTGGTTTAGGGATATCGGCCACTATATCCTCTTGAAAGAGACCATCCTGCCCAACCTGAACCTTAAACGAGGGGGCTCGATTCGTATATGGTCGGCCGCCTGTTCGAGCGGTCAGGAGCCTTACAACATCAGTATGATCGCAGAAGAGTATCAAGGTCTTAAACCCTCGGCCAAGCCGGTGCAGATTACCGCTACGGATATCTCCAGCAAGATGTTGGATGAGGCGCGTTCAGGCCTCTATTGCGGTCTGGCTGTTGAAAGAGGCCTTACTCCGGAGCAGAAAAAGAGATTCTTCCTGGCAAAGGAGCGTTGCCTTGAAGTAAAGCCTGAGATCAAACGCCGTGTCAGCTTCAGCTCGCTTAACCTGGCGGGCAGTTATCACGGTCTTGGGAAATTCGATGTGATTTTTTGCCGCAACGTACTCATCTACTTCTCCAATGAACTGAAGCGGGATATCGTCGATAGGATGGCTAATACGCTGAATCCCGGGGGTTACCTGTTTCTGGGGTCCACTGAGTCGATCAACCAGCTGACGACTCGTTTTGAGATGAAGGTGGGACATGGCGGTATCTCATATCGCTTGAAATCCTAAACGGCAATGCTTGCCGTATTGCGGCACCCGCTTGCCGCATTCCTGTTTTGATTAACCGGTTTTCGCCTGCGTGACTTGGTCGGTAGGCGCTACTCACGGCTATCGGCTAACCGGCTTTTTCCCTATGGGTTGGCCTCGCTTTCCCGGCACTGAAATAGCCCACCCTCTGTGGAGCTGGCACTGACGGCCTCTATCCTGCCACTCCGATTGGATGCCGCACACTATGTGGCGTCGATGGGCCAAGCCTGTAAAGCGGACAACCGCTATAAATTAACAGCGGTTTGCAAGTTTGGCACACTCCCTGCATCTTCAGTGGCAAAGAGAGCTGTGGAGCTATCCATGAACTTTGACGATCTGTTTGGAATACATGAGAGGGCACTGGTGCTGCGTTCGCAGCGGGCCGAGGTCCTTGCCGCGAATCTGGCCAATGCCGACACGCCGGGCTACAAGGCCCGGGATTTCGATTTCAAGGCGCTTCTGAACAGTGAAATGAACAGTTCCACTCGATTGAGAACCACTGACAGTCGTCATATTCAACCTGAAACAGGCCCTGTGCCTCCTTCGCAACTACTCTATCGCACCCCCATGCAACCATCTCTGGATGGCAATACGGTGGATACCGAAAGGGAGCATGTGGCGTACAGCGGCAATGCGATCGAGTACCAGGCAAGTCTCAGTTTCATCAACAGTAAGATCAGTGGCATACGTAAAGCGATAAAGGGTGAATGAGCATGTCTCTATTCAAGATCTTTGATACCGCCGCATCGGGTATGAGCGCACAGAGTCTGCGTCTCAATCTGGTCTCCAGCAACATGGCCAATGCCGATGCGGTAAGTAGCAGTATCGACCAGACCTATCGGGCCAGGCAGCCGGTATTCCAGACCCTGTTGGATCAGTCCAACCCTGACGCGGCAGCGAGTGGCGTGCGTATGGCGGGTGTGGTCGAAAGCCAGGCGCCGCTGGTCCAGGAGTACTCGCCGGAGCATCCCCTCGCCAACGAGGAGGGTTATATCTTTCGCCCGAATGTGAATATGGTGGAAGAGATGGCAAACATGCTTTCCGCTTCACGCTCTTATCAGGGCAACGTGGAAGTGGCCAACTCAGCCAAACAACTACTGCTCGCCACCCTGCGTATGGGCCAGTAAGGAGATAGCCATGACAGCCATCACGAATCGATACGATCTGTATGAAGATATCGGTCTGACCAACAACAGCATCAAACAGGAAAAGGAGCAGGGTCAGCTGGGATTGGAGGATTTCATGCAGCTTCTGGTGACCGAGCTGACACACCAGGATCCCTTCAAACCGATGGAAAACTCCGAAATGGCGACTCAGGTATCCCAGTTCGCCACAGTGTCGGGAATCGATGATCTGAATAACTCATTCAATGAACTGCGAAGCGCGCTGACTTCCGATCAGGCCCTGCAAGCGGCCAATCTCGTCGGTCGTGATGTGCTGGTTGAGAGCAGTGTCGGAGCGTTGGCGAATGGCGAGCCGCTGCAGGGCAGCGTCGTGCTTCCCTCCTCGGCGGGCAATGTCCGGGTGCTGATTTCCGATCAGTCCGGCGCCCTGGTCCGCGAACTGCAGCTTGGCACCCATGAGGCCGGGCAGGTTGCCTTCAGTTGGGATGGCTATGACGATGCCGGCGACTATGTAGGCGACGGACTCTATCAGATAAGCGCGATTGCCAACGTGGATGATGCGGAGATGGCTCCCAGCACGCTGGTATCCGCAGAGGTCGAGAGTGTCAACCTGGGTGGGCCAGGTGGTGTTCAGCTCAATCTGGGCGGACTTGGTCAGATCTCCATGAATGACGTGGCGCAAATTCAATAGAACATCAGCATCAATGCAACGAGCGTTGATTGCATATAGAGAAGAGACAGGAGAATAGAGATGGCATTTCGTATTGCTCTGAGTGGATTGGATGCGGCATCCACCGATCTTGATGTAACCGGACACAATATCGCCAATGCGAGCACGGTCGGTTTCAAAGAGTCGCGTGCCGAGTTTGCTGATATCTATGCCAATTCCATCAGTGATGTCAGCAGTTCTGTACCGGGTAGGGGTGTTCGCGTGACCCGTGTTGCGCAGCAGTTTTCCCAGGGCAGCACAGAATTCACATCCAACAATCTGGATCTGGCGATCAACGGAGAGGGTTTCTTCGTGATGGAAGATACAGCGGGTGACGTAACCTATACCCGCGCCGGTGCCTTCAGTGTGGATCGGGATGGAAACGTGGTGGATCATACCGGTTCAAGGGTGCAGATCTTTCCCCGTATCGGTACTACCGGAACTTTGTTCAATACCGGCGATACCTCTGATCTGAATCTACCTGTGGTCTCGGGTACACCTCAGCCCACCAGCAATATCGAGGCAACCCTCAATCTGAGCGCGGCGGAACTGCCGCCGGTGGTTACTCTCGATCCGACAGCACCCACCTTTACCTTCCCGCCGGATCCACAGAGTTACAATCATTCCACTGCGACCACAATTTATGATTCTCTGGGAACGGCACACACCGCGACCATGTTCTACAGCAAGGTAGCGGACAATCAGTGGAATGCCTTTACCTTCGTTGATGGGGTGAATGTCACCGTGGGTGGCAACGCCTTTGCGGATATCCAATTCACTACGGCTGGCGCCCTGGATACCGGTGTGGGGGATGTGGATGCCCTGGGTAACGTGGCCATAGATACCTTCAGTCCGGGCGGCGGTGCCGCGGATATTACCACGCTGACCTTTGACTATAGTGCATCAACCCAGTTCGGTTCAGGCTTTTCCGTAAATGAATTGAGTCAGGACGGCTTTACATCGGGCCGTTTGAGTGGTGTGGATGTGGATGGCACGGGAGTCGTGTTCGCTCGCTTTACCAACGGCCAGTCAGAGCCTTTGGGAAAGATCGCCATGGCGCGTTTCAGCAATAATCAAGGGCTGCGCCAGATTGGCGATACCAGTTGGGCAGAGTCTTTCGCCTCCGGTGATGTGCAGTTGGGTGAGGCCGGCACCAGCAGTTTCGGGCTGATACAGTCCGGTGCGTTGGAGAATTCAAATGTCGATCTGGCTAAACAGTTGGTCAATCTGATTACCGCTCAACGTAATTTCCAGGCCAATGCGCAGGTCATCACCACTGCGGATGCCGTTACCCAGACAGTTATCAATATCCGTTAAGTAGGCTGGGTAGTCGCCACTTTTGTCCTCAGTGTACGGGGGGCGGGAGTGGCGATTTTTTATGGAATTTGAATTGGTTTGTACGCGTTTCGCGTGGGTTTTTTTTAAGAAATGAATGTGAGCGAATCAAACTCATCAATTCAAAATTATTTTTTGGTTTGTTTTTTGCAGTGTTCCAGTTAAAGCGATAGCGCCAGTTGAATTGAAGAACAGGAGCAACCCATGGATCGCATGCTTTACATCGCCATGAGCGGGGCAAAAGAGACCCTGATAGCACAGGCCAGCAACTCCAATAACCTAGCCAATGTGAATACACCGGGTTTTATGGAGGATCTCAATCAATTCCGCAGTATGCCCGTATTCGGCCAGGGTTACCCGACCCGTGTCTATGCGCTGGATGAACGCCCCAACATCAACTATGACAAAGGCAGTATCCAGTCCACCGGTAATCCCCTCGATCTGGCGATTAAAGGCAAAGGTTACTTTGCGGTTCAGGCGGCTGACGGTTCGGAGACCTACACTCGTCGTGGCGACCTGAAGGTCGACGCCAACGGCCTGGTGACGAACGGCGAGGGTTTGCCGCTGATCGGCAATAGCGGGCCGATCGCCTTGCCGCCCTATGAACGCCTGGAGATCGCGCCTGACGGCACTATCACTATTTTGCCGGAAGGTTCAACACCCGAGGCGCTGGCGATTGTCGATCGCATCAAGATGGTCAATCCCGACACGGAGCAGTTGCTCAAGGGAGAAGATGGCCTGCTGCGTCTGCTGGAAGGCGAAGAGGCGGATGCGGATGCCGCAACCGAGCTGGTATCCGGTGCTCTCGAGAGCAGTAACGTCAATGTGGCCGACACCCTGGTCACCATGATCGAGCTGGCGCGCAAGTTTGAAATGCAGGTCAAGATGATGAAGACCGCCGAGGATCTGGACAACGCCTCGGTCCGGCTCATGAGCATGAGCTGATATTGGCAAGTAAATTGCTCTTAGATAGATAGAGACTTTATTGAGACGTTGCACGGCAACGGATGACTCACCAGATTAATCAAGCACGAGGAAGAGACTATGTACCCGGCACTCTGGATCGCAAAAACCGGATTGGATGCACAACAGACCAACATGGCTGTGATCTCCAACAATCTCTCCAATGTCAATACCACCGGATACAAACGGGACCGGGCCGTGTTCAACGACCTGATCTACCAGAATCTGCGACAGGTAGGAGCCCAATCCTCCGAGAATACCGAGCTGCCGTCAGGTCTGATGGTCGGCACCGGTGTGCGTGTGGTGGCGACCCAGAAGGAGCACAGCCAGGGCAATATCGTGCAGACCGGTAACTCATTGGACGTGGCCATCCAGGGAAAAGGCTATTTTCAGGTACTCCATCCGGACGGTAACATCGTCTACACCCGTGACGGCACCTTCAGCCTGACCGCCGACGGCAACATCGTCACACCCAACGGTTATGAGCTGCAGCCGGCGATGACCGTGCCAAGCAACGCCGTCAGTCTGACCATTGGTTCGGACGGCGTGGTCTCGACGTTGGTATCAGGTAACAACACCCCGACCCAGATCGGTCAGATCGAACTGGCCTATTTCGTCAACCCACAAGGTTTGGAGCCGATCGGTGACAATCTCTATCGCGAGACCAATGCCAGTGGTGGTGTTAATACCACGATACCCGGTACTGACAGTACCGGCACCCTGATCCAGGCCGCACTGGAGAGCTCGAATGTGAATGTTGTCGAGGAGCTGGTCAATATGATCGAGACCCAGCGTGCCTACGAGATGAATTCCAAGGCCATCTCCACCACGGATGAGATGCTCTCCTATGTTAATCAGCAAATGTGACAGGAGCGGGGCTGATGGATAGATTGCGCACAATCACACTGATCACGATTATGATGATGCCGCTGTTGGCGGGATGCTATAACACCACTCCGACGCGTGATGCCGCCTACGCCCCGATTCGACCCGTGATGCCGCCACCGGCCCCAAGGGGTAATGGCGCTATTTACCAGGCCGGTTATGAGCAGGCCTGGTTCGAGGATATCCGGGCCCGGCGCGTTGGCGATCTGCTGACGGTGAATCTGGTTGAGAGTACCCAGGCAAACAAATCGGCTACCACCACCACCGCGAAAACCACCAGCAACAGTGTCACCAATCCCACTCTGTTCGGTCAGTCGATGCAATTCAACGTACCCGGCTTCGTACCGGTTCCCAACAATAAAGACGTGGGGCTCGGTTTCAGTCTCGATTCGAGTCACGATTTCAGCGGCGACGGCAGTGCCACCCAGAGTAACGCCCTGAACGGCAAAATCACCGTCTCTGTGATCGAGGTGCTGCCGAACAACAATCTCTATGTCAGGGGCGAAAAGCGGATCGGCATCAATCAGGGCACCGAATATGTCCGTCTCTCCGGCATCGTAAGGCCAAGGGATATCTCACCAGACAACAACGTGGACTCCACTCGGATTGCCGATCCGACCATCACCTACGTCGGTGAAGGGGCCTTGGCGGATGCCAACTCCATGGGTTGGCTGGCCCGGTTCTTCAACAGTGTGCTCTCGCCCTTCTGAGGTGTCATGCAATGAACATTTTCGTACACAAAGTTATTTTCGCGTTTTCGATCATTCTGTTGGCCAGCCAGGCCGCATGGGCGGAACGGATCAAAGACCTGGCCTCTATCCAGGGGGTGCGCACCAATCAGTTGATCGGCTATGGCCTGGTGGTGGGTCTGGATGGAACAGGTGACAAGGATACCGATTCGCCCTACACCATAAACAGTCTCAAGAATATGCTTTCCCAGCTGGGTGTGCAGATACCCAGCGGCACCAATATGAAACCGAAGAACGTTGCTGCGGTTATCGTGCATGGCGACCTTCCTCCCTTCAGTAAGGTAGGTCAGAAGATCGACGTCACTGTCTCATCGCTTGGCAATGCCAAAAGTCTGCGAGGCGGCACCCTGTTGATGACGCCTCTGAAAGGCGCCGACGGCAAGAATTACGCCTTGGCCCAGGGCAACCTGGTGGTGGGCGGGTTGAGCGCGGAGGGTTCCGACGGCTCCAAGCTGACCGTTAACATCCCCAGCGCGGGGCGCATCCCCAACGGGGCGACCGTGGAACGCGAAGTGCCGAACAACTTCAATCAGGCGCCATTATTGACCCTCAATCTCAACGATGGGGATTTTACCACCGCCATGCGTGTGGCAGAGTCGATCAACCTCACTATCGGTCCCGGAACGGCCAAGGCCGTCGATGCCACTTCGATACGGGTCAACGCGCCTATCGATCCCGGCCAGAAGGTCACTTTCATCTCCATGCTGGAGGAGCTGGAGGTCAACCCCGGCAAGACTTCTGCCAAAGTCATTATCAACTCGCGTACCGGTACGGTGGTCATCAACAGTCAGGTCCGGGTCTATCCGGCAGCGGTCTCCCACGGCAACCTGGTAGTCAGTATCAGTGAAGAGACCGCGGTCTCGCAGCCTGGTCCCTTTGCCAGGGCAGGGCAGACGGCCGTGGTGCCGCAGAGTCAGGTGACGGTTACCGAAGAGGGCAAGGATCATATGTTTCTGTTCAATCCGGGGGCGTCCCTGGATGACGTGGTGCGTGCCGTCAACCAGGTGGGCGCTGCTCCCAGCGACCTGGTAGCCATCCTTGAGGCCTTGAAGGAGGCCGGTGCCCTGCGTGCCGAACTGTTGGTGATCTAATGAACACTGCGACTCCCGCCCTGTATCATGATTTTTCGGGACTTACGTCCCTGAAGCACCAGGCGCGTGAGGATCAGGCAGGAACGGCCGATCAGGTTGCACGTCAGTTTGAATCCCTGTTTGTGCAGATGATGGTCAAACAGATGCGTCAGGCCAGTTTCGGCAATGGCCTGTTCGAGAGTAAACAGAGCGAATTCGTGCGCGATATGTACGATCAGCAGCTCTCCCTACACCTTTCAGAGCAACGTGGCCTCGGCATGGTGAAGCTGCTGCGCAATCAGCTTGGTGTGGAGGAGGCCGTGAAGACGCAGCCGAATACCTCACTTGAGGCATACTGGCAGCACCCGTCCGTACTGGCAAGAGGCCGTGTCACGGCTGCCGTGAAATCCGATAAAACGGCTGCAGAAGATCGGCCGTCAGTCAACATCGACTCACCGGAATCCTTTGTGGAGGCGCTTTGGCCGGCTGCCGACAGCGCTGCACAAGCGTTGGGACTGCCCACCGAGGCATTGCTCGCCCAGGCAGCCCTGGAGACCGGCTGGGGGGGGCATGTGATGCGGTCCGCGGATGGCAGAAGCAGCCATAATCTGTTCGGCATCAAAGCCGATCAGCGCTGGAGCGGTGACCGGGTCAGACAGGAGACATTGGAGTTTGAACAGGATGTCGCGGTTCGCCGGCGAGAGTATTTCCGCACTTATGGCTCATACGATGAGAGTTTCACGGACTATGTGACCTTTCTCAGACAGAATCCCCGTTATACAAATGCCCTGCAGAATACTCAGGATGCCACGCAATATTTCAGGGCACTGCAGGATGCGGGGTACGCCACCGATCCCGACTATGCGGAAAAAATAGTACGGGTGATGCAGGGGCCGGAGATGCAGACCGCCCTCAACCGGCTTAAGGGATCGCTCCGACAGTCGATAAAGAGTGAAACAGAGGCGATTTAAGTGAGCATACTATCCATCGGTGTCTCAGGGTTGATTGCCAATCGGCATGCCTTGGACACGACAGGGCACAATATCTCGAACGTCAACACTGAGGGCTACAGCCGTCAGCGGATCGACTTTAATACCAGAGAACCCTTCCTGAGTCCGGCCGGGTATCTGGGGACCGGTGTCGAGAGCTCGGAAATCCAGCGCCAGTATGACACCTTTGTTGCCGGGCAGATGCGCACCAGTCTGACGGTCTCTTCCGAGTTGAGGGCCTACTATGAGGGGGCTCAGCGACTCGATGACCTGGTGGCGGATCCGGATGCCGGAATCCAGCCGACCATCCAGAACTTCTTCGATTCCCTGCAGGGACTGGCCGATGATCCCACCTCGATTCCAGCCCGTCAGCTGGTACTGACCGAGGCGGAATCGATGGCAGATCGATTCCACTATTTCAATCAGCAGTTCGATGACACCCGCACCAGGATGAATGGTCAGATCGGGTTCAATGTCGGTGAAATCAACCGTCTTGCGCAGAATATCGCCGATATCAATGCAGACATCAAACTCGCCTACGGCAGTACCCCGAACGATCTGTTGGATAAGCGGGACCAGTTGGTCAACGAACTGTCGGAACAGGTCGATATCCAAGTCCTGCAGCAGACCGATGGGGCATATAACGTATTCATCGGCAGGGGCCAGCCGCTGGTGATGGACACCACTGCCGCCACGCTCGGCACACAGCCCTCCGGTCTCGATCCCAGCCACCTTGAGATTACGTTCAACTACTCATTCGGTACCCAGATCATTACCGACCAGATCAGCGGCGGTACCATCGGCGGCTTACTCAGGTTTCGTAATGAGATCCTCGATCCAACCCAGGACAGGGTCGGGCTGGTCGCGCTCGGTATTGCAGACCAGCTCAACACCCAGCACCAGCTGGGCCTCGATCTGGATGGTTTGGTCGGCGGTGCGCTCTTCAGTACCAGCTCGGTACAGGTTCTGCCCCAGCCGGGAAACGGCAGTTCCATCACTGTCGACTACGATAATGTGAGTAATCTGACTGGTAACAGCTACGAGCTGACGTATGATGGGGCCGACTTTATCTTGCAAGACCTGGTCGCCGGAACAACCCAGACGCTGGCGGCGGGATCCAATATCGTTGACGGCCTCGATATCAATATCAACGCCGCCGGTGCGATAACCGGGGATACCTTCCTGATTCAACCCACCCGATCGGCCTCCCTGGATATCAATCTTCTGATCAACGATGTGAGAAGGCTGGCGGCTGGCGGTCCCGTGCAGGTGCGGCCTGCCGTTGATGGCAACGGCAACCCGCTGAATGGCGGTGATGCCCGCGTCACACAGCCGGCGAACAGCTCCATGGCCGGACTGCCACTGGCCGGTGGCGATATACAACTGGTCTATGACGACCAGGGTGGGCCGACCAGCGGCTTCGAGGTCTACTATCCGGGTTCGGTACCTGGTGTTGATCCCTTCGATGATTTCATCGTCTACGACAATCTCAATACTGCGACGATAGCCGGTACCCAGGTCCCAAGCGCCCAGTTCGGCGCCTACGGCGGCATCAGTTTCGCTATTTCCGGCGTGCCCGCGGATGGTGATAGCTTCACCATCAGCAATAACACCAACGGCAGTAGCGATAATCGCAATGCCCTCTCTCTGCAGAACCTGCAAAACCAGAATCTGTTACTGGGCGGAACGGCCACCTTTGATGCGACCTATATCCAGATGGTCTCGGATGTGGGTTCGAAGACGCGTCACGCGGAACTGAATCTGGGGGCCCAGGAGAGTCTGTTGGTACGCTCGCAAGAGGCAATGGCGGAGATCTCGGGCGTCAACCTCGATGAAGAGGCGGCCAAGCTGATTCAGTTTCAACAGGCCTATCAGGCGTCGGCACAGGTGATATCGGTTGCCGGCACCCTCTTCGATACTCTATTAGGCGCGGTCAGGAGGTAGGGGTATGAGTAGGATTTCCACATCCATGCTGTTCGACCGGGGCATCAATAGCATGCTCGAACGCCAGTCTGCAGTCAGCAGGGCGCAGATGCAGATCTCCACCGGTAAACGCATCCTGACACCCAAGGATGACCCCCCCGGCGCTGCCTATGTACTCGATCTGCGTACCTCCATTACCCAGGTTGAACAGTATCAGAAAAATGCCGACAGGGCTCAATCCCGACTCGAGCTGCAGGAAGCCACATTGAGGGGGGTGGATGATCTGTTGCCGCGCATCATGGAGTTGGCCATACAGGGGCAGAGTGACACCTACTCTGCAGCCGCGCGCCAGGCCATCGCCGAAGAACTGCGCCAGCTTAATGATGAGTTGATGGCATTGGCCAATACCCGGGACAGTGACGGTGAGTTTATCTTTGCCGGTTATGATGCCGACACCATTCCATTCGGCAATCCCGCCGACGGTGTGTTCGCCTATGGCGGTGACATGGGCATCAGAACCCTGCAGATCTCGGCAACCCGACAGGTTCAGGACCGGGAAAACGGCTTCGATGTATTCATGAATATAGAGACTGCAGCGGGCGGAAGACGAAACATCTTCGAAACCGTACATGGCATTATCGCGGGCATGGAGGCAGATGCGCCGAACAGCGCATTCATGGACGATCTGCAACTGGCTCAGGAACACGTGGTTTCGGTCAGGGCGCGCGGCGGTGCGCGCCTGAATACCATCGATCAACAGCGCTTTATCAATGAAGACTTCATCTTCACCATGCAAAGTGCGCTTTCCGAGACCGAAGATCTGGATATCGCTGAGGCGATCAGTCGCTTCGAACAGGACCTGGTGGCATTGCAAGCGGCACAGCAGACCTTCAACATGGTGCAAGGTCTTTCACTCTTCAATTATCTCTAAGCAGCAGGGCGCTGCCCTGCGGACTCCGGTCGAGCTGCAGATCCTGCCTGTCTTCCAGCAGACATTCCAACGTCCCGTACCAGGCAGTCGAAACCAATCTTCGGGGATTCAGTGCGCGTACAGGTCTTTTCCGGAAAAATTAGGGAAGCTAAGGCATAGGATATTGCTTCCTTACGGAAGTGGATCGGTAATTCTCATAAACTTAAGTATAATCAATGAGTAACGCTGAATGATGGGAGGTGGGGCGCAGCTATTTAAAGTGTGATATGGGTTAAAGTTCCATGGCTGGGGGCCGCTACAAATATCGGAGGCGGTAAATACCAAAATTGTTGGTATATCCGCTAAATGCAAATCACCGGTGATAGAGCGCTTAGATAGATGCCGTCGCCGGTTCGATAGAGGAATTAGATCATGGCAATCACAGTCAACACTAATGTATTCTCCCTTGCGGCACAGAAAAACTTAGGTCGCACCCAATCCAACCTTGAAACCGCAGTACAGCGCCTCTCATCAGGTCTGCGCATCAACATGGCGAAAGACGATGCCGCCGGCCTCGCTATCGCACAGCTGCAAACCGGTCAGGCACGGGGCATGACAGTCGCCCAGCGCAATATCGCGGACGGCATCTCCTATTTGAGCGTGGCAGACGCTACCCTGCAGACTGTCAGCGACATGATGCAACGTCAGCGTGAACTCGCAGTGCAACATGCCAGCGGTCTCTACACCGCAGCCCAGCAGGGTTATATGTCGACCGAATTTGATGCCCTGACAACCGAGATCACGGACGCCTTGGCTCGTGCAACCTTCAACGGCGCAGCAGTGTTCGGAGGTGGTGGTACCATTCAGGTCGGCGCCAACGCCGGACAGACAATCGCTGTCTCATCAGCCTCACCTGCCCATACCGCTACCATCAGCAGTATCGCGTCGGTGGACACAGACCTCAATGCAGTGGCAGCCGAACTGGCTAACGTCGGTAGTCTGCAGAGCCGTCTGTCATCGGCCTCTCGCGTAGCCGCTTCCATCGAAGAGGCACAATATGCGGCCGCCGGACGCGTCATGGATGCGGACTTCGCCCGTGAAACCGCAAGAATGACCAGTGCTCAAGTCGTACAGCAGGCTGGTGTGGCCGCCTTGGCGCAGGCCAACTCACTGCCACAGCTGGCCTTGGGTCTGCTCAGTTAAGGACAACCGTGGGGGTGGCGGTTTCAGCCGCCCCCATGATTTAGCGGAACAAATAGGTTAGGGTGTGATCATGCCAAACGTAATCAACAATTTGGCCAATGAGTATGCCTATAAGCGTGATGTCTCCAAGACTGCTCAGAGTCCAGTTACACAGAATCTGACCTCTTCTGAAGAGGGGGAAAGGAAACAGGCGGCGGATGTTGAACAACCGTTGGTTATCGACAGCAAAGAGCTGGCGCTCAACGTCGAAAACCTGACGCAGATTGTCAACCGGAATCTCGAGTTCAGTATCGATCAGGAAACCGGAACGCAGGTAATCCGGGTGATTGATTCCGATACCGGTGAATTGGTCAGGCAAATACCCCCGGATCAGATCTTGCATGTTATTTCCCATATAGAGGAGATGCAGGACGAGCTGTTACCGGGCGTCTTGTTGGATGACAGGGTTTAAACGTAGTACTCATACAATTGGTGAGGCTTAGCTAATCATGGCAATCGGCTTTTCAGGCATTGGTGCCGGGAGCGACTGGAACGGTATTATCAATCAGCTGTTGCAGATTGAGTCGCGACCGCTCGATCAGCTGCGCACACGTGAGAAGGAGATCGATCAGCAGATCAGCGACTATGGACTGATCAAGAGTGCTATCGACACCTTCAAGAGCACTGTGGAAGATTTGACCACCACGACAGGTCTGGCGGTTTTTTCCACCAGCTCCAGCGACGAATCCGTGGTGACCGTCAGCGCCGATGAAAACGCTGCGGTGTCGAGTTACGATATCGTTGTAGACCACTTGGCGAGCGGGGATAAGCTGGCTTCCTCCGCCTATGCCGACAGCAACACCGCAGTCGGTACGGGCACCTTGTCGATCACTGTCGATGGGTCGACCATGAATCTGACCGTGGATGGCAGCAACAATACGCTGGCGGATCTGCGTGATGCCATCAACAGTGCCGCCGACAATCCCGGTGTTGCGGCCACCATCCTGAATGAGAGTGGTGGCAGCCGCTTGATCCTCACCAGTCAGGAGACCGGTGCGGCGAACGCCATTTCAGTCAGCTTCGTGGATGGCGATGACGGCAACAACACCGACGCCAATGGCCTCTCCAGGCTATTCCATATCGGCGCCGGCGGCGATGGCCTTGCCGAACAGGTGGAGACAGCCCAGGATGCGCTGCTCTACATAGATGGTTTCACCGTCAATAGTGCATCGAATTCAGTGACCGGGGCCGTATCGGGCGTTACCTTTGAACTGCTGGCTGCCGGCAGTGCTTCGATCGGAATCACCCGGGACAACACCAGGATTGAGGAGAAGATCCAAGGGCTGGTCGATGCCTACAATACGGTGATGGAAGAGTTCGAAGCAATGGAAGCGAGCTCATTGGGTGGCGACAGCAGCCTGCGCAGGATGAGACAGGGTTTTGTCGATGTCCTCAATCAGGTCGCAACCGTGGATGCCGCCAATGCCTACCTGTTTGAGATCGGTATCACTCGCGACAGAGAGGGTGTTCTCTCCCTCGATAGCAGCGATTTAGCGGATGCATTGGTCAACGATTTTGATCGTGTGTCGCAGATCCTGACCGATGAAACCACAGGATTTGCAAACCGTTTCTATAACTACGCCGATCTGTTGCTGGATGTCGGTGGGGTTATCGAAGCCAAAGATGAAAGTCTGAACAATCAGAAGGATAATGTGCAGACTCAGATCGAGCGGGCGGAACTGCGCCTGGACGATTATGAGAAAAAACTGATCGCTCAATTTACAGCTTTGGATCAAACGGTTGCTATACTGCAAAGTACCAGCAGCTTTCTCACCAGTCAGCTGGCTTCCATCCAGAACAGCAGCTGAGCATATGCAAAATTGGCTTAACCCGGATAGCTTGAAGGTCTAATAATGGTAAGTAACTCAGCAATAAACAGTTATCGTCAAGCAGCTTCATCTGAAGCCATGTATGCCACCCCCTTCCGCCTGGTGCAGATGCTGATGAACGGAGCCCTGGACGGCATCTCCAATGCAAAAGGCTCGATTCAGAGAAAGGAGCATGAAGCGAGGCATAACGAGATCAACTGGATCATCTCCGTGATCGATGCCCTGCGTGGCGCCCTGGATTTTGAGACGGGCGGTGAGATAGCCAATAATCTCGACATGCTCTACGACTACATGATCCGCCGTCTGTTTGAGGCAAACATACACCAGGATACTGAGGCGCTCGATGAAGTGGCATCACTTCTGAAAGAGATCAAAACCGCCTGGGATGCCATGCCTGAAGCCATTCAGAACGCCAAAAATATCAAAGACGTGGTAAAAACCACCTGATTGCCGGCTCAACACCTCACCTCTGACAGGAGTAGCCTGTGACTCAGCTCGTGCAGAACCTCAATCTTGCCTTGGAGTTGAGTCAAGAGATCGTACGTCTCGCCGGCGAGAAACGCTGGTCTGATATGGATGAACTCGATCGACAGCGGATGCGGATCCTGGAATCGATCTTTGCCGATCCCGAAATGCGCACCGGACATAGGGATTTCGAAGATCAGCTGGAGCAGATCGTGGCATTGAACAACCAGGCAATGGCGATTTGTACCGAGGCGAGAGAGGGGGTGATACAGGATGGCAAAAGGTTGAAACTGGGCAAGGAGGCCGTTCATGCCTATCTGAAACAGTCATACGATTGATTCGGTCCTGTACACCTATCGGTCAGCTGAGAATCAACTCAATGACCACCTTGCTGCCGAAATAGGCCAGCATCAATACCACAAATCCGCTGAGGGTCCATGTCAGGGCCATCTGTCCGCGCCATCCGAAGCGATAACGTCCCCATAACAGGGTGCCGAAGACCACCCAGGCGATGATCGACAGTACGGTCTTGTGGGCGAGACGCTGCTCGAACATATTTTCCAGAAAGGCGAATCCTGAGAGCAGGGCCAGGCTCAATAACACAAAACCCACCGCGATCATCTCGAACAGCAGACTCTCCATGGTCTGCAGCGGGGGGAGGGCGCGTATGAAGCCACCCGGATGGCGTTGTCGCAGATGATGATCCTGAATGGCGAGTAAAACAGCCTGCACACTGGCCAGGGTGAATAGGCTATAGGCCAGCATGGAGACCAGGATGTGGATGGTCAGGCCGCTGGACAGCTGGTCGGTAATGAAGTGAACTGTCTGATATCGGCTCTCCAGGTAGAGGGCGATTGCTGCGAGGGGCATGATAACGATACCCAGGTTCGCTACCGGCTTGCTGATGCTTGAGACCAGCAACAACAGGGTGATGGTCCAGGTGATCAGTGACATGGCATTGAAAATGCCTAAATTGATGCTCGAGGATGAGATCAGATTCTGATAGTGGGGAATGGCGTGCAGCGCCACACCGAGAAACCCCAAACCCAGTGCCAGAACGCGGGAACGCACCGAACTTTCATGGGTGCGGAACAGTCGCAATGCCAGGATCGAACCGGCGGCCAGATAGGCGATAATGGCGAGTGTGGCGATCAATGTCCTGTAAATCCTTATCAACAGATGGGAATCAGCCGCGATGTTCGCATATTTTCCTGTTGCAGTGAAAGAGATGGCAAGGATTTCCCACGGACTGGTATACTGTTTTTTATACTTTTATGACTCATTGTTGATGCTCATTCCGGGCGTTACCCACCAGGAACATCATGTTTGACAATCTGACTCAACGACTGGGCAAGGTGCTCACTAATCTGCGCGGCCAGGGCCGGCTCACGGATGACAATATCAAGGAGACCATGCGCGAAGTGCGGATGGCGCTGCTGGAGGCCGATGTGGCCCTGCCGGTGGTGCGTGAATTCATCGATCAGGTGAAGCAGAAAGCGATGGGTGAGGAGGTCATGAAGAGCCTCACTCCCGGCCAGACCCTGATCAAGATCGTCAATGATGAATTGATTCACCTGATGGGTGAGGCCAACGAAGCCCTTGATCTGGCGGCGCAACCACCGGCGGTGATACTGATGGCGGGTTTGCAAGGCTCGGGTAAGACCACCAGTGTCGCCAAACTTGGCCGCTGGTTGCTGCAACAGGGAAAAAAGAAGATCAGCGTTGTCAGTTGCGACGTCTACCGCCCCGCGGCGATCGATCAGTTGGAGACCCTGGCTCAGGATGTGGGGCTCGACTTTAGACCCAGTTCAGGTGACGAAAAGCCATTGGACATCGCCAAAAGGGCGCTGAAGGAGACAGCAAAGGGGTTTGCAGAGGTGCTGATTGTCGATACCGCCGGCAGACTGCATGTCGATGAGGAGATGATGGGGGAAATTAAGCAGCTCCATCAGGTCCTCGATCCGGTGGAGACCCTGTTCGTGGTGGATAGCATGACCGGACAGGATGCCGCGAATACCGCCAAGGCATTCAATGACGCACTGCCGCTGACAGGCGTGATTCTGACCAAGGCCGACGGTGATGCCCGTGGCGGCGCTGCCCTGTCGATTCGCCAGATCACGGGGAAACCGATTAAATTCATCGGCGTCGGTGAAAAGACCGATGCCCTTGAGGCCTTTCACCCCGATCGCATCGCCTCCCGTATTTTGGGCATGGGCGATGTCCTCAGCCTGGTGGAAGAGGTGGGCCGCAAGGTCGATCAGGAGAAGGCAACAAAACTGGCGAAAAAACTCCAAAAGGGCAAGGGATTTGATCTGGAGGATTTCAAGGAGCAGATGCTGCAGATGGCCAATATGGGGGGCATGAGCGGACTGCTGGATAAACTGCCGGGCATGGGAGAGATACCCGATCATGTGAAAAATCAGGTGAACGACAAAGAGATCGGGCGGCTGATTGCAATCATCAACTCCATGACGCCCCATGAACGGGCCTTCCCGGCGGTTATCAAAGGATCCCGTAAACGCCGCATCGCTGGAGGTTCCGGTACCCAGGTGCAGGATGTGAACAAATTACTCAAGCAATTCATGCAGATGCAGAAAATGATGAAAAAGATGAAGGGCGGGGGTATGAAGAAGATGATGCGGGGGATGGCAGGGCGCTTTCCGGGTGGGGGCATGCCACCGGGGGGTGGCGGCTTTCCGTTTTGAGTTAGGGCATTGAATTAATTATGAATTTTGAATTGTGAATTTTGAATTGGTGGATTGTGCTTCGCGCACGACTGGTTTGATAAAGGTGTGAGCGTAGCGAACACGTCAATTTGAAAATCACAATTCAACATTCAAAATCAGATTCCCGCTTCACATCGGCCCAAAGTTGGTTATAATACGCCGTTTCCCGCCGGCAGGTTCCGGTGTGTTAGCGAATTTCTAAGGATACATCATGGTAACCATACGCCTTTCAAGAACGGGCGCGAAAAAGCGGCCCTTTTACCACATTGTGGTGACCGATAGCCGCAATGCGCGTGACGGTCGCTACATCGAACGTCTCGGTTTCTTCAATCCCGTAGCAGTGGGTGGCGAAGAGGGACTGCGAATTGATCAGGAGCGTGTGCAGCACTGGATTTCCAAGGGTGCGCAGCCGAGCGATCGGGTGACGGCTCTACTGAAGCAGGCGGCTAAGCAGGCAGCCTGACAGTCAGCCTCCCGTCCCGGGTGAAAGCCGCGCAGGGGGACGGAGAAGATGTCACAAGATGAGTTTATAATAATGGGCCGGGTTTCTGGCCTGTTTGGTGTCAGGGGGTGGCTCAAGATCTACTCCCACACCTCGCCGAGAGAGGGAATCGTCCGCTACCGGGATTGGTACCTCAAGCGAGGGGATGATTGGAAGCGCCATAGGCTGGTTGCCGGTCGTAGTCAGGGTAAGGGCGTGGTTGCCCAACTGCAGGGTATCGATGACCGGGATCTTGCAGCCCCATTGGTGAACTGTGATATCGCTGTCCGGCGTGAGCAGTTGCCGCCACTGGAATCCGGCGAGTATTACTGGAACGACCTGCAGGGATTGCGGGTGTTAAATCTCCAAGGGATTGAATTGGGTGTCGTCTCACACCTCTTCGAGACCGGGGCCAACGATGTATTGGTGGTCCGCGGTGAGCGCGAAAGGTTGATACCCTACACCAAGGGTGAGGCCATACGGGAGGTGGATCTGGAGCACGGTCGGATTATCGTGGACTGGGATCCTGACTTCTGATGCGCTTCGACCTGGTGACACTGATGCCGGCTATGTTCGATGCCTTGACTAAGGAGGGCGTCATAGCCAGAGCGATAGGCCGCCAACTGGCGCAGATCGAGCTTTGGAATCCCCGCGACTATACCAGGGATGTGCATCGCACGGTGGATGATCGGCCCTACGGCGGCGGCCCTGGCATGGTGATGAAGTACCAACCGCTGCAACAGGCGATCGAGTCGGCGTTGAGTGCATCTCCGCAGGCGAAGGTGATCTATATGAGCCCGCAAGGGGTCAGGTTTGATCAGCAGCGGGCACAAACGGTTGTTGAAAATCGACAGCCGCTGTTGCTGATAGCGGGCCGCTATGAAGGCGTCGATGAGCGTATTATAGAACGCTATGTGGATGAAGAATGGTCCATAGGCGACTATGTTTTGAGCGGCGGTGAACTGGCCGCGATGGTGGTTCTTGATGCGGTGATAAGGCTGATCCCCGGCGCTCTGGGCGATGCCGATTCCGCTCAACAGGATTCATTCATGGACGGGTTGCTGGATTGTCCGCACTATACCCGTCCTGAGCAGATCGACGGCATGTCTGTGCCGTTAGTGCTGCAAGGCGGTAACCATGACGCCATACGGCGTTGGCGCTTGCAGCAGGCACTGAAGCGCACTCGGGAGAGACGCCCCGATCTGCTGCAGGACCGTCAGATGACGGTGGAAGAAGAGAAGTTATTAGCAGAAATCATTGCTGCGTCGGGAGACGCGGAGCAGACACAGGAGCAATAGACCATGAGTAATATCATCGCAGAACTCGAAGCCGAGCAGATGGGTCGTGAGATTCCGGATTTTGGCCCCGGTGATACCGTTGTGGTTCAAGTACGGGTTAAGGAGGGGCAGCGTGAGCGCCTGCAGGCCTTCGAGGGTATCGTGATCGCCAAGCGCAACCGCGGTCTCAACTCGGCATTCACCGTTCGTAAGATCTCGCATGGCGAGGGTGTCGAACGTGTGTTTCAGACCTACAGCCCGACCGTAGCCTCTGTCAAGGTGACGCGTCGTGGCGATGTGCGTCGCGCTAAACTCTACTATCTGCGTGGACGGACCGGTAAGGCTGCGCGTATTAAAGAGAAAATCTAGAAACTTCAACCTGTACACGGTTGTTGAGAGAGCCGCTCTGTTGTTGGACAGAGCGGCTTTTTAGTTTTTAGTTCTTAGTTTTGAGTTGGATGAGTGCGGTAAACCGCGCAATTTGTTTTTGATTCTCTCTTCCTCTTGGGTCAGCCAGACTGCAGAGAAATATGCGTGAGCGAAGCGAACACATACAACTAAAAACTCATATCTCAAAACTAAAAACTCACTTTATAATTACTGACAGATTGAATGGTGCGGCAAGCCGCACCCTACAGATTGATCACTACCTGCTTGATGCTGTTGTCGTCCGGCGATGTGGAGATATGGAAGTAGAGTGATTTCATCAGGTCGAGCATCTTGAAATTGTTGCTCAATACCTCGCCCTCCATTTTTTCCAGACCGCGATCGCGGGCAACCTCCATCAGCTGGTGCATCAGCTTGTGCCCGATGCCCTGGCGTTGCCACTGATCGGATACCACCAGGGCGAATTCACAACTCTTTTTATCGGGGTTGGTCACATAGCGGGCGACACCCAATTCAATTTCATGGTTGCCATCCTCGGTGACTGCGATCAGGGCCATCTCATTGTGATAGTCGATCTGCGTGAATCGCGTCAGCATTTCCGGGGTCAGTTCCTGTATCGAGCTCATGAAGCGGAAATATTTCGCTTCATCGGAGAGCTGGCGGGTGAAGGTCTGTTCCAGGTCGGCGTCTTCCGGGCGGATGGGCCTGATCACGATATTGGTGCCGTTGGGCAACTGGGTGGAGTTGACCAGATTGACCGGGTAGGGATGGATTGCCAGATGGTGATAGGGATCGGTGGATGGGCGTGGGAAATCGACCCGTATGCGTGCATCCACGGCGACCGCCCCTTGATCATCGACAATCAATGGATTGATGTCCATCTCATGAATCCAAGGCAGTTCACAAGCCATGGTCGATACCCGCAACAATACATCAATGAGTGCCTCGCGATTGGCGGGCGGCATATGCCGGAACTGACTCAGCAGTTTTGCCGCCTTGGTGCGGTCGATCAGATCGCTGGCGAGGCTGCGGTTGAGGGGTGGCAGGGCAATCGCCGAGTCGCCCATCACTTCCACCGCGGTGCCGCCGCTGCCGAAACTGATAACCGGCCCGAATACCGGATCACGCACGATACCGATGAGGAGTTCCCTTCCATTCGGACTCTGATACATCTGCTCGACAGTCACGCCTTCCACATTCGCTTCGGGACGGGTCTCCTTGACCTGTTCGATCAGATCCCGATAGGTACTCCGTACAACCTGGGCATTGCTGATATTGAGTCGAATGCCGCCGGCGTCTGATTTGTGGGAGATGTCGGGTGAGTAGATCTTCATGGCAACGGGGAAACCGATCGATTCAGCCAGGATCAATGCCTCATTGGCGGAACGTGCAATACCGTTTCGTACCGCATTGATGCGGAAGGCGCCGAGCAATGCAAATGATTCAGGTTCGGTGAGGATTTTACGTTGTTCCGACAGAGCGCTTTCTATAATGAGGCGCGCCCCTTCGGTATCGGGCTGGATGTGCCGGCGTGAACTCTTCGCGGGTGTCTGTAGCAACAGGCGCTGATTCTTCTGGTAGGAAGAGAGGTAGGAGAAGGCATCGACTGCGTTTTCCAGGGTCCGAAAACTGGGTAATCTGGCGTCTTTGAACAGCTTGCGCGCGCTTTCGATCTGTTTACCCCCCATCCAACTGGTCAGGATCGGTTTCTTATGGGAATCCGCCAAATCGATCAGGGCCCTGGCAACCTCTTCCGGTTCGGTCATCGCCTGAGGGGTCAGTATGACGATGGTGCCGTCCACAGCGGGATCGTTGAGACAGATGTCGACTGCAGCACGGTAGCGCTCGGGGGGGGCGTCACCAATGATGTCCACGGGATTTCCATGGGACCATACTTCAGGCAGAACTTTGTTCAATGCATCGATTGTCTGATCATTGAATTCCGCCAGTTCGATATTCAGGTCCGAAGCCCTGTCGGCGGCCATGACGCCGGGACCGCCGCCATTGGTAATAATAGCCAGCCTGTCGCCATATACCCGATAGCGGGAAGAGAGCGCCTTGGCGGCGGAGAAGAGTTGTGAAATGGTCTCCACCCGTAATACACCGGAACGGGAGAGCGCGGTGGAAAAGGTTTCATCGCTGCCTACCAGGGCGCCGGTGTGTGACATCGAGGCTTCCGCCCCGGCCGCATGCCGTCCCACCTTGAGTACAATGACGGGTTTGATGCGCGCCGCTGCCCTCAAGCCACTCATAAAGCGACGTGCGTCCTTTATACCCTCCACATACAGCAGAATACTGTCTGTCATGGGATCCGATACAAGGAAATCAAGGTAGTCGCCAAAATCCAGATCCGCCCCGATACCGGTGGAAATTACGGTTGAGAAACCGATATCGTTGACCTCCGCCCAATCGAGGATGGCAGTGCAGATTGCGCCTGACTGAGAAACGAGCGCCAGATTGCCGGGGGCTGCATTGTTGTTGCCGAAGGTAATATTGATGCCTTGATCCGGTCGAATCAGGCCAAGACAGTTGGGACCGATGAAGCGCATCCCATAGTCCTTTGCCAGTTCAACAATCTTGTCTTCAAGACGCCGGCCGGCGGTTCCGGATTCGCGGAAACCGGCAGACAGAATGATCATGCTCTTAACGCCGTGTTCGCCGCAGGCCTGTACGATTGCGGGTATCGTTTTGGCCGGTGTGGCGACGACAGCGAGCTCAACAGGTTTGTTGATTGCCTCGATACTTTTATAAGCCTTAATACCCTGTACTTTGTCGTGTTTGAGATTGATCGGGTATATATCCCCCTTGAATCCGGATGATATGAGGTTTTTAAATACCACCTCACCGACTGAATTCTTCCTATCGCTGGCACCAAACATGGCGATGCTTTTTGGAGAGAAGAGAGACGTCAAATAGTGTGATTGCATAGTCTACTGCCTGTTGAACTTCGTAAGATGATATGGAGTATGATGTCCTTGATTACTCATTAAGGTACAGTGTGAAACTCAGACAACACCGCTAAAGAAAAGTATCAGTATCGATCACTATGGATAGCGGCATGATGGGCTTGAAGTTTACCGGTATATGATGACAATTTCTTTAACTAAGTTGTGATTTTTTAATGATTTATAATGAGTATTGCCCGCTCAAATAGAGGCATTGGAAGTGAGGTTTGGAGATTGAAGACCGCATACATAACACACCCGGATTGCCTGTTGCATGATACCGGTGAGGGACACCCCGAAAACGCAGGTCGTCTGCAGGCGATCGATGACCGATTGATGGCGGCACAACTGTATGATTTTTTGCGTCACTACGATGCACCCGAGGTAACAAAAGAGCAACTGTTACGTTGTCACGATGTGGCCTATCTCAATCAGGTTGACAAATTGATGCCGCAAAACGGTTATGCTCATCTTGATCCGGACACGGTGGTCAGCCCTGAGAGCATGCAAGCCGCAAAACGGGCGGCAGGTGCCGTCATACAGGCGGTGGATCTGATTATGAATGAGGGTTTGTCGAATGCCTTTTGCAATGTCAGGCCTCCAGGGCATCACGCAGAAAAAATGCGCACCATGGGATTTTGCATTTATGGCAATGCCTCAATCGGTGCCGCTCATGCAATGGAAGTGTATGGTCTGGAACGAGTCGCCATACTTGATTTCGACGTGCATCATGGCAATGGAAGTGAAGATATTTTTCGCGACGATCGAAGGGTGATCGTCTGTTCAACCTTTCAGCACCCTTTCTATCCTTATACGGATATTGAAGAGAGTCCCGATCATATAATTTGCGCGCCCCTGGAGGCGACCGCAAAGAGCGCTGAATTCAGGGATGCCGTTACCCGGCACTGGCTGCCTGCACTGAATCATTTCAAGCCGCAGATGTTCTTTGTCTCTGCCGGATTCGATGCCCATATCGAGGATGACATGTCGGGTGTCAGCTTGACGGAAGCGGACTACCGCTGGGTAACACAGCAGATCAAGGGCTTGGCGGAGCAGTATGCCGATGGGAGGATTGTTTCAGTCCTGGAGGGTGGCTATGAACCCCACGCCCTGGCACGCAGCGTCGAGGCGCATATCCGGGTATTGATGGATTTGAGTTGAGGAATGAGTCCGCAAATGAACGCGAATAAACGCAAATAATCATTCATATTGATTTCATATCTTTCCCACGCACCAGCGTGGAAACCAGAGCAAATCCCACGCCCTGGCGCGTAGCGTCGAGGATTATATCCGGGTATTGGTGGATTTGATTTGAGGAATGAGTCCGCAAATGAACGCAAATGGATTTTATTGATTCCGCTCGGCGCTTCTATCGTGTAGGGTGCGGCTTGCCGCACCGTTAAATCCTCTAGACATATTGGTACCATAATGATGCTTGTGTATTGGTGCGGCGAGCCGCACCCTACGTATTGATCGGGTTTTTTAAGCTGTTATTTGCGTTCATTTGCGGACATATCAATACAATGACATTCAGTTTCTATTGGCATGACTACGAAACCTGGGGTGCCGATCCGCGCCGGGACAGGGCGTCTCAATTTGCGGGCGTGCGTACCGACGCGGATCTGAATCCGGTCGGTGACCCGCTGGTCATCTACTGCAAGCCGAGTGACGATATGCTGCCCCAGCCGGAAGCCTGTCTTGTTACCGGTATCACGCCGCAAAAGGCGCTCCGAGAGGGATTGGTTGAAGCCGAATTCATCAAGCGTATCCATCAACAACTTTCCGCAGCGGAAACATGCGGTGTCGGTTACAACTCGATTCGCTTTGATGATGAAGTAACACGCAACACCCTGTATAGGAATTTTTACGATCCCTACGCGAGAGAGTGGCAGCATGGATCATCCCGCTGGGATATCATCGATATGGTTCGCCTGACCCATGCCCTGAGGCCTGAGGGTATTGAATGGCCGCAAAATGAAGCGGGTGTAACCAGTTTTCGTCTCGAGGTGCTCAGTGCCGCCAATAATATCTCCCATGAATCCGCTCACGATGCACTCTCTGATGTCTATGCAACGATTGAGTTGGCACGGCTGATTAAACAGCGTCAGCCAAAACTCTACGACTATCTGTTCAAGAGCCGCAAGAAAAATGTCATAGCGGAGCGCCTGAATCTGCAAACGCGCCAGACGGTATTGCATGTCTCATCAATGTATCCGGCCGTACTGGGTTGCATCGCGATGGTCGTACCGTTGCTGAAGCATCCTGCCAATCCCAACGGTGTGATCGTATATGATCTTCGCCATGATCCTGAACCACTGTTCGGGCTGTCGGAGGAGGTTCTGCATGAGCGACTGTTTACGCCTGGCGCAGATCTGCCCGAGGGCGTCGAACGTATTCCACTGAAGACCGTACACATCAATAAGTGTCCGGTTGTAGTACCTCTATCCACTCTGACAGATGATGCGGCAAAGCGGTGGCGTATCGATCCGAGGCAGGGCGAAGCCTATCGGCAACGGTTGCTGGCTGAACCGGCTTTCATCGGCAAAATAGCGAATATTCACAAAAGAAGCGGTTTCGAGCCGATCAGCGATCCCGATCAGGCGCTCTATAGTGGCGGATTCTTTTCCCGTGATGACCGACAGCGCATGGATGCGATTTTAGCGACAGAACCGGCTTCCCTGGCTCAATTCCCCCTGGTTTTCGACGATGCACGTCTGCCTGAAATGTTGTTCAGGTATCGGGCGAGAAACTGGCCTGAACTGCTCTCTGTGGAGGAGAACCAGCGGTGGCAGGAATATCGCGAAGCCAGGTTGCAGGATCCCGATGGCGGCGGCAGTATCACCCTGAGTGAATATCTGGTACGTCTGGATGATCTTGAAGCGGATCCGACGCTGATGCCTGAAAAACGAGACCTGATCTCACAGTTACTGAGCTGGGCTGAGCGGATCGCGCCGGAGATCTAGTGCTTATTCATCGATCCAACTCCGCAAGGCTTCTATTATTCCTTTCGCTTGATCCTTGCTGGAAATATTGAATTTACTCTTTTGCATATATTCCCCGCTACGTTTCTGGTAGCGGCGGATGGTATATTTGTCTGCGCCATACTGCTGCTTGGCTCTGTCCCAATCCTGATAGCGAAATATGATGGTTGTCCATGCTCCCTTGGAGAGTACGACTTTGTCAAGCTCCTTGACGACATCGATGCCGTCCTCCGAGTAGGTGACACTGAGTTCTTCGGGTGTTGATGCCATTTGAAATACTGTTCCTAAATGTGACGATGGATGACTTGTGTTCAGCGCGTTTCACTCGCACCGAATTGCCTTAAAATTCTTTCGATATCCCGATTTTTCCGTTCAATGGCAAGCGCCAGCGGGCTCATTCCCGCACGATTGCGTATATCCAGGCTGGCTCCACGGTTGATGAGGTATTTTGCCACCACCCGCTGATCATTGAGAACCGCCGAATGGAGGGGAGTATTGCCGTCGGCATCCGTATTATCAAGTGTTGCGCCCCTGCGTAACAGGAATCCAATCACGTCACGATCAGCGCTGCCCAGTTTTGCGGTTTCGTGCAATGCGGCATTCGGATCGAGTTTTGCGCCGCTTTTGAATAGATATTCCGCAACAATGGTGTTGCGTGCAATCAGTGCTTTAAGCAGGGGTGTGTGGCCTTGAGGGTCGGTAACCTCAAGATCAGCGTCGTTTTTGACCAGGATTTTGGTCATCACCAGGCTCCCCTTTGTCGCCGCAACATGCAGTGGCGTCATTCCCTCAGGTCCCGGTTTGTTGATGTCGGCGTTCCAATGGATATTGCGTTCCAGTTGATCGATATCACCGATCTGGACAGCGCGCGCGAGGGTGATAGTGGGTTCGCTGGGCTGGCTGCAGCCGATAAGCGTGGATAGGCAGATGATACTGATGAGGCTGAATCTGTTGAACATAGTGGAAGATAGTAAATCGTTCTCTACCAAAGCTGCAAGCAAAGACTGTCGATGATTGGCCTGACGGCGGGCACGTGATAGGGTTTAGCCGCCATGATAACAAAACTGATTCTCACCCTTACGGTTATAGCCATTGCCTGGTTGGTGGTTAAAAACAGACAGCAACGCGTACAGGCCATCACCCATGATAGCCAGCCTGATGTTGCGGCAAGACGCGCTACGAATCCCCTGCTCAAATGGGGGGCTTATGCACTGCTGGCTATGCTGTTGGCGGGTAGTGGGGCCTATCTCTTCGTGCAGTGGCAGGATTCCACCCGCGTCGTCACTGTCGTCGTGGTCGACACCCAGACGGGGAGAAGTGTCAGTTACCAGGCGCGGCGCGGCGATATCGAAGAGCGCTATTTTGTCACCCTGGACGGCAGGGAGGTCAGTGTGGCCAACAATGAACGCATCGAACTGGAGTCGGCTTCCCGGCAACGCCCGTGAGATATACGCTAGCTCCAGGTTTTTTCAGATCTGCCGATAAAGAGCCAGAAGCTTAGGGCTTGTTAACACTGGCCGGCAATCCGCCAGGGTCCTGGTGGATTCGGGCAGTTAACGAAAATTGGTAATCGGTGAGTAGCTCCATCACATGTCATTCTCCCATCGCGTCATAAAACAGTGTTATGCCATGCAGGGTTCCGCCCGTTACACCGGGTTGAAACAAACAGTGTACAATCTGTTGGAGAATCCCCGCGCGCCGATTCGTCCCTATTTCGATATCTTCATGATCCTGCTCGTTTTGACCACGGTATGGATGCTGATCTATGAGGTCAAGCATGACCTGGGTATGTTTGGTGATCTGTTCGAGATGATTGCGGTCGGGATATTCATTATCGAATATCTGTTGCGTTTCTGGATTTTCAATGACAGCCACAAAGTGATACTTGAGCGCTACGAACGTGCCGAGTTCATTAATCAGCCCTTCCAGGTCTGGCCCGCACTTTGGCGGGCTTTTCTGGAAAAAATCAGATATGTCGTTCAACCACTGGCAATAATCGATCTGCTGGCGATCATTCCCAGCTACCGGCCATTGCGGTTTCTGCGCATCTTCCTACTGTTTCGCCTTTTCAAGCTGTTCCGCTATACCCGCAGTATCAGTGAGTTCGTCAAGGTCCTTTCCGAGAAACGGATCGAGCTGGTGACGCTGTTTATCTTTATGGCCTTCATCACCTTCACTGCCGCCACCGCAATATTCTTCTTTGAGGCCGATCAGCAGGACGCCCAGATAACCGGCTTTTTCGACAGTGTCTATTGGGCTCTGGTGACCATGTCAACGGTTGGGTATGGTGACATAACACCGCACACCACCGAAGGACGGGTTGTCACCCTGGTGCTGATCATCGCCGGATTGGGCGTGATCTCGTTTTTCACCTCCATCATCGTCTCTGCCTTTGGCGAGAAGATCGATGAAATTCGCGCCCATCGGATCTATTCCGAGGTAGAACGTAAACGTATCGACACCCTGATCTGCGGTTTTGGGCGGGTAGGGCAGGTGGTTGCGGAACGCATGGCAGGGGACAAACGTGGCTTTCTCGTGATTGATCCGCTGGATGAGAATGCGCTCATCGCCAAACAGCGCGGCCACCTGGCGGTGGTCGGAGATGGAGAAGATACCGAGTTGTTATCGAGTCTGGGAATCGAAAAGCGTATTAAGCGATTGTTATGTCTTACCGGGGATGATGTGGTCAATGTTTATATCACCCTTTCCGCAAAACAGTTGAATCCAAACATCGAAATCATCTCCCGCGCCAACCATCGGGAAAATCTATCCAAACTCTACCGTGCCGGTGCCGACTATTGCGTCGCACCCAATCAGGTGTTCGGTTTGATCGCAGCCGAGTACGCCGGGCAACCGGTCGCTTTCGAGGCCATTTATGGATTGCTGACCGGCCAATCTCCGGAAGGAATTGAGGCAGTGCGTGTCAAGCAGGAGAGTGTATTGGTCGGGCGACGCATTGATAGTATCGATTTCAGGCACCGCAAACTGACACCCTTTGGTGTGATACGTGAAGCGGGATGCGGCACGGCTGAAGAGCATGCCTACTATGATCTACAGGGGAGTTGTTTCTTCTTTAATCCCAAAGATAACTTCACGCTCAAAAAGGATGATCTGCTTGTATTGATGGGACACGAATACAGTGTGGTTCACTTTCGTGATTGTCTCGAAAGGGGGACGCTCTGATGAGCCGGCTCGACACCCTGATATTCGGTTGCGGTGCACTGGGTCATGAGGTTGCCATGCAACTGGCGGAACGTGGTGCCGAGGCATACCTCTACAGCAATGATCTGAATGAAGTCGGGGCGCTGCTGGCAAAGGGAATGCAGGCCGCAGTGGTCGATTTCAAGAATGATGACAAGCTGCGTGAAATCGGCATAGGCAGATGGGTAAAGACGATATTCTGTCTTTTCTCCCAAGAACCGAACAATCTTTTTCTGACGCTGTCCGCCAGATCCATCGATCCCGATCTCAAGATCGTTTGTGTTTGTGAGTCAGCTGCGTCCGGGGAGCGTTTAAAAGCGGCGGGTGCGACAAAAGTGATCGATCCATACGAAATCAGTGGCCACCGTGTGCATGAACGCATCGCCAGGCCCTATCTGGTAGAAATGCTCGAAAGCTCACTATTCGGCAAGCACATCGACATAGCCGAGATTGAGATGCCCGAAGATTCCAGGTTGTCGGGGGTGGCATTGAACGATCTGCAGCTGGAAAAACAGTTCAATCTGATTATCACCGGGGTAGTCGACCTGGAGTTGGGAAATCAACTGATCTTTGCCAACAGCGGTGTATCGCACCGCTTGCATGCTGGGGATATTTTGGTGGTTATTGGGCCGAATCAGGAAATTTCCCGTCTCAAGCAGGCCGTAGATGACAATTTGTTGGAACCCCCGCCAGGTTCACAGGATCTATAGGGGTAGCGTCAATTCATGCGGCAATTCAGTTGTCGCTAGCCACCTCGAAGAGTGAGTTCGTTATGATATGTGACGCTGGGCAGCGTCAGTTTCAATCTCGTCAGGGTAATGCAGAGCCTAAGCAGGGGCACTTTGCAGAATGCCCGAAATGGGATCTGCAGATGCCTTGCCGGCCTGCGCCTCGGCAACCGTTGCTGGCGTGGTCGATATTTGTTGCACTATGCTTTCGAGTATTGAGCGGGCCTGTTCAGGCGTGTTTAAGGTGTTCTCCGAGGCCTGAGCGCGATTATTCTCGATATCGAAGAGTCTACGTGCCTGATCGACCTCAACTGCGGCGCTGTCTGCTTGCGTCGCCTGTGATTGCTGGGTGTTTGATTGTACCGAGGCCTCCACTGGTTTCTGGCTGGTGTGTGATCTACCCGACTGATCCGTTGATGTGTTGATGGGTCTGTCGCTGTTGACGGGGCTGATCATGATACCGACTCCTCTAGAGACAAAAATTTGACGCATTCAGCTGCGATTCAGCATTTATAAGGGATGATGCCAGAAACGTGCCAACAGACTATTGCAGAGTATAGCCAAGTGAATAATGCTCAGGGGATTGAAAGATGATCGTGCGAATTGAAGCCCTAATCCTCTTCTTGGGGCTGATACTCGCTGGATCATCAGTAGCGGCGAAGGCGCCGGTGCTTGGGGAATATCTTGAATATACGCTGAAATTTCGCGGCGTGGTGACAGGTTTCGTGGAACTGGACATCGCGAAGATGACCATGGCGGTGGAGCGCAAGATGGGACATGTAGATGACAATCCAGCCTATGTCACCAACCTGCAGCTCACCACGGAGCCCTACCGTAAGGCCGAGATGCTCTATCCTGTGAGATTGACCTATCGCAGCTGGCTGGATGCTCACAAACTCTACCCTCTTGTGGCAGTTAAATCCCTGAAAACAAGGGAGCACAAAGAGGCGCTGATGTGGTTCGATCATACCCAGGGCGAGGCCTATAACTACCAATCCGGCAAGTCGGATAGCGAGGAGGCGGGTAAACCTCCGGTAAGCTTAAAACAGATTACAGAGCTACCTGATGAGCAATGGGAAAAATTATTGCAGACCCATCGCGTTGCCTTTGATGGCAGCGAGGCATTGGATTACATCAGTTTTCTGCACCGTCTTCGAGGTATGCCGCTGAAACCGGGTACCCAGCTCGATTTCTCCACCTTCAATGGAGAGAAACTCAATGCATATCATATCAAGGTGGGTCAGGAACGGTTGGTGAGAGCCGGTTGGAACCGGCCTGCCTTCAAGGTCAGGTTGTGGGAGATTGACCCTGAGAATGGCAAAAGGGCTAACAAGGTGGATCTCTGGTTGAGTGATGATGAAGAGCGCCTGTTACTGCGTTTCTATGCGGAGCGTGCCTTTGGCGCCATGGAGGGGATTCTTGATACAGGCCGTCCCCTTGATGGTGAAGACGCTGGATTTTCCGAAGCGACCCGCTCCTCCCTCGAGAGCTATCTCGGCTTCTAGGGCCGATTGGATTAGTGTTAACAGGCCCTAGGTTATTCCCCGCCCCTTCGATTTAATCTTCAGAGATATCAAATTTTGCCTTGCCTTCGGATGGAGCCTGTTCGGGCTGTACCACATTCAAGTGATCGATGTTTGGGATGGGTGCGGGTTCAACGGGTGTCTGGCAATCTTCCAGGCTGCCCTGGTTGGCTGGTGCCATACTTAAAGCTGCTGTGTCAATCCTGGCTGGTTCAGGGGGCGATTCTTCAATCAAGGTCGCTCCCGGTTTATCCAATTCCAATGAGGATGTATCGATTTCCAGCGGCTCTGGTTCCGGGGATTCATCCAGAGTGATACCGGGTTTGTCCATATCCAGCGAGCTGATATCGGGAATCTCCACAGCCTCCACTGTCGGTGCGCAGTCGCTCAGGTCGAAACCTTGTGCCGATGAGAGTTCATAGTCCGGAACGGCAATGGGCGGGGTATCCGAATGGCTATCAGCCGGTGGTTCCATGGGTCCATCCGCGAAAGTCAATTCGCTGCTTGCCTGATGGGAATCGGTGGTGACAATCTTTGCCTGCTCTGCCGGGCGGCGTTGTTGAGTCGGTTGAGCAGTGGAAGGTGGGTCGCCTGCAGGTACGATATCCACCAAACCGCCCGCATCGCGAAAAGTGACGCGAAACTTAATTGCCCGATCCATATCCACGCCCTTTTTTATCGGGATCGGTTTGCCACTGAAGAGCCGGTCAAGTTTGTCGCCTTGCAGCTTGAAAATAGCGCCGATTTTACGTTTCACCTCCGCCGGGTCATTATCTTTGATAATGGCTCCGGAGAAATAGACGTCATATATTTCACCAGTCATGGTTGAGTATCTCCAGGTTCACGGTCAATCTTCCAGGACCGTTTATTGATACTGTAGACATCTTTGTCCTGAAGAAAAGGGATCATCAGCATTCCCGTGAGCCGGGTCGTTATTCGGGGGTCTCTGAGGGATCCGATGCCGATATCCATTGCTTGCTGTCCTAGTCTGGGTTGCTGGCGGTAGGTGCCCATCAGGCGGTCCCAGAGTGAGAGATTGAAACCAAAGTTACTGTTTGTCTCATCAGGCTCCACGGAGTGGTGTACCCGATGCATGTCAGGAGTCACGACGAGCCAGCGTAACACTCTGTCGATGCGTGTAGGAAGTCTGATGTTGGCGTGATTGAACATCGCCATGCCGTTGAGCAATACCTCGAATATCACAACCGCCACTACCGGTGGGCCCAGTGCGGCGATGGTCGCAATCTTGATCAGCATCGATAGAATGATCTCAATGGGATGAAAACGCGCCCCGGTGGTGAGGTCATAATCGGGATCCGCATGGTGCACCCGGTGCAGGCGCCAGAGCATCGGGACGGCGTGAACCATCACATGCTGCAGGTAGATCACCATATCCAGGATCAGAATGGCGATGATGATAGTTAGCCAGGGGGGCAGTGCGATGACATTCAGCACCCCCCATTGGGCCTGTGTGGTGAACAGCGCCATTCCTACCGCAGCTGCCGGAAACAACAGACGCAACAACAGGGTGTTCAGTATCACGATACCGATATTCGCCAACCAGCGCCGGGAGCGGGGAACACGCAGTTTGCGGCAGGGTGAGGCGACCTCCCATAACGCCATTATGGCGAACACTGAGAAAAAGGCCGTTAACCGGATAGACAGTTCGTGATCGAGAATAAAGTCAGACATGCTTAGTTTGCTTGAGGCCCGGGTACTAATTGATTTATCTCAAGTTTAACCGACTAAGTCGGCAAACTTAACTTTAAGATTCGACAGCTATAATCGCAGTTTCTTCCCTATTGGGGTATGGTGATGTCTATAATTATTGATATATCATGGAAAATGGATATCGCAGACCACATTATCCCCTCTCTGAGAAAAATCAGAGGCTTGCTCATAAATTGAGGCAGTATTCAGTCTATGTTTGAGAAAGATCCACGCACCTTCTCTCCCGAATACAAGAATCTGTCGCCGGAGCAGAAGGCGATGGTCAAGCTTGAGATAACCCTGACCAACTTCTTCAAGAACTTCGATAAGAGCATGTCCCGTTGGGAGCGCATGATCTATCCCATGCTGGTGGTTGTCGGTGTGCTCGGACTGTCCGGTTTCTACCTCATCTACAACGTCACAACCGATATGCACAAACTTACGGAACAGGTGGACCCGCGCATGGAAGACAACCTGCAATCGATGTCTAAACACATGGGGCAGTTGACACAGAATATCCAGATCATGACGCAACAGATCACTATTTTGGTGGAGCGGGTGGACAGTATGGAGCAGCATATCGCCACAATGGACGGCAATATCGGTGCGCTCGCAGTTGACGTGGGTAACATGAAACAGAACGTGGGGCTGATGACGGTGAATATCGCTGATATGAATCAGGCCATGCGCACGATGACGGTAAACACCGGTTTCATGAGCCGCGACATCAATCAAATGGGGCGTCCGATGGACTTTATGAACTCATTTACCCCATGGTGAAACAGCAGCTGATCACGGCATAATTGATTACCTGGTTAATGACACCAATATCAAAGACTTGTGCTGGTGATTCACTGTTTCAAGCGTTTCCTTTGTCCTGCATTCCAATGCCCTGTTGAGCGGCAAAGTCGAGCATTCGCTTAATCGGGATTACCGCGCGTGCCCTGATCGCCTCATCAATGTGAATTTCATTCCCGCCGGAATCGAGAACCTGTTCCAGGTTCTGCAGTGAGTTCATACCCATCCAGGGGCAGTGGGCGCAGCTGACACAGGTCGCTCCCTCACCGGCGGTAGGCGCTTCGATGAGTACCTTATCGGGCGCCATCTGCTGCATCTTATAGAAGATGCCACCGTCGGTGGCAACGATGAACTCCTTGTTCTCCATCTCCGATACGGCTTTGATCAAGGCAGTGGTGGAGCCGATGACGTCAGCCTGTTGAATTACGTTTTCAGGGGATTCAGGATGAACCAATACCGCTGCATCCGGGTGCAGGCGCCGAATGCGTTCCAGTGCCACCGCCTTGAATTCTTCATGAACAACACATGAGCCGGGCCACATCAACATCTCGGCTCCCGTGACCCGCTGTACATAACTGCCCAGGTGTCGATCCGGCCCCCACAGAATTTTCTTACCCTGTTCGGCCAGGTGCTTGACGATCGGTAATGCAATGCCCGATGTAACCACCCAGTCCGAACGGGCCTTCACTTCGGCGCTGGTATTAGCGTAGACGACCACGGTATGGTCTGGATGAGCATCGCAGAATGCGGTGAACTGATCGCCTGGGCACCCCTCATCAAGGGAACAGGTGGCGCCGAGATCCGGCATGATGACCCGTTTTTCCGGGTTCAGGATCTTCGATGTTTCGCCCATGAATCTGACGCCGCAGACAACCAGTGTATCTGCTGACTGAACTGTGCCGAAACGTGCCATCTCAAGGGAGTCGGCAACGCAACCACCGGTTTCTTCGGCAAGGGCCTGCAGTTCGGCGTCGGTGTAGTAGTGAGCCACCAATACCGCGTTTTGTTGTTCCAGCTTACGGCTGATCCTGGTCTTGATGGCCTGCTTCTCCTGGTCGCTGAGAGGGAGCCATTGAGGGTGCTCGGGGACTACGATCTTGGGAAGATTGAGTGGTTGGGAATTCATTGGGTTCTCATTTCTCTATTTTATAATTTCGACCTGGGATGGATTGATTACCCGGTAGGTTTTAGCGGGTCGGTGATTTCCAATGCGGGAGTATTCACCTGTCTCCTTGATGATGTTACGGGCAAGTATTCCCTTGCGGAAGTTGCGCTTGTCCAGGTCTTCATTCAGCAATATCTCATAGACCGACTGCAGTTGACTGAGCGTGAAGGATTTCGGCAGCATTTGAAAGGCGATGGTGGTGTAGCCTAACTTGGATACTAAGCGTTTGCATGCCAATTGAATAATATCGGCATGATCGAAGGCCAGTTCCGGCAGCTGGTTAATGGCGAACCATGCTGTGAGCGCAGCATCGCTGGATGCCTTGGGCGTCAGATGGTCGGATTGGCTCAATGCATAAAACGTGACACTGATTACCCTTTCCCGTGGATCACGTTTTGGGTCACCGAAGGTATACAGCTGTTCCAGATAGACACCCTCGACCCCCGTCTCTTCCAGCAATTCACGTTTGGCGCATGCCTCAAGGTCTTCGTCGATATTCAGAAATCCCCCTGGAAGGGCCCACATCCCCTGGCACGGAGGATTGCCACGCTGGATCAGCAGTACAGATAGGGCGTCCTGGCGAATGGTGAACAACACAACATCAGTGGTCACCGCCGGGTGGGGGTAGTCATAGCAGTGTCGATGGGTTGAAGGCATTACTCTGTCTGACGTGGATGCCTGGATCTCTTCGTAACTGGTTTGTTACAGGTTAGTGTACCAAATACACATTTGTCGCACCAGTTCTTCTCCAGACAGAAAACCGGTGGGTTGGCGTGGTTATGGCGGGGGCGACCAATCCTCATGTCTCGACTCGGACAAGCTACTGGAAATCCCACATGTTATTAAGCAGTAGAGTGAATTCTCTCTCAGAGCGCGCTGGAGGGGTTAAAGGTCGGTATGGGTATGCCGTTATTAAACTTGAGTTGAAAGGTGGATTTCTTAGGGCCTGTTAACACTAATCCAATCGGCTCTGTTGTGTCTGAAAATGCGCCAAACAAGGCGCGAGGAGTGAGGTTTGGTGATTCCAAATGAGTGACGAGCAACGCCGAGTGGCGCATTTTCAGGCACAACCCGAAGGGCTGGGGCTGTTTTTCCACCCAGCGGCGTTATCATTCGCTCATTTAGCACGGCTAAACCTCGCTCATTCTGCCTTGCTGGGTAAAAAAACAGCTCCAGCAGAGTCGATT
>QBVD01000049.1 GCA_003058525.1 gamma proteobacterium symbiont of Ctena orbiculata | reverse complement strand
CAATCGGCTCTGTTGTGTCTGAAAATGCGCCAAACAAGGCGCGAGGAGTGAGGTTTGGTGATTCCAAATGAGTGACGAGCAACGCCGAGTGGCGCATTTTCAGGCACAACCCGAAGGGCTGGGGCTGTTTTTCCACCCAGCGGCGTTATCATTCGCTCATTTAGCACGGCTAAACCTCGCTCATTCTGCCTTGCTGGGTAAAAAAACAGCTCCAGCAGAGTCGATTGGATTAGTGTTAACAGGCCCTAGAACAAGATAATATGAAACAAACCAATCAGGCAAAGTACAGGGTACAGAAGCTGCAGTACCTACCGCCACTGTCGGCGACGGCTACCCGTCTACTTGGGATGTTGGGTGAGGACAGTTTTACCTTGCATGAGCTGGCGGGTGTCATCAATCAGGATCCAGGACTCAGTGCGAGGATTCTAGGGCTCGCCAATTCAGCCTATTTCGGCCAAACAAAACCGATTCTCACCCTGGAAGACGCGATTATTCGCGTCCTCGGTTTGAATATGGTGAAAAGCCTTGCATTCAGTGTCGCTGTCAGCGGCGTGTTCGAATCCGATGGTTGTAGTGGCTTCGATTTACAGGAGTATTGGGGCCATTCGCTATCTATTGCCATGCTTTCCCGGCAGATCAGCCTGGCTGTCAACAACGAAATACAGCCGGATGCTGACGGGATCTATTTGGCGGGGCTTCTATTCGAGATTGGTGTGCTGGTCTTGGTGCATGAGTTTCCGGAGGAGTATGCCAGGGTACTGCGGGTGTCGAAACAGCAGCCCGATAAAGATCGGCTGGAACTTGAAACAGAGATCATCGGGATCGACCATCGTCAGGCGGGTATCTGGCTGGGCCATCGTTGGCATCTGCCCGAAATGGTGGTCCATATCATCGCCCAGGGAGCAGGAGAAGGGATTGATTCGGACACTCACTGCGATGCCGTGCTTGTGGGCAATGTGGCGGAGTGGATTAAGAATCCGCAATCCACTGAATTGAAGCTGACACAGCCACTGCCTGGATTGGAAGTGAAATGCAGGATGTCGAGACAACAGTTGGATACCATCATGACGGATTTTCTCGGCAAGGAAGAGGAGATTCATATGATTGCCAATATGTTGGCCAAATAACCGGAGCATTGAATGGATCTCTCTTTTAATCAGACATCCATGGACTTGCGAGAGCGTTTTTTTAGCCTGCTCGATTCGCTCTCTGCATTGCGCGCGCTATCCCAAATCAGCCTTGATGGTATTACTGAAGATGAACTGATCACCAAGGCCTTGGATGAACTGGTACGCTATCAGAATGTTGAAAACTGTTCGGTTTTTCGCATGGAGGGGGATCTGCTTCGCTGCGCAGTGGGTACCAACCTGGATGAAACCCATACTCAGATCAGCGGATCTGAGCGTGTAAGGCAATCCAGGGAAACGATGCAGTTCAGACCCGGGGAAGGTATCGCGGGTACCGCCTTTAGCACTGGCCAATTACAATATTGCCGCGACTGCTCCCAGAACGATGACTTTCTAATCAATACACTGTCCGGCGGTGAGATACCCGGATCTCTGATCAGTGCCCCTATCATGATGGGGAAACAGGTATTGGGTGTATTGAACGCATCCCACCCCTTGCCGGAGTACTTCGAACCCTGGCAACAGCATACCTTGAGTCTGTTCTGTAGTTGCCTAGGGCAGATCATGTACAACCACAGGTTGCTGAATGATCTGGAGAACGAGGTTGAACAGCGCACCCGGGAGTTACAGGATGCCTTAAATGAGGCAGATGCGCATCGCAAGCGCTATGAACAATTGCTGACAATCGATGAACTCACCGGATTACATAACCGACGCTACTTCTTTTCGGAAGCTGAGGCTCTGCTATCCAGGGCCGTCCGGCATGAACAGAGCTGCAGCTTACTGTTGATCGATATGGATTATTTCAAACGCATCAATGATCAATGGGGCCATCAGGTCGGTGATGATGTACTGATTGCCATTGCTGAGGCCCTGAAGGAGGAAGCCCGCGGTGGCGATATTCTCGCCAGGGTGGGTGGTGAGGAGTTTGTGGTGATGCTTGCGGAAACCGGTATCGGTGGCGCAGAATTGATGGCACAGCGCATACAGGAGAGGCTGGCGCAACTCGACACAGGGCGCGACCTGGTGGGGTTGAGTCTAACCGCCTGCATCGGGATAACCTCGCTGTCTCCCGATTACGACCGAGCTTTATCAATCAGTGAATTGCTTGATCAACTCTATTCCAAAGCAGACCGTGCCATGTACGATTGTAAATGCGAAGGTCATAACAGTCGCAAATGTTTCCTGTGACCCCGCTCGACAGGGTTCGTCTATCCTCCGCAAAGCGTCAAACACTCTCCTCGGCAACCTGTGGCGTCTCGACCGGCGAACTGGGTTCGGCTGCGAGCAGGGTTTCACTGCCGGAAGGATTGGTGAACCGGTCATTGAGTGTCTGGATATAGGTGTCTGTTGCCTGCAGGACTTCCCGTAACTGTCTTTTGGATTTGCGTCCCCACCCGGCGGGATTCTTGCGGAAGATTGAGCGCCAAGGCTTGGTGCTGCGTAGAAAAGCGCCAACCGGATTACCCTTTATCCCCGCGCTGGACACTTGTTTGCGCAGCCCTTTCAGCAGGCTACGGGCAGCGGCCAGCCTGACCGCAAAATGGATGACTACGAGAACAATGACCAGCAGGGCCGTTAACACCCATGGTAAAGGCGTGTTTACCCCGCTTTCAAGCCAGGGTGGGGCAAACTTGAAACCCTGCCAATAGCCCGCATTGACCGAGAATATCAGCAGTGCCAGAAGCAAGCCGCCCATCAGCACGGCATCCCCCAACAATACCCGTTTCTTCCAGCGCCCAAGAGCCGAACTGATCAGGGGTATGCTGCGCTCTTCGATATCCCGTGCTGTTTTTTCAAGTGCGCCGACGATTCGGTAGGCCCGCTCTATTTCAACTTCTTCCATACGGCTGTGGATCTCTTTCAGATCGATATCACGCTTTGTCTCATAACGTTGTCGCAGGGCCTCATCCTCAATAGGTACCGCTGCATCAGGGTTGTAGATCGCATAGAAGCGACCGGCTGTAAGCCCGCGTTCTCCCAATGCACGCTGCCAGGCTGCGATGACATCTTCAGGGTTGTTCTCTCTGGCTGTGGTATCGATCTGGTTCAGTATGTAGAGGAATTTGCCGGTGTCATTGCGATGGATGGTGCGCTCGATGAGATGGCTCAGGGTATCCTGCATGGCGCCGGGTTCAGGATGGCGGGCATCGAAAAAGACCAGTACCAGATCGGAGAGGTCGATAATGTGATCGGTGATGCGCAGTGTCGAGGTTCGTTGGGCATCGGCATCGAATCCCGGAGAATCGATGACGATCTTTCCCCGCAGCTTTTCACTGGGACAGGTCTTGAGCTGGAGATAGGCATCAATACGTTCCCCTTCGCCTTTCGCCACCTTTTCGATCTCGTCAGACATCTGGTAGAAGGGAAAACGGGGATCGGAATCGAGGGCCACACCGGGCAGGGCATGGGCGGTAGCCTCTTTGCTGTAGCAGATGACGGTAAACTTGTCGTCCACAGCCTGATTGCCCGAACGCTGTAGGGATGTGCCGATGTAGTGATTGATGAATGTCGATTTGCCGGCAGAGAAGGTGCCGAGGATCGAAATCAGGGGCCACCAGGGTATCTGCGTGGCAAATGAGTTGTCGCCTTCCAGCAGCCCAAGCCGGAAGGCGACTGCATCGAGTTGACGAAAACTCTGTACCGTACTGAGGAGGATTGGGTTTTCCTGTTCCAGGTGGGTTTCTAGGTGTTGCAGGCGTGCCTCAATGACCTTTCCGGCTGGATGCATGTTTATCACACTCCTCGATTACGCTGTCTCGCAGGTATCATTTTTTCTATTTGATTATAGGCTGTGGATCGAAATCAGATACTTAGGGCTATCTTAATGCCTGCCCCGGCGGCATGCATAATTTTTTTTAAATTGACGTGAGATTACCGCCGTTTGCGAAGTGTTTTAAAAAGGTAAAATTTCAACCTTGATTTTTATATGTGTATTAATGCGGAATGTAACGTTTTGAAGTGCCTTATGTTACTGAAAGTAAAAATAATATTATAATTTGCTGATATTCTTAAATAAATGATTTATAATGGTTTCTGATGAATTTAGTCGGTTGCAATGGTATCCACCTTCGTAGATACTGGCAGATTCTTAAGCAGGTTGGGAATTCGCCTGCAACTGAATAAAAATGTCGAATAATCTGTAGAGGAGATCGAGATGGCAGAACTGTTTTCCGAGGCATGGATGAAAGATTTTGCAACTCACTGGAATGCAGAACCTGAATTGGCGGATGCCCTGTCTCAAATAGGCTTCAATAGCGTAATCGGTTACGGCTTCGATGGTGACGATACCCCAAAAGGTGTGCTCATCGTGGAAAATGGAAAGGCAGTGAGTGGTGAGACTTACAACGGCCAGACGATGAACTGGGATATTCGCGCCGCTGAGGATCAATGGAACAAGTGGATTGCAAAGCCACCCGGCATGATGGGTCTCGGCATGGCTTTTACATCACGCAAGATGAAATTCATGGTCGGCGACTATTCATCCATGATCAAGGATCCGCGTATGGCGGGGCCATTTATCAAGAGCTTTTCCGTCATGGGGCGTGTCTGACAGATGTGTGGTAACGGGATATCCCGTATCTAAAGTGAATCAACACCAGGTAGTGTGAAATATGGGTTTTAGATCGAAGGCGCGGATTCTAGCTGCCAGTTGTGCATTTTCCCTTGTTGCGACAGGATTGCTGGCACAGCCCAATATGAGCGGTGGTGACCACTTCGTGGTTCAGCAGACACAGGGTGTACCCAATGTCTCTCTTGGCGGTACAGTGGTTCCCTACAAAGAGGTTACCCTGTCTGCGCAACTCCCTGGCAGGGTCAACTATCTTGCCGGTATCGAGGGCGACACATTCAAGGAAGGCGATCGTCTGGTGGAGTTGGATGACAGCGAGTTGACGGCCAAACGGGAAGCGGCGCTGGCGCAGCTGGCAAATGCCGACGCCCAATTGCGCAATGCCGGCGTGCAGTACAGTCGCGAGTTGTGGTCGCCTAAATCGAGATCAGCCATGGGTGGCATGGGTATGCCGAACCTCTTTGATCAGATGTTTACACGTCCGATGGAAGATGCCTTCGGGGAGCGTGATCAAGGCGCCGAACGCAGGGCGGATATCTTCTCCTCGCAAACCAATATTCAACAGGCGAGAAATACCATCTACCGGGTTCAGGCTGAGATTCGGGCCATCGACGCCAAGCTGCGCGATGCCAAGAGTCTCGCCCCCTTCGATGGGGTGATAATGAAGAAATTCGTCGAAGTCGGCGACACGGTGCAACCTGGCCAACCGCTATTGAAATATGCCGATGTGGAGTATCTACAAATCGTGGTGGATGTGCCCGGCCGTCTCCGGCCCGGTCTGAACGAAGGCATGATGCTGCGTGCGGAGCTCGATGTGGGTGATCGCGATGTTCCTGTTCGAGTTGCACAGATTTTCCCCATGGCCGATGCTCAAAGACACACCGTAACCATCAAATTCGATCTGCCCCAGGGAGTCTCTGCTCCGGGCATGTATGCGAAGGTTCTGGTGCCCGACTTCAATGCGCCGGCCCGTTCCAATCCGGTCATACCGAACAGCGCAATACGCTACAACGGGAGCCTTCCCGGCGTCTATGTGGTGGGAGAGGATGGCAAGCCGATGCTGAGGCTGATTCGCGTCGGTGAAAAGCTTCCGGGTGGAGAATACAGTACTGTATTGTCGGGACTGCAGGCGGGCGAGCGGGTATTGCGTAATCCACATATGGGAATCAGCGCCGGTTGGACCTCTTCGCAGGGTCAGTAGCTGCGGAGGTCATGAGGGGATTCCCAGGATTTTTCACGGAAGAAAAGCACTCTCAACACTTACAATTACGATGGGTCAGGGTCTTTGACGGGGCCTGCCTGATATCAATGCTTCGAGATTAACTATGAGCCAGAACGACGAGAAACTCGATCAGCTCCACTCAACCGATCCTAACTACGAGGCGCATCTGGGTATCGCTGGCAGAACCGCCCGTTTCTTTATCCAGTCTCCTCTCTCGCCGCTCTTTTTCCTGGCCATGATGCTGATGGGACTATTGGGTCTTATCATCACACCGCGTCAGGAGGATCCTCAGATCTCGGTGCCGATGGTGGATATCTTCGTGCAATATCCGGGCGCGGCGGCGGATCAGGTTGCCGCGTTGGCCATTGAACCGCTGGAACGGATCATGTCGGAGATCCCCGATGTGAAACATGTCTATTCCGCCTCTCAGCGGGGAGGCGGCGCCGTCACCATCGAATTCGAGGTGGGCGAAGAGATGGGCCCCTCTCTGGTGAAGGTGAACGATAAGATCGATTCCAACATGGATTTGATCCCACCTGGCGTTATGCCGCCATTGGTGAAGGCCAAGGGCATCGATGACGTGCCGGTCGTGACACTGACCTTATGGTCAAAGGACCTGGACCGGGATGGGGCGCCCGATGTCGACGACGGGCAACTGCGGATGTTGGGCCACGATGTGCTGCAGGCCCTGAAGGAACTGCCCGACACAGGAAACGGATTTGTCGTTGGCGGTCGGCGGGAACAGGTCACCATCGAGGTTTTTCCGGAGAGATTGGCCGGCTACGGCATCAGCCTGGACCAGGTTGCCAACACAATTCGCACCGCCAATGCGGAGCAAATGGCTGGTGGTGTTGAGAGCGGTAGCACCCATTTCAATGTGGTAACCGGATCGTTTTTGGAAAATGTCGAAGACATCAACCGGCTGGTTGTCGGTACCCACAACAACGTTCCGGTCTATGTGCACGATATCGCCCGGGTCAAACAGGGGCCGGAGGATGCCAAGCAGTTGGTGGGCTACTACACAGGTACGGCCAGCGACCTGGAGATCAAGGCCGATGGCGTACCTGCGGTCACGCTGGCGATCGCCAAAAAAGAGGGCTCTAACGGGGTTACCGTGGCCAATGCCATCAAGGAGCGGGTCGAGCATATCAAGGGGTCGTTGATACCGGACAATGTGGAGGTCAGCGTAACCCGCAACTACGGTAAGACGGCCGACGATAAAGTCACTGAATTGATCTTTAAGCTGTTTATGGCTACCGGTTTTGTGTTCCTGCTGGTGCTGGGCGCCTTCCGCGCATTCAGGCCGGCCATTGTAGTGGTGCTGGTTATCCCGGTGGTATTGCTGATGACCATATTCAGCGCCTGGGTGATGGGATACACCATTGATCGTGTCAGCCTGTTCGCATTGATCTTCTCCATCGGTATCCTGGTGGATGACGCCATCGTGGTGGTGGAAAATATCTACCGGCGCTGGCTGGAAGAGAAATCCACCGACGTGGTTACCGCCGTGGATGCTGTCAGGGAGGTAGGTAATCCTACGATACTGGCCACCTTCACCGTCATCGCGGCGCTGCTTCCCATGGGGTTTGTCAGCGGCATGATGGGGCCCTACATGGAACCGATCCCGGCCCTTGGCTCGGTGGCAATGCTGATCTCCCTGTTTGCCGCATTTGTATTCACTCCTTATCTGACCGTCTCCCACTGGTTGAGGCCCAGCATGCGTTACCTGGAAGTGGCCGGTGCGCGGGAACACAAGGAATCGGAGTGGCTGGAGCGATTGTTTAAACGCATCCTGATGCCGCTGATCGAGTCGCCTCGCAAGGCACGGCTGTTCAAGCTGATCATGTGGGGCACCTTCCTCGTCACCTGTTCATTCTTCTATTTCAAGTGGGTGGCGGTGAAGATGTTGCCGCTGGACAACAAGCCCGAGTATTCCGTGGTGGTGGATATGCCGGAGGGGACCGCCCTGCCGGTGACAGCCAACCTGGCCCATCGTATGGCGGAGAAGATCCGTGTACTGCCGGAGGTTACGGCGGTTCAGGTCTACGCGGGTACGGCCCGTCCCTTCGATTTCAATGGCATGGTCCGCCACTACTATCTGCGCTCGGATCCCTGGCAGGCGGAAGTGCAGGTGCAGCTGCTGGACAAGACCGATCGTGACCGCACCAGTCACGAAATCGCGGTTCAAACCCGGGAGATGCTGGGCAAGCTCATCGAGGGTACGGGTGCCAAGATTGCAGTGGTGGAGATGCCCCCGGGTCCTCCGGTGCTGCAGTCTGTCGTTGCTGAAGTGCATGGGCCGAGCCCGGAAGTCAGGCGTCAGGTGACAAGTGATCTGACCGATATGTTCGAGCAGACAGAGAGCCTGCGTGATGTGGACAACTACATGCGTGATCCCTATCAGTACTGGCGTTTTACCGTTGACACCGAAAAGTCGGTACGGCGGGGTATCTCTGTCGATACCATTAACCGCAATCTGGGGATGGCCCTTGGCGGCTCACCCTTGGGCGATGTCAAGCAACGCGCCGGTCATGAACCGATCAATATCATGATGCAGGTGCCCCTGGCCGAGCGATCGGAAATCACCCGTCTGGGCGATCTGCCCATTCATTCCAGCAGCGGCATCACCGTACCCTTGCGTGAACTGGGTCGTTTCGAGCAGGTGCTCGAGGATCCGATCATCTACCACAAGGATCTGCGGGATGTGGAGTATGTGGTGGCGGAAGTGGGCGGCAAGCTGGCGGCTCCCGTATACGGCATGCTGCAGGTACAGGATCTACTTGCCGAAAATGAGTACAAGGCGCCTGACGGCGTTGCCATCAAGCCTGACTGGCTCGGTCCGCCCGATAACGACTCCCAGACCGGTATTGAATGGGCCGGTGAATGGACGGTGACCTTTGAAACCTTCCGCGATATGGGCGCGGCGTTTGCGGTCGCTCTGGTTTTGATCTATATCCTGGTCGTATGGGAGTTCGGCAACTTCCGTATACCGGCACTGATCATGGCCCCTATTCCTTTGACGTTGTTGGGGATCATTCCTGCCCACTTCATCTTTTTCCAGTTCGGCTGGGGGGGAGAATTTACCGCCACTTCGATGATCGGCTGGATCGCCCTGGCGGGTATCATCGTGCGTAATTCGATTCTGCTGGTCGATTTCTCCATCCATCAGGTTCAGCAGGGCACCTCCGTGGTCGACTCCGTGATCATGGCCTGTAAGACACGGACCCGTCCGATCATGATTACAGCATTCGCTCTGGTGTGTGGTTCATCGGTGATTTTTTTCGATCCGATTTTCCAGGGCATGGCCATATCATTGGCATCCGGTGTACTGGTCTCCACCGTGTTGACATTGATTGTGATACCTTTGGGATGTATCGCCGCCAGCAAAGATATTATGGAAGTGGCCGCCACTACCGCACCGGCTGGAAGCGCTATTGATGAGGATAGTGAAAAGAAACCAACCGAGGCAATACCTGCGGTTGCCCATACGCAGGCCTCTCCCGAGGCCAAATCCGAGGCTGTGAAAAAAGACTCCCTGCCTATCAGGATTTGGCAAAAAGTCATCGCTGTCGTCAGTATGCTGTTCTATCTGATCAGGGCGATATTCCTGGTGATCGGGCAAATGTTCAAAGGATTGTTTCGGAAAGGCAAGGCTCCTCAGCTGCCGGATGCCCAACCGGATGTAAAAAAGGGAGGCGGTACGGCTGGCGGCTCAGGCAGTGGTGGTACAACGACACCCCAGACAGGGTCTCCATCATCTGGCAGTGAAGATGTGCCGGTTGCCGCCGCACCTGCGACGACTTCTGACAAAGCCAATCAGCGCCCGAACGAAAAAGTGGCGGCCTCATCACCAGCCTCATCAAAGGTTTCGGTGGATACACCTGAGGATCAGTCAGCAGAAGGCCTCAAACCAGGAGAACAGGCCACTAAAGCTGATGCCGTTGCGAAACAGAAAAAGAGTGTCAAGAAAAAGCAGGTCAAGCTTGCTGAGAAAAGGAAGAGCAGGACGAAAGCCGATTCCAAGAAGTCGGCAACCAGCAATCCCAATCAGAAAAAGCGCCCTTCGACCCTGAAAAAACAGGCGGCAAAAAAGAAAGCGGCATCGGCCGAGACCAAGGGTAATGGGTCACCGGGATCTGTTACCCCGCAAACAAAGACGACTCCCAAGCCGGCTTCGAATGTGGCGGAATTTCTGATACGCAAAAGGGCCGCGAGAAGAGGGATAAGGCTGAAGTAGTATTTGGCTCGTTAATCCATTGCTACAGACAGGCCCACAGCAGCTGCACACTACTTGTTATGGTGCCGGATTGGTGGGGCCAAACCCGGGTGTTAGGCGGTCGATTACCATTCTACCAGGTCCTGCCTCTATCGGTATGGTCTATACTCGTTTTGGCAAAATGGAGTGGTAGTTTGCGTATTGATGCATTGCTCTGGTTAGTCTCTCTCTTGTGTCTGGTTGGTCTTGGTGATGTCCTGGCAAGGGAGCCCTATGCCGATTATCAGTTTCGTGGCCAGACTCAAAACAGATCCGGCTTGCTGCAAGATCGCTATCGCTGGCGTCCCTTGAATGAAGAAGAAGAGAAGCTCATTGAATCATCTGCCAAACCCGATAATGCCCGGCACCCAAACCAGTCGACTCTCTATCCGTCATCGGTTATCGACTATGCCGAGACACCGCCAGGTCTTCCCCGTGGCGTCTATAGACCGGTAGAAGAGAGGCATACCATCACCCCTCACATGGATGGATTTAGATTCCGTGAACTGACCCCAGACGAGCAACTCAGCATTAAGCGCAGGAATGAAATCTACAATCAAGCCTGGCAGCCGGATCGAAGTGAAAACCGGTCAACTCTGTCATCCGGTGGTTATAGTCACGGCCAATCGGAAATTCAGCGACAGGGGACCTATAAGTTTCGTCCTGATAAAAGGCTGGATAAAAAGCGCGGTGGGAATTGGGGGCGTTCACAATCATTTCCCTACAATCCTGCATTTACCGAGGCCTATCAAACGCCGATGTTCCGTCCTGAATAGGGGGTTACCGGTGACTATCGTTGCACTGCATCTATTGATTCCAATCGACTTCATGCAAAAACAGCGCAGTGGTGGTTTTGTACAGACCTGTTTACCGCTAAACTGTGCTGTAAATTGAAACAGGTCATGGAGCTTGTCTTCACGTTATTGTCCAGTCCCACCCTGGGCCGTACAAAAGTGACGAGTCAGGTTTGAGCGAGTATGGGCTGCATCCCTGTACAACTAACAGATGATGGATCAAATTAACAGGTATTCAAGATGAGAAATAAGACGTATGCACTACTGATTACAGGGATATTCTCCGTGATGCTGATGCCGTCGACCTCTGCAGTGGAGGGTGCCTCCTATCCTGGTGCCGGTAAATGGCGGCCAATCCAGAGTCAGAACCGACTGAATGTAAACAGGAACGGCTTCTCCCCTCAGCCGGGACAAAACGTATGGCCTGCTGCTTGGGCACGTGGTAACGATTACTCTCTGCATAGGCCGCAATCCTATAGCTTCAGGCCCTGGAAGGGTTACGCCGTTCGTCACAAGAGCCTCGTTTCCACGATGCCAAATACAAATCCTGCACCTTATGACAGGCCCGATAACGGGGCATATGCAATGCCGACGAATATACACAATCCTGGCTACCAGGGAGCACAGGGAGCACAGGGAGCACAGGGAGCACAGGGAGCACAGGGAGCACAGGGAGCGGTTGTGCCCAGGCAATTCTATTGGCGACCCGCGGCTCAATCTGCCCGCGCAGGGCAGCTGAAGTATGGACCCAACAGTCAGTATAGATTCAGACCCATGGAACAGGAGCGGCAGAGAGAGGCTCCGCCGAGGTGGACCTATCGGCCAGCACAGCTTGAAATACCCAACCATTATGTCTATCGCCCGCTCAAAGTTCAGCAACGCAGAAACCACACCGACCAACAGAGACAACGAAGGTCCGCAATACCGGGTATGCAGGATTATGGTTACAATCCCTGGGATCCGATGCGCTACGGTTATGATCGTTCCTGGATGCCTATGCCAGGTTTGGCATCATCACCCTATGATTCACTTCGACACCTTGACAGGTACAATCAGTATTCGGTGGCTCAATCGAACGACAGATACCGTTGGCGGGGAGATCGTGTCGGATATCCGATTCCGCGTGGCTATACCGCCCCTCGATATACAGGGCACAGTCCTTTCACAGTACATCGTTTCCGTCCACTAAAACGAGCGGGATGGGATAGGTATCGCTATCGCGGTATGCCGGATAGGTATGCCTCCGGATCATATCCTGTAGCAAACTATCAATGGAGGCGGCCCGGTTGGGCCAATTACGATACTATGAGGCGGGAATGGCGACCTCAAATGGCAATGTCCTATCCTGGAATGCCGCATCCGATGCGGCGGCCCGACGTGCCGAACCGATACGGTGTCAACTGGTATGATGGACGGGGCGACGGCGAAGGGGCATGGTATAAGTTGGCCGGGCAGCGGGAGTGGCCGAGGGTTTCGCAATATTTGCCGGTGGACTGAGGTAATAGAGAGGCTGACGATAGATAACATAAGCACTCTGTATATTCCCGCATAAAGCGCACAAACTTGACCGAAAATATAATAAAGGGGAGTGTATGATCACAGTAATCGGTAGTCTGAAAGGGGGGTCCGGCAAAAGCACGGTGACCTTCAATCTGGCTGTCTGGTTGGAAATGGCAGAGGCTGAAGTACTGGTCATAGACGCCGATCCGCAGGCGACCTTGAGTGATGTATCCGAGGTTCGGACAGAGGAGGGATATGAACCCTATCTGAATATTAAGAATGCATCAGCATTGTCCAGAAAGAAACTCGCGGGTTATGATGAAGTACTGATAGATGTCGGTACTTCCGATATCGATTCGATGAAATTGGCATTGGCGCTGGCTGATCGGGTAGTGATTCCAGTACCCCCATCCCAGGCCGATATCTGGTCGACTCAGCGGTTTATCAATTTTCTCGATGAGGCTGTGGATGGTGATCGTCCTGATTTGTTGGCATTCATCAACCGGGCCGATACCCACCATGCGATCAGGGAATCCGATGAAGCTGCTGCAGCTCTGGTATCTTTGTCGGATGTGGATTATATAAAATACCGCCTCTGTCAAAGAACGGTTTTTCGCAGATCTTTTAGTGAGGGTCTGGCTGTATATGAACTGGACCCGAGAGGAAAAGGCAGTAAAGAGTTCTATGCACTGACAGCAGCGTTGTATCCCAAGTACATCAGCCAATAAGTGTGCATTAGCGCTGTGTCGTTTGGGATTCTCAAAACTATATTATTGGTTGTTCGTTGGAGAGAGAGATGGGGATGATAAAAAATCTGTTCGCCCTGATTGGGCTTTTGGTGGTCATGGGCGCGGCTGCCATCTATGTGAAGTATAATAAGGAGTTTCAAGAATTCGATCCTGAAGCGGGTAATATGTTCATGGAATTTGCACAGGCTACCTTGTCTACCAAGAATGTGGCTGAAGCGAGCATCTGGAAGATTCCGGTGGCGGAAGATCTCACCTGGGAGGATGTGGAAGAGACCATGAAATTTGTCGCCAATGAGCACAATATGTCGAATGTAGGTGAGCTTCCACTATATAAGGATATTGAGGCAAAGAGTGGTGAGAAATATCGCTTCGTGAAGATCTATCTGTTCTGTAATTCATTGATTGCGGCTAATATGCTCGATTATTCTGACGCCTATTCGGCTTATCTGCCATGCAGAATCACCTTGATCGAGGATCAACAGGGAAAGCTCTGGCTGACTGCACTGAACATGGACATGATGATCTATGGTGGGAAGCCTCTGCCACCTAAACTCAAGGAGGAGGCCTTACAGGTCAAAGATTATATCCTGGATATCATGAATCGGGGTGCGACAGGAGAGTTCTAAACCATAATAAAACTATGGTAATAGGCTAACTAATTGTAATAAAAATTAAAAACCGGGCCGGCGCCCGGTTTTTTTTATGCCTGTTATGAGCTGATATGGCTTCATTTCTATTAGCGTATCAACACACTTTGATTGTGATAAACGATTGCTATGCTACTATTCGTTATGACCAGAATCATAGAATTAGTATTAGGTCGAGATAGTATGTTTGAAAAAGACGACAACAAACCCCTGAATGATCAGGTAGAGGATAGGGGTGCTGAGGCAGACAGCAGAGACACTCAGGACTCGATGGATCGCCTGTCAATGGCGTTCGAAACCAGCGCACGCCGCTGGGAACTGATCGTCTATCCTTCTCTTTTTGCATTTATATTGCTGGCGGCATATGGATTCTATTTGATCTTCAGTCTCGCCAAGGATATCCATTTCCTGGCCCTGAGCGTAGACTCCAATATGAATATCATGTCGAGCAATCTCATGACCATGACCGACAGTGTCGGCCAACTCTCAGCCAATGTGCGTACCATGGCGGTCAGTGTGGAATCGATGGCTCAGGATGTCAGAACCCTTGAGCCCATGCTCACAAGTATGGATTCCATGGAAGAGTCCATTAAGACGATGACCCACGCAACCTATAACATTCAACGGGACATGCATTCGATGAACTACAATATTCATGATGCATCCCGGCCGATGACATTCTGGAACTCATTTATGCCTTGGTAACTGCTATCTTGGTCGGTTCCGTTTCTGACCGGCTTCTTTAGTCATGATACGCAATATTGGCGGGCGAGCGGGTAATGTCTAGGGGGACAACAGTGGCATCTCGATTTTTTGCCCCATTCCGCAAGGGTCAACCTCAATCAGTATGGAAATCGTAATCGATGGATGCTGAAGGCTCTTGGATAAAATAACCGCGAATATAGTTGACGCCGATTGACCAAAGAATGGCCAGACTGCTGGCATCCTCCACACCTGAGGCAATGGTCTTGATATTTTGTGCCTGTATCACTTCATTGAGATGATTCAAGGCATCCTGCTTGTCTTGATTTTCGAACAGATCGGAGAGGAAATAGCTGTGAAATTGAATGAAATCCAGGGGGAAACTATTGAGAATGGTTTCGGGCTTTTTCGCTAAGCCGAAATGACCCAAGCAGGTTTTGCATTTAATCTTTTTCAATCCTTCAGCCAGTTTCTGCAGTTGATGCAGGTGTGATCGGGCCTCATCGTCATCGAACTGAAAGGTGACCCAGGAGCCTTTGGCTTCGTAATCCCGCAGGCAATCGCAAATGAACAGCAACAAGGTGTCATCTTCCAGCGTTGCGCCGGAAACACTGATCAGGAAATTGATTTTTTTACCTTGTTTACGCTGTGTCGCGAGTTCATCGATGGCATGGCGAATGACCCAACGATCCAGTTCCGGCATTCTGTTCAGTGATTTGACCTGGTTGAGAAAATGCTCGGGTTGGATCTCCTCCTTGCTTTCATCAATCAGGCGGACTGTGATCGCATAGTTCTCCCTGGTATCGCCATGTAGGCTGACAATGGGTTGATACGCCAATTGAAACTGATTGTTTTCGAAGGCATAGCGAATCAGATTGCTGAGATTGGCCTCACTGGCTGTAGTTTGCGCGTCTTGCGGAATTTGGCTGTCGGTGATATAGAAATCGTTACCGCCATTGGAACGGGCCTGCTCACAGGCATGGTAGGCTTGGGTTATAAAATCGTGACCGCTGAGTACATCATCGGATGAGAAAACCACACCAATGCTGCAGCTTGGATTGATGTCGCTGTCGCTTTCCTGAAAGGTATGAGAGGCTACGGTGTCACAGATTTTACGGGCTTTTTCTTCAGTAGCCGCCAACTCCTGCTTTGCAGTGAGAATAGTGAAGGTATGATCGCCAAAACGTGCAAGAAGATCGTTTTTCGAGACAATTTTACGAATCTCTCCCGCAATCTCCAGCAGCAGCGCGTCGCTCTTTTTTATGCCGGTTTTACTGCGGATTTCGGTGAAATTGTCCAGAGTGATGTAAAGCAGCGTCTGTGGGTTTTGACCGCGATCAAAGTGATGTTTGGCTTCTTCGTCCAGTTGGCCAATGAAATATTGGCGGTTGTAGAGACCCGTCTGTACATCTTGGGTACTGAGCAGGCGCAGCTTTTCCTCGACTTCCCTGGAGATCGATTGATCGCGGATGATGACCTGTGTACATGCTTCACCATCTATACTGGCGGGCGTGAAATGGAGCTCTGCACTGAATTCGGTGCCGTTGTCGCGAACGCACGTAGTTTTCACCTCACTTGAATAGTCGCTATCGGCACTCAGTTTGCGCAGCAGTTTTTTAAACGTCTGATGTTCGGAGGATGCAATCATGTCCAGTATGGGGAGTCCCTCGATTTCATCCTCCCCGGCGAGCCCAAACAGCTCTAAATAGGCGCGGTTGGCAGTGACATGCATACCTTCATGTACATAAGCGATGGCATCTCTAGAGCTTTCCGTAAGCGCATCACAGCGCTCCTCGGCTTCTTCAAGCTGGCGCTCCAGCCGCTGCAAGCGGCGCATACCACTGAGATGCTTGTGTTCGCGAAGAATTACCTGCACAAGATGCGGATGATTTTTTCGTTGCACCAGGTCTGTGACGCCCTGCCGCATCAGATTGAGCTGCAGCTCTTCATCGGACGTGTCACATACGGCGACAACGGGAATGATAGGATTGATAGCGCCAATGATGGCAAACAGCTGTGTCGTGTCCAGCGCTTCGTTTTCTATGGTGTAGATCAACAGATCCAGTGATCTTTTCTCTTTCAGTGCTGAGCCCAGCTGATCGGCATCATGTTCGATGCGCGTGGCGTGTGCCGGGTTGCCATTGTTACGCAAGGCATCTAGATAGGCCTCAACTTCAGGTGTGGTGTTACCTAATACCAATAACTCAATTGCTTCTTCAGGCATCTGGAATCATCCGATTTCTCTTCTTTATGGCATCAAGCCGCTGCAACGAATTCACGCCGTTGTCTGACGGCATCGGCCAAGGTTTCCAATAGTGGCTCACTGTTTTCCCAACTGATACAGGCGTCCGTAATACTCTGGCCATAGGCCAGGGTCTCACCCTCTATTCTGTCCTGTCTACCCTCGATCAGGAAACTTTCGATCATGGCTCCCATGATACGTTTGTCTCCCCGTGCAATCTGGCTGGCCACATCGCGTCCGACGAGGAGTTGTCGGGGATGTTGCTTGCGGCTGTTGGCATGGCTGAAATCGATCATCACCCTGGGTTTCAGACCATTGCTTTCCATCTCCTCCGCTGCAATGTTGATACTCTCTGAGTCATAGTTGGGACGGCTGCCGCCTCTAAGAATAACGTGGCAATCCTGGTTGCCATGTGTTGAGAAGATAGCGGACCTGCCCTCTTTGGTGACAGACAGGAAATGGTGCGGGCGGGAGGATGAACGAATTGCATCGAGAGCGACCCGCATACTGCCGTTGGTTGCGTTCTTGAATCCCACCGGACATGAGAGGCCCGATGCGAGTTCACGGTGGGCCTGGCTTTCAGTTGTGCGGGCGCCAATCGCACCCCAGCTGATCAGGTCGGCGATATATTGCGGACTGATCAGGTCCAGGTATTCCGTACCGGCTGGAACCCCCAGATTATTGATATCCAGAAGGAGTTTTCTGGCCAGGCGCAAACCCGAATTGATCTCGAATCTGTCGTCAAGGGTCGGATCGTTGATCAATCCCTTCCAGCCGACGGTAGTCCTGGGTTTTTCAAAATAGACGCGCATCACCACTTCAAGATCATTCTTCAGCCGTTTGCGCACCGGCTGTAAGCGCTGGGCATATTCCATGGCGGCTTCGGGGTCATGTACCGAACAGGGCCCGATAATAACCAGTAGTCGGTCATCTTCGTCATGCAAAATGTGATGTATCCGCTGCCGTGTCGAATACACAGTATCGGCCGCCTTTTCCGTGATGGGAAGTTCTTGATGAATCTGAGCGGGGGGGCTCAGTTCTTTGATTGCCTTGATGCGAAGATCGTCTGTCTGTTTCATGCGTTGATGCTTAAATGCAGATCAAATAAACAAGTAATTATACATGCATAGGATGAATCGGCGATAAATGATCTGTCGCATTATGATAATTCGCGAAAGACAGCATAAAAGGTGTAGTTAATGCATGGTTTTTGGCAAGGGATATCCGAAGCGGGGAGTGATCTGCATTTAAGCTATTTCGTCAAGGCCATGAACAATCTTGGTAACTGCTCCGGCAACCGCTCGATCCGGTCGATGATCGTGAATTGGTGACCAAAAATATCTCTCACGTAGTCATCGGCATGGGGATCAAGGTTGATGCAATAGGTATAGATGCCCTCCTGTTCCGCTTCCAATACGGCCTTGCGGCTGTCCTCGATAAGCAGGCGGTCATCGTGGACATCGATATCGGCGGGTTCCCCATCGGTTAGTATCAGCATCAGCTTCTTATCTGCCTGCCTGGCGCCCAGATAGTTTGAGGCATGGCGGATGGCGGCCCCCATGCGGGTTGACCAGCCTGCCTGCATAGCGGCCAGGCGCCCTTTGACCGCGTCGTTCCAGTGTTCGGCATATCCTTTGATGTGCTGGTATCGGACCTCATGCCGGGTGTTGGATGAGAAACCGGCGATTGCGAAGCTGTCACCCAGCTGTTCGATAGCCCAGCCCAACAGGGAGACCGCCTCCTGGCTGAGCTGCAGTATCGATTGCTGGCAGCCCTCGGGGATCTGGTCCACAGACTCGGAGAGGTCGATCAGCAGCATTACCGCAATATCCCGCCCATCGTTGCGATGACTCATATTGATCCGCGGATCGGGATTGTGGCCGCTCTTGTATTCGATTAACGACCGGATCGCCACGTCGAGATCGAGTTCGCTACCCTCCTCCTGGTAGCGTATACGCACGTACTGTTGCGGTTTGAGCAGATCCAGCAGGCGTTTCAGCTGTTTCGCCATGGTCTGGTGCTTTTGCAGCAGGGCATCGATAAAACCGGCATCTCCCTGGGGATGGAGGCTCTCATACAGACTGACCCAGTCCGGGTTGTAGGTCTTGCTTTTGTAGTCCCACTCCGGGTAATGGCGGGGTGGCAGACCCTCAACCTCCTCGTCCGATGTTTTGCGCTTTTGCTCCGCATCGAACATCTCTTCCTCATCACCCTCTTCAATGAAGACCCACATGTGGCGGTTGTCGTCACGGTAGCTCACTTCGGTGTCCGTGAAATAGACATTGGCGGAGAGATCCGCCTGACGGCGGGTGCGGGCGATATAGGAGATGGCAAGCCCGGCCATCTCCTGAGTGCTCGATACACTGTCGGTCAGCGCTGAGCTGAAGCGGTCCAGAAACTCCAGCAGGTCGGGATTGGTGTAGCCGTGATCCGGATTCAGGGCAGCGTAGGAGAACATCGCCAACCGGTGGCGGATGCAGGACTCTTTTTCCGGATCACAGTCTTCCTCGCCGGGTACGGGATGCAGTTTCAGGAGGGTATTGCGCAAACCGGGATACTCCCGGGTGACGAGCAGATCGACCCTGGCATCCTCGAAGGTCTCGATGGCGACACGCTGAAAGGGGCTGTAATTGTCCGCGACCACATGACCGGTCCAGCGTTTGTGGCCGGCGACATGTGCCAACAGCGCACGGTAGCGGTCGATACCGGCGACACCGTGAAAATCGTCATACACATCGGGTATGCGTACCCCCAGTGAGTCGTAGTAGGGCATGGGCTTGCGCAGTTCGTCGAAGCCTTCCGAGTAGGGGACGAAGTGGTCCTTGGTGCGCCACAGGGATTTCAGGTAGAGATCGAGTTTGCGTTCGTGGTCGGCGAACAGGGTTCCGTGCCGCTCACGCTGCAGGATAGCCCGACTGTCGGCGGACTGCAGGCTGAAGTAGTCGATCTGGCGCTGTGGGTGGGTACGGTAGTTGCGGATCCCGTAGTCGACCCAGTTACGCAATCCCTCGCAGGATAGCTGGCTCAGCAGATAGGGGGTTTTTTTCAACAGATCCGGCAGGGAAGGACTGGGTATGGTGGTATGAAAACCGTGAATGGAACCGGATGTCTGCTCCATCATTTCCAGCAGCAGATCGATAAAGCGCTCCATCAGTTCCGCGCTGCCCAGCCTGCGGCTCGCCTCGGGCAGCATCTGCAGAAAAGGGAGTATCGCCTTGCCGTTGGGACTGCGCGAGATCTTCCATACGGTTTGCGAGATCTTGGAAATAACCGCCTCACCCACCCGGGCTGCGATCTCCGGCATCTCTTCGAGGAACACGATGACCGGTTCCACGCCACGGCCGATTTTGCAGGTCAGGGAGGCCCCTTCCAGAAAAGCGTCAACCCCCGCGTCACTCATGTGGCGGCGGGCGTTGGCCAGGCAATCGTCGAAGACCGGGTCGATCTCCCGGAAGCCGCAGTTGAGTTGCTCTCGCTCTTGTGTCATTGGGCTTGAATATACCGTTTATAAGATGGCCGTAAATGAACGCGAATGGTTGCAAATGTACATATCATTTTGACTACGTGGGAAAGACGGCCTCGATGCAGCAAGCCGTAACCTTCGCTTCGATCATGGGTGTGATGTGGCTTGCCGCACCAGATACCCATTTGCGTCAATTTGCGGTGATTCGCGTTCATTTGCGGCTTGTAAAAAGCCCTATCCAAAAACAGCCTCAATCGCATGATCGAGGGTTGCGACAATGTCCTTGTCGTCAGTGATCGGTCTGACCAGGGCCATGCGGCAGGCAGCCCGGGGTTTGATGCCACGCTTTACCAGTCTCGCGGCATAGACCAGCAACCGGGTCGAGATGCCTTCGTCCAGACCGTGTCCCTTCAGGTTGCGTGCTGTCTCACCGATCTTCACCAGCTTTGCGGCTGCATCTTCGTCGATACCGGTCTCCTTGGCGATAATCGAGGCCTCCAGGGCTGATGGTGCATAATCGAAATCGAGCGCAGAGAAGCGCTGTTTGGTTGACTGTTTCAGATCCTTCATCAAACTCTGGTAGCCCGGGTTATAGGAGATCACCAGTTGGAAATTCTCATGGGCGTCCAACACTTCGCCCTTTTTGTCGAGAGGCAGGGTGCGCCGATGATCTGTCAGGGGGTGGATCACAACGGTGGTGTCCTGTCTGGCCTCCACCACCTCATCGAGATAGCAGATGGCGCCGATGCGGGCGGCTACAGTCAGTGGTCCATCCAGCCAGCGTGTGCCTTCGGAATCCAACAGGTAGCGACCGACAAGATCCGATGCGGTCATGTCCTCGTTACAGGCCACCGTGATCAGGGGTTTGCCAAGCCGCCAGGCCATGTGTTCTACGAAGCGTGACTTTCCGCAACCGGTCGGTCCCTTGATCATCACCGGGAGTCTTTCGGCGTAGGCAGCCTCATAGAGCTCGATCTCATCTTCCTGAGGTTGGTAGTAGGGTTCCTGTTTGACCAGGTATTGCTCGGTGTCGGCACTCATGGTGACTCCAGATTCAAAGAAGTAAGGCAGATGATCTCTGCGATATTCTACTTAATTAACTAGGGTTAACAGGCCCTAGATCAAATGGTGCGGCTCAACCCCACCTATTCTACTTTGTGTTTATTTTGGTTAATCAAACCGCTGGCGAAAAAAAGCCCCCTTGCGGGGGCTTAGAAATGCCAGTTGACTCACCGGGCAGTGCTTATTTGTGCACACCCAGCTTTTCACGCCAACCTGGGAAGATCGCATCCGCATCGTGCGGGAAGGATTCGAAAGCACGTGCGAACTCTTTGTGCTCCTTGGCCCACTCGATGGGATCTGCGCCGGCCTTCCAGCACTCATAGGCCTGACGCAGGGAGGTGGCACCGGCAGCCGGGCTGTCGATGTGGCCATAGGAGCCGCCGCCGGCGGTGTTGATCACGTTGCCGTGGCCCAGGTTCTCGAAAAAGCCTGGCAGGCGCAGGGCGTTCATACCGCCGGAGATGATCGGGGTGGTGGGTTTCATGCCGTACCATTTCTGGTTGTAGGCGGGACCCTGGTACTCGTCACGCTCGATGATGTAGGCGATGTTGCGGTCGTCTTTGGACCCCTCCATCTTGCCGTAACCCATGGTGCCGACGTGGATACCGGAGGCGCCCTGCAGACGGGACATCTTGGCCAGTACGTAGGCGGTGTAGCCGCGCTTGGAGCTGGGGGAGGTGACTGCGCCGTGACCGGCACGATGGTAGTGCAGGTACTGACCGGGGAAGTAGCGGCGGGCGGTGGTGACCATGCCCGGGCCGCCCACGTAGCCGTCGACCAGGAAAGCGACCTTGTCGGCGTCTGGGCCAAAGGCATCGAGGATAAACTCGCCGCGGGCGATCATCTCGGCGTGGTCGTCGGCAGTGATGTTGGCGGAGAAGAGCTTGGCTTCGCCGGTTTCGTCCATGGCGCGCTTCATGGCGTCGTAGACCAGGGGATAGACCTTCTTCGAGGGGCAGAAGACCTGGTTGCCCTGGGGCTCGTCGTTCTTGATGAAATCGCCGCCCAGCCAGAACTGGTAGGCAGCCTCGGCGAAAGGCTCGGGACGCAGACCCAGTTTCGGTTTGATGATGGTCCCGGCGATGTAGCCGCCATCGACCACCGGGCGACCCAGCATGCGCCACAGGTCGGAGATATCCTTGGCCGGACCGTCGAACAGCTGGATGGCGCGGGGCGGCATGAAGAAGTCGTACATCTTGGCGTACTCGCAGTCGCCCATGCCCTGGTTGTTGCCGATGGTCAGGGTCAGGAAGGAGACCAGCATCATACGGCCGTCGATCATGTTACGGTCGAACAGATCGATCGGGTAGGCGATGCGCATCTCCTCGGTGGCTTCGTCGATGTGGTAGACCAGCGCGTCCACACCCTTGGTGAAGTCGTCGGTAGTGCAGACCTCGACGTTGGTGCCGGTGGAGGACTCGGCGGCGAAGTGGGAGGCCACCTCGAGGAAGCCATAGCCGGAGGCGGGCTTCATTTTATAGGCGCACAGAATGTGCTGTCCGCCGGCAATGAGATCCTCTTCTTTCAGGCTGAGGTCCGAGTAACGGGATGATTGGTCTAAAGCCATTGGTCTACTCCAATTTTAGAATCTGTCAGTTTGAGAGGATTTACCTCTTTAAACCACAAGTCATATGTGGAATTGTAAGCAAACCTTACAATTATTGGGTTTATAAGTAAACCTAAAATATTCTTATGTAAACAATAATAAAATGCTTATGATTTGAGGTTTGAGCGATAGGCTTGTGAATCTGTAGCATCGACGATCAGTCGTGGATATGACCATAGACGCGAAAAACAGCTAAATCCAATCGGATCGTAAGCCAGGTTGTAAGGTTGCTTTCTTGTGTCAATGTGTGTTTATAGCGTTGAAACCGAACCGGTATAATAATATTTAATAGAACAAATTCAGCCTGAAATAGGCGATAATTCTCAGCAACTAGCAACAAGAGCACGTTATAAAAAATGGCAGAAAAGCGATACCAGGGTATAGATAAGGATCCCACCGGCGCCATGAATCCAACCGGCAATGTCATTCGCGATGCCTGGGTGTTCGGCTTGATTCCCGAGACAGAGACCTGCGAAGGGTGGGCAGTACAGGGGATAGACGCCCTCTATGACAAAGTCACCAAAGAGTGGGATAAATATGGACATCTGGTATCGAATCTCCCGCCGGAGCTGGCGGAGAGACACAGTCGCATCTATCAGCAGGCGGTTATGGAAGCCAAGGCTAAAGGGTGGGACCCGGAACTGGGAGAAAATGACTGAGTCGTGGCATGAGTGAAATCTTCTTTCGTCCTGAGGAGCTTGCCTGTGAACGCCTGACCATTCCGTCACCGATCTATAATCAGTGTCGGCTGATGCTGTCGCGTTGTCAGTACGAACATGTCTTCATCCCGGTGCGGACGATGCAGATCCAAGCGGTGATCGATGAGGATGAGGTGATCTTCGTCGACAATCAGGCCTACGCCGTTCGCGCTGGCGAAGGGGGCAAACTGATCCGCCTGGCCTGGAAATTCCGCCGTGACCGGAGTAGGGACAGCCTTACCGAGCCGGCCCCCATCGATTTGATCTATTATGACGATCGGGCACGCGAGCTGCACACACGGTTGATCGGCGACTTCAAAAAGGCTCTCGATATTATGGAGGCGCGCTTCAAAGAGAGTGGCTGTGAAGCGCGGGTGAAACGTGTACTGCCGTTTCCAAAACCACATCCCAAACAGTAAAAATTCCGCAAATGAACGCTAAACGCAAATGATTTTTTCTTGAATTAATTCCAGTCAATATCTCAATTGCACTGGGTACGGCAAGCACCCTATGTATCTACAGTCTCGAAAGAGAAGGAATGTACAGATAAATAGCGGAATCTTACGTTCTGGGGTACCCAGTGAAACGTTCTACCCGACCTTCCTTGTCGGGTGTGAGTTTAAACACAAAAAAAGCAATTTTGCGTTTATTGGCGTTCATTTGCGGACAATAATCTGAAAAGCCTTGTGGATGACTATCCGGTCAGCGCAGCAAAGACACTCGGCAATCTCTCCGGTAGCCGCTCCACATTGTCCACGATTGAGTAGCCGTTCTCGCCAAATATTCTGGCTACGTAACGATCCGCATTGGGATCCAGGGTCAGGCAATAGGTATAGACACCCTGCATGGCCAGGTCTTCCACCGCTTTCTTTGCGTCGTGGCGCAGATACTGGGGATCCCGTTCATCGATATCGGCCGGTTCGCCGTCGGTGACCAGTAACACAAGACGTTTCTGTGCGTTCTGCTGGGTCAGGTGCCAGCCGGCATGACGCAGGGCCGCACCCATACGGGTGGAGAGGCCGCCCTTCATGCCGGCCATCCGGGATTTGGCTTCGTCGTCATAGGACTGTTCGAAATCCTTGAAGCGGTAGTACTGCACATCGTGACGGCCGTCGGAGGCAAAGCCGTGTACGGCGAAGTTATCGCCGATGGAGTCGATGGCCCAGGAGAGCAGGCCGGCCGATTCGCGGGTCAGGTCCAGGATGCTGTCCTGGTCCTCGTAACCCTCTTCACCCTCTGCGATATCACCGATCTTCTCGTTGGTCGATTCGGAGAGGTCGAGCAGCAGCACGATCGAAAGGTCGCGGATATGGCGGGTGATGCGGATGTTGATCCGGGGATCCGGCATGACACCTCGACGGATATCGATCATCGCCCGTACTGCCGCATTAAGATCCAGCTCCTCACCTTCTTCGTAGCCCCGGCGACGCACGATACCCTGAGGTTGCAGTGCGTCAATCAGATGGCGGATACGCGAGGCGATTGGTTTGTGCTTGGTCAGGATCTCATCCATCATCTCGGGATCACCGACGCCCTGCTTGCGCTCGATGACAGTGGCCCAATCGGGACGAGCAAGCTGTACATGGTAATCCCATTCATTGTAGTGGTAGGGGTCGGAGACCGGCTCCACGCCCTCCATCTCGTTGTAACTGACTCCCATGTCTTCGTAGGGGAACAGCTCAGTGGATAGCACCAGGATTTCGTCCGGGTTGTCGTGGGTCATCTCCGAGTCGAGGTCGTTGACGAATTCCATCAGACTGACATAGCGGCGAACCGTCTTCTGCGAAGTCGGCAGGTAGTCGATACCCTGGGATTCGAACATGTTCTCTGAGAAATCCCAGAAATAGCGGTTGTCGTCGCGATAAGGGATCGGCCACTCGGAGAGGATGCGCACACTGGGGATCTTGGCGATTTCAACGATTTTGTTGTAGAAATCGACACCGGCCATCCAGGACAAGTGTGGATTGTAAGGGTCCTCTTCCAATTTGGTCACGAAATCATCGGCCACCTGATTGATGACATCAATCTCATCGCGATAATCGCGATCCATGATGGCACGGGTGGTTCGCATCATCAGGTCCATGGTCTCGTGCGGCTTGCCGAAATCGTCGTTCTCACCCGGCTCGGATGTTAAGAACTGCAGCCAGAGTTTGCGCAGACCGGGAAATGTGCTGTAGGCAAGGTACTCGACACGGGCATCCTCGAACAGCTCGATCATACGCATCTGTGCCTGTGAGAGTTGCTCAGCGGAGATCGGTTCGCGGGTATAGACCATGTGCGCGGCGGCATGGGCTGCGGCTGCCCGGTAGACCTCCATGCCATCGATACCGCGGAATGGATCGAAGGCATCCGGCACGTGGATCTGAAAGTTTTCGATAAAGGGACGGATACCCTGGCGGGACTCGAAGTCGCCTGCAGTGGGGCGCATGAAAAAGGCCCGTGCCCAGAGTGCGCGCAAGTAGAAGTTGAGCTTGCGTTGATTGTCGATGAACAGGGTGCCACGTCTCTCGGACTGGAGGATGGAGCGGGCCGACTCAGTCTGTAGGCCAAAGTAGGCCAGCTGACCGTCAAGGTCTCGTTGGTGCGCCTGTGCGCCCCACATGACCCAACGGCGAAGTCCGCCCAGGGTCAGTTTGGAGAGGAGCTCGTCCAGGTTCTCCATCATCGGGCGCAGGCCACGCGGGGCCTTGCCGGTCATCTGGTGTAACAGCTTGAGGAAGCCGCGCATGACCTCAGCATCGCCCAGGCGGGAGGCTGCAAGCGGCAGGTTGGCCACAATAAGGGTGATAACGCTGCCGGAGGTGTGCGAAGCCAATTTCATCATCGCCTCGACGATATCTGGGACGATGTCCTCACCCACTTCTTTGGCGACACCGGGCATTTCCTGTACGTAGGTCAGCACCAAGTCCTGGCCGCGACCCAGAGTACAGAAGGCACGCATACCTTCCAGGTAGTTTTGCAGGCCACGCGGAGACATGACCCGTTGTGCCTCATGGTAGGACGACTCAAGTGCTTCGAGGTGCTCGTGGTCGCCCTCATCGAGGCAGGTGATATATTCGGAAAAATCGACGCTCATGGTTCTCTCCGGACGCAGAGTCCGCGGAGGAGCGCAGAGGTCGTTGAACAAGCAGATGCTGCAGATGGGCGTCGATCAGTGCGTGCTGATTGCAAGGGGCTTTCTGCCCATGCGCCTATGCCCTGGAAAGGCGCTCTTACAATTCGGTATGCGACACGAGCCATTGATTGAACCCTCTGCGTTGTCTGTGCTCCGTTACGCTCTCTGCGTCCCACGCGCATCAGAAGTAGGTATTGACCGCTGCACTCAGGGTGTCGCGCATATCCGGATCATCGGTAAGCGGGGTGACCAGGGCCATCTGACACGCCGACATCGGGTCGATGCCCTTGGAGACCAGCTGTGCCGCGTACACCAGCAGTCGTGTAGACATGCCTTCATCCAGGCCATGGCCCTTGAGGTTGCGAGAACGTTGTGCGATTTGCACAAGCTTGCCGGCAGTTTCGGCGTTTACGCCGCCTTCATGCTGTACGATCTCGGTCTCGATATTGGTCTCCGGATAATCGAAGTCCATGCCTCCGAAACGTTGCTTGGTGGACTGTTTAAGGTCCTTCATCAACGATTGATAACCGGGGTTGTAGGATATTACAATCTGGAAATCAGGATGTGCCTTGACCAGTTCGCCTTTCTTTTCCAGCGGCAGTTCACGACGATGGTCGGTCAGCGGGTGAATGACCACCGTGGTGTCCTGACGGGCCTCGACGACTTCGTCAAGGTAGCAGATGGCGCCGATTCGCGCAGCGACGGTCAGCGGGCCGTCCTGCCACCTGGTGCCGTTGATGTCGAGCAGGAAACGTCCAACCAGATCGGAGGCAGTCATATCTTCGTTACAGGCAACGGTGATCAACGGCTTGTTTAGCTTGTACGCCATATATTCAACGAACCGCGATTTACCACAACCGGTAGGGCCCTTGAGCATCACCGGCATGCGCGCATCGTAGGCTGCATGGTACATTTCGACCTCATTACCTACGGAGCGGTAGTAAGGCTCTTCCTGGATCAGATACTGGTCTGCGTTGATGTCGCTCATGATTTCCTACCTTTTTGTAATCAGGTTGATAACCACCAGGATGCCGAAGGCACCGCGGGGTAATAGTTGAAAGCAGGTTTTCCGAAACCCTAACGTGGGGTTTTGGAAAACCAGCTGACTTTGATCAGTTGTTTAAAGAAAAAGCCCCGCCGCCCAGGTTTGGGGGGCGGGGCCCTTCGTCCATGGTCCTGAAATCAGACCTTAGACAGTCTCACCACGGTAGATAACCATTGATGCGCCTGCGCACTGGGCATAGTTGTCCAGGCCCAGTAGGCGTACGTGGTTCTTCGGGTGAGCCTTGTGGCAAGCTTCACACTCAGCCAGGATAGCGTCGACGTCGGTTTCGCCGAACATGGGCAGTTTCCACATGTACCAGTAGCTGCCGCTGGCATTCTCTGGCTCGGTGTGCTCGATAGATGGATTCCAGCCCTTGGATACGATGAACTCGATCTGGGTGCGGATCTGGTCTGCATTCATAGAAGGCAGGTAGGAGAAAGTCTCGAACTTGCGGCTTTCTGCGTTGCCAAGGCTTGACTTGTAGTCTTGCATTTCACTCATTGGTATATACCTCTAACTGTTCGAATTTGATTGAGTCGTTCATCCGGTGGTCGGGTACCGACCACCAGTGAACTGGTCATTACTTGTGAGAAACGTCCAGCTTGTCGACGGTGTCGAATTCGAACTTGATCTCTTTCCAGGTCTCCATGGCGGCCTTCAGCTCGGGGCTGGAAGCAGCAGCGTTGGTGAGGATGTCCTTACCTTCCTTCTCCAGCTCACGGCCCTGGTTACGAGCCTCGACACAGGCCTCAACTGCAACACGGTTAGCAGCTGCGCCAGCGGCGTTGCCCCACGGGTGACCCAGCGTGCCGCCACCGAACTGGAGTACAGAGTCATCACCAAAGATGCTAACCAGTGCAGGCATGTGCCATACATGGATACCACCGGAAGCAACAGGCAGTACGCCGGGCATGGCGCCCCAGTCCTGATCGAAGAAGATACCGCGTGAGCGGTCTTCCTTGATGTAGGAGTCGCGCATGATGTCGATCCAGCCCAGGGTCGCGTCACGGTCGCCTTCCAGCTTACCGACAACGGTACCTGAGTGCAGATGGTCACCACCGGATAGACGCAGGATCTTGGTCAGTACGCGGAAGTGGATTCCGTGGTGAGGGTTACGGTCGAGTACGGCGTGCATGGCGCGGTGGATGTGCAGCAGCATGCCGTTGTCCTGACACCATTGCGCCAGCTGGGTGTTGGCTGACCAACCACCGGTCAGGTAGTCGTGCATGATGATGGGAGCGCCGATCTCTTTGGCGTACTCGGCTCGTTTCATCATCTCATCAGCGGTAGGCGCAGTTACGTTCAGGTAGTGACCTTTACGCTCACCGGTTTCGGCTTCGGCCTTCAGGATAGCTTCCATGACGAAATCGAAACGATGCTTCCAGCGCATGAACGGCTGGGAGTTGACGTTCTCGTCGTCCTTAGTGAAGTCCAGACCGCCACGCAGGCCTTCGTAGCAGGCACGGCCGTAGTTCTTGGCGGACAGACCCAGCTTGGGTTTGATGGTGCAGCCCAGCAGCGGACGACCGTACTTGTTCAGCATGTCGCGTTCTACCTGGATGCCCTGGGGCGGACCATTACAGGTCATGACATAAGCCAGCGGGAAGCGGATGTCTTCAAGGCGCAGTGCACGCAGGGCCTTGAAGCCGAAAACGTTACCAACCAGGGAGGTCATCACGTTGACCACGGAACCTTCCTCGAACAGGTCGATCGGGTAGGCAACGAAGGCATAGAAGCAGGAGTCGTCGCCAGGTACGTCTTCGATGGCATAGGCGCGGCCCTTGTAGTAATCCAGGTCGGTCAGCAGGTCGGTCCACACGGTGGTCCAGGTACCGGTGGAGGACTCAGCGGCAACAGCGGCTGCAACCTCTTCGCGCGGTACACCCGGCTGAGGGGTGACTTTGAAGCACGCCAGGATGTCAGTCTCCTTTGGTGTGTAATCGGGCATCCAGTATGTTTCGCGGTACTCTTTTACGCCCGCATCATATTTCTTGGCCATTTTAGCGATTCCTCCTGATTTAGGATTGCGTTGCCTTGAAATGCAGCCTCTGGAAATAAATATTTCCGTGCTGTCAGTGTAAAAATCGTTCAGTAATTACCTCGTGTAAGGTGGAGCTAGTATAGGAAGGCAGGCGATTAAGTGAAGTCAGATCTTTTAATTAAAATCATAATATAATACTTATACCATATGAGAATTGTGGTATATTTACTGATATTTGGCTTCTAGAGAAAAATCGATATCGAGAGAGATCTCTGTGTGGGAGCCGGTTTTTGACCGATTGAGAAATGCGGGAGTGTATCCATGCATACAACACTGCGACAGATGCGAGTCTTCACCACCGTGGCCAGGCGCCTGAACTACACTCGGGCGGCTCAGGAGCTCCATCTCAGCCAACCGGCGGTATCGATGCAGGTCAAACAACTCGAGGAGTCGGTGGGTCTGCCGCTGTTTGAACATACCGGTAAAAAGATCCAGCTCACCGAGGCCGGCAGAGAGATGTACCAGTATGTGCGGACCATCTTCCAGACGTTTGAGGAGATGGAGGAGGTCCTGGATGCCATGAAGGGGCTGGATACCGGGCATATCAATATCGCCGTGGCGAGTACGGTCAACTATTTTGCTCCCCGATTGCTTGCGGCGTTCAGCCGACAATATCCGGGTATCGATCTGAGCCTAGATGTCACCAACCGCGAACGGCTGATGGGCTTGCTCAAGGATAACGAGATCGATATCGTCCTCATGGGGCTTCCTCCGGAGGATATCGAGCTCGTGTACGAACCCTTCATGGAGAATCCGTTGGTGGTGATCGCACCACCGGGACATCCGTTGCAGCAAAAGAAGAAGATCCCGGCTGAGCGCCTGGCTGAGGAGGTCTTTATCATGCGCGAGGAGGGTTCGGGTACCCGGCTCGCCATGGAGCGGTTTTTTACCGAACAGTCGATACCCCTCAGTACCGGCATGCAGATGACCCGAAACGAGGCCATAAAGCAGGCGGTACGCGCCGGCATGGGGTTGGGCGTGGTCTCCAGCCATACCATTGAGCTGGAGGTGGAGACCGGTCGTCTGGTCGTACTCGATGTGGTGGGTTTCCCCCTGCAGCGCCACTGGTACATGGTCTATCGCAAGGGTAAAAGGCTCTCGCCGCCGGCAAAGGCCTTTCATGACTTTGTGCTGAAGGAGGCCCTGCAAATCAAAGAGGATCCTGTGTAAATCACCCGAGCTACTCGATTCCAGGCCTGTGGAAACCGATTGGCTCTAGGGCTGCGTGTTTTTACTGTCTGGGATAGGTAGTACGGATGGCGAGAAAGCTTCTCGCCCAACATGCACGGGGTTCCTGGTTGAGTTAGAATTAACTATTCAGCTCAACTGTTGTCATAGCTAACCATTCAGCATCAACTAATCACGCTTGTGAGGCCTGCAAACAATGGCAGATAAGGGCAATCCTGAACAGCGCCCGAACAGACTGGAAGCTTACCCGCTTCTCGGCAAGGTCAAGCTGCCGAGGGATTTACGCCAGCTGGATCAGCAAAAGCTCAGACCGCTGGCGAGCGAGATGCGGCGCTTTCTCATCGACTCCGTCTCACAGACAGGCGGCCATTTGGCAGCCGGACTTGGCGTAGTGGAATTGACGATCGCATTACACTACGTCTTCAACACACCCTACGACCGCCTGGTGTGGGATGTGGGACATCAGGCCTATCCTCACAAGATACTTACCGGAAGAGGGCGGCAGATGTGGAGTCTGCGGCAAAAAGGGGGTGTTTCGGGGTTTCCTAAACGCAGTGAAAGCGAATATGACAGCTTCGGCACCGGCCACTCCAGTACCTCTATCGGTGCGGCGCTTGGGATGGCCGTGGCAGCAAAACAGAAGGGTGAAAAGCGTAATGTCGTTGCAATTATCGGGGATGGCGCCATGGGCGCGGGGATGGCTTTCGAGGCCCTCAACCAGGCAGGTGCCCTGGATCAGGACCTACTGGTAATCCTGAATGACAACGACATGTCGATTTCAAAGCCGGTTGGCGGTTTCAGCAACCATCTTGCACGCCTGCTCTCCGGCAAGGTTTACACCAGCATGCGCGAAGGCGGTAAATCGGCGTTGAGCCACCTACCTCATCAGGTGAGTGACCTTGTCGGCCGCTGGGAAGAGCATATGAAAGGGATGGTGATGCCGGGCACACTGTTCGAGGAGATGGGATTCAATTACATCGGACCGACTGACGGCCACGATTTCGAAACCCTGGTGGCGACACTGCGAAATATGCGCAACATGTCCGGGCCCAGGCTGCTGCATGTGGTGACCCAGAAAGGACGGGGTTATGTGCACGCGGAGAATGACCCCTGTGTCTACCATGGCGTCACTCCATTCGATCCCGATACGGGCAAGATGGAGAAGCACAGCAAAAGCAAGACCTACACCCAGGTATTTGGCGACTGGCTGTGCGCCACCGCGAAGCAGGATGATCGGCTGGTGGCGATCACACCGGCTATGTGTGAGGGATCGGGGATGATGCAATATGCCAACCAGTACCCTAAACGCTATTTCGATGTGGGGATCGCAGAACAGCATGCCCTGACTTTTGCTGCCGGTTTGGCCTGTGAAGGTTTGAAGCCGGTGGTGGCAATCTACTCGACTTTTCTTCAGCGTGCCTACGATCAACTGATCCACGATGTGGCGTTACAGAATCTCGATGTGACACTGGCGGTGGATCGTGCAGGCCAGGTTGGCGCAGACGGAGCAACCCATGCGGGCAGCTTTGATTTGAGCTATGCGCGATCAATTCCGAATATGGTGATCATGGCTCCGGGAGATGAACAGGAGTGCAGTCGATTGTTACAGACGGCCTATGACTACCCTGGACCTGCCCTGGTGCGTTATCCACGGGGGAGTGGTCCGGGTGTCGAAGTGGAGGCATCTCTACCAATCCGGTTACCGATAGGCGAGGGTGAAATCCGGCGCAACGGCAGTCATGTGGCAATCCTGGCGTTCGGTAGCCTGCTTTCAACAGCACAACAGGTTGCTGAACGTATCGACGCAACCCTGGCCAACATGCGGTTCATCAAGCCGCTGGACGAGAAGTTGATCGATCGACTGGCCAGCACACATCAGATCCTGGTTACCCTTGAAGAGAACGTTGTAATGGGTGGCGCCGGGTCTGCAGTGAATGAGTATCTGGCATCCTGCGGAAGTCAGGTAAGGGTCCTCAACCTAGGTTTGCCCGACCACTACCTGGATCATGCCAGTCATCAGGAGCAGTTGGTCGAGGCCGGTCTCGATTTCGAGGCTATCCACAGTGCCATCGAACGAGTCAACAGGGAGACGAAACTGCAGGTTGTCCAGGGCCGATTGGATTAGTATTTACAGGCCTAACCAAATCTTATGGTTGATGGGAATCCAATGATTGAGATCACTGGCGTTACTGCCTTCGAAGACAATTATATATGGATGGTAAAAAATCCCGCATCAACCCAAGTCGTCGCAGTGGATCCCGGAGACGAGACTCCGGTACTGTCCTGGCTGGAGCAGCAGGATTACAATCTCAGCGCAATCCTTATCACACATCACCATTATGATCATGTTGGCGGCATCGCTGAACTGCGGGAGGCCTATCCTGACATCGAAGTCTATGGTCCGGCCAATGAGTCCATTCGGGGTGTGACCCATCCCCTCGAGGAGGGTGACAGGCCCCGTATCGCCGGTCTGAATGCAAACCTCCAGGTGTTGGAGGTACCGGGCCATACCCAGGGACATATCGCCTATTTCGGCGAAGGGGCACTGTTTTGCGGCGATACCCTGTTCACGGCTGGCTGCGGCCGGGTTTTCAGCGGCACTTTCGAGCAGTTATCGGATTCGCTGCAACGTATCGCAGCACTGCCGGGAGATACCAGCATCTATTGTGCCCATGAATATACCCTTGCCAATTTGGGTTTTGCAGCGTGGGTGGAGCCGGAGAATCCGGAACTGGCTATTCGAATCAAGCGAGCGCGGGAAAAACGGCAGGCGGGCATTCCAACTGTGCCTTCAGACCTTGCTGAGGAGTTAATGACGAATCCCTTCATGCGTACCTCGGTGCAATCGGTGGTAAAGGCTGCGGAACAGGCTTTAGGCCATACCCTCTCCTCACACCGCGAGGTGTTTACCGCATTGCGCAAGTGGAAGGATACTGAGTACGACTAGCCGCGATTCGCAAGGAACTATCTGGTTTCACGGATTGAAGGATAAAGGGGGCCGCATAACCTAATGGCTATGCGGCCGCTCACTGGAGATGTTAAACGTTACGGGCATCCATCATGCGTTCGATGATGGGTTGCAGGACAATCTCCATGGAAAAACCCATCTTGCCGCCGGGTACGACGATGCTGTTACGGCGGGACATGAATGAGCCGTCGATCATCGACAGGAGATAGGGGAAGTCGATATCGAACTTCTTGGGATCGCTGAAGCGGATAACCACAAAGCTCTCATCCGGTGTCGGTATGTCGCGGGCGATGAAGGGATTGGAGGTATCCACCGTAGGCACCCGTTGGAAGTTGATGTCGGTGCGGGAGAACTGCGGTGTGATGTGGTTGATATAGTCAGGCATGCGACGCATGATTGTGTCGACGATTGCCTCTTCGCTGTAACCGCGCTCGGCATTATCGCGGAAGATCTTCTGGATCCATTCCAGGTTGACGATCGGAACCACGCCGACCCCCAAGTCCACATACTTGGCAACATCCACATTACCATCCACGACCATGCCGTGAAGGCCTTCATAAAATAGCAGGTCAGTACCCTCATCGATGGTTTCCCAAGGGGTGAACTCACCAGGCTGCTGATCACAACCGAGTCGGGCATTGTGTTCGGCGGCCTCTTCCGGGCTATGCAGATAGTAGCGTTTTTGTCCGCCTCCGGTCTCACCATAGGATTTAAACAGTTCGGCAATCTTGTCGAAATGGTTAGCTTCGGGACCAAAATGGCTCAAACCTTGTGCCATTTTTTCTCGCATTTCCACACGCGTGTACCGGTGGAAACTGTCGCCCTCTACCACCGCAGACTTGAAGCCGTCGCGATAGAAGATATGCTCGAAGGCGCGTTTGACAGTGGTTGTACCGGCGCCGGATGAGCCGGTTACTGCGACCACAGGATGCTTTTTAGACATAAGCTTCTCCCTTATCTAATTCATTATATTGTGCTGTCCGGTAGGCCCCTAAAGAGGCTGTTTTGTTCTCTTCGGACTAGGTTATGAGTAAAAAATTGGTGCCAACTATAACACGGAGATGTCCGATTTCCAGTGACAATGGATCCCGCATTTCGAATCATCGGCACAACAGGGAGGGCCGGCTGACCGGATTCTGTTTCACCTGCACAGTATGCTGCATTGCGCAATTACGCAGATGCGGGTATGGCACGAACAGCTACTTGGTCAGGGATGGTTGGTGATCTCGGGCGGTTGCTGGGACAGATGTAAAATAGCTCTTAAAATCAAATAAATATTAAACTATTTTGGATCGGTTGGTTTTCATCGATGCCCCTTTTGTAGTTTCTTTTTTCGCAGCCTGAAACGGCTTCCTCAGCGGCGCAATGGGGACGGAATATCATAACCTTTCAGAACATATTGGCATTGAGCCAGAGGTGAACCAGGATACCGGCGAAAAAACCCAGTGCGATTGCCGGAGTCCAGCGCAGGTGGGTGAAAAAGGTGTATTTCCCCTTTGCCTGACCCATTAAGGCTACCCCGGCCGCTGATCCAATCGACAGCAGACTGCCACCGATACCGGCGGTGAGTGTGACCAGTAGCCATTGACCGAGCGACATTTCCGGTCGCATGTTGAGTACTATTGACATGGTGGGGATGTTTTCGAGCACGGACGAGGCGATACCAATGGAGATGTTGGCCATCGTGGCGCCCCACTGTATATAGAGCAATTCGGAGACCAGCGTCAGATAACCGAGATAGCCAAGGCCGCTGACACAGAGAATGACGCCACATAGAAAAAGCAGTGTGTCCCATTCTGATCTGGCGACGCGTAAAAATACATCGAAGGGCTGCCTGCTCTCGACGACTATGGAGAAATCGGGTGATTCAGTGGTCGTGATCCTCTCTTCACTGGGTTGATGGGTTTTTTTGAGAAAGTAGCCGAAAAACTGCAGATAGGAGAGCCCGGTCATCACACCGATAGTGGCGGGAAGCAACAGTTGGCCCTGGAAAAAGACTGCGGTTGCGATCGTCAACAGGAATAACCCCATGATGCGTTTTGCCCCACGTCGCATGGGTATCTGTTCCTGACTGCTTGAGAGGTGGCCTTCGGGGAGTGCGAAATGCATGATCGCCGCAGGTACGAGGTAGCTCACCAGGGAGGGTAAAAACAGCGAGAAGAATGAAAAAAAGTCCACCCGTCCGCTAGTGCTGATAATATCCTGCTGCCATACCATCAGGGTGGTGATGTCGCCAAATGGGCTGAAGGCGCCACCCGAATTGGAGGCGATCACGATATTGATGCAGGAAAGTGTCACAAATCGTTGGTTGTCCCGCTCCATATTCAGAACCACAGCGCCCATCAGCAATGCAGTTGACAGGTTGTCGAGAAAGGGGGACAGGAAAAAGGTAGTGATACCGATCGTCCAGAAGAGATGTTTATAGCTGTATTTGCGGTTGGCGACCCAGGTGCGCAGTGCCAGAAATACGCGTCGTTCAGCCAGGGCGTTGATATAGGTCATCACCACCAGAATGAACAGCATTAACTCGAAATACTGCAGAAGACTATGCCTGAGTGCATGTTCGGCGGCATGCCCGCCGGTATGTTGATGGGAATACCAGCCGATCATGCCCCAGATAATCCCTGCGGCAAACAGCATGGGTTTCGACTTGCGCAGCTCTATGAACTCTTCAAGGGTGACCGCTATCAGGGCAAGCACAAAGACCGCCAGACTGAGATATCCCACCCAGTGGGTGCTCATACTGTAGCCACTGGCCGACGTGTGATCCGCCAGCGCCAGACCGGGGAGAGCGCAGAAAAGGGCTAGCGAAACTGTCAGTCTCTTCATGTATGCTTTTGGACTACGATCTATTGATTAAGCGGTACTACCTTTTTCAAGCCGTTTTGCGCTATCCAAGCTGATTGTTATGTTGGGACTGACAGCCGTCGTGTCTGATTCAGAAGCTACCCGAGTTGATCCACAGATGGACCACAATGCTGGCGGCATATCCGAGCGCAATTACCGGTGCCCATTTAAGATGGCCGAAAAAGGTGTACTTTCCACGTGCCTGCCCCATCAGGGCGACACCGGCAGCAGAGCCGATCGAGAGCATCGATCCGCCTACGCCCGCGGTGAGTGTTACCAGCAGCCACTGACCCATGGACATATCGGGCATCATGGTCAGAACCGCGAACATTACCGGGATATTGTCGACAATTGCTGAGAGTATGCCGACCATAATGTTTGCTGGTGTTGCATTCATCGCCGGGGTCAGATCCATTGCCGCACCCCACTGGGTATACATCATTTCGGAAACTACCGCGAGATAGCCGATAAAGCCAAGACCGCCCACACAAAGTACCACGCCATAGAAAAAGAGCAGGGTATCCCATTCGGCGCGGGCCACCTTATTGAAGACATCGAACGAGACCATGTCGCCCATCTGTCCGTCATGCTCCATCTCGATGCGGTCCTCTGTGCTCAATTGCGGATGATCCAGGTGAAAGGTCTTTTTCAGGTAGAAGCCGAAGAACTGGAGGTAGGCCAAGCCGGTCAACATACCGATCACGGGCGGCATGCCGAGGAAGTTGTGAAAGCTGACCGCGGTAACGATGGTTGCCAGGAAAAAGACCATGATACGCTTGGCGCCGCGCTTCATCTCGACATCTTCGCCATCGCCCTGGGGTTTCTCATCAGGTACCGCAAATTGCATGATAGCGGCCGGTACCAGCCAGTTTACCAGTGACGGAACAAACAGGGCGAAGAATGCCCAGAAATCGACGGGACCCTGGGGGGTGGTGACCGATTTCTGCCATACCATCAGGGTGGTGATGTCGCCAAATGGGCTGAAGGCGCCACCGGCATTCGCCGCGACCACGATGTTGATGCAGGCCAGGAGCACGAATTTCGTGTTACTACCGCCCACCGCAAGAACTACCGCGCACATCAGCAGGGCGGTGGTGAGGTTGTCGGCAACAGGGGATATAAAAAAGGCGAGCACACCGGTTATCCAAAAGAGTTTACGGAAACCGAAGCCTTTACTGACCAGCCAGGAACGCAGTTTTTCGAATACATTCCGCTCGTCCATGGCGTTTATGTAGGTCATTGCCACCAATAGGAAAAGCATCAGTTCTGCATATTCAAGAAGATTATGGCGTACCATCTCTTCCGCCGCGTGGGGGAGGCCGTGTGTGTTGTAGTACCAGGCAATCAATCCCCAGATCAAGCCGGCGGCCAGGATTACCGGTTTGGATTTCCTTAGATGTGTGAACTCCTCCGCCATCACCAGCAGGTAAGCAACTGTAAAAATACCGATAGCGGTAAAACCGACCCAGTGGTTGGTCAGGTCGAAACGATCCCCTCCGGATGATGCCGCAGCGAATGCAGCGGATGGCAGGAGAAGGGAGATAAGTACGGTTGCGATAAGTCTCACTGATGCACCCCAAATATTTGATTATTGTCGGCCGCTATTTGTCACAAACCTCGAATTCTCTGTGATGGCCGCTGGCGGGTCAACTGTTTCCCTTGCAGATGGGCATAAATATGCCAAATCCAATATAAATTTGCCTGCTTTGATTGGCTCCGTCGTGTTTTTCCAGGAAGGAGCTGAAATGGACCGGACGATTGTCAAGTGAATAAGTCACACCCTGTGGTGGTGTCATGTCATATGAGAAGCCGTTTAAGAAGTGAAATAGTGTTCCGCAGAGGGTGAAGTGTCGGATTGAGGACCTGCTGATGGATCACATGGAGCCGAAAGATGCCTGCGGAGAAAACAGCTTAAATGAGCTGATATTGACAAGAAATGTCCTTTTGGCAAACCTTTTTGCCGGCAAACTGGCACCCAGAGAGGTATTGCGGGTTGCTAGGAGATATTCAACCGTCACCCACTGGGAGGAGTTGCTGTGTGTGGCGTTCAACCCGAGTGATTCACGGCTGATGGCAGTGGTCAGTATTCGTCAGTCGGATGGCTACAGCGGGATACTGCGGCGTCACGGCTCAATCGAATATGTCAGGTTTTTTATCGATTGGGGCGATGGAGATGGGCTGCAGGTGGCTGGGCTGAGCCACTTCAAAGTGTGCGACGCGATTGATGAGGGGATCAAGCGGCAGCTTCCGGTCTATCATCTTGTCTCCTGTGGATTCGAGACCGCTCGCTACAACCGTGCCATCAGACATGGTGCTCAGCCTAGAGTGAGGGCTGTGCTGTCATGGAACCAAGTACCAGACCTGGATGCTGAATTTATACCTGTATTCGGTAACCAGGTCGATTCACATATCAGCATCGACTCCGATCAAGAGTTGACCTCGCTGTTCAGCATTGCCGAGGATCTGTCGGAAAAAGCCATGTTGCACTTAGGATCCAGGCAACCGTACGCTCAAGCAGCGGGTGTCCAGTGAGCGTAAATCCCTGCCCAATTCCATGATATCTCCAGACTAATACAAACAATGCATCGATGTGACAAGTAAAAAAGTCACATATTCCACGTGCTCCTTTCGATACTTACAAGCAGTCAGTATCTGAAATCATATTCCCATACAAGATCTTCGTGCCGCCCGTTATCGATAGGCCTTCAAATTACTGAGTAATGGAGATAGTGGCCGGGCTGCGAAGAAGATCAATAACAGAATAACTAGGAGTGAGGAGAACGACTATGAGCGGAGAATATGACTCTGTTTCCAGTGACTTCAACAACGACTATCAACTGGACCATATCAGTACTACCGATTCGCTGGGTGTTATCAACCCACTGGCTTCGATCAGGGATTATCTGGTTTTCAATCAATTGGTCGTTTCCAGGGCTGCGACGCACGAGATACCCGGAAAAAGACAGTTCGATATCGTCATGAGTGTACTGATGCTTGTGCTCATGAGTCCGGTCATGCTTACCACCATGACGCTGATTTGGCTGAGCACATTAGGGCGTGAACCTGTCTTCTATCGTCAGCTTCGTGTTGGTTACAGGGGACGCGAATTCTATATTCTGAAATTCAGGAGCATGCGGGTCGATGCGGAGAAGTCAGGACCACAGATGGCGAGCGTTAACGATGTGCGCGTAACACGTATCGGTCGGGTATTGCGCAGCACGCGCATTGATGAGCTGCCGCAACTGTTGAATGTGTTGAAAGGCGAGATGAGTCTGGTTGGACCTCGGCCGGAGAGACCCGAGTTTGTTTCGCGTTTTCAAAAACAGATCAACGGTTATGCACTCAGGCATCAGGTAAAACCGGGTATCACCGGCTGGGCCCAAGTACGATATCCCTATGGTGAGACAGTCGATGACGCTGCGAACAAGCTCTATTACGACCTCAGTTACATTCGTCGTAACAGTCTGTGGATGGATATCCTGATTCTTTTTCAAACCATTCCTGTGGTATTGACCGGGCATGGAGCACGCTAGTGGCTGACGGTAACTGACTGCTGAGAAAGCTCTGATGTATTCGCAGTTTTCCCGACAATCCCGGATTGATGGGCTTTGATGACTAAATAGAGGTCATTAGTGATGTGGAAATCGAGTAACAGGTCATTGTGTATCGATGTACGCAGGAGTGTAGAGGTTCTATTATTGGGCTCCCTGGAGACGGTAGACGCACATATCCCCTATATAGCTATAGATGTGGATGAGTGGAGTGAATTCATGAAGTCCTACAGAAGCCAGTCAAACAGCGCATTTCTGTTGCGTGTTGATGAACTGGTGATAGAGCGTGGATTGAACAGGAGCACCATTGTCAGTCTCATGGCCTCATCGTATCACCAGGGAATCATGGCTGCTAATGTGCTGTCGGTTGCCGGGTATGAGAATGTAGTGGTCGAAGTTGGCAGGAAAAACCATTCCGCAATCTGTTCCGCTGCAAATGGGAAAAAACAGGATTCCAATGATGGCTATCATGCCCGATATGAATGGACCAACTCCATGAACAGGCAGGTAGGTGGCTGGGTGCATTAACGGTATCCGCCCCCGCACATTTTATTCTGTTAAGCTGCCTGGCGTGTAGCTAAACAAGGTTTTTTCGTGATTTCCTGCGTTCCCGGTACTGCTGTACGTAGTACATAGTTGGCCCGTCATCGGGGTGGTCGTTCAGGATCAGCTTGAATTTTTCATAAGCCGTACCCCGTTCACCATGCATCCATTCAGCCAGTGCTTCGGCGAAATCTTTATGCAACTGACGTAACCTGGGTGTGGCTTCCGCACTCATCGTGGAAACCTCATGGATAGTGATGGAATGCTGTTTGCCGGCGACCGAGAATTGCCCCACTTCACGGGTTTCAATACCCTTGAGGCCATTCACTACCTCGCTTGAAGCGAGGATTGCCGTACCCAACAGCTTGTTGAGATTTTCGATACGTGATGTCGTGTTCACCATATCGCCTACAGCCCTGTATTCGAAGTGGTCGATGGCGCCTACATGACTCATGACCAGTTCACCGGCGTGCAGACCTATGCGGGTGAAGAGCTTTGGTTCCAGGTCTGACTGTTGCAGGGAGTGATTGATCGCCAATGCTGCTTCGCAAGCCATTTGATGCTGTGACAGATCAGGTTCGGTCGAGGGCCAGATCGCCAGCATCGCGTCACCCACCACATCTGAAACCACACCATTTCTGGCTCTCACCGGTTTGAACAGGATTTCGTAATAGCGATTGAGATAAGTCTGCAGATCAACGGGTTCCATTTTTTCCGCAAACTGAGTGTAGTTCCGCGCATCGGTTGCCAGGCAGACGCCAAAAGCGGAACTGGCTGCTGTCATCGGTTCCATTTTTTGCTGTGCCAGGTGATCAATGACATCCCCGGGCAGATAGTATCCAAACAGCTCGCGCAAGCGCTCCCGGCTGCTTCTCATCTGGCGATAGTGCCATGTCTGGCTCAGGATGAGCGATATTGGGGTTTGAATGACTAGCGGAACAAACCAGGGAAGCCAGATATGTTGTTGGCTGAAGAGATTGTAGACCAGGGTGAGATAGAGAATGGAGATGAATATGCCTGCGAGAATGCCGCGTATCCCTGGCAACCAGCGGAATAACAGTGTGATACCCAATCCATAGCCTAGCAACAACAGCACCAGGCCACCATTGTTCAATGGTGCGAGTGTCTCGGATGAAAGCAGGTTGGCATAGGCAGTGGCGGCGATCTCCACGCCACTCAGGTCGAGTCCATTCGGTTGCGAGAAGACGGTATAGAAACCATCCTTTTGTCTTGGCTGATAGGTGCCCGCATAGCCGATGAAAACAACCTTATCCCGGAGTTTTGCAAGTTCCTTCTGTGAGGCGGAAAGCGCATCGTGTATCGGAATGGTTTGAATACTCCCCGGAGGACCGTAGAAATTTAGATAGGGATGGGCATCGCCTGTATAGAGATTCAGTAACGCCTCGAGTCGCTGTCGCTGAAGGTTTGGCAACTGCAACTGCCGCCCGTAAGGGAAGGCATCAAGCAGGTTGGCTTGCAGGGTGGTATCGTCGCGAATCCGGCTAACAAGGTAAGTGTGCGACAGCCAGCTGTCTGGCGGATCCGATGCTTCACCTATGGACTGCAGTAATTTATTCAACTGGCTGCCATCCGGGTCAACGAACAGCTGCAGTGCCGCAGCTGGCAGTGAAATCAGTCTGTTTTCTCCGGTGAATGTCCAAAACCGACTGACTCTGACCGGTATTTTAGGCAGGACAAAAGGGGCGATACCGACAGCAGACTCGGCAAATCTTTCGGTTGGCGGTATCAGCCTTTCAATATGCACATTCAATTGCTCGTCTAAGACTCGCTGCTGCTCCAGGTAGGCCACCAATAGGACATTTCCGGCACGTTTTATAGCCTTGACCATCGCCTCATCGTGACCTGTATCACGTGATTTCTTAAAGAAGATGTCGTAAGCGATCACCGCGACACCGGCTTCCGTCAACCGTTCGATCAACTGGGCATGCAGAGAGCGGGGCCAGTCCGGAATCTCCTCACCCAATCCCAGCTGTTCTGCGGTCTGGCCATTGATCGAGATAATCACGACCTGCTCCGGGGCTGGGCGTTGTCCACGCATCTCAAATAACAGGCTTAAGCCAAAATTCTCCTCCCAAGTGGCACTGCCCGGCAAAAAATTGATGGCAATACCAAGCATGCCGATGATCATGCCGAAGGCAGTTGAGCGTAGGAGCACTTCCCTATGCATTTGGTTTTCCCTGGTTTGATGAGACCGTCATCACCAGTTTGGAGGAGCTTCGCGTCGATTTCGAACTGGTATGTGGCATTTTTTCTGTTAAAGTCTTATAAGGTGTTTCTCGATGTGCTTTGCGATTGTCATGTAAGGATAAAGAGCGATTGCACAATATATTGTAGTAGGGTGTTTATTGAGCGTTTGTGCCTGCAACTGTTTCAGAATAGAGAGTATATAATACGATTATGATTGAGAACGTCTCCATTTTTGAAGGTATGGCTCCAAGCGATCTGGCATTGATAGAACAGCGCATGGTTCGCCGGACCTACCCAAGAAATACCATTATTCTTTCTGAAGGGGATAATAGTGATTCACTCTACGTCATTCTGAGTGGTAGAGTGAAAGTTTATCTCAATGACGAAAACGGCAAAGAGGCGATCATCAACTATCAGGAAGCCGGCGAGTATTTCGGGGAACTCTCCCTGATAGATGATTACAAACGATCAGCTTCAATCATGACCATGGTCAAGTCAACCATGGCGATTATGTCCAAACAAGCATTCCACCAAGTCATGAAGAGCAATCCGGATATCGCCATTCATCTGTTGAAGGATATGGTGCACAGGGTGAGGACATTGACCAATGAGGTCAAGAGCCTGGCGTTATCGGATGTCTATGGACGGCTAAGCAAAACCCTTTTGAGCCTGGCAACAGAACGGGATGGTATATTGGTTATCGAAGGTCATGTCACCCAACAGGAACTGGCAAACCGGATTGGCGCTTCACGGGAAATGGTCTGCCGCATCTTCAAGGATCTGGTGAAAGGTGGATATATCACCACCGGTTCCAATCAGTTCACCATCAATAAGCAGCTGCCCGCACGCTACTGAGGCGTACTCCTGTCTTTACTCTTTGACTCCAATCACTGGCACTAATAACGGTCTTCCCTGTTTGGATAAATAGGTCACAGCATGGGTGTGAATATTTCACAGCTAATGTGATGAGCGATCCTTAACCTATCGGAGTTGAGTGCTTATTCTCAACAATAAATGATAAGGAGTAAGGAGATGCAACAGATGAGTTTGAATATCGCTATAGGATTAGCGGTAGGCCTTTTTTCCAATCAGGTTTCTGCCGAACTTACAAGGGTGGCGGATGTTTCACTGATTAAACCGATTGCACAATTGGCATCGGTTGAACAGAAACGTCAGACGGAGGAACGCCGCTGGATCGCTTTGGATGAGAGTCAGAAGCCTGGCGCGTCAGCACAGATACGTACCGATGAACGAGAGTCGAATACCGGGCAAACGGTTTTTGATCTCACCATTCCCGGATTCTGGATGATCACCAAACAGGGGCCTGATGGCAAGGCGTATCAGAAGATCGAAATTCCGGGTATTGGCAGCCATAATCAGTTGGGTTCCCCTGATCTGCCTTCCTACCGTTTCAGTCTGGCTGTACCCTATCGCGAAGGGGAGGTTCGAATGGTTGGCAAACCACGGGATGTACATCGATTTGATGATATCCTGGTATGGCCACAACCGGTTCCTGAACTTGATGGGGAAAAGGAGACAGGAACTCCTGAACAGTTCATCATGGATGAAAAGGTCTATGCACTCAGCAACGCATGGCCTGCGGGTTTTGCCCAGGAAAGCTATCGGATCGGCAGAGCATTGAGAGGCATACCCGCTATTCAGGGTGAGGCCTGGCCGGTACAGTGGAACCCCGCCACCCGGGAGTTGCAGGTGGCAAGTCGTATCACTTATAGAGTGGAACATGATGGCCGCGTGGAAGAGTTCGAACCCATCACCCAGGAGAGGGACCTGATGGCATCGAAAACCTTTCTCAATTGGCAATACCTTGAAGAAATATTCGTTCCGAATTTCCGGTTTTATACTGCTGATTTTCTCTTCATTTATCCGGACAGTTCCTATGCCGACGAGTTGAAGCCGCTGGTGGATCAGAAAAAGGCCCGAGGCTTTAAAGTGACGGAAATGAATGTCGCGGATGATATCGGTGCCTCAACCTGCAATGATATCCGCAACGCCATCAATTCCTGGGAGGCGGCCATACCGGGTTGGCGTGATGCCTATACATTGCTGGTGGGCGATACCGATACGATACCCCACTGCACATCGCCCGGGGGCGATCAGACCGATGATCTGTATGCCTCCACTGATGGCGATGATCTGAATGAAGAGATCTATTTGGGCAGGTTGTCGATAGACAGCGAAACGGATCTGGCCAATCAGGTGAATAAAATCCTCACCTATGAAGACTCTCCCAGTCTGTTCTGCTGTTTTGACCGTGTCGGCCTGTGGGCGCACAAAGAGAATGCACCCGGAAAATACGAGGGTGCCCATGAAGCGGTAAGGACATTCGCCTATTCGGATGCACCCATCTTTGAAACATTCTACGGTTCCCAGGCGGGTGTGACCGATTCGGATGTGGCGAACCGTGTCGACAATGGAGTGGGTCTGATGGCTTATCGTGGCCATGGCAGTAAAGATGCCACCGCTACCAGTTGGAATCAGACCAGTCAGTATTTTAATGGCGGTGATGTCAACACTTTGTCGAATCCCTTGTCTCGCTCACCTGTGGTGTGGTCATTCGCCTGTACCAATTCCAAGCTGGATACCAGTGATGCCGTCGCTGAGGAGTGGATGGAATTGGCCAATGCCGGTGCCTCCTCCTATTACGGCGCCACTCGAACCTCGTACACTTCTCAAAACCATGTTCTGGATGAGTGGATGTTCAAGGCCGTCTATGATGAGGGATTGTTGACCCAATCCCATGCCATCGAACGGGGAGAGGCGCAAATGGCGGCTTTAAGTGGATCGGATAACGCTTGGATGTATCTTCTGCTGGGTGATCCCGACATGAAGATTCGTACCAAGAACCCCTATCGGTTTGAATTGAAGATTCCTGAATTGATCGAGATTTGCAAGCTCTGCGAACTGCCGATACAAGTCTTCGACATAAAGGGCAATCCGGTCAGTAACGCCTTGGTCGGACTATGGAAACCCGGATCAAAAGATCGGCCGAACCAGCCGGGTGAGACATGGGTAAACGGCTATACCGACCACAACGGATATGTGTCGCTTCCTTACATCGCGTTGACTGAGGGAGAGCTCTTCTACTCGGTCGAAGATGAATATGGCAACGCTGTTTTCGATACAGTACAGGTTGTTAAATAGACCAAAAAAATAACTCGGCCTTCACTTTGGGTAGCACTCTCCGTGACACGCGGAGAGTGTTTTTTTTTACTCTTTAACGATAAAGCGTGGTTACAATCCGGATGTAATGCCGAAGCATCTAACGCTATCCGTAAAACCTTCCCTGATTACCCGCCATTCTCAGCCGTCTGCTTTAGCCTGCTTCACCCTCACAGAAGGCGTTATGAATGTAAGCCGCAAATGCTCGCAAATAGTTATAAATTCGCAAATGAACGCGAATAAACGCAAATCTGTTTATTAGCTCACCACTAGGGTAGATTGGATGGACACTATCCTACAGCTTGTGCAATACGACACTAGTGGGGATTGTCTCACCGTAACTTTTAGTTTAAACCGCTAAAATGGCACTTATTCGCATCCATTTGCGGACTATTCATCATATGCGTCTATTTGCGAGCATTTGCGGCTTGCTTCTAAAATTCACAATCACCCGATCGGTGGCTGAGTATTGCGGGTAATCAGAAAGGCGCTAGCTTGCCGCACCCTACAGGGGATTGGGCGAATATAGTTGGTTTTGGTAAACCCGCTATGTTTCAGAAACAGGGAAACCTACACCGGGGCTGAGTATCTGATGTGGATCGAATTGACGTTTGATGGCACGCATCAGATCTAGCGAGGCGGAGTCGATCTCCCGATCCACAAACTGCCGTTTCACAATCCCGATGCCATGCTCACCGGACAGCGTTCCGCCCAAGTTCAGGACCAGATCGAAAAGGGATTTGAGGCAGTGTTCGCCCGCCGTGAGTTGTTGCGGATCATCCGGATCCAACAGCAGATTGACGTGGATATTCCCGTTCCCGGCATGACCGAAGTTGACAATGGTGATTCCACTCTCTTCTGAGAGATTCTGCAGCGACTCGACAAGCTCCGGAATACGAGAGACGGGTACAACCACATCTTCATTGATCTTTTTGGGGGCGATATTACGCAGTGCGGGTGATAGGGCCTTGCGGGTCTTCCATAGACGTGCTATCTCCTGTTGGGTTTCTGCGGTATGAATTTCCAGCAGGCCCTCCACACTTGCCGCTTTGGCCAGTTTGGCGGCTTCCTGTTTGATATTGTGTTCCGCACCGTCGACCTCAATCATCAATAGTGCGCCGACCCGGCTGTCGAGATGCAGATCCGAGAACTCCCTGACCATCGCCAGTGCGGCTCCATCCATAAATTCCAATGCGCAGGGCGTCACCGGTTGACGCATGATCGAAGAGACTGCATTCGCTGCACTGTAAATATCCCTGTAGCTGGCCTGCAGGGTGGATTTGGTCTGTGGTTTTGGTGTCAGTTTGAGAATCGCCTCGGTAATGATTGCCAGTGTGCCTTCCGAACCGATCAACAGGCGGGTAAGGTCATAGCCGACCACCCCTTTGGTGGTTCTGACTCCGGTAGTGATTGTATCTCCACTGCCGGTCACAGCCTTCAGGCCAAGGGTATTTTCCCTCGGCGTGCCGTACTTTACTGCCCGAGGCCCGGCAGAGTTATACGCCAGATTGCCGCCGACGGTACAGACGGCCGCACTGGTCGGATCGGGTGGCCAGAAAAAGCCCTCTGCACCGACGTGCTCCTGTAACTGCCTGTTGGTTACGCCGGGCTCAACCCTTACCAGCCTGTTGTCCACGTCCAACTCAAGGATGCGGTTCATGCGCTCGAGAGAGAGGACAACGCCACCCAGCTGGGGCACAGTGGCTCCGGTTGTACCGGTTCCCTTACCCCTTGGGATCAGCGGAATCCGCTGTTGATGGCATAGCTTTGTGATGGCGGCAACCTGATCATGTTCCACGGCAAACAGCACCGCTTCCGGAGTCGCCTGAAGACGGCTGTTGTCATAGCCATAAGGCAGGCAGTCGCCGGGGTCGGTGAAAATCCCGTTATCACCGACGATCGCCTTTAATTGCCTTATCAGGCTGTTGTCGAGATGGGGTTTCAAGGGTCAGATATACTCGAAAACACGCACCACGCGACGAACGCCGCTGATATGACGAACCACGTCCGTGACCGCATCCGCCTCTTTTTTGGTGATCAGACCCAGCAGAAACACCGCTCCCCGTTCCGTGACCACTTTGACTCTGAGTGGATCGAAACCTGGAATCTGGACCTTTGCAAGCCTGACTTTAACCTCAGTGGTCAGGGCGGCGTCTCGGCTGTTCTCGACCAGGGTCGATGTGCTGCCGATCTCTATTTCGTTTACTACCCGGCGAACCCGATCGACACTCGATGCCATCTGTTCGGCTTTGCTTCGAAGCGCTTGATCTGCTGCCTGGCCTGTCAGGAGTACAACCAGGTTATAGCTGGTGACATGGATGCTGCTCTGCTGTTTGAATCTCGAATCCTTGGACATCAGATCGTAGATCTTAAGCTCGATACTTTGGTCCTCGACAATGGTCCCCGTGGTGCGTCTGTCATGGGCGACCGCTGCAGTGGCGGCGGCCCCTCCCACAACGGCTGCGGCACAGCCCTGCAGAATCAGTACGGTGATGCAGATAGTGAGCAGTGAAACGAAATTTTTATACATGACCTTCCTCTGTGTGTGAAAAGCTGAACATGTGGTTTGTTGTACATTAGCTGCCAAGTAACTGATGGTCCACGAGGTCGCAGAGGCAGTGAATAATCAAAAGGTGGGTCTCCTGAATTCGTGCTGTGACATCCGATGGAACGCGAATTTCGACATCCCCCGGGGCCAGGAGTTTCACAAGTCCGCCCCCATCACGTCCGGTCAGGGCGACAATGTTCATATCCCGTTCGTGAGCCGACGCTATGGCACGATTGACATTAGTGGAATTTCCACTGGTGGAAATCGCCAACAGAAGATCGTTCGGCTGACCGAGGGCCTCGATCTGGCGTGAGAAGACATTGGAGAAATCGGAGTCATTGGCGATCGAGGTCACTGTCGAGCTGTCAGTGGTGAGTGCAATAGCTGGCAGGCCGGGACGATCCCGTTCATAGCGGTTGAGCATCTCTGAAGAGAAGTGCTGGGCGTCGCCGGCCGATCCACCATTGCCGCAACTGAGCACCTTGTTACCTTCAAGCAGGCGGTTGAAGATCAGTTCCGCAGCATCGGCAATGGGTTGTGTCAGCATCGGCAGTGCATCGATCTTGGTTTGAATGCTCTGATTAAAGAGCATTTGTATTCGCTTGGTGTTGGTCATCTATTTGGCTGCACCTTATATGGCTACCAGGCTATCTGAATCGCATTTTTGATCCATTCCATAGATGTGGATCCCGAACCGTTGAGCGCGACAATGTCAAAGCGGCAGGCGCTGTCTATGCGCTTCATCTGAAGATAACGGTTCGCAGTGGCGAGTAATTTACGCTGTTTGTTGGCTGTCACTGTCTCCAATGCGCGACCAAAATCGTTAGATTGGCGAAAGCGGACTTCCACGAAGACCAATGTCCCGGCATCACGCATTACCAGGTCGATCTCGCCTGTTTTACAGCGAAAGTTACGCTCCTGAAGTCTAAGTCCCCGACTTTGCAGGAAATCAAGCGCCTGCTGTTCCGCCTGCTGTCCATATTCCAAATGTTTGGCAATCATTGCTGACTGCCTGGCGGGGACAGGCTGTAATCGGTGACCGGCGGCAGTGTATTATCAGTTGGAGGAGAATCAAGCGTGGCTTGGCTGCCGCTGTTGTATCGGTCCATGCGAGGGGCGTAGCCGCTGATTTTCGCCAAGCCCCCTTCCATGTCCGCCCATGCGAGAAGTCTGTGAAGCCGGTTTCCCTGATCCAGATAGAGTGTCCCACTTTTACCGCTGAACATCCGCCCCGGTTGAGTCTGTAGATGTTGTAGTTGAGTCAATAGGTTGTAGCTGTCTATGCCCATCGCAAAAAGTCTGGCATAGCGTCCCTTGACACCAGGCATGAGTTTTTTCAGATTGTTTCGGGATAGCGGCCCACCCTGGTCCTCATCAAATAACCATGGCGTATCGACAAAACTGATTTTACCCAGATCCATATCGAGTTCCGTCTGAGTCACACCGGTGTAGATATGGGATGTGGATAGGATCGGCAGGTTGCCGGCATGAAAGAATCTGAGTTGAGGGCGTATCTGTCTGGCTTTCTGCGGGCGAGCGGCGAGAAAGATAAAGTCAGCGTCCTTTCGTGCGCGGGATTCGGATTCCAGTTGACGCCCCAGCAGCTTTTTCAGGGCATGGGTTCGAGCTTCACTCTCATTGATATTGAGTAGCATTCGAATAGGAACGGAAAAGTCGTTCTCTTTAGCATTGTATTGTTGTTGTTCCATCACCTGTCCGCCCAGGGCTGACCAGCGCTCACGGAAACTCCTGGCGATGCGATCACCCCATTGTCCGCCCGGTGTCAGTACAAGGGCTGTCCTGTGACCTTCCAGCCAGGCACGCTCAGCAGCCTGTCGGGCCTCATCTTCGGGCGCAAGACCGAACTGAAACAGGTTGGTGTGGCTGAGTTCCGGATCATCGACTTGATTAAGCGCCAATACGGGGTAATCCAGATACTCCAGACTCAGTAACATCTTGACAGCATCCTTGTTGAGGGGGCCGACGATAATTTTCGCACCTTGCAAAATGGCCTGCTGATAGATGTGAAGGGTATCTTTCAACTCACTGCTGTCATAGAACTGCAAACTGGGTCTTTGCAGTGCTGGCTGCTGATACCAGGCCGCCATAAAACCATCTCGAACGGCCGCCGCCACCTTGGCATAGGGTCCGCTGCGGGGCAGCAGAATGGCTATATGGTCTTCACTGCTCAAACCCTGTTGCTCCAGGTATCCGGCGAGCAGGGACTGCAATGCTGGATGTTGGGGAAAGCGATCACGCCATGCCGCCAAATGAGCGCTCAGTTCTGTTGGATCGGTTGTCTGCAGTTTGATGATCTTGGCCAGTTCCATCCACCCGATCAACGTGGCAGGAGGCTGAGGCTGCAGCATGCTGAGCGCAGTGTCGGTCATGCTCGACAGGGTTTGCACCAACAGCTGCTGAGATGCCAGACGGGCCTCTTCGTCCTGCTCCAACAGCAGGTCGAGCACATCGAGTTCGCTCGCGCTTTCAAGCAGGTTTCCCGACAGACGAAAAATCTCGGCCATATTTTTATGATAGTGCTGACGCAGAATAAGGGGCGCATCCTCCTCCGGCGCCGGCTCCATCAGGTCGAGTGCGGTTTCGATATCCCCCTCGGATACGGCGATCTCGGTGCGCAGCATGCGCCATTTGAGGACAAAGTCCGGGTCCCCATCAAAGGATTCAAGCTGCTCAACCAATATATGGCTCCTGGCCTTGTCGTCAGCCTTGAGCCAGTAGTCAGCCGCTTCCAGCAACAGCCATTCACGCTGGGGTGAGACGCTTTCATCAGCCAAGGATTCCAGTTGTTGCGCGGCACCGGCAAAATCACCGCTCTCCAACATCAGGTCGATCTGAAGCCTGACATGTGCCGGTAGCTCCAGGGGCTCGGAGGGTGTGATTTTGGGTGCGGTGGTGCACCCCTGAAGCACGAGGAGCAATACGACAGGCAGCAGTTGAATGAGTCGATCAATTTGCATGGTTTGATATCTGTGGCAGGATGGTGTGACCATTCTACATCAGGAACAGTTGTGTCAAAGGGCGTACTTTACGTTGTTGCCACACCAATCGGCAATATTGAGGATATTTCACAGCGTGCGCTGGAAACGCTCAAGCAAGTCGACTTCATTGCCGCAGAGGATACACGACATACGCGGCCGTTGCTGAAGCACTACGGCATCAATACGCCGCTACGCGCCTTTCATCAATACAATGAACACGCCAAGCTGGAGATGATGTTACAGATTCTCGATGCCGGTCAGTCGATTGCACTGGTCTCCGATGCGGGTACACCGTTGATCAGTGATCCCGGCTTCCCATTGGTCAGGGAACTGATACAGCGAGGTGGTCGTGTTGTTCCAGTGCCGGGCGCAAGTGCGCTGATCTGTGCACTCTCGGCCTCCGGTCTTCCCACCGACCGGTTTATGTTTCTCGGTTTTCCACCACGGCAGACCCGCCAAAGGCTCGCTTGGCTGCAAACCTTTGCGGACGAGGTTTCCACCCTGGTGTTTTACGAATCGAGTCACCGTGTGGTCGATTCAGTCACCGCTATGTGCGAGGTGTTCGGAACCGTCAGGGAAGGGGTCATTGCCCGGGAATTGACCAAACTGCATGAAACCATTCTCAGGGGCAGTCTGGAGAGTCTTTTAGAGCAGCTGCAGCAGGATAGGGATCAGCAAAAAGGGGAATTTGTCATCCTGATCAGGGGCGCCACAGGCGGGGCCGGGGAGCGTATTGAGGTTGATATTGAGCAAATGCTGATCACACTGATGGCGGAACTACCTCTCAAACAGGCCGTCTCATTAGCATCCAGGGTATCAGGCATCAAAAAAAATATTCTTTATAAACAAGCACTTAAGATTTCAGGCGGCTAACTTGTGATGTGATACCAGGTAATTTTCACGTTTCTTAACAATAATTATCTGTGTGAAACGTCTAACCTTAATCTTGTCACCATGTACAGAGTCTCATTTTTAACAGTTTGGTTGCTGTTGGTCGCCAGTCCTTCGAGTCTGCTGGCCGCCAGTGGTCTTGAGTTCACACCCTTCACCGGACACCGCTTTGGCGGATCCTTTGAACTCGACAATCACAACAACCGGCTGGATATCGATAACACCACAGATTGGGGTTTTACCATCAGTCGGGCTGCCTCCGATTCAACCCGTTACGAATTTCTCTACAGCCACCAGGATTCGTCGCTGGCCGACACCACCGACCCGGATAACGCCTTCGGGCTGGATATCCATTATGTACACCTGGGAGGTACGGTGGATGTCTATTCCCTCGACTATTACGAGGAGAAGATCACCCCCTATATCACCGGTGGCCTCGGGATGACCTTCATGAATCCCTCTCACAGGGGTTATGATGACGAAACCCGTTTCTCTCTCAGTGTAGGCGGTGGCCTGAAATGGTATCCCACTGAGCGGCTTGGCATCCGTTTCGAGATGCGCGGCTACAGTACCCTGATCGACTCCAACGAGAGCCTGTTCTGCGATCCCGGCTGTAATCTGCAGATCGAGGGTGATGCCTTTCCGCAGTTCGAAACCAATCTGGGTTTGATCTTCAGCTTCTGACCTTTGCCGTCCTGACCATCCTAGGGCCTGTTAACACTAATCCAATACGCCCTTCGGGTTGCGCCCCGAAGGAAGTGCCCTTGGGGTATGCCTGAAAAAGCGCCACTCGGCGTTGCTCGTCATTCATTTGGAATAACCAAACTTCTCTCCTTGCGCCCCGAAGGGTGCATTGGATTAGTGTTAACAGGCCCTAGTAACCACCGTATCCGTGGATAGCACTTTTTACAGGCTATAAAAAACCCTCTCTGTTGAGAGAGGGTATTAGATTAACTGCGCCGTTTACAAAGACTCAATGCCTTAATGGGTCACCTCGATACGTTTTGGCTGTTTTTCCTGGGTTTTCGGGATGATGACCTCGATCACACCATCCTTGCCACTTGCCTCAACAGCCTCTGCGTCGGTGTTATCCGGCAGTGAGAAACGACGATAGAAGATACCGTGGGAGCGTTCGATACGTCTGAAGTTCTCTCGCTCTTCGGTCTCTTCAAACTTACGCTCGCCGCGGATCGTCAATACACCATTCTCCATGGTGACCTCGATATCCTCCGGTTTAACACCCGGAATATCGGCTCGAATGACATACCTGTTATCCTCTTCCTTGATATCAACCGCAGGTGCCCAATCGCCTCCTACTACGCGAGAGGTATCGTCATCTCGTTGCAGGAGCGGGTGGAACGCACGGTCTAATTCCTGACGCCAATCTTCCATTGTGCGCCATGGGTCATAACGTGTGATGTTCATGATTTACCTCCTTAAAAAACTACCCGTCCCTACTATGAATATGGTCCTGTCAGCCGCTTTTTTCAAGCCGGTTATGGAGTAAATTGTTACTCTGTTAGTATGTATTTAACATATTGTAAAATATATAAAAAAATGACATCGAAACCCGCTGTAGCGGAGCTGGGTCATGGCGATGAGGCAGCTGCTGAACACTACTTGCTTGTTACCGCACACCTCTACATGGGCCTGACGCTATAGTGTTTTCAATTGCGTCTTTGTCGGGCCTTTCTTTGGCCGATAATTCTGTTTTTGCCCTTCATGCCTATTGACCGGTTGGCGTGCCCCGGCCGGTTTTGTCGCTTAGGTTCCGATGCGCCATGTTCCGGTTTTGGCTGCCATTTGGGGACGAGATGCCGCTTACCATTGCCGATCAGGTCGTTGCGTCCCATGCGGGTCAGGGCATCACGTATCAAAGGCCAGTTTTTTGGGTCGTGATAACGCAGAAACGCCTTGTGCAGCCGGCGCTGTTTCAGTCCCCTTACCACATTCACGTTTGCGCTGTGTCGCGAGAGCTTCCGCAGTGGATTCTTACCGGTGTAGTACATGGCTGAGGCGATTGCCAGGGGTGTGGGCAGAAAGGCTTGAACCTGATCCGGTCTGAAGTTGTTGGCTTTCAACCATAGGGCAAGATTCAGCATGTCTAGATCACTGCTGCCGGGGTGGGCAGCGATAAAGTAGGGGATCAGGTATTGCTCCTTGCCGGCCTGGGCTGAGTATTTATCAAACAGTTTTTTGAAGCGCTCATAGCTCCCGATCCCCGGTTTCATCATCATGCTCAAGGGAGAGGATTCGGTATGTTCCGGGGCGATTTTCAAATATCCACCCACATGATGGGTGACCAGCTCGCGGATATATTCGGGAGAGCGTATCGCCAGGTCGTAGCGGAGTCCTGAGGCGATGAAGATACGCTTGACCCCCGGGAGTTTGCGGTTTCGCCGGTAGAGATCGATCAGTGGTTGATGGTTGGTATCGAGATTGCCACAGATATCGGGATAGACACAGGAGAGGCGCCGACAGGCAGACTCGATGGATTTGTCCTGACAGGCCAAACGGTACATATTGGCGGTCGGTCCGCCGAGATCCGAGATGTTGCCGGTGAATCCGGGGACTTGGTCGCGGATGGTCTCCACTTCACGCACCACCGAATCCTCCGAACGGCTCTGAATAATCCGGCCCTCATGTTCGGTGATGGAGCAAAAGGTACAGCCCCCGAAACAGCCACGCATGATGTTGACGGAATGCCGGATCATCTCCCAGGCCGGGTTGCGCGCTTCTCCGTAGCTGGGATGGGGCTTGCGGGTATAGGGGAGTTCATAAATCCTGTCCAGCTCCTCTGTGGTGAGCGGGATCGGCGGTGGATTGAGCCAGACATCCCGCTTTCCATGCTGTTGGGTCAGGGCGCGTGCATTGCCCGGATTGGTCTCCAGATGGAAAACCCGCGAGGCATGGGCGTAGATGACCTCATCCCGCACAACCTGATCGTAAGAAGGGAGACGTATCACGGTACGCTCACGCGGGTGTTGCCGTGGTCTGGTATGGGGTGTGATCCTGACAGCCTTGCCGCATTCGGGTTCTGCCAGATAAGGGTCGGGATGATCGGCTTTGATGCCGGGTTCGTCAAGCTGAGTGGAGTCGACCTCGATCCATCCATCCACCGCACCCCGGTGCATGAAGGCAGTGCCCCGAATATCCCGAATCTGATCGATCCCCTCACCAGCCGCCAGACGGTGTGCGAGTTCGACCAGGGCCCGCTCGGCATTGCCGTACAGCAGCAGATCGGCCTTTGAGTCGGGCAGAATCGATCGTCGTACCTTGTCTGACCAGTAATCGTAGTGGGCTATCCGGCGCAGACTTGCCTCGATACCGCCGATAACGACAGGTACGCCTTTGTATGCCTCCCGGGCACGTTGTGCATAGACGATTACCGAACGATCCGGTCGTTTGCCCGCTTCCCCATTGGGCGTATAGGCATCATCGCTACGGATACGGCGATCGGCAGTGTAGCGATTGACCATGGAGTCCATATTGCCGGCGGTGATACCGAAAAAGAGGTTTGGCTTTCCTAGTCTGCGGAAGGCTTCGCCATTCTGCCAGTCGGGCTGGGCAATGATGCCGACGCGAAAGCCCTGCGCCTCCAGCAGCCGCCCCACCAGGGCCATCCCGAAGCTGGGATGATCCACATAGGCGTCGCCGGTGACGATGATGATGTCGCAGCTGTCCCAGCCGAGATCATCCATTTCCGCCCTGCTCATGGGTAGCACCGGAGAGATGCCGAAACGGGCGGCCCAGTAGGGGCGATAAGAGAAGATGTTTTTTGGCTGCGGCATAGCAGGTTGATTATACAGCCCTTGGAGTGATTTAGTGTCTATCGGTGTTATGTCGCCAGCAGATTGTGACTACTGTACTGAGCGGTACCCAACTCTGTAATTGTTTCGAAGTGCCAATTGTGTTTTGTCTTGTGGGTATTATTGGCTGTCAGTGTTTACGAAAAATTACATTTTTTAAGATCCATTGATCAACCGTCAATATCAAGGGGACTTACCATAAACCTTATTATGTTGCTTTCGGTGAATGGAGAGTTTGTGAGTATCTGGGTATGAGGAAGGCATATATTGCAATGGAACTCAGACTTAAACCCCGTTTTATGTGTGTTTCTATCAGATGTCACGAGTTAGGCATCAACAAATATTTGCCTGAACGACAAGTGCCCGAGCTGATTAATTTACAAAAATTCAAGATTCAATTGTTGTGCGATGACTTCTGTGGCCAAGTAAGGAGGAACGGCTAATAATGTAGTTTTATTCAGTCTATTATTGAGGCATGGAGTGAGTCGTCCGGTCGCCAGTTTATGCTACTGACGTGTCTGTGAACCCCAGAGGGTTATCTATGAATAAGAGCAATAAAACAGTTTTTCTGTTCTGCGGCCTATTTCTGCTGTCTGGTTGTGCCAATCTGGAAAACCAAATCTTGGTAAAGGAAATTGAGGAATTCGAAGTAGAGGTTAAGCAAATCGACCGGGGTGTGGAGATCATCTTCCCTGAAGTATTGCTTTTCGAGTACAACAGTGATCGATTGAAACCGGAAGCCAAGACAAAGTTGCATAAGATTGCAGAGGTGATAAACCATACCCAATATGCTCCGAGAAATATTGCTGTAGAAGGCCATGCCGACGCCATCGGTGGAGAGGATTTCAATCTTGCGCTTTCAAAGCGCCGTGCGCAAAGTGTGGCCCGTGCGCTGGTGTTCAGCGGTGTACTCAAAGAACGAATTGTGATTGCCTGGTTTGGCAAAAGCAGACCCATTGTCCCCAATACCAATCCAGACGGTTCCGATAACCCTCAAGGACGCAAGCGAAACAGGCGAGTGGAAGTCATTATCGAAAACTAGAGCGTATACGGAGTGTCATGGACATGAATTCTCACTCGGCAATTTCCTAGGTCGTAGATCTGCTTCAAATGTACCAGGAATACTTCAAATTGAGGCGGCGGCCGTTCAATATTACACCCGATCCGGCATTTTATTACCTGACATTGCCGGTGCGACAATCCCGTGACCGTATATACTCTGCGATTCTGCAACAGGCACCTGTGATATTGCTTAGCGGTGCACCAGGTACGGGTAAGACGGCGTTCCTGAAGCACCTGTTGGTTCATGATGAGGGTAACATTCAATGGGTGTTCATCGATAAGCCACAATTGCGCGCAGACGATTTGCTGATGTTGATTGGAGATGCATTTGGCGTCCCGCTAAAGAGTACTCTCTCCGATGAATATAACGTGCAAATCAGGAACCGAATGACAGCACTTGAAGGTCAGGGTGTGCATCCTGTCATAATTCTCGATGAGGCCGATCATCTCGCTGACGATACCCTGGAGGAACTACTTGATTGGCATGCCTCAAACCGAATTCAGGGCGTCTCCTGCACCTTGATTTTGGCAGGACTTCCACAACTGGTGCAAAAGATCGGTGATATGGAGCACGTGCTTTTTACTCCTCCTTGGGGTGAACACATTACCCTGGAGCCATTCGATCATCAGGATATGTGCGCCGTGATTGCCCATTGTCTGAAAATCGCCGGACACGAAGCCCCAGGCCTATTCGACAGTCAGGCGTTGAAATCGATCTTCGCGCTATCCGAAGGTGTTCCACGGGTCATTAATCATATTTGCGATCTATGCCTGTTTTGCGCCGCAAATCTGAGCAAGCGGCAGGTAACCAGGGAAGTCGTCGAAGAGGTTTCCAGGTTCATATTGCTGGATGAAGATACGAGTATCCAGTTCGGTACCGAGACTGAGCCGTTACCTCAGTCAACGGATTCCGACATGCCGGTAATACCTCGGCATTCGATGAAACGCCATCCCGTTATTGAATGGCTGAGGGATGGTCTGCTGGCAGTTATTATTTTAGTCTGTGTATGGATGTTTTGGCTGCAAGAGAGTCCGGTGGAATCCAACAGGCTGCCGTCTCAGGTTGCACTATCTGGATCACAGGCTGTCGATGTGGAAGATGATATGACATCTCTGTCTTCCGAATCGACACAGGGGGCAGGCTTAACCGATATTGTTCAAGCCGAATCCCCAGAAGAGACTGAATCAATCATCGAGCAGATCGATAAACAGACCCTTGCTGCCGATCGTCCCGGCCCAATGCTGTCCGACAGCGATAAGCAATCAGGGGTAAGCGAAAAAGCGAGTCTGGATAAAGCGGATCAGCACACTTTGACGAACCAGGGTGAAACGATACGACAGAGAAGGGCCGAGAAGGTCGTCACCGTGTCACAACTCGATCTGGCATTGGAAAAGCCGCTAATGAGTGAAACTGACAGCAGGATTGAAAGACAATTGTCATCAACGCCGACCCCCGTGTCTCTCCCGGAAGACGAACGATCGCACACAGATCAGGCACATCTGAAACCGGTTCAGTCAGAGCAGACCGAAGCCGAATCCTCGATAATCGACCTCCAGGTTAACGAGACGCTGGCGGAAACGGCCTCGAATAGTCGATTGAAAGACAAAGTATACCTTGCCGTTCCCCAGATTCAGAAGCCGGTTACAGCGATCGAAAAGAGGTCAACAATCGCAGCGTTTGAAGAAACAACCACAAAGATGTCAGAAACTAAACCAATACACGGAATCGGATCACAGGCTGTCAACCGGCCCACAAGCGATGATTTGATAACTGCAATTAACAATGGTGATCGACAGGAAGTCCTGCAGCTTCTGCTTGCAGGCGCCCCTGTCGATAGTGTCAGCAGTAGTGGCGAAACCGCCCTCATGAAGGCAGCCTGGGCGGGGCGCCTGGATCTCGTTGATCTGTTAATCAGCAAGGCGCCACAAATCAACCAGCAGAGCCAGGAGGGGTGGACAGCCCTGTTTTATGCTGCTGTGAGAGGTCATCATCAAATTGTCAGCTCCCTGCTGAAAAGCGGGGCGAAAGTGAATTTGGCCGATCTGGATGGAAATACTCCCTTGATGGCGGCTGCCTGGAATGGACACACACAAGTTGCAGAATTGTTACTGAATCAAGGTGTGGATCCTAATTGGAATAACCATGACGGCTGGTCGCCTCTCATGTTTGCCGCCCTCGAGGGCCACATCGATATAGCACGACTTCTGATCCGCCACGGTGCTGATATTTCGCTGATCAGCCACGATGGAGAAACAAGCACTGATCTGGCTGCACAGCAGGGGCATACCCAATTGGTATCCCTGTTGGCCCGTGAATAAAAGTCACAGCGCTGTCAAGAATCAGCCACTGGTGGCCTTGTCAGGATTGAGGTTTGGTAATAGGGTTCCGGAGGGTGTGCTTTTTACTCTGGATCGGCGGGGCCATAATCTTATGCTGGGCCGAATTTCATGTTTGAAGGCCTCTTTCCAGCGATCGAAATCAAGGTTGCTGTGACCGTAGATCGCCTGTTCCAGCTCGTGTATGAGGGTATGGATCTTCTCTTCCTGTGCCTTGGGGTGGAAGTCGATGATATGCTTGCCAATGACACTGAAGGGTACATTAGGCGGCAGACTGAGATGTTTGTTGGCGAGAAACCTCAGGGTGTAGCCCCACACCTCCGGATCCGTCTCTTCATCCACGAAGCGGACACAAAAGTAGAAACGCACCGATAGAGGCAGCAGGCCTACCAAATTGCGACGCCAGCGTTGCCAATGGGCGGCGGGATTGAGGACGGCGGTAGTGGTGCGGAGCTTCGCCTTGAGTGGTGAAAAGGCCGGTGCCATCTGTTGCATCGGGCGTTGTAGAAATGCGACCAATGGCGCCAATGGGGAATGTTGTGTGTCTCCCTTTCTGCGGTGGGAGATCCAGATTGCCATCCAGTACCCGAAAATAACACCGAACACCACAGAGAGAGGAATCCAGAATGCGGAGGAGGTACCTGCAGGAAACAGGGTACTCTCTTCGTCGACGTTGAAAAAACCGTTTGCTTTACGGGTACCGCTGACAGCGATCGGCTGCAGGGGGATAGAGGCCCGTTGTGGAACGTGTATTCGTGTATTCCACCAGCTAACGCTCAACTGGGGTAGTTTCAGATCACCACCATATTGAGGTACCAGGGTAAAAGTCTCCAGGCGGCGGCTGACGAGCTTATCGGTACTCTTGTTCAGGTTGGTCTCCACCCGACTCTGTTCCCGGTAGATACGGAATGCATCGGATTTGAGCTGTTGTTCAAGGCTGGGGAGTTGTTCACCAGCAATGCCCACGGCATTGATTTCGGTTACCAGGGTGAAGGGCTTGCCGGCGGCAGCTTTGAGCTTGCCAGGCAATTTGATTTTCAGATCGAGCTGTTCCACGGGCAGCCATGGCGTACTGTCTGGGTCGGTCTCTCTAATTTCAAGCTGTGGCGGGCTGTTCATCGATACATCGAATGGCCTGTTGCCCCGGCTATATGTGGTTAGTTGCTCCTCCTCTCCCGTGATGCTCAGTTTGGGTAGCTGATACAGGCCCGCCTTAAGCGGGGTCAGGGTGAAATAGAAATCGTTTATGATCTGCCTTTTACCATTACGGGTGCGGGAGTAGGTAACAGGATCCTCAAGCTGCTGCAGGATGAAGTGGTCACTCGATGGAATGTGCGGCGTTGCAGTACGCAGGTTGTTTTGGCTGATGACACTGATTTTGAGAATTACGTTCTGTTGCACATAGGGGCTCTGTATCGAAAGCTTGGTTTCAATCTGAGGTGCCTGGGTCGGTGTTGAATAGTAGTTCTGTGGTGAATATCCGGGGTATTGGCGGCCAGGCCAACCCGCATAGGGTGATTGGGCCGTAGCGGTCGGCTGACTTGTTGTAGGCGTGTTGGATTGGCGTCGATCGGGTGGGGCGAAGTTCCACTGCCCTGGCGGCATCCCTTGCCAAGGAGAGTTGCCCGGAAACGGATTGGCCGTGGCAGGGCAATGAACGGACAACAGGATCAGCGTGATCAACACAAGTCCTGTCGAACCCATGCTTTCCCATCGTCTGGAAGGTAGATATGTCACCAGGGTCTTGTCTCCGTATCGCGGCCGCCTCGGCTACGAAGGTATTTATACTCTTCCAATCTGAACTGCTGTTGCATCAGTTGGGCCGGGTCTCCCTCAACTTGATCCAGCCATTGTTCCATCAATGCGTTTGCACCGCTTAAACGGGTCTTTTTAATACCCTCCCCATCAGCTTGTTGCTCACTTTCCTGGGGCTGATCGCTTTGATCCACCTGATCCACTGCCTCGGAACGGGCCTCATCTTCCGGGCGGACATGGCGTTCACCGGTATCCCGACCCAGTTCGTCGCGCCGTTGTGATCCAGGTGCCTGTTTCTCCTCCTCATCTCCCTTTGCATCGAGATTAGCAGACTTTTCATCAGCTTGTTCGCCCTCGCGTGGTTGATCCTGCGGCTCTTCCTCGCCTGATTCGGTCTGTTGCTCTTCCCTGAATGCCTCACCGTCACTCTTATCCTGCTGCCGTTCCTGCTCCCCACTCATCTCTTGCTGCTCTGCCGATGTCTCGCTGCCATCCTGCTGCTCTTCGCTCTCCTTCCGATCGCCGGATTCCTGCTCTTCATCCTGCTGTTTTTTGCCATCCTCCGAGGGTTTTTCCTGTTGTCGTTGGCCGGTTTGTTGCGCTTCTCCTTGCTGCTCGCCGGATTGCTGCTGCTCCTGTTGTTGCTCGCCGGACTGCTGTTGCTCCTGTTGTTGCTCGCCGGATTGCTGCTGCTCCTGTTGTTGCTCGCCGGACTGCTGTTGCTCCTGTTGTTGCTCGCCGGATTGCTGCTGCTCCTGTTGTTGCTCGCCGGACTGCTGCTGCTCCTGTTGCTCTTCGCCGGACTGCTGCTGCTCCTGTTGCTCTTCGCCGGATTGCTGCTGCTCCTGTTGCTCTTCGCCGGACTGCTGTTGCTCCTGTTGCTCTTCGCCAGACTGCTGTTGCTCCTGTTGCTCTTCGCCGGACTGCTGCTCCTGCTCCTGTTGCTCCTCACTCGACTCAGACTCTTTTTCCTCCGTCTCGGATTCCTGTTCCTCCTCTATTTCCTCTTCCTCGTCTTTGGGTTGCTGTGCCAGTTTTTCTCTCGCCAGGGCCAGATTGTGGCGTGCATCGGTATGGTCCGGATCGCTTTCCAGTACCTGTTCATAGGCTTCGATGGCGCCCTGGTAGTCCTCCAGTTTGTAGCGGCTGTTACCCTGGTTGTAACGGGCATCCAGTTTGACCTCCTCCCGCTCTACCTTGCTGAAATCCTCGCTGGCAGCCTGGTAGTCGCCGGTGCGGTAGTGAGCGACCCCTCGGCGATAGGGGTCCTCGAATTCCTTCGCCGCCTCCTCATAGTGACCTTGGTTGTAGTTCTCTGCTGCCTGTTGCTCCTGATTCAGAAACCAGTTGGCTTCTGACAGTGAGGCAGACAGGAGGAGTGTTGCGGAGAGATAGAGGATCTTCATGCCTGGGTCTCTCCCGGTCGTCTCACCCTGAAACGGGATAGCAGGAATAGCAGTAAGGGGAAAATCAACCAGTAGAAGCGCTCATTCCAAACCCGGGTCTTCTCCTCTGTGGGGGTCGGTCTACCGACATCGCCGATGGCAAGTTTCAGAATATTGCGGCTGTCCTGGTCTCGAAAGTCAGCACGCTGATAATGACCGCCCCCTGCCTGTGCGAGTTGTTGCAACAGGGATTCGTTGAGTCGGGATTCAATGATCTTGCCGCTCCGCTCTCTCATCAACTCACTCTGGCCAACGCGGGCAGGCACGGGACCACCCCCCGTTGTGCCTATACCCATGGTGTGCAAGACGATGCCCTGTTCCGCGAGATCCTCGATTCGCTGCAAGAGTCCTGGCTCGTCAAAATCTCCATCACTGATCAACAGGATACTGCTTGAACTCTTGGTGCCTTCACTACCGAGCAGTTGCTGAGTACGTTCCAATGCGGCGATCAGGCGGCTGCCCTGGAGATTGGCCAGGTCGGAAGAGACTGCCGGCAATGCGTTGAGGATGCTTTGAGTGTCTTCGGTAATCGGAGCCACCACATGGGGCACGGTTGCAAAGGCGATCATGCCGATACGCACTTCCCTGTTCAGCGCAACCAGATCCTGCACCTCCTGGCGCGCCCGAGCCAGGCGGGATGGCGGTACATCAGCTACGTTCATAGAACGGGAGATGTCCATCAAAATGACCAGATCACTGGCTGGCGAGAAGGCATCGATATCGGTGTAGTCCCAGCGTGGACCAGCCAATGCCAATACCAGCAGAATCCATAACAGACCCCAGCGTGTGAATCGACTCCAGCGCTCGTCCACACTCAGTTCCCTCACCCCCGTCAGGTGTGGCAGCAGGTGTTCGTCGGCATAGCGGTGAAGAGGACCTTTAGCAGGACGTACTACACTGTAGATCAGCCACCCAAGGACCGGAATCAGGCCGAGCAGGGCGAACAGCCATTCCGGACGGGCAAAGTGAAACAGCGATTCAGGCATAACCGCCCCCTCTCAGCCGCCTTTGCCTGCCTTCTGGATAGATCCCCAGAAGCAACAACAGCAGCAGTGCAGCGCTGAGTGGCCAGTAGTAGAGAGGTTGGGGGATGAATACGGTGCGGGATTCGGCCTCGGTCTTTTCCAGCTCATCGATGTGCAGATAGATCTTTTCCAGTGCCGCGGTGTCGGTGGCGCGAAAATAGGCGCCGTCTGCGGTCTCCGCTATCTCACGCATGACCGCTTCATTGAATCCCAGGTCGGTGCGGGTAATGATGCGGCCATTCTCCATGATCGGTACACGCTTCTTATCGCTGCCAACGCCTATGCTGTAGATTCGAATTCCTTCCTCTGCAGCCAGTTGGGCGGCTTTCAGGGGCGGTATGGTACCCGCTGTATTCTCGCCGTCGGCAATCAGCAACAAGACCCTGGATCCCTGCGGTCGCTCTCTGAGTTTCTTTACGCCCAGGCCCAAGGCATCACCTATGGCGGTCCCGTCACCGGCGATACGGGGGATCACTTCACTCAGAAGGCTGTTGACTGCATTGCGATCATAGGTGAGGGGGGAGAGTACGTAGGCCTTGCTGCCAAACACCACCAGACCGATGCGGTCTCCCTGTCGCCCCTCGATGAACTTGGCAACCACCCCCTTCACCACCTGCATTCGACTGACCTGTTCATCATTCAGGGTGAAATCGAGGGCATTCATGGAATGGGAGGCATCCACAGCCAGCATCAGGTCATATCCCGCGGTGCGATTTTCGGTATAGGGTTCAAGCCATTGGGGGCGCATCAATGCCAACACCAGCGCCAGCCATAAGAGATGGAGCAGCCAGCTATACAGGCGGGCACTCAGGGGCTGGCGCGGTTGGTGTGTGTGAAAGGCGTCCTGCAGGTGGGTCAGGCTTGGATGCAGCAGGGTGGTTTGCATCCCCTCCACCGATTCATGCTGTCTATTCGGCGGGCGCGACCAAAAGAGTCGGATCAATAGCGGGAGCAGCAGTAAGAGCGCCATCCAGGGCCAATGAAACTCAAACATGACAGGCTTCCTCGCTGACCCAGTGGATGGCGGCATCGATCAGTTGCGCCAGATCACTCTTGTCGGCATCGCGATCAGGTGGGGCATAGGGGAGTACCAGCAGTATCCGGCCTTTTTCACGCCATAGAAAACCGCTTGAGTCGTTGCTCTGCAACCAGTCGAGCCAGTTCTCATCGGTAAGGGCGGCGGTCTCCTCCCGGCCGCAACGGGCTATAGCGATACGCCTCAGCAGTTCGGAGAGCTCACTTGCCACCTGTTTCGCCGGCTCGCGTTTCATGCGCCGCCGTAAGGCGAGCAGGTGGCGTCGCGCGTCCTGTTGCCATCGTCCTAACGGATAGAGCCGGCGCCACCTGATGAATAGCCAGATCAACAGCGCCAACAGTAGGAGCAGTGCCAGCAGCAACCACCATCCGGGGGCGGGTGGCCACCAGGGGGCTGGGTCAATACCTCGAATATCGCGCAACGGGTCCATTCAGCGCCTGCCAAAATGCTTCGCCAAGCCATGAGACAAGGCCAGGTGGATCTCTTCATTGGTGGCAATCGGCATCAAAGGTATACCCAGGACGTTGGTCAACTGGATCAGTGTGTGCCGGCGCATATGCCAGGTTTGCGTATAACGCTCTCTGGCCTGGTGGTCGCGGGTATCGATCTCCAGCGCGTTACCGTCAGGACCGACAAAGGTGACCTGTCCCATATCGGGTAGCTCCCTGTCCGCTGGATCATCAACCGGTACCAGCACCAGGGTATGGTGTTGGCAAAGTCGACCCAGGGTTTGCTTCAGGTCCTGGATCTCACGGTTCATGTCGGCTATCACAAAGATCAGAGATCCGGTTGCCGTACCCCGGTCGGCCCGTTGCAAGGCTTCAGAGAGGCAATCGATATGCGGTTGCTGAGTGGTGCCCTCTTTTGTGAGGGCGTGCAGCAGGCGCCATAGTGCCCGGCGGTCCTTGGTGGGACGGAAGTACTGCATCCCCAGGCGATTATCGCCAAACAGCATGCCCCCAACCCTGTCATGCAGCTTGGATGCGGCCCAGCCGAGCAGGGCGGCCGCTTTGGCGGCCTGTATCGATTTAAAAGTACCCCGCGTGCCGAAGCTCATATGCGGGCCTCTGTCGATACAGAGAACAACGCTACGCTCCCGCTCTTCGCGAAAGATCTTTAAATGGGGTACGTTGGTGCGTGCGGTGACATTCCATTCCATGTTGCGTATATCATCGCCTTCGCGGTACTCCCTCACCTCTTCGAAATCGAGACCGGTGCCACGGAACACGGAAGCATAGAGACCGCTGAAGCTGGTATTCACCAGATGGTGCGAGGCCAGTCCCAGGGTATGGGCCTGATGGCGTAGTTCCAGCAGATCATCGATATGGGGATAGAGGCTCATAGCGATACGGCGCCCTGCAGGCTAGGGAATGGCAACCATATCCAACAGGCGGGAGAGAAAATCGTCAGTAGTGATGCCTTCGGCCTCCGCTTCGAAGGTCAGCAGGATGCGGTGTCGAAGAATGGCCGGGGCAACGGCTTGAATGTGGTGGGGAGCGACGAATTCTTCGTCGTCCAGCCAGGCCTTGGCGCGTGCACATCTTGCCAATGCGATACTGGCGCGAGGCGAAGCGCCGAAGCGACACCAGCGGGCCAGGTCCTTATCATAGGCCTTGGGATCCCGGCTTGCCTGGACCAGGTCGACGATATAGCTGTTGAGCTTCGGATCGAGGTAGAGTTCGGCCACCTGTTGGCGAATTGATGTCAACTTCTTTTGCGTCAATGGTTTGTCTGGTGGTGTCGGTTTCTGTTTTTGCTGGGCACTGTCCAAGTCCAGAATCTCAAGCTCCTCTGCCCGATTCGGGTAATCCACATTGGCCTGCATCAGAAAGCGATCGAGTTGGGCCTCCGGCAGGTGATAGGTGCCTTCCTGTTCAACCGGGTTCTGGGTTGCCAGTACCATAAAGAATGAGGGCAGCGGGTAGGTTGTCTGACCTACCGTGATCTGTTGTTCTCCCATCGCCTCCAGTAACGCCGACTGTACCTTAGCCGGTGCCCGGTTGACCTCGTCCGCAAGCAGGATATTGTGGAACAGCGGCCCCTGGCGGAATTCGAATTCACCCTTTTCATGGCGATAGATATCGGTACCGATGAGGTCGGACGGCAGAAGATCAGGTGTAAACTGGACACGGTGAAAATCGCCTTCAATGGCCTCCGCCAGAGCCTTTACGGCAGTGGTTTTAGCAAGGCCGGGCAAACCCTCGATGAGTAGATGACCGTCACTGAGAAGACAGATCAACATACTTTCGATAAAACTGGTCTGGCCGATGACACGCGAAGCCAAATGTTCACGGAGCGGAGCAAGGTCGGATGAGTTCATGGATGGTTCTACTTCATTTTCTGCTTGTTTTAAGTCGCGCAACTCGTAGGTATTGGTGTTGAAATTCCAACCCCGGCTTTATTTTTTGCTCAGGTTGCGTCTCGCTCTATCCTGTCCATATTCGTCCCAGAGTGCAAGCTTTAGAAGAAGTCCAATCTATTTGATTATTAGTAACTGTTTAACTAGCACCTGTTATTTTTCTTGTGATTCTTACCGTCGTGTCTGAAAAAGAGCCAATCGTGGAGTAACGAGGAGTAAGCAGCATGACCTGGATAATCGCATTGCAGGTTATATCTACACGGAAGTAGCTGGAGTCGTGATCGCATTTTGCTAGAGGAGCTTCCACATTGCCCAAAGACAGGCTTTTGCCGAGATCATAAAAATAAACTGTGCACATTGGGAAAGGTTGAGGGATTGACTCAGACATTTACCTGAACCAAGGTTGGGCACGGGCCCTATATATCAATCTAACTCTATGTTTTTAAAAGGCTAACAACAAATTGTTCATTTTTTTTACGATTTAATGAATCCCCCCGTTTTATCTGCCTTTGAGGGTGGTTTTCAGGATTTATCAACAATGTTACCCACAGAACTTGTGGGTAATTCTGAAAGTTATGAAATGAAAAGGGGTTGTCGATAGAAGATAACTATTACTCTTCAGAATGCTCTGTAACTCATTGAAATAAAATATATTATAAAAAATAAAAAGATAATTTTCGTGATAAGGGTATAATCCGCCATCTTTTTTTACACCGGACGGGCTGTTTCAGTGATCGAGAACCTAAGAAATATCGCCATTATCGCGCATGTCGATCATGGCAAGACCACGCTTGTGGATGAACTGTTGAAACAGTCTGGAACCCTGGGTGAGCGTTTTGGCAATGTCGAGCGCGTCATGGACTCCAACGATCAGGAGAGGGAACGGGGTATCACTATCCTGTCTAAGAACACGGCCATCCGCTGGAGGGAATATCGTATCAATATTGTCGATACACCTGGACATGCCGATTTCGGTGGTGAGGTGGAGCGTGTGCTGTCAATGGTCGATTCAGTACTATTGTTGGTGGATGCCCAGGAAGGCCCCATGCCACAGACCCGGTTCGTCACCCAGAAGGCGTTCAAGCACGGCCTGCGACCCATTGTGGTGGTGAACAAGATCGATAAACCGGGGGCGAGACCCGACTGGGTTATCGATCAGGTATTTGAGTTGTTCGACCGTCTCGGTGCAACTGACGAGCAGCTCGATTTCCCAATCATCTACGCCTCGGCGGTCAATGGTTACGCAGGTCTGGAGAGTCATGTGAATCAGGGCGACATGCGGCCGCTGTTCGAAACGATTGTCAATCACTGCCCGGCGCCTGAAGTCGATCCGGACGGCCCCTTCCAGATGCAGATCTCCAATCTGGACTACAACAGCTATGTCGGGGCGATCGCGGTGGGTAGAGTGACCCGCGGTACGGTGAAACCCAATCAACAGGTCACCGTGGTGAAATATGATGGAGAACAGCACCGCGGCAAGATAGGGATAGTCTACGGTTACCTCGGTCTGGAGCGCTTCGAGGTCGACCAGGCCAGCGCCGGAGACATCATTGCCATCAGCGGACTGGAGGCGCCCAATGTCTCCGACACCCTCTGCGATCCGGAGCATGTAGAAGCGATGCCTCCACTGTCCGTGGATGAGCCCACCGTCTCAATGACCTTTCAGGTCAATACCTCGCCCTTTGCCGGACTGGAAGGTAAATATCTCACCTCCAGACAACTTAAAGAGCGCCTCGAGCGAGAGCTGATACACAATGTGGCACTGCGGGTCGAGGAAGGGACAGACCCGGAGAAGTTCAAGGTTTCCGGGCGGGGTGAACTGCATCTTTCGGTCTTGATCGAGAACATGCGCCGTGAGGGTTATGAACTGGCCGTATCCCGGCCGGAGGTCATCTTTCGCGAAGTCGAGGGAGAGGTGTGCGAGCCTTACGAGCAGTTGACCGTGGATGTGGAGGAGAAGGATCAGGGCAGCATCATGGAGGCACTGGGTGCGCGCAAGGGTGAACTCAAGGATATTGTGCCGGATGGCAAAGGAAGAGTCCGACTCGACTACATCATACCCTCCCGGGGATTGATCGGTTTTCAGACCGAATTTATGACCACCACTTCAGGCACCGGGTTGATCTACCATGTTTTCGATCACTATGGTCCCACCCAGCAAGGGGGGATAGCCGCGAGGAAAAACGGCGTATTAATCGCCAATGGCCAGGGTAAGGTGCTTGGATATGCCCTATTTAACCTCCAGGAGCGAGGCAGGCTTTTCGCCTCGCCGGGTGATGATGTCTATGAGGGGCAGATAGTGGGTATCAACTCCCGGGAAAACGATCTGGTGGTTAATCCTCTGAAAGGCAAGCAATTAACCAACATTCGGGCCGCCGGAAAGGACGACTCAATCATTCTGACGCCCCCGCTGCAATATAGCCTCGAGCAGGCGTTGGAGTTCATTGAGGATGACGAACTGGTGGAAGTCACTCCGGGTGCCATCAGGTTGCGCAAAAAGCACCTCAGGGAGCATGAGCGCAAACGTGCATCACGGGAGCTGTAGGGCAAGGCAACAGATCCTGGATCGGATACGTTTATTAATTTCCGGTTTGGCAGAATGGCGGGTCTGAGGTAATGTCAGTCATGTATAAAAGAAGAAGCCCAACCGCATTCCTTGCAGTTGGGCTTATAGTCGTCGGCTTGGTTGGCTAAGCTTATCGTCCCTGTGCTCTCCTGAGCTCTATGTCCTTGGTGTACATCCCTGATGACGACAACTTAATAATGACACAATATTTAACTTTTACTGTGGGATTCTGCACACATTGTTTGTGAGATTTTTCTCTAATCGATGTAGGATTTTTCCTACATGGCGACCTGAATATTGATGAAAGACCTCTATCCAGCCATTGAACCGTTCTCATCCCAAATGCTGCCTGTGGGTAACGGCCATCGACTCTACGTTGAGCAGGTTGGCAAGCCGGATGGGATTCCGGTGCTGTTTCTCCATGGTGGCCCGGGGGCCGGCTGTGAACACTATCATCGCCGTTTTTTCGATCCCGATCACTATCGGGTCGTGCTCTTCGATCAACGTGGCTGTGGCCACTCCACACCGCACGCCTCGCTGGAAGCCAACACCACCTGGGACCTGGTTGGTGATATCGAAAGGATTCGTCAGCAGCTGAACATCGAGCAATGGTTATTGTTCGGCGGTTCCTGGGGATCGACACTCGCACTTGCCTATGCTCAATCCCACCCGCAAAGGACCACAGGGATGATCCTCAGGGGCATCTTTCTCTGCCGTGATGAGGAGATCCGTTGGTTCTATCAGCATGGGGCAAGCCGTGTCTTTCCGGATTATTGGGAAGATTTCATCGCCCCAATCCCGCAACAGGAACGGGACGACCTGTTACACGCCTATCACCGCCGCCTTAGCGGCGAGAACGATATTGATCGAATGGCGGCTGCCAAAGCGTGGTCGGTATGGGAAGGCCGCACTGCCAGTCTCCATCCAAATCCTGCTGTGGTCAGTTTTTTTTCAGATCCTCACACAGCCTTGAGTCTGGCCCGTATCGAGTGCCACTATTTTGTCAATCATGCCTTCCTGCGCCCCAATCAATTGTTGCTGGAGAGCGATAGGCTGGCGGGTATACCGGGTGTCATTGTGCAAGGGCGCTATGATCTTATCTGCCCAATGGCCTCCGCTTGGGATCTCCATCGCGCCTGGCCGGGCAGTGAACTGAAAGTAATCGGGGATGCCGGCCACTCCGCGGCGGAACCCGGTATCCGCACTGCCTTGATCGAGGCAACGGACAGATTCGCAAAGGAGTTGCCGTGATCGGGCTGCTGCAGCGGGTGAATGAGGCAAGCGTGCATATCGACGGTGAGCCGGTCGCTGAGATCGACCGGGGACTGGCCGTGCTGGTAGGGATTCAGAAAAACGATGATAGCGGCAAAGCCGATCGCCTGCTTGAACGATTGCTGGGGTACCGTGTCTTCAACGATGAGACCGGCCGTATGAACTTGAGCCTGAGGGATATTCAGGGTGGTTTGCTGCTGATTCCTCAGTTTACCCTGGCGGCCGATACCAAAAAGGGTATGCGACCGGGGTTTTCCAGCGCCGCCGATCCGGAAATGGGAAAACGTCTATTTTCCTATTTGACTGAGCGCGCGCAAGCACTGCACCAACCGGTGGCCTGTGGTATTTTTGGCGCTGATATGCAGGTGGCCCTCATCAATAATGGTCCGGTGACGTTTTGGCTGGAATGTTGAGTTGTTGATTTCTATAGTGTCTTTAACAGTGGCAAACAGGTGAACTCAAAATTATGCTGATCAGGTACCTCCCCCAATTATTGTTTATCTCAATCCTGCTCTCTTCATACGCCATCGCCGATGAGCGCGGTCCCGCAGTCCCTGATTACCCCGCGGACAGGATAGCGGACGGAGTTTATGTCATACATGGCCCGCTGGGTGTGCCATCGGTGGAGAATCAGGGTTTCATGAATAACCCGGGTTTTGTGATAGGTGACAAGGGGGTGGTCGTCATCGATCCGGGATCGAGCGTCCAGACGGGGGAGATGGTACTGCGACAGATCAGTAAATTGAGCGATCTTCCTGTGGTTGCAGTATTCAATACCCATATCCACGGCGATCATTGGTTTGCCAATCAGGCAATACGCGAGGCATTTCCCGATGTGGCGATCTATGGTCATGAAGAGATGCGCCGGTTGGTGGAAAAGGGCGATGGCAAGGCCTTTCTCGCCACCCTGATGCGTATGACGGAAGGTGCGGTTGCAGGCACGGTCGAGGTGCCGCCCGACCGTTCCACAGCACACGGTGATGAGATGGCCCTTGGCGGTGTGACCTTGCGCATCCATTATGAAGCAAAGGCACACAGCCACTCGGATATCATGATTGAATTACCGCGACACAAGGTGCTTTTTCTCGGTGACAATGTCCTGAGCAAACGTATGGGTCGAATGGATCACGCCACCTTCACAGGTAATATCGCCGCTATCGAGCGTGCCTTGGGGACCCGGGCCGAGGTCTTTGTTCCCGGTCACGGCAAGACAGGTGGCCGTGAGGTACCGGAGACCTATCTCAGCTATTTAGACACCCTGAAAAGTGAGGTCGCAAAGCACTATGAAGAGGGTCTTAGTGATTTTGAGATGAATCCTCTGATTATTGAATCGTTGCATGACTTCCACGACTGGGTCGATTTTCAGCGAAACGTCGGACGGCATATCAGTCTTGCTTACCTGGAAGTCGAGGCTGAACTCTTCTAGGACCGATCGGGTTAGTGTTGACAGGCCCTAGTGCCGTTTGGCTGCCTCAGACAGACCCATTCACCGGCATTTGTGTGGAAGCCGATAAACCGGCGCTGTCTTTTCAGAAGTTTTCCACTAAAATAAGCGGTTTCTTATGAGTGTGGGCTCATGTGTGCGAGGCTCTCGACTGTGTGCCGTTGGCCTCTGATCTGTCGTAAGGCTGTGTCGGGTGGATACAAGTGACAGCCACAGCTTTGTTAATATTTCTGATCGGACAATACCGGAGTCATTATAATGCAGCGTACCGCGCAGATTGAGCGCAATACCTTGGAAACCCAGATTACTGTTTTACTCAATCTGGATGGAACGGGTGAAGCCTCTTTTGATACTGGCGTCCCTTTTCTCGATCACATGCTGGATCAGGTTGCCCGTCACGGACTGATCGATCTCAGCATTACAGCGAAGGGTGATCTGCACATCGACGCCCATCACACGGTGGAGGATGTGGGTATCTCCCTGGGACAGGCCCTGGCCAAAGCGGTTGGTGACAAAAAGGGTATCTATCGTTACGGTCACGCCTATGTGCCTTTGGACGAGGCACTGTCTCGGGTGGTGATCGATTTTTCCGGGAGACCTGGCCTGGTCTACAATCTCGCGTTCTCAAGGGCACGCATCGGTGAGTTCGACGTCGATCTGTTTCAGGAGTTTTTTCAGGGACTGGTGAATCATGCCGGTGTGACCCTGCACATCGACAACCTGCGTGGCAGCAATGCCCACCATCAGGCTGAAACTGTGTTCAAGGCGTTCGGCCGGGCCCTGCGCATGGCGCTGGAGACAGATCGCCGGATGGCGCAACGAATACCCTCTACAAAGGGTAGTCTATAGCGGTTCACAGGTGTAACGATGACACAACGTATCACCGTGATCGACTACGGTATGGGCAATCTGCGTTCTGTCGCCAAGGCGGTTGAACATGTAGCGGCAGGCAATGACGAGATTTTGGTCACTGACGATCCGGAACTGATCCTCGCATCCGACCGGGTAGTATTTCCGGGACAGGGTGCGGCCAGAGATTGTATGGCGGCAATCTCCGATCATCACCTCAACCGGGCCGTACTGGATGCCGCCCAGAGCAAACCCTTCCTTGGAATCTGTATGGGGCAGCAGGTGCTGCTGGAATTCAGTGAAGAGAATAACGGCACCGAGCTGATGGGTCTGATAGAGGGACGGGTGCGGCGTTTCCCCGGGGGCACTGCGCCTGACGGCGAGGCATTGAAGATACCGCATATGGGATGGAATCAGGTGCATCAGGGCTATGATCATCCCCTTTGGACCGGCATCGGGCAGGATAGCCGCTTCTATTTCGTACACAGTTACTATGTCGATCCTGAACAACAGGCGCTGGTGGCGGCGACCACGGATTACGGTGTCCGCTTTGCCAGCGCCATCGCTGACAGAAATCTTTTCGCGGTACAGTTTCATCCGGAAAAGAGTGCGGATGCAGGATTGCAACTGTTGCGCAACTTCATCGGATGGAATCCGACATGATGGGTTTGGGGGTTGTAACTGAATCTCATGCTAACCAGGGATTCATAGTGCGGCAAGCCGCACCCGACCTAATAAATTATATGTAGGGTGCGGTTTGCCGCATCCAAAAGACATGGGAATGAAATCGTGCTGTTAATACCCGCTATTGATCTGAAGGATGGCCAATGTGTCAGGCTGCGCCAGGGTCGCATGGAAGATGATACCGTGTTTTCGGACAATCCCCTGGAGATGGCGACGCGCTGGGTTGAAGAGGGCGCTCGCCGTCTGCATCTGGTCGATCTCAACGGTGCCTTTGCCGGTGAACCGGTAAACGGGAGTGCGATCCGCTCCATCGTCAACGTCTATCCTGAGCTACCGATTCAGGTGGGTGGCGGGATTCGCGACGAAGCCACGATCGAGGCCTATCTTGGGGCCGGAGTCAGTTATTGTATTATCGGCACCCAGGCCGTGAAGGAGCCGGAATTTGTGGACCGCGCCTGTAAGGCCTTCCCAGGGCACGTGATCGTCGGAATCGATGCCATTTCCGGCATGGCCGCCATCAATGGATGGGCCGAAGTCACCGATCAGGAAGTGACTGACCTTGCCCGGCGTTTTCAGGATGCCGGTGTCTCCGCCATTGTTTACACCGATATCGGCCGCGACGGTATGCTGTCAGGGCCCAATATCGAAGCAACAGCTGCGCTGGCGAATGCGATTACCATACCGGTGATTGCTTCAGGAGGAATCACTCATATTGGTGATATCGAGGCGCTTTGCAAGGCAGATACGACAAATATCATGGGGGCAATCACCGGTCGGGCAATCTACGAGGGCACACTCGATCTGGTGACCGGCCAAAAGCTGGCGGATGAACTATCGTAAAATTCACTATTCAAAATTAGAGACATCATGTTAGCCAAACGTATCATCCCCTGCCTCGACGTGGATGCCGGCCGTGTGGTCAAGGGCGTGAAATTTGTCGATATCCGCGATGCCGGTGATCCGGTCGAGGTGGCGCGACGTTATAACGAGGAGGGTGCCGACGAGATCACCTTTCTCGACATTACCGCCAGCTCAGACGATCGCGAGACCATTGTGCACGTTGTCGAACAGGTGGCCAGCGAAGTCTTCATTCCTTTGACCGTCGGTGGTGGGATTCGCTGTGCGGACGATATCCGGCGCATGCTCAATGCGGGTGCCGATAAGGTGGCCATCAATACCGCAGCGGTATTCAATCCAGAGTTCGTCAAAGAGGCCACCGAGCGATTCGGATCGCAATGTATCGTGGTGGCGATCGACGCCAAGCAGGTGAGTGGCGAGGGTGAACCCCTGAAATGGGAGATCTTCACCCATGGCGGGCGCAAACCGACCGGGCTCGATGCCATTGAATGGGCGCAACGCATGAGTGACTATGGTGCCGGAGAAATTCTATTGACCAGTATGGATCGGGATGGCACCAAGATCGGTTTTGACAATGCACTGACGAGGGCGATTGTCGATAGCGTGCCGATTCCGGTGATCGCGTCAGGCGGTGTCGGCAATCTGCAACATCTGGTGGATGGCGTAAAACAGGGAGGGGCGGATGCCGTATTGGCGGCCAGCATCTTTCACTTTGCCGAATACTCGGTCGGCGAGGCCAAACGGTATATGCGGGATCAAGCCATTGAGGTGAGGTTATGAGTTGGCTGGACGCGGTGAAATGGGATCGTGACGGTCTGGTGCCGGCAATCGCGCAGGAAGTCGGTAGCGGCAAGCTGCTGATGATGGCCTGGATGAACGCCGAGGCATTGCGACTCACCAAGGAGAGCGGACATGCCGTCTATTGGTCCCGCTCCCGGAAGAAGCTTTGGCACAAGGGCGAAGAGTCCGGGCATCAACAGAGAGTGCAGGCGATCCGAATCGATTGCGATGGCGATGTGATTCTGCTGGAAGTGGAGCAGAAAGGCGGTATTGCTTGTCATACTGGCAGGCATAACTGTTTTTATCGCGAACTTCAGGATGATGTCTGGGTGGAGGTGGAACCGATACTCAAAGATCCCCGTGAAATATATGATTAATCGTATGAGGGTGTTTCATGAGTGACGTACTGCAACAGTTGGCTGAGATTCTGGAACAGCGAAAGCAGGCCGAGCCCGACAGCTCCTATGTGGCGAAATTGTATGCCAAAGGGCTCGATGCCATCCTGAAGAAGGTCGGCGAAGAGGCGACCGAAACAGTCATGGCGGCCAAGGACGGTGACCCGGAGAAGATTGTCTATGAGACCGCCGATCTTTGGTTTCATACCCTGGTGTTACTGGCTCACCAGGGATTGAGTCCAGCGCATGTGCTGCAGGAGCTTGAGCGTCGTTTCGGTCTTTCGGGGCTTGAGGAGAAGGCGCAACGGGTCGAATAGCTCTGGAGACAGAAGGTCGTTATCTGGGGTATGATCCCAGTCTTGATCAGACAATATATCGCCCCTGAGGGCGGATATGATGAACACATAACAACCTGAAGCCTTGATTCGGGTTTAAATTATATGCCGGCAATGCCGGTGAGTGGAGAAGATTATGGGTTTTGGTGGTATCAGTATCTGGCAACTGTTGATTGTTCTTGCCATAGTCCTGCTGTTGTTCGGCACCAAGCGGTTGAAAAATATCGGTTCCGACCTGGGCGGGGCCATCAAGGGATTCAAAGGCGCGATGAAGGACGGTGAAAAACAGGAAGAGAATAAGGCCAATGAGCAGATTGAGAAATCGGAGTCGGGCACAGTAGTCGATGGTGAAGTCACCTCCAAGGAGAGTGACAAGAGCTGAAAACCCGGTTTCGCACTCTGGATTGATGAGAAAATACCATGTTTGACGTTGGTTTCTGGGAACTGACAATCATCGCCCTTGTGGCATTGATAGTGATCGGTCCTGAACGTCTGCCCAAGGTTGCCCGCACGGCGGGTTTGTGGCTTGGCCGTGGGCGCCGGTTCATTGCCAATGTGAAGGCTGATATCGATAAAGAGATCAAGGCGGAAGAGCTGCGGGAGGTCATCGAGAAACAGGCAACCCTCGCCAATCCGGTCCATGAGATCGTTGAGGAGACCCGGAAGGATCTCAATGAGATCAAACAAGAAACAGCCACGCAGGTAAAACAGAGTCAGGATGCTCTCGAAAGCCAACAAGAGTCCGACAATAAAAGCTAAGCAATAGAGATGTCGGCGCAGAACACCCCCGATACCACAACCAAGGAACAGCCCCTGGTCTCCCATCTGATCGAATTGCGCGATCGTGTGTTGCGCATGGTGCTGGTCGTGCTGGCAGTATTCCTGGTGCTGTTCCCTTTCGCCAATGACCTCTACAGCGCCATCGCGGGTCCGATGCGCGCAGCACTGCCGGAAGGCAGTACGATGATCTCCACCAAGCCCATCGATCCCTTTCTGATACCCTTTAAATTGAGTCTGCAGCTGGCGATATTCATTGCGGTACCCTTTATCCTCTATCAGTTTTGGGCCTTTGTGGCCCCTGGTCTCTATCGCCATGAAAAGAAGCTGGTCATGCCGCTACTGGTCTCCAGCACTTTGCTCTTCTACCTCGGAATGGCCTTTGCCTATTTTGTCGTCTTTCCTTTGGTATTTACGTTTTTGGCCGGCACCGCGCCCGATGGCGTCGAAGTGGCGACCGATATGGGTAGTTATCTCGATTTTGTGATGACCCTCTTCTTTGCCTTCGGGGTCGCATTCGAGGTACCGATTGCAACCATTATTCTTGTCTGGATGGGCATCACCACACCGGAAAAGCTGCGCCACAAACGCCCATTTGTGATCGTTGGGGCCTTTGTGGTCGGTATGTTTCTGACTCCGCCGGATGTCATCTCACAGACCTTGCTGGCCCTGCCCATGTGGGTATTGTTCGAATTGGGCCTCATCTTTTCTAAAGGTTTTGTCAACCGTCCCAAGGAGCACACCGATAATCTGCCTGATGAGGCGGTGGCCGCATCGGCCGCACCAGACGGGGAGGAGTATCACGGGAAGCAGCAGGATGATGTGGTCGGCAGGGATATCGATCCCGCAGGCGACTATGTGGATCCGGACCGTTTCGTGCCCCTTACCGATGAGGAGATGGAGGCAGAGCTGGACGCCATCGAGACGGATGAACAGGAAGAGGCCGAGACAGAGATCGACAGTGGCGAGAGTAAACTCCGGCAAGTGCAGGAATACAGAGACAGCGGGGAAGTGGAAAAGGCCAGGGAACTGCTGTATGAACTACTTGAGGAGGGTAATGCGGATCAACGCCTGGTGGCAAGGAACATCCTTGCCCAAATCGACTCAGACCACTGACTGCCCGTTGATCGTCCGCTTTCCGGTTCTCGATTCAGAGTGACTCAGCCAAGAATCCGGCTTGATAATTGGCGGATCAACGATTGCGCAGGCGCGTACCGTGCACCAGTGAAAGTGTGATCTCCTCGGCAGAGAGTGTCGATGCGAAATAGGTGCCCGAAATCTTTGCGCTGTTTATGCTTGCACCTTCAAGATTGGTTTCGCTGAGATTAAGTCCCCGCAGGTCTGCATGGCGCAGATAGGCGCCGGACATATCCAGGTCTCGCGCATCCATGTCCCTTAAATCGATGCCTCTTAAATCGGCATTCCGCAGGTCGCACGTCTCACCGGCGGCTCGTCGTTGATTGAACTCCTGGACTTTCCCCTCTTTAAGAAGTTGATACATGGGGTCCTGTTTCAGCTGGGGCTTCTGCATGGATACCTCTGTCTATTTACCTGTAGATAGTGTTGGAACAATCTTTCCATTCCGGTCCAGCGGTTAAGAATAGCGAAATCTCGGGTCATATTGCGAGTCGATCCGATAAATAGCGCTATTTATTTATTATTGCCATTGGTAGCTCTTACATCTAGTATTGATTTACTTAATACTACTGGATGGCTGACATGGCTGGAACACCACAGATTCATTATAAGCAAAACCGGTTGAAGCAACTGCGTGCCTTTTGCCATGCGGCACAGACAGGGTCGATCAGTGAGGCAGCGGAGAGACTCTATTTGAGTCAGCCGACAGTTTCACTGCAGATCCAGGCACTTGAGCGTGAATTGGAAACGGTTCTGTTCGAGCGTAGAGGGCCGAAAATCAAGCTGACGCCGGAGGGGGAGACCCTTTATAAGCTTTCCCAGCCCTTGGTGGAGGGGATGGATAAACTGCAGGAGACCTTTGCCGCCTCTTGTGGAAAACTCGAGAGCGGTGAACTGAATATCGCTGCGGGCGAATCAACCATTCTGTATATCCTGCCTGAACCCATTCGTCGATTTGCCGAACGCTACCCTGGGATCAGGGTGAAACTGCACAATGTGACAGGGCGCGATGGCATGGCCATGTTGAGAGCGGATGAGACGGATCTGGCGATAGGCTCGATGTTGGAAATTCCTGACGATGTGACCTACCAGCCTGTGGTCAATTATGCTCCGGTTTTGATTACGCCGCTTGACCACCCCCTGGCAAAAAAGGAGTCGATTCAGCTACATGATATCAGTCCCTATGGGCTTATCCTGCCACCCCACCATCTGAGTACATGGAGAATGGTGGATCTTGTATTCAAGCAGCATAATGCCAACTACAACGTCACACTAGAGGCCGGTGGTTGGGAAGTGATAAAAAAATATGTCGAGATCGGTCTGGGTATATCCATCGTGACGGATGTCTGTCTTACAGGCGAAGAGCAGATCTCGACCATTCCGCTGGGTGAGTACTTTCCTGATCGCAGCTACGGGATCGTATTGCGCCGCGGTAAGTTTCTGTCACCACAGGCGAAAAGATTCCTTGAGATTGTGAAAGAGGTGTTTAACTAACAGGCCCCAGATGCCAAACGGTCAACAGTCAGGGAGTTTCAGGATGCACCGTTGGAGGGAAGGGGGTTCCCAACCTGTTTTCCTCAATGGGAAAACTGTTTTACAATGTCGTGGAACAGCTATGGAGACGGTTATGTTAGGAAAGGCCCCTGAATTTCAGTCCTTGCTAAGGGCAATGCGCATTGTATCAGTGACGGATGCCACAGTATTGGTTTTCGGTGAGAGCGGGACTGGTAAAGAGTTACTGGCACAGGCGCTGCATCGGAACAGTCGACGGCGCGACAATCCCTTCGTAACTGTCAACTGTGCGGCACTGCCGACGCAACTGGCCGAAAGCGAGCTGTTTGGTCACCGCAAGGGTGCTTTCACCGGTGCTTCCAACGACAGTATCGGAAAAGTACAGGCGGCCAATGGCGGTACCCTTTTTCTGGACGAGATCGGCGAGTTGCCGCTGGCGGTTCAGGCGAAATTATTACGCTTTTTAGAGACAGGGGAGTGTCAAACCGTCGGTAGGGCGAATAACCAATGCGTCGATGTACGGGTAATCGCTGCAACCAACCGTGACCTGAGCCGGTTGATCGATGACGGTGGCTTTCGCAGGGATCTCTACTACCGCCTGCATGTCGTGCCCCTCGAATTGCCACCTTTGCGGCAGCGACCGGGTGATGTGAATCTGCTCCTCTCAGGTCTGACCGCTGAACTGGCGGCAAATTACAAGCTTCGTCCACCGGTCTACAGTAAGGCAGTGATGAAATTGCTGAACAGTTATCATTGGCCTGGCAATGTACGAGAACTCAGGAATTTCTCCGAGCGTATGTTGATCCTGTTCTCCGGCCGTAAAGTCGAAACGGAAAATCTGCCCCAAGAGTTTCGCGCAACCCCAAGCCAACATGCATCGGCTGACGGAACCTTTCAGTTGCCTGATCAGGGTCTCAATATGGATGAGCTTGAGGCCAGCTTGATCGAACAGGCATTGAATAAAACCTTCGGTAACCGCAGTAAAGCAGCAAGAATGCTGGGGCTCAGTCGCGATACACTGCTTTATCGGATGAAAAAATACGCCATCGAGTGTTGAACGGCTGGTCGGTTGCCTGGAGCGTGGCAGCTAATAGATACGGTAACCGCCGTGGCGTTTTCGACTGCGATAGTCGAACAATGCGATGCCCGCAGTAATTCCCAGCACAAAACTGATACCGGCTGCAATCAATCCCCAGTTCAATGGTATGGCGGAATGCATCTGGCTTTGGCTATTGCGAAGCACCTCATTTTCCTGCTGTATCCTATCCAACGCGGCGATGACTCCTTCCGTATTCGCCAACTGATCCTGCAGTTCAGCGTTGGCCTGCTGTTCCTGCTGTTTAAGATTCTCAAGCTCGTTCCGGGTTTTCTTCAGATCGGCTTCACTTTGTTCCAGACTCGAAGTCAGTGCTTGATGTTGTTGCTGGAGTTCGATCAGTTGGGTTCGTGCCGGCTTCCGTTCGATAAGGAAGCCGGCCTTGGTCCAGCCTTCAGTACCATCCTTTGTGCGGACCTTGGCGAACAGGCCCTCTTGTTGCAATAGTTCAAGTTCAGCGCCGCTATTCAGACGTTGCAGAAGTTTGCCCTTGGAATTTATCAGCTCAAACAGGGAGAGTTGCAATTCATCCGTAACATACCTGGTTTCCGCCATTGCGGTGTGATTGCAGCCAATCAGGCACAGTCCAAAAATAAAATTTCTAATGCACTTCATTCAATCCATCCCTCGAAGCGACGGCGAGCAATGAAAATATATGTGGGGGTGGTGCGAGATTATTGATTCAATCTCGTTCCCGCTACACATCGAGATAACGGGTCTGAGGATAACCAATAGAGTGGCTTCTTGCCAGTGTCGAATTGGCACTTTTTCGATCTGGCGGTAACAAGTGCCCCATTCAGTTTTCGTTCAGCATCGGCAGCATATTCTGTAGTTGAGTCTTGACAGATATTGATCACAGGAGAAACTACCATGAATTTTGTTCGCACTACACTGATTGCTGTATCGCTTAGCCTTGTTATGGCGGCACCGTCATATGCCGGAGGTTCACACAGGGGAGATTATTGCGACCATAAAAAGGTGCACAAGATAGAAAAGCGAATGGATCGGCAATATCACAGAATCGAGCGTGGTATTGACAGAGATAGACTGACTCACAAAGAAGCAAAGCAGCTCAAAAAGCGGTATCGTAAGATACGCCGCTTATCACGGGAGTATCGGGACGATGGTTACTTATCTCGCAGCGAGTATAACCATTTGACGCGCAAATTGGACAAGAACAGCCGCTTGATCAGAGAGTATATGCGTAATGGCATTGACCGCTATATTGCCTATCATGATGAATACTCTTCACATCGCCACAACAGATATCACTGGGATTGATCTCTGTAGCCGCGCAGTTTCTTGTCCATATCAATCCCACCAAAATCTCGGCTGATATCGGGATTTTGGTGTGCTGAAAGATCTGTTGATATCAGAATATTGGGAATGAATACCTTGCTTTGTACATCGTATGGATCAATCAATGTTTTACCTTATTAGAAAAGTATTGCCTGAATTGGTCTGTTTGCTCTAATAATGCGGTGACACATCGGTCGATCTGATCCGATTGTACTGATTTTTGTTTTAATGCCGTTTTCAGGGTGACTGCTTCCTCGTATATTGAAGAGGCACCACTCGTGCTGGCCGAACCTTCCAGCTTGTGGGCTGTTTGGTATAGGGCCGTATGGTCCCCTGCGGAACAGGCCTCTTTCAAAGCAGCTTCACAGCCTGGTAGCATTTCAAGGAATTCATCAAGTATCAGTTCTGCAGTCCTATTGTCATTAGCGACACTGGTCAGTGCCGTCTGTTGGTCATAGATGGCTGAATCGCCGTCGATCTTTGAATGGGGTAATTGCTCATCTGCCGGATTGTACAAGTGCCCTGTCCATTTACTCACGATTCTATAAAGCTGATCAGGTAGATAGGGTTTTGTCAGCAAGTCATCCATTCCTGCATCGAATACGTCCTCTTTTTTTTGGGGCAACACATGAGCTGTAACGGCAACGATCGGTAGCTGTCTTGAATCATGTGTCTCACGAATTTTTCTGGTTGCCTCAATGCCACTCATTTTAGGCATTTCCAAATCCATGAGGATGAGATTGAATTCCCGGTTGTCGATTGCTTCCAGGGCCTCTAATGCGCTTGTTGCCGCAACTACTTGCGCACCTTTTTTGAGTAGCAGTGCCTTAGCCAATGTCAGGTTCACATTACTGTCATCAACAACAAGAATAGTCAACTTATCGAAAAGTGAGTCTGTGTTGTCGATACCATCCGGTGGTACAAGCAGATTTGCCGTAATATTGGGTATGTCTGGTAATTGCTCAATGCCTTCTGCCTTCTTTGCCGTATTCAGATGAATACGGGTAACGAAAGTCGATCCTTCGTCAGGCTTGCTGGTTAATGTTATTTCACCCTCCATTAGATCAACAAGGCGTTGAGCAATAACCAAGCCGAGACCGGTTCCTCCATAATTACGCGTGATTGAGCCATCACACTGTTGAAAAGGTTGGAAAAGCTGGGACTGCTGTTGTTGGCTGATACCGATACCCGTATCACTGACAGTGATGAGAATTGCAACCTCATCGCCCTGTTGATCTTCTTTATCTATCTTGATGCTGATGCTACCCTCGTCGGTGAACTTTATTGCATTGCCGACCAGGTTGATAAGTACCTGGCGTATTTTGGCAGGGTCTCCATAGAGTAGTGGTGGTACATCATCAGCAACGGATGATGTGAGGATGATACCTTTCTCCAAGGCCTTGGGGGCAAATAGCATCTCAACACCATGGGCCAGGTTTTCCATGACGAAATTACTGTACTCCAGGGTGACTTTGCCAGCCTCCATCTTGGAAAAGTTGAGTATGTCATCGATGATTTCAAGTAAGCCTTGAGCAGAACTGATGATGATGTCCGCGTACTCTCTTTGCTGGTCATTCAATGTTGTTTTTTTCAATAAATGTCCGAAACCAATGACACCGCTCATCGGTGTGCGAATCTCGTGGCTCATGGTGGCCAGGAAGTCACTCTTAGCCTGGCTGGCGGCCTCAGCTTCATTCTTTGCAGTATTCAACTGATGTGTTCTCTCGGTCACCTGGCGTTCTAAATCCTGATGATATGCCGATAGTTTACTGTCATGCCTCTGAATGCGGTCAAGCATGGCATTAAAGCCATCGACCAAACTTCCCAATTCATCGTTACTCAGCCGTTTTGCACGGTGGGAAAAATCTCTCTTGACTGCAATTTTCTTCATGGTGCGAAGCAGTTGTTGTACAGGCCTTGAGATCACTCTTTGAAAACGATTGGAGAGCCAGAATGCGAACAGCATAGAGACAATGAATACACCCAGAACCATAAGTGATTGATGAAGCAGGAGGGAATGGGCCCTACTCATATCGCCGACAATGTGCAGATAACCAATATTCTCGCCATCGAGTAAGATCTTTTCTTTGATTGCAACCAGCTTAAAATAGGAACCAATCCCTGATCTGTTATCATTGAAATCCAAGGTGGATTTGTAATTCTCTGATTGGTATCTGGCAAAGGACTCGCCGTTATTGAGAAAAATAGTGGCTTCAACAACATCCTTTTGTGTTGACAGTGTGGACAATATATCTTTAGCGGTACTTTGATCATCGAAGGTGATGGCAGCACTGCTGTTTGCACCGAGTAATATGGCAAGAGATTGCAGGCGGGTGGCAGTTTCTCCTCGGGCGGAGTTTATCTCAACTACCATGAATAATAATAAACTGAGCAGCAGAACAGATGCTGTCGTTACCAGAATGATGGCTTCAAGCTTGTGCTTTATTGAGGCATTTCGTAATAGATACATAATTACGGCCCGCCGACAACAATAGCCAGTTTAAGCAGACGTGAGCTGAGATCCAATCCGGCATCACGGGTAATACGCAGGTTGACTTTGAATCGTATCCTGCCGTCTCTTTGGTAGAGCTCGATCATTCCACCTGATTCGGCAAAGCCCGGTATTTCACTGACAGTCAGTATTGGTTTAACCTGAAGTAAATCCGTTATCTCAATCGCTTCGTACTTGAGCGAATTGGCCAGATACAGGACATGACAAACATCCAATTGGTCTGTTTCCTGTTTCTGCATGATTTGTACAGGATGTTCTCTGAGTGTCTTGCCATTGAGTCGAATGAGGGTATTTGCCAATTCATCATAACCAATGGAACATATTTTTAATGACGGCCTGTCCTCCGACCATATTCCATCTGGCCAGCGAGCGAATTTCGCGAAGTTAAAAATAAAGGCTGCCTTCAGTAAATTCTCTTCACCTTGATGTTGCTCTGCGAATGCCGCAAAATTTATACAACCAAGTGCTAGGAGTGTTATAAGAGTCAACAGCCTTGTCGTCACTTCAGTCTATCCAGTTCACATGAGCCAGTATGGCAGATTAGTCCATTATCCATGGTGAAAAATATACTTAACCATTAATTTTTTGATTAAATAGCTCTGTGCTGATAATCAGAATAATTACTTCCGAAACAACGGTTTGAATAATTATCTTATTGCCAAAAAACAATTCCATATCACTAATCCAGTATTACTCATACCGTCCGCTATGGAGCTTATATTTGATCTCAGCATATAAACTTCGTTCTGGCAGTATCAGGTCATCGGTTACTGAAGGTGCCGTGTATTCCCTTGCATCCTCATCGAATAGGTTGCGGATTGAAAATGCGAACTCCCAGGCGTTCAGCCCGGTGTATCGCAGTGTCGTATCGGTGAGGGTATAGTCATCGAGCGATGATCTTGGGTCATTGCTGCGTCGTTCCCTTTCACCGATCCAGTTTGTCTGCATGTTCAGGTTCCAATCTGGGCGGAAACTCCAGTCAACCCGCGCATAGGCATCTTGTTTCGGCTCATCAATGGCACGAAATTGGTTATTGTCAGGATTGCGTATTGAATAGTTTGCTGAGAGTCTCAGAGTCTTTGCAGCTTGCCATTTCGCCTCCAGTTCAATGCCTTGAATTGTGTGATTACCGGTGTTTTGGAATCGCCGGCCACTCTCTCCGGGCGAGGTTGTGGCGCGGATGAAATCGGACTGCCGCAGATTATAGAGATTCATCCCGATATTGAGATCGTTATTTGGAATGAAGGACAGGATCAGCTCAACTGTTTCAGACCGTTCCGGGTCCAGGTCGGGATTCGGTCTTGAGAATGATGTTTCAGCGAACAACTCCTGAAAGGATGGCGGGCGAAATGCCCTTCCATAAAGCAATTTCGTAGTGAACCTATCTGAAACCTGCCAAACAAGAGCCAGTCGAGGATTCAGTGTATCGCCGAAATCGGAGTAGTCGTCATATCTGACACCTGCGGTTAATTGCCAGTTGTCACTGAATGACCAAACATCCTGTAGAAACAGATACCGAATCGAGCGTGTCTTTTCAGGGGCGAAAGCATACGGTGTGTTTGAGACATCGACAAGCGGACTGCCTGGCGGCAGTGGATTGCCATCTGGCCCAATTCCCAAATTTATCAGTTGCTTGACCAAATAGAGGTCTTGCCAGGTATAGCCCAGACCAAGTCGTAGCGCATGTTTATCGATCCCTGTGAAGAGACCGCTGGCCTCGAAACTGAGCCTGCGTTCAGCTGATTGCATTCGATTGATAACCCCTAGCGGGTAATCGCCGTTGAATGCACCGGGCGGACGTTCCTGAAAACCATCGCCTGAGGTGTAATCCAGGTCCTGGTATCGCAATTCCGCATCAATTCCCCAGTCGTTGCTGAAATCAGGATCGTTATAGAGCAGATCGAGGTTGAATCGGCTGTCTTCCGCTGTTGTCAGAGGATCCAGAACACCTGCCCCTGTCAGACCAATCTTCAGGTCGCCATGCTTCATGTAGTCTACTCGCAATTGCCAATCGTCTTTCGCGACTGAGAGTCTGATATCCTGATTCTTCCAGCCGAATTGGGCATTGTCCGGTGCAAGGGAGACCATACTGCCCAGTGCAGCATCCTGTTGTGTCTGGCCATCTGCCGCAACAAACGGGTCGTGTCCATCGGTAGTGGCCAGGTTGATGGTGAGACCGATGTCAAATCCGTTCCAGCTGCTTCCATATTGCAACCACCCGGTGTTGGAATTGAAACTCCCGCTCCTCAGGCCCATTTCATTGTGGTTTATCTTTCCTGCGGTTTTCGTAATGACATTAATAACGCCTGCAGAGGCATCAGCGCCGAATAGGGCAGACCCGGGGCCACGTATTATTTCCACTCTGTCGATGATACTGCTCGGTATGCCTTTCCAGAAAATACCGAATCCCCACATCAGGTCCCGCATCGAAGCGCCATTGATCATCAGCAAGGTCTGATTGGCGTTGGTACCGCGAAATTGTATCAATGGCCTGAATGCAAACTGACTGGCTCTCACATGTATACCAGGGACGCTCTCCAGGATCTCCACAAGGTTGGTGGCGCCAGTTGCCTCGATGTCTTCCACAGTGATAACGGATACTGCAGCGGGTGCCTGCGAAACGGTTTGTTTGGTATCGGTTGAGATTGTTATCTCCAATTCCATCAGCTGTTCTAAACTTAAGGAGAGGAAATGATCTAATTGCTGATCACGCATAGCCTGAGCAGTGGTGCTTAATATAAGACCGACAACAACTGGGATAAGCTTGGTATTGATCATATGCGGCGGGAATTAAAATCCTTTTCCAGGCTTATCAGGCCAGGATGACTAGAGAGGATATTTGTCTGGAGCAGATTTTCCGATATCCATTGTTTTGCTTTAAATATGGTCGGATATATGGCGAATATATGGGACAGCCCCATTCTGCTGTGGATTGTCTGATCATGATACATCCTTGATTATTGACGGTTTGTCTTCTCTGCGTATTCTTTACAAAAAGCAAATATAAAATACTGATAAAAAAATGGATACAAAGCCGGATTGAAGTTAGCGCATTCCCAAAAAAACCATTTCTCGATCAGTGAGATATGCTTATGAGAGGAATGGTTGATGGCAGCATCAAGCCTTTTATCGGATGCCTGTTTATGGTGTGCGCCAACCTGTCTGCCCCATAGCCGAATAATAGCATTATTTAGCGTTTATACTTGCTGAGTCCCAAAATATGATGTGTTTTCTATCTGCCGCGAAAAACAGCCGCCCGTTTACTCCCAGAGTGCAAGGATGGTGGCTACAGCGCGTGTAAATTCATCAAATGAATGAGGTTTGACGATGTAATCGTCAACCTCAAACTCAAACGCAGCTGCACGGTCTTTCGGTTCGTTGGATGATGTCAGCACGATGATACGCAGTGAATTGAGTTCTGGGTCGTTGCGCAGTTCCTGTAAAAACTCGAATCCGCTCATTTTGGGAAGATTGAGATCCAGCAGTGTGAGTGCCGGTAAGGGGGTGATTTTCTTGACGCCATTTGTACCGCGCAGCATGTCGAGGGCTTCTAGTCCTGTTCTGGCGATCAGTAGAGGATTGCTGATATTGTTTTTTTGCAAGGCGCGCTGAACGGTCATGATGTCGACTCGGTCATCTTCTATCAGCAGGATTGTTTCATCTTTGTTCAGCATGATCAGGATACTTGTTTCTCAGTATGTGGAATAGGATCTCAATCTCAGCTTACTCGGACGGGCTGACTTTTGGCCAGGTAAAATAAAAGCATGCTCCTTCCCCGGGTTCCGATGTTAATTTTATGGTGCCTCCATGCTCTTCGACAATCTTTTTTACAAGCGCCAGGCCAATGCCGGTACTGCTTTCCAAATCACTTGATTCCAGTGTTTGGAACATCAGGAAAATCTTTTTGTGGTATTGCGGCGCAATACCTTGCCCATCATCACAAACTGAAAATTGGTAAAATTGATCTAAATCGTCACACTTGATCCGTATCTTCCCCTTCTTTCCACCATGATGCATCAGGCTGTTGCTGATCAGATTGGAAAGGACTTGTACAAGCTGCAGGCGATCAGTATTCAGAGTTGGCATCTTGCCTTTGATCTTGATAGAAAATCTATCAGAAGTGGAGAGGGAATCGATAATTTCCTCTACCAGCTCCTGGGTGTCCACCAGGCTCTCCGGGTCGGAACTCCGGCCGACCCTTGAGTACTCTAGCAATCCCTCTATGAGATCATGCATTCTTTTGACGCGATCACGGAGCAGGGCAAGTTGCTCTTTAGCCGCATCGTCCAGTTTGTCATGGATGTCCTCCTCGATCCATTGGGCAAGATTCGATACCGCACGTAAAGGCGCCTTCAGGTCATGCGATGTGACATAGGCGAACTGTTCGAGGTATTGAGCTCTGCGCTCAGCCTCTGCCGTGCGGTTGGCGATATGGTGTTCCAGGGTTTCATTAAGCCTCTGTAACTCCTGCTCAGCCGATTTGCGCTCGATTACCTCCTGATTCAGTGCCTGCACCACTTCCCATAGTTGTGCTGTTCTCTCCTCGACTTCCAGCCTGACCTGTCTCGCTCGTCCGACGAGTGTTGCGATATAGATCGTAAACAGCAGAGTGAACGCCAGACTCCCAAAGAAGATGACCCAACTGCTCCACGTGTCTGCCGTGAACTTGCCCGATGCGCTGTTACATACTATTTTCCATTGCTGAGTTCCGACATTTATCTCCTGAGCGTAGGAGATTTCTTGGTTAATGTCACTATCAGTAACCGTTGAACTGTCTCGCAATCGGGTATGATGGCTATAGAGTAGGCGTCCTTCCTCATCCTCGTCGCTTTGGTAGAAGTGGATGTCTATCCCACCGGGAAGGAGACTCTCCAATGCGCGTTCGATGATCTCGCCGATATAGAACACACCAATGGCAAATCCTCTAATTGATGAGTTCGCCTGGGGGGGGTCTTCGTTTGCATTGTCAGCATTGAAGAAGACAGGGGCGGCAACCATGATTCCAGTCTTTCTTTCTCCATCGTCATTAAGGTAAATGCCGGGAGAAACCTGGATTTCATGCGTGATTTCCGCTTCACTGAACAGATTGGAGGCGGTTGGGTCGGTACCCATGTTGAGACCGAGCAGCTGTTTATTGTACTGATAGGGTTGTATGTAGAGAATCGGGTAGTAGAACAGCCGACGCGGACTTTTGTTGAGCATGCCGGTGTCATCCATTTCCAGGATCTCAAATGGAGGAAAACTCTGCCGGGCTTCTTCGATGAATGTCTGACGCATCTCGTCAGTAACGACAGGGACCCATTCCAGAGTTTTTATTCCGGCCTGGTTCTTCAATGCCGGGCCGACAAATTTTCGAAATTCGCGCCGACCGACGATTTCGGAAGCTTCAAAAAAACTGGCAATGTCGAGAACAATGCGCAGCGAGTGTTTGATTTCACGCTGGATCACCAGGATTCTGTCCTGAGAGGCCTCTCTGAACGCGATTTCAACCTGGTTTTTTTCCCATCGCATTGATTGCACGAACAGCATTATGGTTATTGTAAGTCCCAGTATGGCTACCAGTACTACCGGAAAATAACCCCACCAGATCGATTTTGGGTCGGATCCCCTCTTGGTCTTCGGCTGAGTCGGGATTTGTGCAAGGTACCGCTCGGTAAGGCGCTGTTTGATGCGTGCGGTGGCAGCGTTCAACTTTTCAACGAGATGTTTGATTTCGTTCGCTGTTGCCATCTTGGTTGGTATATCGAGTTTTTTACCGTTAGCAATCGATACTAACCTCTGAGCCTAGTGAGCTGTCGTCGAGAGGTCAAATTTGATTCACTTAAGCTATTCAACTGTTTTGATCTGTGAATTGATATAATCTCCATTGAAATTCAGATCGACAGGATGATCCCTATGGGAAATAACAAGATTTCTGTTTTAATTTTAAGCCTGTTTGCGGCATCGATATCGGCCATATCTGGTGCAGATACTTTAGAGGTCATGATTACTCCCGAGATAGGGGAGTTCAGTGTCAAACATGCCGGCAAGGAGTTGTTGATACGCCGCAACCAGGATACCGACGCCCTGCTTGAGTTCGATTTTGCCCGCACTTCACGACCATGCCCTCCCTTTTGTGCACAACCGATAGAAGTGACGAGCGGCGTCAATACCATCGGTGAGGTTGAGCTGATCGCTTTCATGAAAACAGCACTGGGTGAGGGCAGTGGCCTGTTGATCGATGCCAGGACCACTGACTGGCATGAACGCGGCACCATTCCAGGGTCGATCAATGTCCCCTTTACACATCTAAATCCAGATCAGGGCGCGGACGAGATCACCTTGGAGGAGTCACTGAGACTGTTCGGTGCTAAAAAGAGAGACAAGAACTGGGATTTCACTGAAGCCAAAACCTTGGTGTTGTGGTGTAACGGACCTTGGTGTGGTCAGTCACCCACAGCGATTCTCAGCCTGCTCAGTATCGGCTATCCTGCAGAAAAGCTGCATTACTATCGTGGTGGTATGCAACTATGGCAGGTGTTCGGGTTACCCGTAGTCACACCTGACGGGGAATTGGTGGATCAATGAATCGCTGGTAGGCGCCATACAAAAACAGATTGCCGAATTACAGCAGCCACGGTCGACCGATTTCAGAGTCAGAGTTACAAATTAGGATTTGAAAAGGGTTTATCTCAACGCTGAAACCGGCATAATTTCAATCAGTTTTTTTGGTGGGCCCACTAGGACTCGAACCTAGGACCAAGGGATTATGAGTCCCCTGCTCTAACCAACTGAGCTATGGGCCCGGAATCGGCGGGATTGTAGCAGATCCCGGCGCAAAAACAGCAGTTTTTGCTGTCGTTGCGCTGGAATCCTGTAATCAATCGCTGTCGAGGAAGCTGCGGAGGCGATCTGAGCGCGAAGGGTGGCGCAGTTTGCGCAGTGCCTTGGCTTCGATCTGGCGGATACGTTCCCTGGTGACATCGAACTGTTTGCCAACCTCTTCGAGGGTGTGGTCGGTGTTCATGTCGATGCCGAAGCGCATGCGCAACACTTTTGCTTCCCGGCTGGTCAATCCGGCCAGCATGTTTTGCGTCGCTTCGCCCAGACCTTCCGCGGTGGCTGACTCGATAGGGGAGACCACGCCGGAATCCTCGATAAAATCACCCAGGTGGGAATCCTCATCGTCACCGATCGGTGTCTCCATGGAGATCGGTTCCTTGGCTATCTTGAGTACCTTGCGAATCTTGTCTTCCGGCATATCCATGCGTTCTGCCAGCTCTTCCGGTGTGGCTTCGCGGCCCATCTCCTGAATCATCTGCCGGGAGATGCGGTTCAGTTTGTTGATGGTCTCTATCATATGCACCGGTATACGGATAGTGCGCGCCTGATCGGCGATAGAACGGGTAATGGCCTGACGAATCCACCAGGTCGCATAGGTTGAAAACTTGTAACCGCGGCGATATTCGAACTTGTCCACTGCCTTCATCAGGCCGATATTGCCTTCCTGGATGAGGTCGAGAAACTGCAGTCCGCGGTTGGTGTATTTCTTCGCAATGGAGATGACCAGGCGCAGGTTTGCTTCCACCATCTCTTTTTTGGCGCGGCGTGCCTTGGCCTCGCCGATCGACATCTTGCGATTGGTCTCTTTGATTTCACCAATGGTCAACAGGCAGTCGCTCTCAATGCCGACAAGGCGCTTTTGCGCACGAATGATCTCGTCGGCATACTCTTTGAGGGCTTCCGAATGGGGCTTGCCTTTATTGATCTGGTCGATGATCCAGTCGAGGTTGGTCTCATTATCGGGAAACGAGGCGATAAACTCTTTGCGGGGCATGCGTGCCTTGTCGACGCAAAGGTTCATGATGATGCGTTCCTGATTGCGGATGCGCGCGATAGTGTCTCTTAATGTGGAGACGAGCAGATTAAAGGTGATGGGTACCAGCTTGAATTCAAGGAATGTCTCTGAAACCGCATCCTGGGCCTTTTGCGACTTGGCGCTGGCACGGCCCTGTTTCTTCAGCGCGGAGCACAGCGCGTTATAACGCTTGCGAAGCTCTTTTCCCTTTGCCGTGACCTCTTCGGGATCGGGGCCGGTGTTTTCCGGATCGTCGCTGCTGTCATCGTCGTCGTCACTGGAATTGTTGTTGTTACTGGCATCCTGCGGTTGCACCGGTGTGGGGATCTCATCGGGTTCGTTGGGATCGATGAAGCCGCTGGTGATGTCGGCAAGCCGTGATTCGCCGGGTTCAATCTTCTCCAGCAGCGTGCACAGCAGGTCGACGGTGGTGGGGAAGGTGGACAATGCGGCGGAGACCTGATGCAGGCCCTCCTCAATGCGCTTGGCGATGCGCAGTTCGCCTTCACGGGTCAGCAGTTCGACAGTGCCCATTTCACGCATATACATGCGAACCGGGTCAGTGGTGCGGCCAAATTCGCTATCGACGCTGGCCAGGGCGGCAGCTGCCGCCTCGGCGGCGTCTTCATCGGCGGAGACGACCGAGTCGCTGAGAGTGTTGTCTTCCAGATCGGGTGCCGATTCATGGACTGTGATGCCCATGTCGTTGATCATGCGGACGATATCCTCGATCTGTTCAGGCTCTACTATGCCCTCAGGGAGGTGGTCATTAACTTCCGCGTAGGTGAGGAATCCCTGTTCCTTACCCTTTGCAATCAGTTGCTTTAGTTGGGATTGCTGCTGTTCCTGGTTCATCTTTTACCTTGTAGTCAGACGAGGTGTACAACACTGAGGCTGAACTCACCATATTAGCACACTTTCATATACTTGTGCCAGCCATTGGTCTTTCTCTGAAGACCCCTGTTTCTTACTGCTCATCTTGGCTGAGGGTGCCGGGATAGCGGCGTTTCAGCTCATTAAGCAGATCATCAGACAGTTCGCTGGGACGTAGATTCCCCGGTTGCGGTCGGGAACTTTTATGAAACTGCGCATTTAATTTGAGGAGTGCATCACGTAATTCAGCCTCCTGATCCATGCCCGGCAGATCAAACCCGTAATTGGCTAATTTGTTGAGGTGATTGAAGTGCTCCGTATCTCGCCATCGTTCCAACAAAGCTGCTTTGTTAAGCGTAGGTTGGGAACGGATTATTTCAAGTAACTGTTTAAGAATGTCTATGCCGGGTGCGTCCCACTTTTGCCAATCTTTTTCAACGCTGTCTGCAATGGTGTATAGATGGGGGTTGTCGAGCAGTAATGCAATGGCCATTCGAATCGGGGTAGGGCGTTGCTGCTTTTCACTAGGCGCCACACTCCTTTGGCGATTTTGGCCTTTTTGCTGAACGCCTTTGTCGAGATGGCCGTCTCTGATGCCCACCACCTCTTCCAGATGCTGAAACATCATGCGGCGAAACACCCCGGATGGGAGCTTTTCCAGAAGGGGGGACGCCAGCTGGGCAAGTTTTGCGCGACCATCGATACTCTCCATCTGTACCTGATCGGTAAGTTGTTGGAAGAGAAATTTCGACAGAGGTTGGGCCTGCTCCATGCGTACATTGAAGGCATCGGCACCCTCTTTGCGTATCTGGGTGTCCGGGTCCTCGCCTTGGGGTAAAAAGAGGAATTTGACTTCTCGTCCATCCCGCATCAGAGGCAGGCTGGTCTGCAGTGCTTTCCAGGCCGCATCCCGACCGGCACGGTCACCGTCAAAACAGAATACTACCTCGGGACAGGTGCGAAAGATCAATTCCAGATGGTCATGAGTGGTGGCCGTACCAAGGGTTGCAACGGCATTGAGGATGCCATGCTGGGCCAGTGCGGCCACATCCATATAGCCCTCCACCACCAGTAGTCGTGTAATCTTGGCGTTTGCCTTGCGCGCCTCATACAGGCCATAGAGTTCCCGTCCTTTATGAAACAATGCGGTTTCCGGTGAGTTCAGGTATTTCGGTTTTTCATCTCCGATGGTGCGGCCGCCGAAGCCGATGGTGCGTCCCCGCCGGTCTCGGATGGGAAAGATGATGCGGTCTCGGAAGCGGTCGTAACCCTTGCTTTCCCCCTCTTGAGTCAATCCACACTCCAGCAGTCTGGAGACGGAGGAAGTATCCTTGCCAAGTGTGGTAAGCAGATTATCCCAACCTGGAGGCGCATAACCGATACCGAAGGCGGCGGCGATTTCACCGCTCAAGCCGCGTGACTTGAGATAGTCGATTGCCAGTTCGGCATTGGGATGGTTTTTGAGTTGATGGCGGTAGAAGCGGGCTGCATCCTCCATCAAGTCATACAGCGGACGCAGGTCTGGGCCTTGGTCGGAACCGGCCTCCCGGGGTACCTCGAGGCCCGCAGTGTGAGCCAGCTCTTCCACGGCCTCGACAAAACCGAGATTTTCATACTCCATGAGAAAACCGATGGCCGATCCATGGGCGCCACAGCCGAAACAGTGGTAGAACTGCTTTTGTTGGCTGACGGTGAAAGAAGGGGTCTTTTCGTCGTGGAAGGGACAACGCGCCTGAAAATCGCGGCCTGCCTTTTTAAGCGGTATGCGCCGATTGATGACATCGACAACGTCGATGCGGTTCAAAAGGTCATCGATAAACTGTGTGGGGATCTTACCGGCCATGTTTTCCTACTGGCCTTAAAGGGAATCGGCCATGGGGCAAGAATAGCTGATAATGGCCTGATGTGAGTCAGCCTGCCAGTTTTTGTTTTACCAGGCCGCTGACCTTGCCCATATCGGCCCGGCCTTGCATCTGAGGTTTGAGCAGCCCCATGACCTTGCCCATGTCTTGCATGCCCGAGGCGTTGGTTTCGGCGATTGCATTGTCGACCATTGCCGAAATTTCATCATCGCTCAGACCAGCGGGCATATAGGTCTCGATAATGGCAATCTCGCTCTTTTCCTGCTCTGCCAGCTCCTGGCGGCCTGCACTTTCATACTGCTTGATGGAGTCGCGCCGCTGCTTGATCATCTTTTCCAGGATCGCCAATACTTGAGTATCATCCAGTTCGGTACGTTCATCGACCTCGCGCTGCTTGATCGCGGCGGTGATCAGACGCAAAGTGCCCAGACGTGACTTCTCTTTGGCCTTCATGGCGGCCTTGACGTCATCTAAGATCTGTTCTTTAAGCATCCTGGCTGGCTCCTGCGGGGCAGGGGGGGATGATCAATACTGGCGTTCGAAACGGCGGCTTTCGCGGGAAACCTTTTTCAGGTTGCGTTTAACGGCTGCTGCTGCCTTGCGTTTGCGTTCCCAAGTGGGCTTTTCATAGAATTCCCGGCGGCGGACTTCAGCGAGCACCCCGGCCTTCTCACAGGAGCGCTTGAAACGGCGCATGGCGACTTCAAAAGGTTCGTTCTCTTTAACGCGTACGTTCGGCATCGATGTTGTTTCCTCGAATCTGTTAAGCTTCTCGACCGGTCGAAAGGCGGAGATTCTACTCATAGCCACCCCGGTTTGCAAAGGTATAGGGCTATTCTACAGCAAAAAGTGGTACAAATATGCGGGTATTAGGTATAGAAACATCCTGTGATGAGACCGGTGTGGCCGTTTACGACAGTGAAATGGGTCTGCTGGCTCATGCCCTGCACAGCCAGGTCGATCTGCATGCCGATTATGGTGGGGTGGTGCCTGAATTGGCATCCAGGGACCATGTGCGCAAGCTTTTACCGTTGGTCCGGCAGTTGTTTCAGGATGCCGGGATCGAGGCTGCTTCACTGGACGGTGTGGCCTACACCGCAGGTCCGGGTCTGGTGGGTGCCTTGCTGGTAGGTGCATCGGTGGGGCGGAGCATGGCCTGGTCCTGGGGTATCCCGGCGATTGGTGTGCACCATATGGAGGGCCATCTCCTGGCGCCCATGCTTGAGCCTGATCCTCCGGCCTTTCCCTTCATCGCAATGCTGGTATCCGGTGGACACACCCAGTTGGTGGAGGTGGAAGGTATGGGTCGATACCGACTGCTCGGGGATACTCTGGACGATGCGGCCGGCGAGGCCTTCGATAAGACCGCTAAGCTCTTGGGATTACCCTATCCCGGGGGACCGGAACTGGCGAAACTGGCTGAGCAGGGCGATCCTGAGCACTTTCATTTTCCCCGGCCGATGATCGACAGACCCGGCCTCGACTTCAGTTTCAGTGGTTTGAAGACCTTTGCCCTGAATACCATCCAGCGGGCAGAGCGTGAGGAGGGGGGAGCCCTATCGGCTCAGACCCGGGCCGATATAGCACGCGCCTTTGAAGAGGCGGTGGTCGACACCCTTTTGCTCAAGTGTCGCAGGGCTGTCAGGCAGTGTGGTATCAAGACGCTGGTGCTGGCCGGCGGGGTCAGCGCCAATCGACGATTACGTCAGCGGATCGATGCGATGATGGCGGGTGAAGAAGGGGCTGCCTACTATCCCCGTCCCAAGTTTTGCACTGATAACGGGGCCATGATCGCTTATGCCGGCTGCCGGCGCCTATTGGCCGGGGAATCCGAGGCGCTTAGGTTTTCGGTCCGCTCCCGCTGGCCCATGGAGTCGCTGGGTGGTGGGGGGTGAGGCCCTAAATTGTGCAATCCTGAATGGGTGTCTTATACAACTCTCCTGCTGTCTCACGCACCATTCTCGGCATCAGATAGCCTGGCAGTTCGGTCAGCAGCTGTTGTTGCAGTTTCAGGATGGCTACCTTCTCCAGCTCAAAATGGGCGGCGCCCTCAACCCGGTCGAGCAGGTGCAGGTAATAGGGCAGAACACCGATCTCAAAAAGACGATTGCTGAGCCTGACCAGGGTATCGCCGTGATCGTTCACGCCTTTCAGCAAGACCGACTGATTCAATAGGGTGACGCCCGACGCCGCCATTTTTTTCACTCCCTCCGCGACAGCGGGCGACAGCTCATTGGGGTGATTGGCGTGGATTACCATTACCTTTTTGATGGCGCAACGCTTCAAGACGCTAAGCAATTCACCTGTGATACGTTGGGGCAGGACCACCGGTAAGCGGGTGTGAATGCGCAAGCGTTTGATCTGTGGCAACGATTCAAGCTGCGCCAACCATCGCCCGAGTTTATCGTCACTGATCATCAATGGGTCTCCGCCGCTCAGGATGACCTCCTCAACCGCGGGATTGGCCACAAGATAGTCGATGACCTGGCGCCATTGACTGTTGGTGGCCGTAGCGCCGGAATAGGGATAGTGCCGGCGAAAGCAGTAACGGCAATGGACCGCGCATGCCCCGGTGGTGATGATCAGGATACGGCCATGATACTTCTGCAACAGCCCGGGGCTATGCCCGGCCATGTGATCACCGACCGGGTCGGTGCTGAATCCGTCGGCCAGGTCCATCTCGCTGGCATGTGGGAGAACTTGCAGCAGTAGAGGATCATCAGGATCGCCCTTGCGCATCAGTGCGGCGAAGACCTTGGGTACCCGCAGTGAGAATTGCCTACAGGCCCGGATGTGATCGGACACTGCCGACGGTTCGATCTGTAGATATTCGAGCAGACTGGGTACGTCGGTGAAACCGTCGGCGAGGGCTTTTCGCCACACTGACGCCTGCACACAGGACTCAGTCTCAGGTATGATGTGCGCCGCAATTGATATGTTTCGTGAGGATGTCATGGCTAGTTATAGCACCAATGAGTTTAAGGGTGGCCTGAAAATCATGCTGGATGGGGATCCCTGCTCCATTATTGAAAACGAATTCGTAAAGCCTGGCAAAGGTCAGGCTTTCAATCGGGTCAAGATACGCAATCTGAAGACTGGCCGGGTGTTGGAAAAAACCTTCAAATCGGGTGAATCGGTTGAAGGGGCCGATGTGCATGAGTCTGAAATGCAGTATCTCTACAATGATGGCGAGTTCTGGCACTTCATGGATCCTGATAGTTACGAACAGGTGAGCGCCGATCAGGCTGCAGTGGCGGAGAGTGCCAAATGGCTGAAGGAGGAGGACGTCTGTCTGGTGACCCTGTGGAATGGCGCCCCGATTATTGTCGAACCGCCTAAATTCGTGATCCTGAACATCACCGACACCGATCCGGGACTGAAAGGGGACACCTCAGGGAGTGGCGGCAAGCCGGCCACCTTAGAGACCGGTGCCGTGGTGCGTGTGCCGCTGTTTGTCCAGATCGGCGAGGCAATCAAGGTGGATACCCGTAGCGGTGAGTATGTCTCACGCGCCAAGGAAGACTGACCGGTTTAATGACCCAAAAGGACGATTGGCGACCTTCCGCCTCCATCGAGATTATACGGGCCAGGGCGGAGATGCTGAGCCATATCCGTCGATTCTTTGATCAGATCGGTGTGGTCGAGGTGGAGACACCGGTCTGTTCGCGCTTTGCCGCAACGGACCCTGCAATAGAGAGTTTCAATACCCGTTATACCGGCCCCGAGGCGGTTCAGGGTCTCGATCTTTATCTGCATACCTCCCCTGAGTTCCCCATGAAGCGGTTGTTGGCGGCTGACAGCGGTCCGATCTACCAGATCTGTAAGGTGTTCCGTAACGGTGAGCTTGGCCGGCGCCACAATCCGGAGTTTTCACTTCTGGAGTGGTATCGACCGGGTCTCGATTATCATCAGCTGATGGATGAGGTGGCCAATCTGATCAACAGATTGACAGCGCGGCCGCTGTCGATCGAAAAACTGACATATGCCGAAGCATTCGAGCGTCGGCTCGGAATGAATCCCCATGCGGCCGATCTCGATCAGTTGCGGCAATGTGCCGTAGAACAGGGTATTTCCGGTGCGGACCAGCTTGCCATCGAGGGTCGTGACGGCTGGCTCGACCTGCTGCTGAGTCATTTGATTGAACCCCAGCTGGGTCAGCGCGGAATGACTTTCCTGTATGACTATCCCGCGAGTCAGGCAGCCTTGGCGCAGGTGCGGGAGGATAGATACCCGGTAGCGGAACGCTTCGAACTCTATATAGGCGGAATGGAGATTGCCAACGGGTTTCAGGAACTGACCAGTGCCGGTCAGCAGCGAAAGCGATTCAATGCGGACAATCACCGGCGTGGATCTTCCCGGCAAGCGGAAGTGCCGATGGATGAAGCCCTGCTTGATGCGCTGGCGGCAGGGATGCCGGAGTGTTCCGGCGTTGCCTTGGGCCTGGATCGCCTGCTGATGGTTTTGACCGGCACGCACGACATACGCCAGGTGGTTACATTCGATATCGGCCGGTCTTGAAATTATCACGATGATCAACCCGCACACTGAGCGGACAGATGCTTGGCATCGTTCGCTATTCAATGTGTGGGAAGTTGTTTCCCATATTGCTCTCTTTCTGCAGATTTAACTATTTTTTACCCATTGTCTGATCTCGCCTGATTAGACTCTAACCATGAATTGTAGGGGGTAAACCTGTCTTATCTCCGATACCGGACCTAAGCTTAAGCATAGAGGCAGGCGATGGCTTGAGTCTTCGGCTGCGGGTACTTCAGGGCATGGTGTGATCGTTATTTCATCGACTACTCTACTGCCCATACGAGCAATGGCTTCGAATGTTCAGGAGTATATTGAAAGATAAAAGCAGGTACTGGATTGGCATTCTTCTCTGCCTGTTTTTCAGCCGAGGCGAAGCGGCTGGTGTTATCGCTATCAGTCCAGCAGCTGAGTCGCTTGTGGTGCCGATTGAAACGGCGCTGGAGGGGGGGCTGGTAATCGATTGGCCACAGATTGAGCGTCTTTATGACAAGCAGCGACATCGATTCATTTGGCATCATGAAGGCGAACTGACTGAGCAGGGTAGACACCTCTTTCGTTGGCTGGCATCAGCGGAGCTGGATGGTTTGAATACCGATGATTACCATCTGGATCATCTGCGTGGGTTGGTCTTCGACCCGTCACCGGAAGTCATGGTCAATCGAGAGCTGCTGCTCAGTGACGGCTATCTCAGGCTGGCCAGAGATCTGCGATTGGGGCGATATGATGCACAGTCCCTCGATCCTTTCTGGATGTTTCCAAACGAGAGTTTCGATCCGGTCGATGCCTTGTCATCTGCACTATCCGGTGGTGCACTGGAACAATTACTCAACACCCTTCGACCAACCAACAGCGCCTATCTGCAGCTGAAGGATGCGCTTGTGAAGTATCGCGACATCCAAGCCGAAGGGGGCTGGCCAACCCTCCACCTCGATGACAGTTTACGGCTGGGTGATTCGGATCCTGCAGTTGCACTCCTCCGGCGGCGGTTACAAGGGGAATCGAGCCGGACAGCTGAAGAGATACCCGATCCAAACTATTTCGATACCAACCTGGCGAAGGCGGTTAAACGATTCCAGCGGCGACTTGGATTGGTGCCGGATGGCATTGTGGGGTCTGCCACCCTGCGAGCCCTAAATGATCCGGTAGAGACACGCATCGCACAAATACGGGCAAATCTTGAGCGCTGGCGCTGGCTGCCTCATGAACTGGAGCCGCAGCACCTGATGGTCAATACAGCGGGATTTGAGATTTCTCTCATGAATCGGGACCAGGTCGTATTTCACAAGCGCACGGTGAACGGTAGGCAGGAGCGACAAACGCCCTCGTTCAGCAGCAAAGTGACACATCTGGTCATGAATCCATTGTGGACAGTGCCCCGTAGCATCGCGGTGCAGGATATACTGCCGCAGCTACAGCAGGACAATGAGTATCTGGCGCGTAAACAGTTTCGCGTCTATATGCGTTCAGATGGAGAATGGGGTGAGATCGATCCGGTCGGTATCGATTGGGCAAGCTATCATGAAAACAATTTTCCCTTTGTCTTGAGACAGGATGCGGGCAACAGCAACAGTCTTGGACGGATAAAATTTCATATGCCCAATGCTCACCAGATCTATCTCCATGACACCCCTGCCCGTGGCCTGTTTGAGCGGCCGAATCGGGCCTACAGCTCTGGGTGTGTCAGGGTTGAGGCAGCTGATCAGTTGGCTCAACTGCTGGTAGAGTACGCAGAGCAGCCGCAGAATATCTGGTTACAGCAAGCCCTGCGCAGCGGTGAAACCCAGATGGCTCCGCTCGCCAAACCGATGCCGGTCTACCTTACCTACTTCACCAGTTGGGTGGATACTGCGGGAGATATCCATTTTCGACCCGACATCTATCAAAGAGATACCGCATTAATGCTGGTGATGGGTGAAGGGATTGAACATCTAACCGCTCATCATGAGAGTAGGGCGGAGAATCCCTCGCTCTAGGGCCGGTTAACACTAATCCGATCTGCCCCGGCCCCATACCCCATAGCTAAGGCATCCTGACTCACATTCATGTGATTCGAGTCACAGGGTTGGCTTTACCCTGCCTGAATTTGTTAACCTGCGCGTGGATTTTGTACGGTCACTGCCGACAATAGTGTTACGTTTCCCATCCAAGGTTAGCCGCATCCATGTTGCCAACGCTGATGACTACCAACGACAATCCCAGTTTCAGCAGACGTCGCTTTCTGCGTAACTGCGCATCAATGACAGGCCTGTTGATGTCGTCGCCCTTGTTGGCGCTCGCCGCGAGTGAGAACCGCACGCTGGCGTTTCGTCATACCCATACGGGGGAGAGAGAAACGGTTACCTATTGGCGCGATGGAGAATACCAGGTCGATAATCTCCGGATTCTTGACCGTTTGCTCAGAGATCACCGCAGCGGGGAGTCAACCAGCATGGATAGGGCGCTTCTGGACATGCTCTACCAGCTGCAGCAGGTTGTTGGCACTCATGGTGAATTCGAAATCATCTCCGCCTACCGCTCGCCGAAAACAAACGAGATGCTGCGCAACAAGAGCGGAGGAGTGGCGAAGCGGAGCCTGCATATGCAGGGTAGGGCAATCGATATCCGGCTCTGTGGCTGCGATCTTAAAACACTGCGGGATTGTGCCGTCGCAATGAAGGCGGGTGGTGTCGGTTACTATCCAAAATCCAATTTCATCCATCTCGACACCGGGCGTTTCCGTTCCTGGTCGTGAGTCTGCCGGTATTCATTCAAATCAATTCAGAAGCCTGTAAATAGATCACCGGTTCCCGTCTTGCGCTGAAACGGGTGATGGTCTATTCCGGGCTGTGATTTGTAATTCCGTAGATTTTGTTTTATATTTCGAAATATGTCGAATATTAGATCTAATGACAAGCAGCTTGCGGAGATGTTTAAAGCATTGGGTAACCCCCACCGATTGCTTATTTTTCAGCGATTGAGTCGCTGCTGTCAGCCTGGTACCCGCTGTGATCTGGAGCAGGCGATCAGCTTCAGTGTCGGGCAGCTGGGCGAGGGTATGCAGATTGCGCCTTCCACCCTGTCGCACCATTTGAAAGCGCTCCACTATGCGGGTTTGATTGAGATGGAGCGACAGGGTAAGCGTGTCAATTGCTGGATCGATCCAGGGGTTTTGGACAAACTATCGGAATTTTTCATTCCGCAAACAGAATTAGAGAATAGTGGAGAGCGTGATGCCAGATTTAACAAACAACAGTGCAGCTGAAGTATCATTGACCGATCTCCAGGATAGCCATCGCCAGGAGGTGCGAAAGGCCTACGCGCAAGTGGCGGTGGCCAGCAATTCGAATGGCTGCTGCGGCATCGAATCGAGTTGTTGCGGTGTCTCAGGCGACACGGCGATCAATACCCTGATCTCAAGCCGCCTGGGTTATAGCCAGGACGATCTTGCCAAGGTGCCGAGTGGCGCCGATATGGGCTTGGGATGTGGCAATCCGAAGGCGATCGCCGCCTTGCAACCGGGCGAAGTGGTGGTCGATCTGGGCTCCGGCGGCGGATTTGACTGCTTCCTGGCAGCCATCGAAGTGGGTGATGCGGGTCAAGTGATCGGTGTGGATATGACGCCGGATATGTTATCCAAGGCGCGTAATAACGCCTTACGCGGCAAATATAGTAATGTCGAGTTCAGATTGGGTGAAATCGAGGCCCTGCCGATTGCAGACGGCTGTGTGGATGTGATCATCTCCAATTGCGTCATTAATCTTTCACCGGATAAGGATCGAGTGTTTCGGGAGGCCTTCAGGATACTCAAACCAGGGGGACGCCTGGCCATCTCCGACGTGGTGGCCACCGTGGAAATACCGCAAGAGATGAGAAACGATCCTCAACTGGTCTCCGGATGCATGGGTAATGCGTCGTTGATCGAGGAGTTGGAGGGTATTATGGACGCGGCAGGGTTTACAGATATCAAGATCGAACCCAAGGACGAATCCCGCGAATTCATCCGCGATTGGGCACCGGGACGCGGGATCGAGGAGTATGTGGTTTCGGCAACGATCGAGGCGACCAGGCCGTGAATGCGTTACAGGTGATTATGGGGCTATGACTCCCCACCGGTAGCAGTGGCGATCGCTTCGCCCATTCTAACGGGGCTGTCCGCAATGAAATCGTCATGCCACTCGATGGCATCCTTGGCGAACAGCAGAATCACGGTGGATCCCATATTGAAGCGCCCCATCTCCTCGCCTTTCTCCAGCTCGATACTGGCAGGTGCGGCGGAGGGTTCGTAGTCCCAACTGTTTACCCGTTGTTGGAGGGGGGTGATGGTGCCGGCCCAGACAGTCTCGATGCTGGAGACAAAAATAGCACCGACAAGGATTATCGCCATGGGGCCAAAGTCAGTCTCGAAAAGAGAGATCACCCGTTCATTCCTGGCAAACAGTCTGGGTACCTTCTCGCAGGTGGTTGCATTGACGCTGAACAGACGTCCGGGGACGTGGAGCATACGCTTCAATTTTCCGCTGGCAGGCATGTGCAGGCGGTGATAGTCGCGCGGAGAAAGGTAGATTGTTGCGAAGTTGCCGTCTTCGAACAGACGGTTCATCTCTGCATCGCCGCCCAGCAGCTCGAGTAGCGAGTAGTCGTGTTCCTTTGCCTGAAACAGGAATCCCGCCTCGATATCACCCGACTGACTGAGTGTCCCGTCAGCAGGTGAGGCGACCTGATTGTCCGATTGGGCAACCGGCCGTGCATCGGGACGCAATGCACGGGTGAAGAAATCGTTGAAACTCCTGTATTGGGCAGGATCGCTCTCCAACGCCTCCTGCATATCAACCTTGTACCATTTGATCGCCTGACGGATGAGAAGATCTTTCACCGGTTTCAGCTCGATTCGGGCAATGCTGTGCATCAAGGAGGAGAGCAGATGGTGCGGTAACAGATATTGCAGACCCACGAACAAGGATTGCGCAATCTTTTTACTGGTGTCCTTAGCTGTATCGGATTGATTCATAGTGTTACTGCACTGCATCGATCAGGTTATTGAGATCTTCAGCGATAGTAGCCGTATTGTTATTCCGGGTAAACAGGGCACGCAGTTTTGCGTCCGGCCCAATCAGGTAGAGTGTATATTCCGTTTTGTTGTCTGCGCCGCCGAAGGCGGTAAAGGCGATGTCCACTTTTTGCTTGTCTCCGTGCAAGGCCTGGAAGTTGTCTGACAGCGATGCGAACGATATCGCCTTTTCTTCGATCTTGTTTCCGGGCAGGTAGAAATAGTGAATCTGCTGTTGCAGATCAGGATCCGCCGCCAAGCGATTATGTACCTGAATCAGTCTGGTGAGTGCGATTGAAGAGGTTGTTCCTGGACCGGGATCAAGCATCAACAGGTTCCAATGACCTTGCAGATCGCTGAGGGAAAAGGGTTCACCCTGCTGATTGTAGAGATCGACTGGCGGTACCGGGAGTGGGGGATTGATCAAAACACCGTCGATTTGGGGTAATGTCCTGGTATGTTGCTTTTGTGTATGGCCAGCATAGTAGGCGACTGAAAATGTGATCAGCGCCAGAATCAGTATGACTGCCCGGCGCTGTTTACTGGATGGCCGTCTCATGGCATGGCTTTAGGTGTATCGTCATTGTTACCCCATTCTGACCATGAACCCGGGTAGCCCCTGCAGTGCTGGTAACCCAGATGGCGCAGAACGAACCAGGCGAGAGATGAGCGATGGTGAGTCTGGCAGTAAACGACGATCTCTTTATCTTGCTCCAGTCCCAATTGGTTGAGCCGTGTCTGCAGTGCCTCATCCGCTTTTAAGCGCAGGTTTCGATCGCGATCCATGACCTCCAACCAGTCGAGGTTGACCGCTCCCGGAATATGCCCCGGATGCCTGGAGAAGCGTGAGATACCGGAATATTCATTCCAGCTGCGCGCGTCCCAGAGGGCGAAGTCAGGCTCACCAAGACGTTCGGTTATATAGTCGGCGGTGGCGACTGTATCCGTACAGGGTACAGCGGTGAAATCGGCTGTTGCGGACGGTGATAATTGGCGACTGCAGGCATGACCCTCATTAGCCCAGGCGTGCAGTCCTCCGTTCAACAGCGAATAGTGCCCATGTCCCATCGCTTCCAGCGTCCACAACAAGCGCGAGGCCTTGCCGCCGCCCTCATCATCATAGGCTACGACATGGCTGTCGTTGTCGATGCCATGGTCAGAGAGTGTCCGTGCCACTGTATCGGTATCCGGTAGCAAGCCATGCACGGGATGGTTGCTGGCCACAATCCGGCTGTAGGCCAGATGTACCGCTCCTGGAATATGGAGTTGGGCATAGGTGGTCTCTTTGCATAAATCGATGACCACCAAGCTCTCCACTCCAAGCAGGTTTTGCAGCTGCTCGGGCTCGAGCAGCAGTGGGACTTCGGCTATCACTAAGAATTAGAGCGCTTGCTGGACGCGGCCCAGGGCAACACCTGTGTTTATCGGTGCGTTCATATCGCTCAAAACGGCCTCCAAAGCGCCCACACACAACAGGATATTTTCCGCTCGGGCACTATGCCCCATCAGTCCGATACGCCAAACCTTGCCAGCCAAGGCGCCCAGGCCGGCACCGATCTCCAGGTTGTACTCACTGAGTAATCGGCTTCTCACAGTTGCATCGTCGACGCCTTCGGGAATGGAAACCGCATTCAGCTGGGGCAGCCGATGCGCTTCGTCCACGATAAAAGTAAGACCCATTGCTTCGAGGCCAGCCTTCAAAGCATTGTGCATCTTGTTATGTCGCATCCAGGCGTTTTCCAATCCCTCATCCTGGAGTATGCAGAGTGCTTCATGTAAGCCATACAGTGCATTTACCGGTGCGGTATGATGATAGGCTCGCTTTTGGCCACTACCCCAGTATCCCATCACCAGATTCAGGTCGAGAAACCAACTCTGTACCTTGCTGCTGCGGTTACGTACCTTTTCCAAGGCACGTTCGTTGAAGCTGACGGGTGCTATGCCCGGTGTACAGGAGAGGCATTTCTGAGTCCCCGAATAGATTGAATCGATTCCCCATTCATCGACTTTCAGTTCACAACCGCCGAGGGAAGTGACACTGTCCACAATCGTAAGGCAGTCATGGCGATGAGCAAGTTCCACCAGTTCCTTGGTATCTGAACAGGCGCCGGTTGAGGTCTCGGCGTGGACAAAGGCAAGAATCGCAGCATCGCTGTTTTGTTCGAGAGCTGCTTCGACCTTTGCCAGATCGACAGCTTTGCCCCACTCATCCTCGACCATGATCGGAGTTCCGCCGCAACGTTCAACATTCTCTTTCATACGGCCGCCGAAAACACCATTTTGGCATACGATGACCTTATCGCCAGGTTCGACCAGGTTGACAAAACAGGTCTCCATGCCTGCCGATCCTGGTGCCGAAACCGGCATTGTCAGCTGGTTCTCGGTCTGGAACGCATACTGAAGCAATCCCTTGGTCTGCTCCATCATCTCGACAAATACCGGATCCAGATGGCCGATGGTCGGGCGTGACAGTGCCTCGAGTATGCGGGGGTGTACATCGGAAGGGCCGGGGCCCATGAGCGTACGAATGGGTGGGTTGAAACTTGGAGTCGTCATACTGCGTTGCCTATTGTTATCGAATTTAAAAAACGCTGCTGAGTATAAGTGTCGAATCCATTTGGCATCAAGTGATACCCCCCTGGCAAGGTTGCGGTAATTGGTCCTTGCACGGGTTGCGGTGGTTATATTTGGATTGTTGATTGCTGTTTTGGCAGGATGTTGACTTATCAAACGAGCTCAGTTTTTTATTGTGCCTATCCTGATTATTTTGCTTGGTAATGTCAAACTCGAAAAGAGAGTCATTTGGCTATTTTTTGAGCAATCCAGCCACACGGATTTGGGATTAAACTGAATATATATTTTTAATTAAATCAATTGGTTGTAATTAGCTGTCCGGTATTGTGAATAAGGTCATGTTGATCTGTGATCCAGTTCCTCAGGCCATCCATGGGTCTGCCGTAATCTATTCCAGGAATTACAATACTGAGGCATCGAAATGAGATTACACCAGGCGGCTTTTTCAGCAATAACATTGAGTATCATTCTCAGTGCATGCGGTGGTGGAAGTGCTGTGACCGAGTCTGATCAGGTAGCCAACATACCTGATCAGGAAACAGCTGTCTCCAGTGGTAACGAAACAATCGTCATACCGCCTCCGAAAAACGGCGCTGCATCGATTGATGAGCCGACCACAACCACAACGCCACCTGTAACGTCGACACCTGTCACATCAACACCTGTAAGGCCTGCACCGACGACCAATACCCGTGAGCCTGCCGAGGTGTTCGGTGCCGCGTCCTTAACAACCGCAGCGGTGTCCGGTGACAATGTCGTCCTTAGTTGGAGTCAGGCCAATGACGTTCCGCAAGGCGGATACAACATATTCATCGATGGCGAGAATTCAAAGGACCTGAGCAATACAGCAGGCACTACGGCAACCGTTCAGGGCCTTGACCTCAGCGTTCAGCACTGCTTCACGGTTCAAGCACGATATACTCAGGCCACCCCGGTACAATTTTTTACGTCCAACAGCCGTTGTACAGATGCGCAGCAGTCAGACAACCAGGCACCTGTAATCACAGGCAATCCGACTAACAGTGTGAATGCAGGTGAGTCCTACTCCTTCACGCCAAGCGCAACGGACAGTGACAATGACAATCTGACTTTCTCCGTCACAAATCTGCCTGCCTGGGCCCAATTCAACAACCAGACAGGTACCTTAAGCGGTTCTCCAACAGCTGATGATGTAGGTGACTACAACAATATTGTCATTACTGTTTCAGATGGCACCGATGAGGACAGCTTGAATGCATTTGCAGTTACCGTAAATTCGGATACCACAGCGCCGGCGACCGGTTCAATTTCGCTGAGATGGGTCGCGCCGACAACCCGTACTGACGGTTCGGCCCTCAACCTGTCAGAGATTCAAGGGTTTTGTGTCTATGTTGGTACCACGAGAGATAATCTTCAGATGGTTGCTGACATCAATGAAGGTGATAGGACTACCTACGTGTTAGATAACCTGGATCTTGGAGATTACTATGTGGCGGTATCCGTATACGATCAGCAGAATAACATGAGTAGCTATTCGAATATCGTAATGAAGACTGCTGTGAATTGATCAAAAATTAGATCGTTACAATTTGCTACGTCACAGATTACATTCTAGTAAAACCTGTTGCATGATTGACCTGCAGCAGGTTTTTTTTATTTAACAGTTGGTGTTATATTCTTCTTGTCTGGGAATAGTTGCCGGTTGCATTGGTGTTGTGCAAGAGAAAGTATCGAGTGACCTGCAAAATGTTCCCAGTAACTTAGTGGTTTAGGAGTGTAAAATGGATTTTTTTCTGACATTATGTCGCCTGAGTCATGAATTGGTCTGGCGACTCAGCGCTATCCATTCGTTCTGACATTATCGAACCCTAACAAAAAAACGCTGTTATTTTTTTATTGATTACAGTCGTGACTACTGCCCTTATCCGTCAACACTGATTTTCCTGCCAGTGTCTGACGTTATCGCTTGTCTTGCCGAGACTAAAATAGTTGGTTGTGACAGTGGGCAATCATGAAGTTGAGTGACAAAGATGTACGAATCATTATATGGATTTAATGAGACACCCTTCCGTTTATGCGCTGACGAACAATTCTGCTATGCCCACAGCAATTATGAGCGAACCGCTGATTGCATAACATATGCACTGAAGCGGGGTGAAGGTGTTCTCTTGTTAACCGGGCCTCCCGGATCGGGTAAAACAATCTTATGCAGAGATGTTATCTCAAAGCTTGATCCAAATAAGTTTATTGCCATCAATATAATGATGGGGCAGTTGTCAGCGGAAGAGTTACTTAGGAAGGTAGCGCTTGAATCAGGTATGCCGGCAGAGGAATACAATAGAGCGGCATTGCTGTCTTCCATTCATCAGCGTCTGAATGACCTGCACTATACAGACAAGCGATTGATATTGTTTCTTGATGAGGCTCACCTTCTTACATCGAATTCACCGGCAGAGTTGAAGCTATTGTCCGATCTGCAACGGGAGTGGCACTCGGTTCTTCAGTTGGTCCTGATAGGCAATCCCGAGTTACGGGAGTCGGTTGGGGGAGCAGGTATAGAACAAATTCAGCAAAGGGTTTCTGCGGTGTGCGAGCTTGAAACCATGACTGCTGAGCAGACTGAAGGTTATATAAAACACAGACTTCACCGGGTGGGGTGGAGGCATGACCCCATCATTGAGAGATCAGTCTATTCAATTATCTATGATGTCACTCAGGGACTACCACGACTCATAAATCATTTAATGAGTCGTTTGTTGTTGGCCACCGCATTGGAAAACAGACATCAGATAAGTATTGATGATGTATTGTTGGTTACAGAGTTGTTAATCGAGGAGGGTCGATTGAGACTGCATTCAAATGAAACAATTGATTCTTTAAAAGAGAGGTATATACTCGTAAAACCGTTTCAAGATGTCTCAACACTCCCTTGCAAACGCGGCAATACACCGACAGTTGAGCCATGCTCCGGTGAGATGGTCGGGTCATCCATTAGACAACCAGCCAATGACGATTCTACGGCAATACATGATGCTGCAATCTTTGTTCACGAAGGGGAGCAAGAGTTCGATGAATTCGACCTCTCATTGGAAGATTTGGATATGCCTGATACGGAATGGATCGAGTGGGATAATCCTGGCCTACCATCCGTACACAATGGGGCAATGAATCAAGCCACTCATTCATCAGGTGAAATATCAAAAGCTGAGTTCGAACAAAATTCAAGGCAGAAGAGGCGCGAATCACGCGATTCCAATAGTGAACATCAGTGGGGTGGTGTCTGGTGGATGTCAGTTAATGATAAACGTAAGATACAAATCTCTTCAGATGCTGCCGATGAGCTGCCTTCTATAACAATTGATGGGTGCCCAGATATGTTCAATGAACCTGTGCCTCAATGGGTAAGTGATCAAAGAGGCAGCGTAGACATGAAAAGTACAAAAAGAAAAATATTTCTTGCATTTATTGTAGTAAGTTTTGTGTTGCTGATACTCTTCATTTTTCGGCTTGCGACAAGCTAAACTCAATCGATAGTATTTGATTTTTAACTAGTGGTTTAACTTCACTTAAAATATTATTTATTAATCAATGTTTATTTCTTCATCCCTAACTGTGTTTTTTAATGTATATAGTGATGCAGGCCGGTCGGATGTAGATTTGTGGGTAACCTGCTATATTTGGTCCCATTGTCAGTTAATTCCTCGAACAATTAATTAAACACCAGAAGATTAATGTGTGATCTAAATTGCAGTTGTAAAATAATTGTTAAATGTGGCCTTTTTGTGCAGTTGTTAGGATTTTTATGTTGTTTCAGTCGCAAACCAGCTATTACAATCTATGATGAGATTTAAGAGTTTATTTCACGGACTAAAGGACGAGGATCATGAAAAGGTTATTCTGCACATTGGTATTGATGGCCGGCATTGTCTCAACGAGTGTGTTTGGCGGAACAGTCATTGATGCCGATACATTTACAGGGAATGGAGACACTTACAATCCGTCGCCATATTCCGGTATTTTTACGGACGTTATTCACTTTGATATTGCTACTTCCGGGCTATCACTTATCTTTTCCGGATCTCATACCGGGATGGCGGCAGATGATATGTTGCTGACAAACACGAATGATGGTGCGGATTTTCATCTTGGACCGGTGTTTTCGGAAAGTTTGAGCTTGGCTAAGGGCAGTTACGTATTTACACTCTCAGGTTTCGCCTTGAATGCGCTCGATAGCAAAATTTACTCCGACTACGACCTTACAATATCGGCCGTACCGCTTCCTGCGGCGGCTTGGTTGTTCGGTTCTGCTTTGCTTGGGTTCATCGCTTTCAGTGCAAGGCGGAAAATCTAACGCTCCATAATGCACTAAAAACTATTCAACAGGCCCGTGGTGAGAGAGCTTTACGGGCCTTTGTTCGTCCCTCCCTATTACATTGTTAAATATGGTAGCGGGAATAGGGTTACAGAAATCTGAGGTGGACCTCTAAATCTCTCTCAACCCTTCCGATGGTTCCACGCTTGCTGCACGGTAACCTGCAAGCGATGCGGCAATAATTGATGATCCCAGTGTCAGAAGTAGGGCGACAAGAAAGTGGTTAGGTAACAATCTGCAAATTGTCTCACCATCCTCGGTCTGTGTCATGAATAATCCGTTGATAGTGAAACTGACAGCCAGATAGATCAGTGATGCTGTCAGCCATCCGAAGAAGGCGGTAAATGCCGATTGTAAAACCGGGAACCAGATTATCTCCCCAGTACGGAAACCGACCAGCCGAAGGACGCTTAACTCTTTTCGCTTTCGGTCGACATTTGCCCACAGACTGGCGCCCAAAGAGAATGAGAAACCAATAAGTCCGATGAGTGCGATCAACCAGAAAACCAGGCTCAGATTCTGATCCATACTGCGCACGATGTCGATGTCGGCTGCCCGGGTATTCACTTCGATCCCCAATTTTTGCAGTGCATCACTGATTGGTGCGACGTCATAGATGGAGCGTGTATAGAGGCGGAAGCTGGGATAGGTGCGTTCCTTATTCGTGGCGTTTGTGCCGTTCCACCCGAAAGCCGGGACAGCACGACCATCGCGGAAGTCCTCCGCAGCCTCCAGCAGGTTCAGATTGGTGAAGGCGCCGTCACGGGTAAAGCTGGCGTGTCGCGCTACATCGACTACCTGGAGTGTAACGTGCACCCTTTCACTACGTCCCTTGTATCGGCGTGACAGACTGCCATTGATCTCGTCACCCGGCTTTATCTTAAGCCGTTGTGCTGCCTTTTCCGAGAGCACAATCTGTTGCAGGCTCTTTGGGATTGTTCGTGCCTTCAGAAGTGGATCGCCGAGACCCGTTGGGATCATCTCAACTGAGACGATGCGCTTCGCTGCTTGGCTCTTCAGGTCGATGGTGGCGGCGATGGCGCGGGTACGCGGCACAATAAAGTCGATCTCCTCCCTGGCTTGCAGTTGTTCGATCCAAGCGCTGTCATAGCGGCCACTGCCGATAGGACGTACTTCCCTGTTGCGCGGGTCCTCTATAAGGCTGTTGAGCATGCTGCCGACGATGCCGAATTTTAGACCATACAGGATCATCATCGGCCCAAGCACTGCTGCCAGGGCGATGATGAAGAAGCTCGACATTTGCCATTCGTTGCGGTAATCACGACCGGCCAGCCAGATGATATCCTTAAATCGATGACGCATCAGCCACTCACAACAGTTTCAGTCATCGATCCATCTGCCTCTCTATGAGTGTGGTGTTCCAGGTGACGGAGTCCCAACCGGTTGATGTGACGCCATGCATGACTGGCCAGAATGACAGTGATATGAAGTTCATCCACAAGTTCGATGAACAGTGACATTATGCGTTCGGCTGCAATGGGATCGAGCGATGCAGTGGGTTCGTCGGCAATTACGATGGCCGGCCGATGAGCCAGGGCGCGACCAATGGCAACACGTTGACGTTCACCGACAGAGAGCATATGAGGCAGCTTGTTCAGATGTCTGTGTATACCCAGGTCATTCGCCAGCTCGTCGACCAATCCATCATCCTGCATATCGAGCAGGCGACGGGAGAGATTGATATTTTCCCGAACCGTCAGATAGGGTAGTAGCCCCCCTGTCTGCATGACATAACCGATCCGCAAACGACGGAGATCACCCAGTTTGTTGAGTTGATTCTTCTGCCATAGCGCTGAAATATCGACCGGTTCTGCACCCCGCTCAGGTCTGAAACGAAATGACCCGATATTGCTCGGTTTCAGTGTCATCGAGAGCATATCCAGCAGGGTGCTCTTGCCACAGCCACTTTCACCAATGAGCGCTATTTTCTCTCCCAGTGCGATCTGCAGGCTCGGTACGCGTAGACGGAATGCACTGCCTTCGGCTTCTCGAGTCTTCTCTACATCACGCAAATGATAGATGAGTACCTTTTCACCGGTCAGCGTTGCGCCCGGGTGGATTACAGTGGTCGTCAAATCGGGTACTCCTCCAGTTCCACGATGAAGGAGAACTAGGGCAACATTTCCAAGGCGATCGGGAAGACGGAGTCACCGGATATCGGTCCTCCGTCCAGTGAAACCCAAAGGTCTGTATGATCATGCAATACCTGGTAGTAGTTTATCTTCTCTTCCAAGCGATTGATGAATCTGATCTGGTCCCGGGCCGGCCAGTCCTGCCAATTCTCTAAAGAGAGATTCATCACTTCACCGGTGTACGGTAGGTCCTCAATATATTCCCGCATAAAACCCATGTCTGCCAGGTTGCCTTCGCGCGCACCGGTCACTCGCGTTGTTGTTCCAAGTTGTTCCGGGTCCCGGGCGATTGTGGCGGCAAGACTCTTCAGATCGTTGAGAAAAGTGCGTGGAGACAGCAGGCCCTCTTCGGCTGTAATGAGAACCTGGTGCATGATGCTGTGCAGCTCGCTGAGTTGATCGCGAGTCAAAAGTACGCGTACATCGAGGGTTTGTCTCTGTGGCTCGTTAATATCCCGATCGACCAGCCAGGCATTGAACACACTGGGGATCTGCTGTTTGTCTTTTTGTTGAAGATAACGCATACGCAGGGCATAGCCCAGTTTGGCGACCTTTGCCTGGAATTGGGCCAACTGATCGGTTTCTTCATCTTGTGTTGCCTGGTTTTTCCTGGCCTGGCGTTCCATAGCCATACTCTTCCCGGCCGCCGCCAGTGCGGCCAGTTTGACCTGTTCGGTGATCTGCTTGGCCAGGGCATCCAGAACTCTGCCGAATCGTTCAACATCACCTGTTTCGACACCGAAGTAGAAACTGCCGATGCCTGGATAATATGAGAGATCGCGATAGGTCTCTTCTGCATTTGTGTGATCCGCCATGATACTTGGCGTTAAAAGATGCAAGACCGAGAGTGCTATACCTTTGTCCTGGGCCAGCTGGCGAAGCGATGCGCTCGACATGCCGGTGCCGGAGAGCGGATCACCTGCTTCTCGGGGGCCTGCATCTGTGATCAGAACAACATAGCGGGCATCCTGCCCCTGCCAATCGATACCTGCGACAGCCTCGTTGACACCGGCAAAGCTGTCTTCATTGAAATCGCGGCTGGATACTGAAGCGGCTTTAAGGGACGAGACCTGGTTGAAAAAGCCATCTGCATCCTGTCCCTGTTGAAGATTGACATAGGTTTGTGTCAAGTAATCCAGTGCAGGAACGGCCTGTGGATTGTCGCGAAACGCAATCAAGCCAAAGCTCACATCGCCAGTCAGGTCCTCTTCGGTGATGGTGTCATATATTTTGCGCACCGCTTCACGTGTCCGGTCGATATAGGGATCCATCGAGAGGGTGGAGTCAATGACGAATACTACGGCGGAGCGGAAAGGCTTGATCTTGTTGCGGGCCTCTTCTTTCTTTTTTTCGGGAGCTTGTGCCTGTTCACTTGTTATCGCAGGCAGTAGCGGTACGCTGGATACTTGCAGCATGCGTGCCTGCTCATTTCCGATATAGATATCTTCGTGATCTCGGATGGGCACCAGGTAGAAATCCTTCAAGATATCGATATGCGTCCTTGGCTGGATGGCGATTACCGGTGATTTGTCATCAAGTTCACCCGACTCGGCAGCCTGATAGAGTTGTCGATATTTATCCTTGTCATTACTCTTGAGCAGGGTTTTCAACTGCTCTTTTTCATTGAAGAGCAGGACCCGGTCGTTACCTATTGGATCACGAAATGCAACAGTCAGCCCTTGATTCCAGGGAATGGTGTCATTTTCCGCTATCCAGCCGGCTATTTCGCCATACCGATTGTGGCCAAGTAGTAGCCAGGTGGTGCTATTCTCTATTTTTCGGTCATACACATAGAAGGCGCTGAATGGTGTTGCGGGATCACCCTTAGCCTTTTGTATTTCCTTATAAAAATGAGCTCCTGGCTTACTCAGCACACGCTGGTAGAGAGCCTCCTTACCATCCATGAGCAGGGGGTGTTGCTGCGCGGCACCAAGGAGAAGGGAAGGGGAGAGTAAAACAATCAACAGAGTCAGGATCAATTTGAGAGTGGCCATCGTTTTATCCTTGAATAAGAGCTACCGCCAGTTGAGTAAGAGTCGCTTAGCTGCAAGGTCCCCTTTTTTCGCTTGCTCTTCAGTGGTCTTTCTCAATATTCTGAGCCGCTCATCGGCCTTGGTCAAACCCTTGTCAGCTGCTGCTGAATACCATTTATGTGCTTGATATGGATCAGGATTTTCAAGTAAGGGGTTGCCATCATTAAAATGGTTTGGATCATGCAGACTGGCCAGTGAAAAGGCCGCTGCAGCATCCCCTTCTCGTGCGGCATAAAAGAGCAATAGATATGCGTCTGTCAATTTGCCTTCATTCTGGTATGCAGTCGCCTGGCTAAGGATTTGTTCTGGATTTAAGGCGGTTTCACCAGAGCGTAAGCTTGATATCAATGCGCGGGCTGATCCCCCTTCGGCGAACTCAATTGCAGCGGATTCTGCTTCAATTGCAGTGTTTTCCGAGGGGGAAGGGTGATCCACGATTTCAGCTTTTTCAGCGGTATCGACCTCATCATCAACCGGGGCAGTCTGTTCCGTGGCTGAGTCGATCTGAGCCCTAATGATGGGGTCGATCTGACTCTCCTCCAGAGGAGGCGCCAGATCGATCTCTTCTTCCGGTGCAAAGAAGTAGTAGATAGCAGCGAGTATCAGCGCAGCAATGGCTATCTCTAACGCCACACGCAGCTTGTCGGAGCTCGTCATGGTCTCCGCGTCCTGGGTATACTCATCGGGTAGTTTGGAATCCGGACTTGTCATACTCTCTTATTATCTGATTTTTAGGCTGGCCTGGATGCCGTCGCCATCCATTCAACCATTCTTGAATTACAGCCACAACATTTGAACAGAACAGACACCTAAAATCTATATATGCGATAGGTGGAAAAGCCGATAAATGGGCTTGCCTTACAAAGTTGCGTCGAGTGCCAAGGCCGGATTTGAATCCTGTGTCATCGAGATCGGATCTCACAATGGTTTGATGGCGGCCGCTCACGATTGCCCGCATAAATAAAAATGATTATCATTAATGGCTGTTGGATGGGGTATGGTTTACGCAAGGGGGCAAAGCGCCTCTGCCAAGGCCTGTTCTGTCGAATCCATGGTTTAGGACCCACCAAGCGGCAGTGCCGTTATTCGGTAGACTCTCTTTAGCTATCTAAGGGTTTTGCGGAACTGCAAGGGTTGCGTTTTTTTACGATCAGTCGTTCTCTTTTCTTTGCTGTTATCTCGAATCTTAATATTGTTCGTCAATCGGAGTATGCCGTCACTGCCGAGAACTCCCAACTTGTTGGTGTGTTTGTTCAATAGAATTGTAGTGGTATCAAATACGGATGGTCGTCTGATACAGACGATTCGCCAACCGAATTTCCTTAGGACAGCGAGTCCATTGACCTGCTCTTTCTTGAGATAGTACTTGGGTTCGGAGGGAATCGGCCCCATACCAATTCGCTTATCTAAATAAGATTTCATGCTGTAATAGTGGTTTTCAAGATATTGCGGCAGAGGTTTTACACCGGTCCCTGGAATACAAATCCCCGCACAGTTATAAAATCCTGTCTTCTCTCAAAAGGAAATTATTTCCTAAATCGATGCTCAAATAAATACACAATACCTCTACAATTTATAGGCATTGAACTATCTGAGATCAAAAGGTGTGTACAGTTATTTACAATCTGGAAGAGCAGTTATCGGGACTGCGCCATTTCACCACTAGGGGTCAAGAATTTACATGGAAAGTTAAAGTTCTTTCTTAGATGGTACCGGGGGCGGGACTTGAACCCGCATGGTATTGCTACCGGTGGATTTTGAATCCACTGCGTCTACCAATTCCGCCACCCCGGCTTCGTGAAGCCGCAAAGTATACCTAATTTTTCCAGGCTATGCAGAATAATTGATGGAATCATTGGAGGAGCCGGTCTTCCCTATCGCCCGTGCGGGCCGACCGAAATAGTAGCCCTGGCCATAGCGGAATCCCAGCTTGGCGAGCTGTTCCGCGATCTGGGCCGATTCAATACCCTCCGCCACCAGTAAGTGCCCGGACTCGGATATCATCTTTGCCAGGTGGTTTAGGATAAGGTTATCCGCCCTATCGTCGACCAGCCGCGTGAGGGTGATATCGAACTTGACCACATCAACCGGCATGGCACCCAGATAACGCAGCGATGAGTATCCGCTGCCGAAGTCATCCAGGGCGATACTAAAGCCCATGTTACGCAGGATTTCCAAGTTCTTTCTGGCTGTTTGGAGCTGAGTGATGAGAGCGGTTTCAGTGATCTCTATCAGTAATTTGTAATCGGCCATGAACGGCTTGAATGCCGCCAACTGTTGCAGCAGCTCATGCTCTACGAGGGCGGGCGCAGAAATATTGAGTGAAACCCCCGTATTGACAGGGATTCTGCCCTCCCGGAGGTCGCTGATCGCCTTTTCAATAACATGGAAATCAAGGTCCAGATCGAGACTTCGTGCTTCGACGAGCGGGAATATGTGAGAGGGCATGATCAGTTGCCCGTCATGAACAATTCGCACCAGGGCTTCGTAGTATTGGGGCTTGCCGTTTTCCAAATCCACAATCGGTTGGTAGTGCATGACAAGTCCGGTACCACGGGTGACAGCCTCGTAGACGGCAATGTGAGTACGATTGGAAAAGAGGCCGCGAGCGTTTTCCGCCAACTCCGGTTTGAAACGGATAATACTGGAATAGCCGGGGCGCTTGGCAAAATGTATCGCAATATCCGCCTGCCAATGCAGGGCATTGATGTTCTCACCTTTCTCCGCTTTTATGTCCGCCACGCCAATACTTATCCGCACAGGTTCATTGATGCCGAGCTTGTCGAAGGGATAGTTGATGACGGCTAGATGACATTGTTTGGCAATCTGCATGGCTTTGCGGGACGGGATACCCATGAGAATGGTCGCAAATTCATCGCCACTGAGTCTGAACAGCTGATCACGACTGTGCAATATTTGCTTCAGTGTTTGTGCGACGGCGATTAATACTTCGTCACCAGTATGATGACCGTAAGTGTCGTTCAGTGCCTTGAAGTGGTTGATATCGAACAGTATCAGACAGATTTCATCAGCACTGTGCTTGAACACATCGGTTACTTCCCTCCAGTAACTATCGAAGGCGCGGCGGTTCATCACGCCAGTCAATGGATCATGTTGTACGATATCATCCAACTCTTGAGTCTTCTGATCCAGGTAAGAATTCGCCTGATTTAATCTGTTGTGGTAGGCGTACAGTGATGTCTGTATCTTATCCAACTCCTTAATGAACAGTGGTCTTACTGCTTGTTGTTTAACAGCTGTTCGAGGTGAGCTTTGCAACTGATCGATCTGTCGCGATATTTGTAGTATCGGACGATTCACAAGCCAGGCAGCCAATGGAAAGATCAACAGTGTCAGTATCAGTGCGGTACCGGCCAGCTGTAGCAAGGATTGCTTGACAACCGGCTTGATGGCTTGTGCATAGGGGTCGCTGGTAAGCCTGTAATCGATGTTCTCCAACAGTGATTGGCTCGATATCATATCGATCTTATCGATGGTAACGCTGATACTGCTTCGATCAATATAGTTGAAGTGGCTGAAGCCTTTAAGAATTGGGAATAGGTTGCTTAAAGTGGCCAGATATCCCAGTTTTTTTCCGCTGATCGATTCCTTCACTGGGATGATAACCACTATTAGCGGCTCAAAATTATTAACCTGAATGTAGTGACCGTTACCAGCGGTATCTATCTTCTGGGGCAGTATTGATGTGTCCATGGGAGCGAGTACATTGCCATGGAGGTCATAGATCGCAATATCGAGCGTGTAGGCCGATACATATTCGATGTTTTTTGCCCTGTATTGGTACCAATAACTGTAAAAGGTTGGGTTGTTGAGCTGTTGCCCAACTTCCTCCCAAGCCGCGAGCTGGCGGGTCTTTTCTTTGCTCTGGCTGATGGCTTCGGATAATGCCGATTCGATTTCAGCTGCTGCACTATGTTCATTGGCGATGCGAAATTTATTATCCAAATGCTCAAACTCCCTGTAAGTGAGGTTACCGAGAGTAAATAGCAGGATTAGAAAAAGCATCACGAAGAGTATCGTGAAGAGACTGAGGGATAACGGTTTTGGTCTGAACGTCATGGACAGTGGCTCTGTTTATAATCCCTCATAATGATTTTTCAATGCCATCAAGCAGATCAAATTCATATGCATGATCAAAAAAGTGGTTAGCACCATCAATTTCTATAATATGAGCCTGATGTGACTGCAACTGCGGTTTCCAGTCCGGACCCAGACGGTTGTCACCACCACCTAATATTATAGTGGGTTTTACCTTCATGCCGGAAATCGCCTTTAGTGTTCGATTCGGGTCCCAGGCAAGGTAGGAAAGATAGTCTTTTGCTGTTGTGGCGTAGTGGTCACAATATGCCAACCGATATCTTTCTATTCGGACTCCATTCAGAATCAGATCGGCTTCAGCACGCATTCGTTCTGTCGTATTCTCCTTTGCAACAGGACCTTGAAGGAATGCGATCAGGCTAATCAGCAGGCTCTTCTCAACGGGAGAGTCGGGATATGCATCGAGATAGGAAACCAGGTTCAAACTGCCGGCGCTATGACCGATTAGGGTAACAGGGCGATCTGTCTGATCGTAGAGCCAATCCACCCAAAGGGCGATCTCATTCGTGTCCTGTTGCATGGAGTGGTTATGAACGGCTTCACAAGCAAGACTTTGCCGTCGATTATTGATACCCAAGGATAGATTCGGCAGCAGTACCTTGTAACCAGCTTCATGCAGGGTATTGCCTATACGGCGTACCGTAAAGAAATCCCGAGTCTGCAGAAAACCATGCAGTATCAGTATTGGGGAGGCACTGCTTGTCGTATCGAGGTATTCCGCATTGATCGTCAAACCGCGGTCCGTTTGCAGGTGGATAATTTCACTACGGGCTATACCGGACAGAAGAGAAAAGACCAGGACAGCCAACCATTGAAATGTACGGCATGGAGCCTGAAACCTGCATATGATCATCCTAATCCCCTAAAACTATGTACCCGGCAATTTCGACGGTGTTTTCAATTGCCAAAGTTTGTGACCGAGGCTCTGAATGTCTCCCTAATTCTTACTCAGAATAAGGCCAATGGTTGATAATAATGCCAGATTGCGGAAAAGTGAATGATTCACCGCATTCACCTGACGTGCTACTATCCGCGCGCTATGCAGCTATCCGACTTTGATTACCACTTACCCGAGGAGCTTATCGCTCAGTTTCCGCAGACGCAACGTAGCGGAAGTCGCCTGCTTGGATTGTTACAGGGGGAGATGGGGCCGAAGGATCTGATGTTCACTGATCTTCCTTCACTACTACAGCCTGGGGATCTGTTGGTGCTGAACGATACGCGGGTGATGCGCGCACGGCTCTATGGAAATAAGTTGAGCGGTGGCAAGGTCGAAATATTGATTGAACGTATCCTGGAGCCGGGATTGGCGATGGCACACATTCGCACCAGTAAAACACCCAAGACCGGTTCTAGAATTAAACTGGTCGACAGTGATCGCACAGTGGAGGTCACGGGACGAGAAGGCAATCTGTATTTGCTTCGAACCAAGACCGACGACTTCTACCATGTGATGGATAAGCATGGTCATATGCCATTGCCTCCTTATATCGATCGTAGTGACAGACCAGTCGATGTAGAGCGTTACCAAACTGTTTTCGCACAGAAGCCCGGTGCTGTGGCCGCACCCACCGCGGGTTTGCATTTCGACCATGAAATGTTGGATAGACTCAAGGATATGGGGGCCGATCTTGCGACTGTGACCCTGCATGTGGGTGCCGGAACCTTCCAGCCGGTCAGGGTTAGCAACCTGGATGAGCATATCATGCACAGGGAGTATATTGAGGTTGACGAAGCAGTCTGCCAAAAGGTTGTTGACACACGCGAAAGGGGGGGGCGTGTGGTGGCTGTCGGCACGACATGCGTGCGGAGTCTTGAGGCGGCCTCGGGTAACGGAACGATTGAGCCCTATCAGGGTGATACCCGACTCTTCATCAAACCGGGTTACCGGTTTCGCAGTGTCGATGCAATGATCACAAACTTTCATCTGCCCCAGTCCACCTTGCTGATGCTGGTGGCGGCCTTTGCCGGATATGATCGCATCATGAAGGCCTATCAGCATGCGATTGAAAAACGTTACCGTTTTTTCAGCTATGGTGATGCGATGTTCCTGACACCTGCCGGGGAATCAAGATGATAAAAAAAAGCGCGGCAGGGGTGCCGCGCTGAATATATCCACCAAAGGAGGATGGAGGAGTGAAAAATGCTGATAAATGATCAGCACATAAACATTTTCTAATATAATTATGGGACTGTCAAGATCGATTAGGGAAAACCCCAATGCCATCACAAAATTTAACAAAGTCCGGTGATCCGGCTCACCGCTGAGTTGCCGCCGCCCGGGCGATTTTAAAAAATGCTATGAAATTCGAGCTATTTCAGACAGATGGGCTATCACGGCGTGGTCGTTTGCAGTTTGACAGAGGGTGTGTCGAAACCCCCGCATTCATGCCCGTTGGCACCTATGGAACGGTCAAGGCAATGACCCCTGAGGAACTGGTTGATTTGGGTGCTGAAATCATACTCGGCAATACCTTTCACCTTATGCTCAGACCAGGAACCGAGGTGATCCGCAAGCATGGCGACCTGCACGATTTTGCCCACTGGGAGAGACCGATTCTCACCGACTCGGGGGGATTTCAGGTCTACAGCCTGGGGGAGATGCGCAAGATCTCCGAGCAAGGGGTCACCTTCCGCTCGCCCATCGACGGCAGCAAGGTTTTCATGGGCCCTGAAGAGTCGATGCAGGTGCAACGGGAGCTGGGCTCGGATATCGTCATGATCTTCGATGAGTGTACCCCCTACCCGGCATCGGAAGAGGAGGCGAGGGTGTCTATGGAACTCTCGCTGCGTTGGGCGGCACGCAGTCGCGACGCACACGGTGACAATCCGTCGGCCCTGTTCGGTATCGTCCAGGGTGGGATGTTCGATGAGTTGCGCGATCGATCCCTGCAGGGATTGATGGATATCGGATACGACGGCTATGCGGTCGGCGGTCTCTCGGTGGGCGAACCCGAAGCGGATCGCTGGCGCATCCTCGATTTTCTCAGTAATCGCCTGCCAAAAGAGAGTCCACGCTACTTGATGGGCGTCGGCACCCCTGAGGATATTGTCGAATCTGTACACCGGGGCATCGATATGTTCGACTGCGTGATGCCGACCCGCAATGCGCGAAACGGCCATCTGTTCACCCATCAGGGAGTGGTGCGCATCCGCCATGCAGCCCATCAATACGACGAGAGCCCCCTGGATCCGGAGTGCGATTGCTATACCTGCACAAACTACAGCCGTGCCTATCTGCGCCACCTGGATAAATGCAACGAGATCCTAGGGGCGCGGCTGAATACCATTCACAATCTTTATTACTATCAGAAGCTGATGCGCGACCTGAGAGGTGCGATCGAGAATGGGACGCTACAGGAATTTACTCAGCTGTTTTATGAAAAGCGGGGGGGTAAGTGGAGGGAGTGTTAGCAGGCCCTAGTATATGCATCATCTACACATTGCTTGGTAGACTAATAACTATCGAGAGCAAATTGGAGTTGATACCCCAGCTGGGCATCAATTCTCATCGGTGATGCTAACCTGAACATCATCCAGCCAAGCAGTACCAGCGTCATTCAACACTGCTGTAATCTGCAAATGAGCCGTATCGGCAGGGATAACGCCTGCAACTACAATCCGTTGCCAGTTATTGGTGCCTGTAATTGCTTCTGTACCGATATTTCCAATGACTTTTCGGTTGGCTTTTCGAAACACCAGATTGAGGTCGAATCCATCCGGACCCAGGTTTTCGCTTTTGATCATGGCGGTCAGTTTGATGGATTTTCCCGTGGCATTATCAAGCGGTAACCATTGATAGATCATCCCCCAGGCCTGAACCAGCTTGCGTTCGATACGGTAACTGTTTTTGCCATCGGTACTGTCAGTTGTGTCGATGGATACTGCGTACGCCTGTTCTCCCGCATGCTGGGAAAACCCCCAGCCTTTTAGGTATTGATCAGATTGTTCGAAACTCGGATTTTTCAGTGGCAGGGAAATGGCTTGCGGTGGTTGGGTGTACTGTTGTTGTGAAGGGCTTCGATGAGGTGGTTCGATATCATTGCCACAGGCGGTAAACATTAACGATGTAGTGACTATCAAAGAAAGAGAAAACATATAGTTTTTCATGATCGGTTTAGCCCATCGTTATGTGCTGAGTTTTTATATTGCATTTTGATGTACCTCTATATCTTCACTGCTACAAAGCTCAATCTAATATTTGGGATCTGGAGGAACTTGAAATAAGGTAATTACAGTACCATACCCTACGGGCTCAATTTCAATTGAGTGATATAGTGAGAAAAACACACCGGAAGGATTGGTTCCTGCGACCATGCTTCTTCCTCCTCAGTCAGAATTTTTTCTCCTTCTCCGCTCATTATCTCAACAAGCCCTTCTGAATCCATAGTTTTGACATTTCTTTCTATGTCCCTGCTGTAAGGGCGATCACTCGGGTCAGGTGTAGGGTATGCATCTTTTTGGTAGTGCGTTGTGCTATGTAATCCGTAACTGTGCTTTTATCTATGATGTTTAGGATTCGCGAAAATCATTCAATAAATCCGGTGCAAGGTTTATTGTGAATCCGCATCTGCAAAGCCATCCGAAGTATTCATCTTCCCATCTTTGTCGATGATCACGGCATCGACATCCTGCAGACGATTGATCAGCGCCATTCCTTTTTCAGCGCCAAGCACGAAGACACTGGTGGATAAGGCGTCGGTGCGTGTTGCATTGGGGCCGATGATGGTGACGCTTTGCAGGGTGTCGGCGGAACGTCCGGTTTTGGGACTGATGATATGGTGGTAGCGTATGCCGTCGAGTTCGAAGAAGCGTTCGTAATCACCGGAGGTGGAGATGGCGTTATCGACAAGGGGTAGCATGGCGGCCATGCGCGCTTTATCCCTTGGCGCCTGGATGCCGATATGCCATGGCCTGCCACGGTGGTCGCCCAGCAGGCGGCTGTCTCCGCCGGCGCTGATCAGTGCATGCTCAATGCCTCTCTGTCGCAGCAGTTCGATGCCCTGGTCGACGGCGTAGCCTTTGGCGATGCCGCCGAGGTCGATGTGCACACCTGGCTTCTCGAACGAGACTGTGCGGTTATCCGCGACCAGTCGAATATTGCGGTAGTCGATCAGGGGCAGGGTACGGTCGATCGTCGAATTGTTTGGTTTTATTCCCTTGCGATAGTCGTAACGGTGCCCAATCGAGGCGAAGGTGATATCGAAGGCGCCTTCAGTCAGTATGGAGTATTCGTGGGAGGTCTCGAGTAGGCTGTAAAACTCCTCAGAGATAACCACAGGTTCGCTTGCGGCCATGCGGTTGACAAGGGCGAGTTCACTGTGCCCGATATAGGGGCTCAGTTTTTTGTCCAGGCGTCGAAACTCCTTCATGACGGCTTGTATTGCCGCCTCGCCCTGGTTATTGTCTTCGTGCCAAAGTTGGACACTGACCTTGGTGCCCATGATCGCCTCCTCTCCGCTGATCCAGGCTGCGTGCAGCGGTTGAAACAAAGCGCAACAGGAGACCGCTATCAATAGCGGGAGGTGATTAAGCATATTCCACATATTTTTTTCGGAATTCCATAGCGGATATATTTGCGCTTTTTTGCGGTGAATAGCGTTCGTTTGCGGCTTGCTTTATTCAGCCCGTTCGCCATTTGACTAGTGGTTGTTGAGTAAACCAGAAATCATCAACCGCCTGCAAAGCGAAATGCTGTTGCAGATGGATAATCGATGCATCAAGAGGGCAGAAAATCGATGGGATAGGAGACCACCGCGGTATCTACGTCCTTGGCGGGAAACTTAAACAGCTTGATACGTGACACCAGCTTGCGTTCCAGTTTCGTATCGTTCAACTCGGATGAAAGTATGACGCACTTGGTCACCTTTCCGGCAGGTGTTATCGTCAACTCCAACACTACCTTGCCGCGCAGTGTGGGGTCTTTCCGCAAGGCGCGATTGTAGAGCGCGTAGACAGCCCCTTTGTTCTGATCGAAGACCACCTGTATCTCTTCACGGGTACGATTCCCTTTGAAATTCTTGCCTTTGCCCTTTCCACGGGCCGCCGCTTTTGTCTCCTCACTAATGGCGCTACTCTGCACCTCGGTCGTTCGACGTCCCGAGAGTCCGGCGCCTCCCGTCTCACTGCTCAGGGCTGCGGTATTGATCCCGCCACTTCCACTGGCGACACCGGACGAGATGATCGAACGTTGGCTGCGGTATGTCTTCTTACCGGTGGTCGATAGTTTCTGTACACCCTTGACACTCGATTCGATCTGTTCTTCGCGCAGGTCCGCCAATTGATCGGCGAAGGCAAGCAGGCCCGCGCTTGCCGCTTTCTTGCGCGCGTCCTCTTTAGTCGGCTTTTTCTTCGCCACCTGCTTTTCCGGCGGCTTTTGCGGTTCGGGTTTCTTCTTCTCTTCCGGCTTCTTCTTCTCCGGTTTCTTCTTCTCGGGTTCCGGCAGCTTCTTCTTGACGATCTTCTTTGGTTTCGGCGGCTCTTTCTTCTGCTCAAGGATCAGTCTCGCCAACCGGGGCGGCAGGGTCTGTTTCTTGAAGCGCTCTTTTTCCGGCAGCTCGATCATCGGCACGATGGTGCCTGAAAGCAGTGCAATGATGAGTACCACCAGGGCGATGATCTGAAATCGCCGCTCGTCGGCGGATGCCGTGTACCAGGGTAGATAGGTGGAGTGTCGATAGGAGGCGCTCACAGCGGCTGTCCTCCATTGGGCTTTTCATTCTTTCTCAATACCGCCAGGGATACGTTGGGATATTCAGACTCGGCGCAGGTTGCCATGACACGCTTCAGCAGGGTATAGGGAATTGTTTTCTCACCCATGATGGTGATCTTGCCTCTGAAGGGTTCCAGGCTACTCGTTTTGGATCTCTCCGCATGACGCTGCAGTTCGCTCTTCAAGGCGGGCAGCGTGGTACCGGTGGGCAAGGGTTGCGCAAGGTCCATGACCCGGTGGCCCTGTACCAGGATTTCATTGTGATTGACCATCACCACCAAGGTCTCGCGGGGTTTCAAGCTTGCCGCCGACTCGGGCAGGCTCAATGCCTTTGCGTTGGGCAGCACTTGAACCTCACCGGAATTGACCAGCAGGAAGAAGACCAGGATGGTAAAGATATCCATCAGGGAGACCAGGTTGAGTACGGCATGGCCTTTGTTTCGCCGATGATGACGATCCATGCGTTTTGCCCGGCGTGACATCTTCATGATGCGTTACCTTCGTCCTGCTTCTGCGCGGCTACCGGCGGGGCATCGCCCAACGCAATATCGGGAAACAATTCATACTGAACGACGGTTCCGGCTTCCAAGTTCTCTGTCATGCGTACCGCATCCATCACCTGCACCATGGTTTCGTATTTGGTATTCGGTTCCGATAGGATGAAGATGTTGCGTTTATCCTGAAAGCGTACCTTGATCTGAACCAGCAGCTCGTTCAATCCTTTTACGTCGTAACCATCCGGGGTGTTCTTCAGACGTCTGATCAGGCCGCCTTCCCGATCCGCAACTTCGAGGCTGTCGGGGCGGATGATCACTTCCAGCTGAAGCTCTTTGATCGCCTTCAGGGTGCCTTCACTGGCCGGGGGCAGATAGAGCTCGATAATGGAAAACCTGGAAAACGCGGCGGTGATCAACAAAAAGGGAATCAGGATCACCATCAGGTTGAGGAAGGCTGTAATGTTCAGCTCTTCCCCGTGTCGATGGCGCCTCAGCCGTTCTCTCATGCCTTGCTCCGTGTGCTGAATGCCTGTTCGCTGAAGATATTGAGGAATTTCACCGAGGCCATTTCCAGGCTGTCGACGATGGCGGTGGTCTTACTCTGCAGCAGGGCATAGACCAGCAACAGGGGGATGGCCGCCATCAATCCGAAGGCGGTGGTGTTCATGGCTACCGAGATACTTGCTGACAGCAGGTCCGCTTTCTCCGCGGGATCGGCGTTGGAGACGGCGGTAAAGGCCTGAATCAGACCGATGATGGTGCCCAACAGGCCGAGCAGGGTAGCGATGTTGGCGAGAGTGCTGAGATAGTGGGTGCGTTTTTCCATCCGCGGGATCGCCTCCATCAATCCCTCCTCCATGGCCACTTCGACATCGTCCCGGCGCCTTGCGGTACGAGCCCGTGCCAGGCCGTAGGTCAACATGGTGCCGATGGCGGTCTTGGATTTGTTGGCGGTCTCCATGGCGGACTTGAAGTCGCCGTCATTGAGATGGGGCAGGACCCTTCTCCAGGTGCGCTTGTTGCTGCCGGTCTGTATGGTGAGAAAGACCCAGCGTTCGATGGCTATCGCCACGCCCCCTGCAAAGATCAGCAGGATAGGGTACATAAAGAGTCCGCCTTCCTGAAAAAATCGGATGATGGGGTCGATGAGCTCCATAGGATTCTCCGTTGTTTAACACCTGAATATCGGTTTACTGTAAATACATGCATCCAGTGGTGGATAAAAACACACATCTGATGCAAGAACTCGGGTTGTTTCAGTCATGCGGCACCAAGCAATAGATTCTTTACGGTTTTTCACTAAATGTCTGGTACCAATCGATCTGTCTGCGAAATACATCACGGTCCAGCGGAGCAAACAGCTCATCTCTGCGACCTGTTTCAGGGGGCATCATATTGGTGAGGCGCTTGGCCGAACGCCAGGGCACAACATAGAGTATATTCGGCGACTCTTTGTTACCGAAGATGGCTGTGCCCTCCAGGTCGAGACGCTGTTCCGCATGCAGATTATGTGACGACAGCAACAACACAGTCATCGCTATCATCATCACTCTTGTATGTAGCCAATTCATCATATCCGCTTTCCGCTATTTTGATGAGTTAATGCGTCGTTCGAGATCCAGGATCCAGCCAGCAATCTCTTTTTCGTTCGAATCACCCAATGCCTGGCATCGCTTATAGTGCTCCAGCGCCTGTTCGGGTTTGCTCAGGTAGAGATCATAAAGAATCCCCAGATTACGGTGAGCGAGCAGGTAATCGGGTTCGATTTCCAGGGCCGTGCGATAGGTCTTTTCCGCCTCCTGAAACTTCCCCTGCATCCTGAGTGCTACACCCAGTTGATTGCGGGCGGGCAGGCTGCCCGGTTTTAGTTCAAGGGCTGTGGCAAAAGATGCTGCGGCCTTGACCGGATCACCTTCATTCAGCTGTATGATACCCAGATTGATATAGGGGCCGGGCAAACGCGGGTTCTGATCGATCAGTGCCTGCAGGTTCAGTTTCGCCTTGTCGACTTTATCCTGACGCATCAGTGCGACAGCCGCATCGAAGCGCTTTTGCAGTTGTGGATCGGCGCTGCTCGGCTGGCGAGGACGAGTCTCGCTATTAGCAGTGCTGGTATCATCTTTAATCGCGGGAGTGGTGGTACTGCAACCAGAAAGAACCAGGATAATGCAGAAGATTCCCGCGACAAGTTTGATGCCTGTCCGTATGCGTGGATGGATACTAATTGATTGCATCGATCCACGCCTCCCGCTTCTCCTGTTTTGCATAGCGCCCGGGTAACAGTTTTGCCAGTGCATTGAAGCTCTTTTTTACCCACTCGTCATAGATGCCGCTGGACACTCTTTCGATATTTGATTCGTAGAGCGAGATCGCTTTCTCTTCAAACGGAAAGGCCTGCTCTTCCAGCAGGATCTCGTATTGCTCCAATTCATCCGTGTTCAATCCCTTCGGTCTTTCGGACTCCATCAGGGCTGTCCCGAACTGTCGGTACATTTCACCGATTTTGTAAGTGGCACTGGTCGTGACCTCAGCCACACCATACTTGATTGCCTTTTTATAGGCGCTGATGGCAGTCTGCATTTGTTGCTTTTTACGTTTCAGATTTTTCTCCAGTGGCGCCTTCAGCTTAATACCCTGGAAACGCTTCATGTTTGCCTCAGCAAGTTGCAAAGACGCTTGAGCAGCCAGGTAGCGCGTGCGGTCACTGCGTTGCTTTCCAGCACCTGCATCGATCTTGATCAATTCTTTCAGCCACCAGTCACGCTTACCCTTTTCACCTCTCTTATGGTAAAGCTCAACCAGTTTTTGTCCTCCCTCCATCGCTTGTTCAACCGGAGCCGGAAAGGCCTTGATATAGCTTTTGTAAGCGGCAATCGCCTGTTTCTCTTTGCCCGCTTTGTCATACAATTCCGCAGAGCGCCAGCCGGCCTCGCGGCGTAATTCGGGGGATGATGCCTGGGTGGACAGAGTCGCCAGTTCCGCTGCCGCCTTAAGTGGTTGCTTGGTCTCCATGTAGGCGACAGCCAGTTTACTGTTGACCTCCGGTATCAACTCGCTTTTCGGGTATTTGGCCTTATAGGATTCGAGGATTTTAACCGAACCGGCCCAGTCTCCTGCAGCGATCAGGCTGGCGGCGGCATCATATTCTGCAGTGGACAATATCTCTGCTTTCGGTGCCTGCTTACCGATACGCATAAAGGCTTGAGCCGCCCCTTTGTGATTGCCCTGGGAGCGTAATGCTGCACCCTGTTGGTAGATGCTTGCAGCCAGCCTCTCCTCAAGAAGTTTTTTCTCCTTGGCCTTGCCGGGTAGCAGTTTCAGTGCCTGTTGATAGGCGGTTTCAGCAGCCGGGTAATCCTTTTGCTCGAACGCGGCATGTGCAGCTATCGTCCAGGCAGTGCGCCGCAGTTTTTTCGCGGCAGGCGGGGTTTGATTGGCGACCTGTAGCGCGACGCCCCGGGCGCGTCCCACCTGGTTGAGTTGTAGCAATTGATCGGCTGCCTCTGTCAATACCGAGGCTCTGCGTGGATCCTTGGGAAAGATGTCGCAATATTTCAGGGCGCTCTCGACACCCTGCCGGCGCCAAGCCTCCCGTTTGTCTTCCGGCAGCTGTTTACTCTGAGCGGCGTAGGCGAGGAGGGCGGCATAGCCCGCTTCAGCCTGTTTGTCATGGGCCGGCAGACGGTATGCGCTGTCTTCATAGGCAATGACGGCTTCAGGATATTTTTTTAATTCGAACAGCAGTTCACCGAGCAGGAAACTGATGCTACCCGCAGTCGGATCATCGGAGAATGTATCCAGGTACAACCGATACCAACGGGCAGCTTCGGCGCCTTGTTTCGTCTGCTGTGCAGCGATTTTCCTATCCTTGCTTTTTTTGTATTCCTGGGCCAATGCATGGTGGTATTCAGCAAGCTCCTTCAGATAGTTCCTCAATTGCTGATTCAACCAGGCCTGATTCTTTCCATCCTGTTTGTTCCAGGCATCACTCCCAACGGCGTAGTGTTGGACAAATGATTTTTTACTTTCGATGGCGCGTCTCGGGAAGCCATTCTCGGTATAGATGTCGACCACCTTTACTGACAGGCGCGGCGACTGGGGATGGTCCGGGGAGAGGTCCACGAAGGCCAGATAGGCGTCTGCCGCATCCTGGATGCGTTCCTGCTTAAGGTAGAGGTCACCCAGTCCCTGATAGATCATGTACTCATAGTTGCGGTGACCCTTATTGTCGAAATATCGGCTGATACGCTTTGCACCACCGAGTTCAGAGAAGGTCAGGCTAATGACTCTGATGGTCTCTTTCAGCAGCTTCTGATCTGCAGGAGAGAGTTTACCGACATCAATCTGCCGCTTCTCTTTCAGGTTTCGATCAAGTAGCTGTGTGAATGAATCGAGTCCCTGTTCGATATTTCGCTGTTTGAACAGTGACCAGCCATGTTTGAAAAGCGCCCGATCGTAGTAGGGTGTCTCCTTGCGTTGCTGAAGAATGGCTTTGTATGCCGATTCGGCGCGGTTGAACTGCTGTACGACGAAAAAATGTTCGCCACGTCGGAACTGTGCTTCCTGCCAATAGGGGCTGTCGGGGTGTTGTGTGACCAGGGCGCGCAGGGTCAGCATCATGGTGTTTATGTCACCTTTCAGTTCATATGCCCTGGCCAGTTGATACAGCACCAGGTCCCGTGAGGCATAGTTTGGATCCTTACGCAACAAGGATTCATACAATTTGATCGACTTGGATAACTCTGCATCGCTGGGGACAGGCTCGTCCGTTGATTGCAACAGCTTGGTTTCACTGCGCTCAAGTTCGAGGTCCGCCAAACGACGGGTCGCTTCACTGTTGAGTCGTTGATCGGGGTTCAATTCCAGGATGGCACGATAATTTTCTATAACTTCGTTACGGTCAGTCGGGGTGAGTGCCTGTTTTTCAACCTTTATCGGTTGCTTTTGAATATCCGCAAGGGTGGGTTCATCGGATTTCGATTTGCCTGACATCGGCAGGTTTGCACACCCAGAGAGTGCGATGCCGAGTAGAGAAATCGAGAGTGACAGCCTCATTTCTCCCCCCCTGCTCTTGCGCTGCTGATATCCAGCAGGTTGGCGACGCCGAATCTGGCCTGGACAAGATAGTTGTTGATCAGGCTGCGCCGTTGTTCGAGTCTTTCAAGTGCCATCTCCCGCAACAGCTCAGTCTCGTCTTGCCGTAATGCCTTCACCTGCCTATGAAGCCCCGGCAGAGTCTTCTCGAGTTGTTCGATACGGCTGGAGAACGCATCGAATCGACCCTCGGCCTCGGCGCGGGCCTTGGCTAGTTCGCTCTCCTTTTGATGTGCCGTCTCAATGTTTTGTTCCAACTCGATCATCTGTTTCTTCAATGACCAGATTCTGGCGGGATGTTCAGTGGCTATCCGCCAGGTGAGAATACCTTCCATCAAACGCGCCATCTCTTTTTGAGGCGCCAGCCGTCCGCCAGTGTCGTGTTGTTTAATGATCCGTTTGATTTTATTGATTCGCTCAATCCAGGCTTTCTCCTGCCGATTGGCAAGGGCAAATGGCGGTTCTTCTGTTGTTGCAACCTGTTCGTAGAGTCTCTTCAACTGCTCTTTTCTGTCAACGACCTGTTTCAGATTCTCTCCTTTCAGGTGTTCATCAACACGAGGCAGTTTCTGATTATATGCCACCAATTGGTTACTGAGCATTGTGCGATATGAACTGATTTTTTCCCGCCACTGCTGAAGATTATTCTCCATGTGGCCCAAGTCGCGGTAGTCCTGCAGTCGTTCCTGAAAGGCATTGCCGGAGAGAAGATAGGACAACAGCGAGCGCTTTGGTGAATCGATTCCCGTGTCGTTATCGACTAGCAGATTGTCAGGGAACTCGTCATCTCTTACTTGGCTGAGCAGCTGATCCAGTTGAGTGAGCGAGGCGTCATAGGTTGTGATGGCATCGCGATAACCCTGCAACGACTGCTGTTCGGCCGCCAGCTGGGAGAGTACATAGGGAATAGCGAGCTTTGCCTCCAGCACAGCTGGATCACTGGCATTGCGTTCAGCGAGGAGTTGCCAGGGGGGTAGCGCCCGCTCCTGCTCACCCAGTTGGAGTGAGGCCCATCCCAAACCCAACAACGCCTGGCTGCTGGCTGGGCTGCTGAGACGGACACGTTGTAGCGCCTGTTGTGCATTTGCCGGTTGCTGCAGCTCCAAGAAGAGGTAACCCAAGGCAAGATTTGCTCTGTCCCTGATGGATTTTTCCTCATTGTCATCATTTTCATCAATCCCGCTACCGATCTCCTGCAGCAAGGCCAATACCTTCTCCGGTTGATCGTTGCGCAGGTAAGCGATGGCCTGATTGTAACGGCCATACAGTGTCCATTCGCTTTGCTGTGAAATCTTGTTGAGGTCAGCGAGCGCATCAGATTCATTTTTCTGCAGTAGGCCGATAAGGCCGCTTAAATGGTACTTTTCGTCATTGGCTTCAGGCTTCAGATTTTCATCGATCTGGTTTAAAGCGCTTTTTGCAGCCTTCATGTTACCCCGGCGATGGCGGGATTTGCCCAGCTGTAACCAGGCGCGGTTCAACACTTCTGGAGATTTGCTGTTTTGCAGAATTCTGTTGAACAGTGCTTCTGCCGTATTCGGCATACCATAGGCCAGATAGAGTCCGCCGAGAAGCAACTCGGGTTCATCCGCATAGGCCTGCATCAATCCCTGTTTTCTGGCGGCAAGAAGGCGAACGATAGCGGGAAAATAGTTCTGCTGATAGAGCTGAAACAGGGCATCGCCATAGTGCAGGTCACGCAGTTCCTCAGGCTCGCCGGTTGTAATATCCGCAGTTGTGCAGAGAGGTGTGGCGAGTGAGAGCGTGAGAAGAATGCGGGAGGTCAGGCCGGATAGCACCCGTATTACTCCCACTCCCGGATTTCAAAGTCCGGCTGTTGCAGGGCGACACTGTCGACGATTTTCAGCTCCAGGTATTTAGGGCCGATCCCTTTGCTAAAGCTGACAGTCGCACCCCGTTTGTAATCTCTTCCCTTCGGGCCTACTCCTGTGAAGAAGGCAACCAGTTCATGTTCACCCGACTTGATGTTCCCCAGGTAGAGGCGTTGTACGCCACCCCGTTGCAGTGCCTTCACCTCCCGCTCGGTGTAGAGATGGTTGGTGAGTTCCTTGTTGTCTATATGCAATTGCACAGAGTCAAGTTTAAAATAGTTGCCGATATCCAGGGAGAGGAAGATCGATACCTGGGTATTGCCTGGGAACAGCAGCTCCTCCTCCAGGATGAAGAGTTCTCGATTGAGCTCGATCACAGCCTTTTTCAGATCCTCAACCTGTGTGTCAAGGCCCTTACCCTTATCACTCAAGGGCTCGGCAGAGAGAGAAAAACCGAGGCAGCAAAGCAGCAGAAGTGCATTTCGGATTAATGTCTTCAAGATATTGATTCCCAGATCATTTTAAGCAGCGTCATGAAACAATAAATCTATATGAATTAATGCGTTGCGTTTGCGATCATAGTCACAGGTTGAAATGTAAAGTTGGTATTTTATGCCCAAACATCATGATAGGTTATGTGAATCTTATTCGCCACACAGCGGGCACTGTAATGATAGTGCTCGGATCAGCTAAAGACTAGTGGTCAATTCAGGCTGATATGTAGCTGAATTATAAATGATTATTGTTTATTGAATAGCGTGTACAGGCTATCTTTGTGTTGGATGCCTGTCGATAGATGTCGAGGAACGATCTTGATAGCCATCCTGCGGAATATGTGTTACCTCGCCCTGATTGGGCTGCTCTCTCTCCCATCACAAGCGGACAGTGGAAATGTCGATCCGTTCCATGTGCGCAATATGAACCCCTTCACCCTCATCTACGGTTTACCGGCTATGGCCTCATCCCATCTGTTGGCGCACAACGATTCTTATCTGCAGTTGACTGCGGATATCGTCAACAACTCCATACAGAGCGACTCGGATGGTGAACGGATCAGGCTGGATGGGGAAACATACCGGTTGGCGTTGATATGGAAGCGGGGGATTGCGGAGGACTGGCAGTTCGGTATCGAACTGCCTTTCCTGACTCATCGTGAAGGTTTGATGGATGGCCTGATCGAAAATTGGCACGATATTTTTGGATTGTCCAATTCCGATCGCAATGACTGGTCCAGAAATCGTTTGGTTTTTCGCTATGAAAACGACCGGGGCGAGCAGATACTGGTCGACCGGAAAAAGAGTGGAGTAGGGGATCTCGTGCTCACGCTCTCCCATGCGGTGGATCTAGCTGCTGGCAGTGACAGGCGATTGGCGCTCCATGCAAGCCTCAAACTGCCCAGCGGAGACGCTGATGCGCTGCTGGGCAGTGGAGCAGCTGATCTGGCTTTGTGGGCAAGCGGCTCGGAGCAACGAATGTTGTGGCAATGGCCTCTGGATATCTATGGCCAAGCGGGTCTCCTGCTGAAAGGTAAGGCTGACCTGTTGCAGGATCTGCAGCGGGATGTTGTGTTTTTTTGCGCCCTGGGAGTGGGTTGGCGGCCAATGAGCTGGTTGGATCTCAAGGCGCAGGTCGATGCCCACTCTTCACATTACGACAGCAAGCTGGACCAGCTCGGCGGTACTGCATTGATGTTGACGGTTGGGGGGTCGATTCACATGGAAGCGGACTCCCATCGTATCGATATCTCAATCGGCGAAAACCTCACCACCGATTCAGTACCTGATTTCATGATCAATCTGGCCTATGTGCGACGCTTTGATGCCTTGGGGGTCTCAGGGCAATAATCAGCAACACGCATCCCGCCAGGATAAAGGGAAGGCTCAATAATTGGCCTGTATTTATCCAATGCTCGATGGCATAGGTCGCCTGTTTCTCTTTGACAAACTCGATGGCGAACCTTGCGCTGAATACCGTAAGCAGGAAGACGGCAAATAGGAATCCCGGTTTAGCGGTGCTATCGCTGCGTCGATAAAGGGTCAATAAGAGAAGGAAAACGATGGCGTAGGCGATGGCCTCATAGAGCTGGGCCGGGTGTCTCGGTAGATTATCGATACGCTCGAATACAATCGCCCAGGGCAGCGAGGTTTCCATGCCATAGATCTCCGAGTTGAACAGATTGCCCAGGCGAATGAAGGCCCCGGCCAGGGCGATGGGGATAGCGAACCTGTCCAGTAACCAGAGGTAGGATTCCGCTGTCTGACGCTTATGCAGGTAGAGGGCCAACATGACGCCCAGTCCGCCGCCATGGCTCGCCAAGCCTCCCTCCCAGATGGCGAGTATCTTCAATGGGTGAGTTAGATAATAAGTGGGATCATAGAGCAGACAATGCCCCAACCGAGCGCCGACAATTGTGCCGATCACCAGGTAGAGTGAAAGTCGTTCAAGGGATTGAGAGTCGCGTCCCTCACGCTGGTAGATCCAATGGATTAGTTGGTATCCCAAGAGATAGGCGGTGGCGAACAATACGCCATACCATCGGATATCGAGCCCGGCAAATGAGAGAAGTGTCGGGTCAGCATTCCAGACGATGTAATCATGAGCCAGTCGCTCCATCCTGCTCAATACGCCTCGTGGGTGGTGGTGAAGTTACAGATCGGGGATTCTAATCAATTCGGCCGATGAATGGCAGCCATGCAAGATGCCGGCATATACCAGCGGCTTCTTGGCAGACCTGTGTCCAGTTATACGATTGGATTGAACGCGGTCAAGCTGTCCAGCATGGCGGTATTGCCGAGACTGGTACCGAACAGGGTGTTGAACTGCCCCTGTTCGCCATGCAGCGCCAGATAGTTCAGCGCCACAGTCAGCACCAATTGATTGACATTGTTGGCGGCCGGGCTGGAACCGTTGTCCACCGCCCCATCGGCGGAGAAGTGGCCGATTTGCTGATGACGCAACTGATCATCCACTGAAGCTCCCGCAAGCAAGGGTTGACCCCCCGGGTTGTAGACCAGGAAGAAAGAAGCGGCGGTGGATTGGTTGTCACCGGTCCAGACTCCCTTGCCACGCCCATCCGCGGAGTTATCGATGGTGCCGTTGCTCGAGACCGAGCCGTCACTGAAGACATACAGCATCAGGGGCATGCCGAGACGCGCGGCATACTCCAGGCAGGCCCCCATACAGCGTCCGGCGCGCAGATCGCGGATCTCGCCCACGGCACGGTTGCCGGTGTGGTAGTCGTAGCCACCCATGGTGATGGTGCCGGCACCGGCATAGCCGTTGATAACCAGTTTCATGACCGATGCGGTCTTGCGGAATTCACCGTCATTGTCGAACTCCGCCTGAGTGAAGATCGGACCGATGATATCGGGGTCGGCAGTGACATCGAGGGCGGCCGGATCGCCATAACGGTCGACCAGGTCGGCACTCTTGACGTATCCGCAGCGTATCAGTTCCTTGACCACGTCATCGGTGCTGATACCGGTGTTTACGCTATTCAGTTTCATGTCGGAGATACGTTGTATCGCCTCCATCACGGCAACGGCATCGGACTGATCGAGCAGGCCTACAAGCTTGCCGGTATCAACCAGGCCGGTGGTGTCGCTGGGCCGATCGACCTTGGTGGGACGGACCGTCGGGTCGATCTGATCCGCGGGCGCCACTGAATTGCCGCCGGAATCCGAGCTGCGTGATCCTATCAGGGTTAACAATTCACCGTCGGCGCCGCAGCGGTTGATGGCGTACATGGGATTGTGCGGATTGATGCCGGTATCGTTTTCCGATCGGGCCGGGATCATGGCGCCATTGATACTGGCCCGATTGCCTGCCGAGACCTTTTCCAGAATTCCGCGCAGGAAGGCACTGTCCGAATGGAAGGCAAGACCCAGTTCGGTATTGATGAAGTCGCTCAGGCCGGTATCCGGATTGGTAATGGGCGGTACCATGTCTCCTGGCAGGCCGAGACGGTTGTAACCGGCCGTGGTGAGAAAATCGAACTGGCCTCCCTCGCCGCCCACCAGCACATTGGAGCCGGCGATATTGGCCCCGCCCGCGAGGTCGAAACAGATAAAGGGGATCTTGCCACCGCCAAGGGTATCTATGCCGCAGATATTCTTCAGGGCCTCGAGATCGGATGAGAGGGCGGCCCTGGCCTCGCCGGGATTGGCAAACAGGCCGAACAGTGAAGGGGTGGTGACGGCGCCCAATCCCGCCATCAGACCCTGGCGGATAAAATCCCGACGCGTCACCGGGCGCGGATGATCCGGATATAGCAATGGGACATCAGGAGAGAGGTTCTTCACTTTTCTGCGCATGATTTCTTTACCGTTAGCCACACAGGCTGCTTGTTCGGGGCGTATTCCTGATCCATTAGATCTTTATCCTACTGGAGCAACACGACAGCGCTGCCGAGTAGTGAGGCACAGGCTGCCTTGGTCGCTTTTTCGGTACGGTCCGCATCACAACCGTCGCTACATCGGGCCAGACCCACACTGCCTGTCAATAGATTCATCAGTTCACCCTCGACAAGCGATGGTGAGGGTTGGGTTGTCAGCTGTTCACCCATGAAGCGGTTCATCAATGGAGCAACTACCTGGCTCTGCCAGGTGGAACTCTGAATATCATTGGCGTTCGCGTTGAAGTCGAAACCGGGAAACAGCCCGGCCCGCAAAGCCGTGTCGTCGACCAGGGCACTGCAATACTCAATCGCCAGTTGCGATACCGCCACCTGATGGGATGAGAGGAAGCCACTGACGTCTTCCGATGAGGGGAGCTGCTGCCTGATCGTGGTATAGGTGGTCTGCACCGCCTCCAGGGTGGGATTGACGCCGGTCAGGGACGACATGGTGGCATTGATCTCATCAAAGGTGCGTAAACCGATCAGCGGCGCGGGTTCGCCATCCGCCGGCTCAGCCGGTGGCAGCACCGCCGGTTCCGAATAGACATTGGTATGTGTCCCCAACCGCTCGAATGTCAGGAAAAACTGATCGTTCTCGGCGCCCTTTTCCGAGGGTATGGTGGTTGCCATATTCGATAGCCGTTGACCATTGGCGGTGTATTCGCTGTCATTGATGGTGATTGCCAAGCGTGAGTAGGCTTGACCGACGGCCGCTTCCTTGCCATTGATGCCGATACGCATGCCCTCAAGGGGAATGGAGCCTGGCAGCACGCCTTCATCGAGGCTGATGAATTTAGGCTGACGGAACAGATAACTGTAGTTGTCGTACTGACTGACCTCGAACATCACATAACTCTGTGGCAGATTGACCAGATCGGTGACATTGAACAGCAGGAAGTATTTCTCACCCACGCCAGCGTCAAAATTCTGTTTGATCTGTTGCGCCGTCAGCGCTCGGTTGTGGATCGCCAACAGACGTATCTTGCCCGTCCAGGGACGGTCACTGGAGGCCTCATTTCCCAGTACCAGGGCGTAGCTGTTATCCCAGTCATTCAGATTGCCGGGTTCGGTTTCGTCAAGATCATCGGTAAACACCCCATCCACATAGAGGCGTCGCCCATTTTCGGGATCGAATGTAGCCACCACGTGTTGTTCCGTTGCCTGTAGATCTTCATCGTCGTCAGCACTGGAGTGGGCCGGTTCGCCATTGCCATCGGTTGTGCTGGAGCGGTGCAGATAGTTGTAGTTGTAGAGTGTTTGGCCGAGGGTGAAGTTGCGCACGTCGGTACCGGCGGAGTAGCTGATGATCCGAGCGGGCCCCTCCTGAGTGACATTCGCGGGGACTACCCATGCCTCTATGGTGTACTCTCCTGTGGCCTGAACCAATTGGGCTATTTTACTGCTGTCGCCGGTACTGCCTTGGGCCTTACCGTCGCTGAAGTCCAGACCCCAACCCTCAACCCAGGTGACATTGCCGCTGATACTCAGATTGATCGCGGGGTCGACGCCGCTGGTGTCGTAGGCGATGTTGCCGCTACCTGTCTTGAACTCATACAGGGCGACGACATCATTTTCCTGCCGACTGCCTCCGCTGGCGACTGTTCCTTCAGGCAGGCTCAGGGCTCGGCTAATGACCAGGTCCGGATCGATGGGGGTTGGCGAAATGTTGCCGGCCATTTGATCGATGGCGCTCTCCATCTCCTGAGCATTGTCACTACAATCATCCCAGCAGTTGTGGAGTTCGATGAGACGCTGCACAAGGCGGGAATTGACAGGCGTATCCAGGTCGATCGAGGTCTTTACCGCGGCATAGGCAATTGCGCTGTCGGCGGTGGCAAAGTAGGGTGATTGGGGGGCGGCCGCATCTTCGACATGACACTCGGCGCAGTAATCCGTCAGCAACGGGTGCACGTAGGTCGCAAAAAGGCTGGAATCATCGGGAAATGATTTGCTTTCGCCGACCACCTTGTTCGGCGGCGGCTCGAGTTCGATTTGTCGTCCACCACCGGATCCATCGCCAACCCAGGATTCGATATAGCTGGTGATGATAGTGGCACAAGCGGTGTCACTGGCCTCCCAGCAGTTATGCCCATTCGCAACCTTGGTGACCAGTGATGATTGATCCGGCTCCTCTCTGTTGACATGGGGATTGGCTGCTTCATAGGCTTGATTGACATCGTCCTCGCGCACGAACTGAGGCGCCTGACCTCCCGTGTTGTGACAGGAGCCGCATCGGTTTTCCCCACGCAGGGGTTCCCATACACTGATCCGAAAACCCTGGATATCGGAGGTGCGCGCGGCCGGCCCTGTATAGGTGCTGGTGGTGACCGTGGTGGGTTGCAGACTCTCGGTGCTCACTCCATCCTGACAGCCTTGCAGTCCGATGACGGCAAACAGGGAGAGGGTGATATGTAGTGCGTTTTTCTGCTTGATCACTGAATCAATCCCCTGCGCAATAGACCGCGGCTTCAGCGAACACGCGTTTCATGTTGTAATCGGTTTTGAAACTGCTGGTGATCTCCGCGATGCGGGTTCGGTCAGCGCTGTCCACAGCGGGGCGCAGGCAGACTGCCTGGAAGGCCTTGCTGACCTGGCATTCTGCAAAGGCATGGGAGTTGGCAAGTTCCTCGCCCATCGATTTGGCGCCTGCACCGGAGCCTGGCAGATTCGGGTCCCAGCCCAGCACCGAATTGGGGCCTTCCCGCCAGTAGTTATCCCAATCGTCATTCGTCGTGACATAGCCGTCCTTGAAGACGCTGCTGTTGATCAGGTACTTGGGTTGCACGCTATCACGTGTGTAGGCGAGGCGGCCGGTTTCCGGATCATCGGTATATTCGTAGTTGTAATAGGCATAGGCCTGTGCCAGGGGGGCCATGCCGGCATGACATCCCAAGCAGTTGTTGAACCATACACGGCTATCCCCTCCGGGGCTGCGAGTGGCGTCCTGGCGGATCCGGTCGGAGGCCCGTGTCGGGTCCTTGATCAATTCAAGATCCTTGCATAGGTGATTGAGCATGGTGAAACGGAACATGGCTCGATTCGTACCATCGATAAAGAACGCCCTTGCGGCTGCACGGGTGGTGATGACACCTGCGGTTCCCTCCGGCGGAAGCCCGGTCACACTCGACTGGGTGGTTTGCTGCAGCTCATTCTTGAGGTTCAGGCCCAAGGTCTCCATCGCCTCATAGTGGTCGTTATTGCTGTTGGAGTAGGCCGGTGCGTTGCTGCCGATATAGAGGATGTCTGCAGAGAGTAACTGGTTGAAAGGAACATCATCCCTTACCATTCCGATCACAGTGGCGCTGTAGTCATTCAGCGGAGCAAAGGGTGTCATCTCCTCGTTGGTCCAGGGAGTGGCCCAGTTCTTCAGTGTGACATTGTAGAAATCGGGATGCTCTGTGGCGATCATGGCAGCTGCCAATGGATCGCCGTTGGTTTCGATTTCAGTGACCATTTGTGCCAGGATTTCAGTGCCTGGTGGTACCCCGGCTATCCGGTCGTGCATGCGTTTGGCCTGTTCACGTGGTCCTGCCGATACGGTGACGGTGAAGAGAGATAGCAGAATCAGAATAAAAAACGGCCGTGGCTTTCTAGGAATCGAAATACTATCTCTGTATTGGCCCTGAAATGACATGATGAAGGTGCCCCTAAATCCATCTTTAGACTAATCTCGAAGCATCCTTCGAGTCTTTGTTTACCGTCTCTTTCCTTCTATATCTTTCCCTGTTTTTGTCAATCCAAAGTGGTGAATACGTGACTTCTGTTTTAACAGTGTGTGAACTCGCGCACTGATTGGCGACTTCGATGAGGTAGACTCTCAAGTCCATGATTTTATTAGTCGATAGCACGAGTCAATGCTTGTTTTGAATGGTGTTCGATGACATATCCATGGTTAACCACAGATGGGTTGATCAGACACGGTTCGATCAGTTTTCCCGGAGGAAGCTAGCTACAGATGAAACGGGTTGCCGCCATGATGACGTTGCCAGGCCTATTCGCTGCCTTGTTCATCCTCGGTTTACAGGGATGCGGCAGTGGCAGTAGCCAGGAGCAGGATCCGGTTGTCGTGGATTACCCTGTTGCCTATGTGAAGCGGCCGATTACTGAGACAACCAATACGGATATCCGTGTCAGTCAGGTCAGCGAGGCGGGTGGAGACCTCTATCTGAAGGATTACGCCGCAGGGGGGGCCGAGGAGGTCAACCTGACAGGATCGGTAACCGAGGGTGAAGGTGATGTGCGTGATGTCAGTGCCTCGTTCGATGGTAGCAAGCTGCTGTTCTCTCTCAGGCTGCCCCTTATCGAGGATGCCGAGCCAGAGGATCAGCCGACATGGAATATCTGGGAGTACGACATTCCAAGTCAATCTTTGAGACGTGTCATTGTCTCGGATATCACTGCCGAAGATGGTCACGACCGCTTCCCTCAATATCTGCCCGATGGGCGTATCGTTTTCTCTTCCACCAGGCAACGGCTTGCCAAGGCGCGGCTGCTGGACGAGGGCAAACCCCAGTATCTCGCCATGGAGAGATCGGTTGATGAGCCGGCCATGGTTCTCCACGTCATGAACAGCGATGGTACCGATATCACCCAGATCTCGTTCAATCGCAGCCATGACTTCTCTCCCAGCGTCCTTGCCGATGGTCAGATTGTGTTCAGTCGTTGGAACAATGCGGACGGCAACGATGCCATCCATCTCTATCGCATGAATCCGGATGGCACCGAGTTGGAGCTGTTGTATGGATTGAACAGTCATGATTCGGGAACCGGGGGTGGTACGGTGCAGTTCTTGCGCCCGATCGAGATGCCGGATGGTCGTATTCTGGCGTTGCTGTTACCCTTCGACGGTACTGATGAGGGTGGCGACCTGGTCTATATAGACAGCGCCAACTATGTGGATAATGATCAGCCCACATGGGAAAACACGGGCCTGACAGGCCCGGCGCAGACCCAGGCGACCACGCTTCAGGTCACCACCGATGGCAGTCTGTCGAGCGGTGGACAGTTGCGCAGCGCCTACCCGCTGTTTGATGGAACGGATCGGATGGTGATCAGCTGGAGCCAGTGCCGTGCGTTGGAGGATGATATTATCGTTCCCTGCACCGATGAGCGTCTTGCCAATCCTGATACCGAAGCGGCGCCGCCGCTCTACAGCCTTTATATCTACGATGGAGATACGCAGACCCAACAACCGATCGTCAAGCCGCAAGAGGGTGTCATCTACACCGATGCCGTGATTGCTGTGGCGCGTGCCGTTCCGACGATCCGGCATGACAAAACCGCGGGTATCGATCTTGACCCGACCCTGGTGTCTGACAAGGCCGGCCTGCTGCATATACGCAGTGTCTACGACCTGGACGGTGTGGATGCGGCCGATCCCGATATACCAACCCTGGCCGATCCCGCCCAGACCCGGTCGGATCAACGTCCGGCAAGGTTTCTGCGCCTCATCAAGCAGGTGACAATCCCCGATGATGATGTGCTCGAGTTTTCAAACAGCGCGTTTGGCGCGACCGCGCAGTTCGGTATGCGCGAGGTGATCGGCTATGCGCCGATCGAACCCGATGGTTCCGTGCAGGTGAAGGTGCCAGCGAATGTTCCCGTCAGCTTCAGCATACTCGATGCAAATGGACGACGCATCGATCAACCTCATGGCTTCTGGCTCCAGTTCAGACCGGGAGAGGTCGTGAGTTGCGGTGGCTGCCATGCTGCTGACAGCCCGCTACCCCATGGCAGACTGAGTGCCGCGCCACCCAGTGTCTATAACGGCAGTACAGGTAGCGGTCTGCCATTCCCGAATGCCAATCCAGAGCTGTGGAGCGATTTCGGAGAGACCATGGCGCAGACACGCAACCGTCTGCAATGCAGAGCCGGTGCTTGTGATCCAACCTTGGACCTGCCGTTCACCGATGTCTGGACGGATCCGGCCATGAGAGAGCCTGATACGGAATTCAGCTATCGGTATGCCGACCTGGAGACAGAGCCGCCCCTGAGTGACGCTGCCTGTAGCGGCAACTGGGATGTGTTCTGTCGTTCCATCATACATTACGAACAGCATATCCATCCGTTATGGTCTCTGCCACGACCGGTATTCGACGCCTCCGATATCCAGATCAACGATCATACCTGTACGCTCTGCCATGACACGGACGACAATGGGGTGACCGTGCTACCGGATGCCCAGCTGGATCTGAGTGATGGTCCATCCGAAGATGAGCCGGACCACTTCGCAGCCTATCGGGAGTTGCTTTTACCGGATAATTTGCAGGAGGTGGTGGACGGTATTCTGGTTGATATTCTGGTGCCGCAAACGGATGAAAACGGTCAACCGCTGTTTGAAACCGATGACAATGGGGAGCTGGTCCTGGATGGATCAGGCAATCCTGTTCCACTGCCTGATGCACCGGTGCCGGTGCCGGGAGGACCCTCGATGGAGGCGGGCTCGGCGAACAGTGGCCGCTTCCTTGGGCTATTTGATCCAGGCGGCGTGCATGCGGGTTATCTGAGTGACGCGGAGAAAAAACTGATAGCTGAATGGCTCGACATAGGCGCACAGTATTACAATGACCCTTTCATGGCACCACTGGATGAGTGAGTTTGAGACTTCTTAGGTTAAAGCGGTACCTGTGGACGAGCTGGCTGTTGATCTGGCTGATACCTGCAACCAGTGCAGGAGATGAGGAGCATCAACGGGTCCAGGTGACAGCCCCCTATATTGAAATGCACACCGGGCCGGGGCGTTCCTATCCTATCGTATACGTCGTGAAAAGGATGGAGTGGGTCGAGGTTCGAAAGCGTCGTACGGATTGGTTTCAGGTTTACACGCGTCGCGGTCGTTCTGGTTGGGTCAGCTTGGAGCAGATGCGCCAGACTCAAACCGCGGATGGTGAGCGGCTTAAGCTGGTCGCCTATACACAGGATGATTTTAGAACCCGGGAATGGGAATTCGGTTTTTTTGGTGGTGACATGGAGGGCGCCACACTGCTTGGTATATATGGTGGTTACTCGTTCAATGAAAATCTCTCCGCTGAGCTCAGTCTGTCTCAAGCCTTGGGTGATTTCTCAAGCGAATACCTGTTTGATGTCAACCTGCTGTCTCAGCCCTTTCCCGAATGGACCTATAGTCCGTTTTTCACGTTGGGAGGGGGTGTGATTCGTACCGAGCCCAAGTCGACATTGGTTCAGGCTGAGGATCGTACCGACACTACGGCCCATGTAGGCGCCGGCCTGCGTGTCTATCTGACGCGGCGTTTTTTTCTGCGTGGAGAGTTTCGCCACTACACCGCATTCACCAGTCGTGAAGACAACGAGGAATTTGACCAGTGGAAAATCGGACTCGGTTTCTTTTTCTGAGCATAGCGTCATTTCTGACGGCCTTGGTAACGCTACCGTGCATAGCCGCTGAGCCTATCGGAGAGGGTCTGCGTGAGGATCTGCTTATTGAGCCTGAGATTGCACGCAGGGAGATTGTGGAACCCGAGATCGATACAGAGGATTTCGAGATAGGGATCTATGCAGGATTGATGAACATAGAGGATTTCGGGACCAGCGGCGTCTTCGGAGCCCGTTTTGCCTATCACCTTACGGAGTCGATTTTCGTTGAGGCGGCGATCGGCACAACCGAGGCCAAGGAGACGAGTTTCGAACAGCTGGGCGGCGATGTTCAGCTGCTCGCCGACGATGACCGGGACTTCACCTATTACAACCTCTCCGCCGGATACAACCTGCTTCCCGGAGAGGTGTTTCTGGGTGGGAAATATGCCTATAACAGCCAGTTCTATCTGATCGCCGGAATCGGCAGCACACGCTTTGCCGGAGACGATGAGTTCACGGTCAATGTCGGTGCGGGGTATCGACTCTTGATCAATGACTGGCTGACCCTGCATCTCGATGTCAGGGATCACATGTTCGAGTCAGACCTGCTGGGGGAGACGAAGACAATTCACAACTTCGAGCTGCACGGTGGCCTGACATACTTCTTTTGAGGGAAAAGCGATGTTGAGTAAACGCCTAATTCAATTCCGATTGCATCAGTTTATCGTAGCCGGTCTATTGCTGTTGGCTTGCGGATATACCGTTGCAGCCAAGCAACCATCCATGGCGCCGGATTTCACGCTCAAGAGTCGAGAGGGTGTGAATATAAAGCTGAGTGAACTGCGAGGGCAGGTAGTGATGGTCAATTTCTGGGCGTCCTGGTGTGGTCCCTGTCGCCAGGAGATGCCACTGTTGCAGCAGTTGTTCGATCGCTACCAATCCCTGGGTTTTTCACTGTTGGGCGTGAATGTGGATGAAGACAGGGCCGCAGCCGATAAGATGCTGAGTGACCTCCCGGTGAGTTTTCCCATTCTCTATGATGACCGTAGCAAAGTGAGTAAACAGTATCAGGTTAAAGCGATGCCAAGCACCTTCATGGTCGATAGGGATGGACGGATACGTTATCTCCATAAGGGATATAAACCCGGATATGAGGAAGAGTACCAGCAACAGATTCGTCAGCTGTTGCGTGAGTAACCATTGATTGAAGTGAAAACGATGTTATACAGAACCTGCCGGTTTTTGCTCTCTCTATCCGTTCTCGCCACTGCAGGGTGCAGTATCGAGCCCTGGGTACAACCCTATGAGCGTGCCCATCTGGCCGATCCGATCATGAGTTTTGAGCGCGACCCTGTCGCCAGCGCCTACCGACACCATGTCTATCAGACCCGCGAGGCGGCACGTGGCGCCGAGGGCGGAGGCGGAGGGGGATGTGGCTGTAACTAGTCTCACGACCATGCGAGGTTGCACTTCGGTTTTCTCATGGCTGATATCAGAGCGGGGCCTTTTCGGTCTGCAAATAGTGCTGCTGTTAACGTGCAGTGCGGGATTGCAGGCTACGGTTCTTCCTGAAGACAGAGCGGATATCATGTATCACCGTTACGATGGCGGTGGTGTCGAAGTGGATGGGCCATCGATCCTGGTGCGCAAGTCCTTTTCCGGCAATGTGTCACTGAATGCCAACTACTATATCGATTCCATCTCAAGCGCCTCGGTGGATGTGGTCAGCATGGCGTCGCCCTATACCGAGGAGCGTACGGAAACCAGCCTGGCGCTGGATTATCTGCACAATAAGACCTTGATGAGCCTGGCGCTGACCAGCAGTGATGAGAGCGACTACCAAGCCGAGACCGGCAGCTTTTCCATCAGTCACGACATGTTCGGTGACCTCACAACCGTCTCACTCGGGTATGCGGTGGGCAATGATGATATCAGCCGCAATGGAGACAGGGATTTCGGAGAGTCACTGAAGCGGCAGAATTACCGTATCGGTGTCAGCCAGATTTTGACCAAAGAGAGCATTCTCGACATCGATTGGGAGACAATTACCGACGAGGGCTACCTGAACAATCCCTATCGCTCCTATCGATTTCTCGATCCACTCAGTGAGAATGGATACGGCTTTCAACCCGAGAGGTATCCGAGTACACGCACCAGTAACGCTCTGGCCTTGCGCCTGAAATATTATCTTCCCTACCGTGCCGCCTTGAGCGGTGAATATCGCTACTTCAACGATACCTGGGGTATCAGTGCCAACAACGTGGAATTCGCCTATACCCACCCCCTGGAGAAAGACTGGGTGGTCGATGTCCGTTATCGCTACTACACTCAGAACGCAGCCGATTTCTACAGCGATCTCTTCTCACGTGTGAACGAGCAGAATTTTCTGGCACGGGACAAGGAGTTGAGTACATTTCAAAGCCACACCCTCGGATTCACTGTGAGTTATGATTTTCATCCTGAGAGGTGGCAGTTTATAGACAATGGCAGCCTCAACTTCTCACTCGACCTGATTCGATTCGAGTATGACGATTTTCGCAATATAACCCGCGGCGGTGTCGCCGGTGAGGAGCCTCTCTACTCATTTACAGCCAATGTGATCAAAGCCTATCTCTCGGTCTGGTATTGACTGTTTTTTGGCGCTGAATCCCATGCTCCTGTGTGAGTATCCATTCATTGTCCTGCATTTCGCTTGGGTTCCACTCAGAAACGTGAGGACAAGCCAATCCCGAATACTCGCCATGCTATCCAGCCCTCACAGGTGAGTCAGGGTCCCACCCTAAAGCGCTGATTTTGTTTGCTAACCAGGTGACTTGCATTACCAGGCAGCAGCTTTGCTGCACCAGTGCGCAGTTGATAAGATGGAATTATTCCAATACATCACTTAAGCCTGCTAATTTTCCCCTTCTGTGTCATAATCGGCCGCTGATTTTATCACCGGGCATGATCTGCCTGACGGATACTGTTTGGCCCGAATGAGAGGTTAGTTGAAATGAGTTTTTTTATATCTGATGCCTTGGCGGAGGCGCCGGCCGCTACCGAACAAGCAAGTGCAATTACCGGGTTGCTGCCCCTGGTTATTTTCGGCGCTGTACTCTACTTTCTGATGATTCGTCCCCAGGTGAAGCGCCAGAAAGAGCATAAGAAGATGGTTGAGGCCCTGGCCAAGGGGGATGAAATCGTCACTACCGGTGGCATGGCGGGGAAGATTACCGATCTTGGCGAGAACTTTCTCTTGCTGGAGGTATCTGATGGAACCGCGGTGAAAATCCGCCGACAGGCCGTTGACTCGGTGTTACCGAAAGGTTCCCTGAAAGAACTCTAGTCGATATTGAGTCAAACCGCTTCTTACATAGTTTTAACATTTTGAAAGTACGATGAACCAATACCCACTTTGGAAAAACCTAATGGTTTTGCTCGTGGTCCTGCTGGGCGGATTGTTCGCCTTGCCGAACCTGTTCGACCAGGACCCTTCAATGGAAATCTCCGCACAGCGTGATGCCGTTATAGATCAGACGACCGAATCACGGGTGCAGCAGGCGCTGGACAAAGTGGGTATCACGGCCAAGGGTATGGCGCAGAAAAACGGCAAGCTGCTGGTACGATTCTTGAGCTCTGAGGATCAACTCAAGGCAATGGACCGGATAGCCGCTGAACTTGGCGAGAACTATACCCCGGCTTTAACACTCTCTCCTGATCTGCCCGACTGGCTGGTCGGCTTGGGGGCTGAGCCTATGTATCTCGGACTCGATCTCAGAGGCGGTATCCATGTACTCATCGATGTGGATATGGAGGCAGCGATCGAGCAGGCGGCGGAACGCTACAGCAGCGATATAAGAACCTTGCTGCGGGAGAACAAGCTGCGATATATCCGTATCAGCCGTGAGAATGAACAGGTTGTCGTTAAATTCAATAATCCGGAGAAACGAGATCAGGCATCGGACCTGATCGGTAATGAGTTTCGATCCCTGAATCTCGAAAGTATTGATGAGGGGGATGCATTCCTGATTCTTGTCTCACTCTCTCCGGTAGAGAGGCAGGAGGTGCAGAAGTTCGCCCTGCAGCAAAACATCACCACATTGCGTAATCGAGTCAATGCGCTGGGTATCGCCGAACCTTTGATACAGCAACAGGGAATCAGGCGGATTGTGGTCCAACTGCCCGGTGCGCAGGATCCGGCAAAGCTGAAAGAGATCCTGGGAGCTACCGCGACGCTTGAATATCGATTGGCTGACACCGAGCATAGTGTGGAGGATGCGGTGAATGGACGTATCCCGCCTGGTTCCAACCTTTATCACGAGCGGGATGGTCAACCGGTATTGTTGAAAAAACGGGTGATCGTCACCGGTAACCAGATTGTCGATGCTTCATCGGGTCTGGATCAACAGACGGGCCAACCAGCGGTCTTCGTCAGCCTGGACGGTGTTGGCGCCAAGCGCATGCGGCGCATGACCAATGAGAATGTGGGCAAGCCGATGGCGGTGGTTTTCATCGAGAACCGCACCACCACGCGGATAGTGAATGGTGAACCGGTGAAGGTGAAGAAACGGGTCGAGGAGGTGATCTCCATCGCCACCATCAGGGAACCCTTCGGCAGACGTTTCCAGACCACAGGGCTCGATACCACGGAAGAGGCCAGGGACCTGGCATTGTTGCTTCGGGCAGGTGCCCTGGCAGCACCTATCGAGATCGTCGAAGAGCGGACAATCGGCCCCAGCCTGGGACAGGACAGCATCGACCAGGGTTTTAAATCGGTGATGATCGGGCTGGCTCTGGTAATGGTATTCATGGCAATCTACTATCGCATTTTCGGTCTGGTAGCCGATCTGGCGCTGGTCATGAATCTTGTGCTGATTGTGGCGATTCTCTCTATGCTGCAGGCGACCCTGACTCTGCCTGGCATCGCCGGCATCGTGCTCACCGTTGGCATGGCGGTGGATGCGAATGTGTTGATATTCCAACGAATCCGTGAGGAGATTGCCAACGGCAACTCGCCCCAGGCGAGTATCCAGGCCGGTTATGAGAAGGCCTTCTCCACCATCATTGACGCCAATATCACCACCCTTATCGCGGCCGTGGTGTTGTTCAGTTTTGGTACCGGACCGATCAAGGGTTTCGCGGTCACGCTGGCAATCGGCATCTGTACCTCTATGTTTACCGCTATCATCGGTACACGTTCGGTGATCAATCTGATCTATGGCCGTAAGCGCGTAAAAGCGCTGGCGATATAAGGAATCTTGTTATGCAGATCTTAAACAAAGAGGCCCGTTACGACTTGATGGGCAAGCGCAATCTTGCACTGGTACTGTCGGGCATACTGCTATTGATCTCACTGGGCGCTATCATCGTCCGCGGACTCAATCTGGGGATTGATTTCACCGGCGGTACTCTCGTGGAAGTCGGATATCCACAGGCGGTAGAGCTACCGGTTGTGCGCGAGGCGCTGGCCAAGGACGGCTTTGGTGATGCGGTGATTCAACACTTCGGTACCTCCAAGGATGTGTTGGTCAGATTGGCGCCCCGAGAAGATATTGAGAGTGCGGTACTCAGCGATCGCGCCTTTACTGCCATGCAGTCGATCGATCCGAATGTCGATCTGCGCAGGGTTGAATTCGTCGGCCCTCAGGTGGGTGATGAACTGACCGAGGATGGTGGCCTGGCGATGCTGTATGCCTTGATCGGCATCTTGATCTATGTGGGATTGCGATTCGAGTATCGTTTTGCCGTTGGATCAGTGATCGCCCTGGTGCATGATGTACTGATCACGATTGGTTTCTTTGCCTTGTTCCAAGTAGAGTTCGATCTTCCGGTCCTGGCTGCCGTATTAGCGGTTATCGGTTATTCACTCAACGATACCATCGTCGTATTTGATCGCATTCGGGAGAACTTCAGAAAGATCCGCAAGGGCGAGGCAGTGAGCATCATCAATACATCTGTCAACCAAACCCTTTCCCGAACCCTGATAACTTCAGGCACCACCCTGCTTGTTTTGGCCGCACTGTTCCTGTTTGGTGGTGAGATCATCCATGGATTCGCCCTGGCGTTGATCGTGGGTGTGGTGATCGGCACCTACTCTTCAATCTATGTTGCAAGTAGTTCAGTGCTTTTCATGGGTGTGAGCCGTGCGGATCTGATGCCGGTGAAGAAAGAGGATGATGGCGCTCAGGAAGAGGTGCCTTGAGTGATGGCCTCCGTTTCAGGGGGCTATCTCTTTTTCGATCGTAGTACGCTTTCAATACTGTCCGAGGATAATCCATGGTCATCCGTGGAAGCCATTGCAGGCGCCGTATCCGCTTGCATTTCAAGTGAAAACTCCCGCATACCGTGTAATACGTCACGCATGATCATTTCCAGGGCATGGTCACTCAGTTTTTTTCTCTTTCTTGGGTCTTTTTCCATCTTCGCCGTTCCGTATGAATAGCGTTACTACGCAATAATCAGTTCTTGCAGAGGCACTGTTTTCAGTGCATTCACACCAGCTAACGGTTACGTTTGGCTAATCTTGAGGGGCTTTCAGGTGGTTTGATTGAATCTGTGAACCGGATTCTTGAGGATGGGAATTAACAGGCTGATGTAAATCTACAGCTGCGGTTTATAGGGACGATTAAACCAGCGCCAACAGGCACTAGGGCGATGAAACCGGACTCTATCAACGGATTCACGCTGGATGGATGCCGCTGTTTTGTTACCCGATTTGGCTCTCTCTCGCACATACATCGAGCGATTTGCAATCGCCTTTCAAGCGGTCAGCTTGCTGTCAAGATGAGGCAGGATGCATTTCAGCATGGCATTGTGGACCTTGATGTTTCCGGCGATGACATTACCGGTTTCAAGATAGCGTTCGCCACCACCGATGTCCGTCACCAGTCCCCCCGCTTCTCTGACCAGGAGCGCCCCTGCGGCAAAGTCCCATTCACGCAGACCGAGCTCCCAGAAACCGTCCATTCGGCCGGCAGCCACATAGGCGAAGTCGAGTGCGGCAGAGCCTGGACGACGCACACCCGCGCTATCCTTGATCAGCGCCTTGAGCATGCCCATATAGTTGTCGGTGAATCTGAAGTCCCGATAGGGCAGACCGGTACCCAGCAGGGCTCCATTGAGCCCTTTGCGGCCGGAGACCCGGATCTTTTTGTCATTCAGCAACGCGCCTTCACCACGGCAAGCGGTATACATCTCTTCGCTGACCGGGTCGTAGACGACACCGACCTCCAGGCGACCTTTGATCTTGAGGGCGATGGATACCGCGAATTGGGGGAAGCCATGCAAAAAGTTGGTCGTGCCATCCAGTGGATCGATGATCCAGATGTAGTCGTCAGCCCCCTGCTTGCCGCTCTCCTCTGCCAGAACGGCGTGATGTGGATATTTCTCACGCAGCAGATTGATAATCACGGCTTCTGCATTCCGGTCGACTTCGCTGACGAAGTCGTTACTGCCTTTATCGCTGATCGTCAGGCGATCGATTCGGTTGAAGTTACGGGTGATGATACGTCCGGCCTCGCGGGCGGCGCGTACGGCAATGGTGAGCATCGGATTCATGGGCCGCGAGGATACAGCAAGTAGCGAGGAGGTTAAACTATTTCATACTGATTTCGCCGGCATTTCTGAAGAATTCAGGAGAACCCTAAAAAATTATCGTATAAGGATTTTGGCTCTTCACCAGTTCGGGTGGATTGATTGACTAACCAGGCAATTAACAAAGAACCATTGATTAGGCCGCAAATGAACGCCAACCACCGCAAATGTCGCAAATACTTTGACACTGTAAATGGATAGCGCACTAGCCGTTTCCCTATCACCTGCCGTTGTAGCCAATCTCTTCAGGATTGTAAAAAAACGCATAGCATCATGGTTGTAAGTCATTGTTCGACTTTATCTTTAATAGTGTACAATCTGCGCCTATTGGCGGTGATGGCGTCCATTTGTGGCCGGTTTTATCGCGGTTTATTTCCCACTTGATTGGGGAAGTATCAGGATTTTTATTCGTCTATGTTGAAAAACATCCGTATCGTGCTGGTGGATACAAGCCATCCCGGCAATATCGGGGCGGCTGCCCGCGCCATGAAGAACATGTCGCTGCGGCAACTCCACCTGGTAACACCCCAGCACTATCCTCATCAGGAAGCGACATCCCGTGCCTCGGGGGCCGATGATCTGTTGAATAACGCCCGCGTAGCGGGGTCCCTCGATGAAGCTTTGACCGGATGCCGTCTTGTGGTGGGTACCAGCGCCCGTACCCGAAGCATCGACTGGCCTATCGTGACCCCCAGGGAGGCGGCCGCCAAGCTGGTACAGGAGGCCAGGTCGGGGGATGTTGCCCTGGTATTTGGGAGAGAGCGATCGGGTCTCACCAATAGTGAACTTGACCGTTGCACATTTCTTGTCCACATCCCGACCAATGAGGACTATAGCTCGCTCAATCTGGGTGCGGCGGTTCAGATTCTGGCCTATGAGGTCTACCTTGCCCAGCAACAGGATCCGACTGTCAAGTCCGATACTCAGAGGGATTTGGCGACCGCTGACATGCTGCAGGGCTTTCACGAGCATCTGGCGCAGGCCCTTGACGATATCGGTTTTACTGATCCGCGCCAGTCGCAGAAGCTGCTACGCCGGCTACGTAGCCTTTTTCAACGGGCCAGGCCGGATAAGGATGAAATCAATATCATGCGCGGGATCCTCAGTGCCATGCAGGGACGGAAGTCGATGCGGCGCTGACATAGGTTACCGATTCCGTCACCCATCATAGGTCCATAGAAAAATACCCTAGTATTTTGTGCGGGATTGTGGATAATCTCCTACCCTCATGCCACCATTAAGGATGTGGCACCGGATTTTTTTCTCGCAAGCGTAGGTAGGCAGTTGGAAACAGGTGAACATAAAGTCTCTCGTTGGAAAGAGGATATCCAGAGCGTTTTCGATCGGGATCCTGCAGCACGTAATACCTTCGAGATTATCACTACCTACCCAGGTGTGCATGCGATTGTCTTTCACCGACTCGCCCATGCCCTATGGGGTTTTGGCTTGAAGTGGCTTGCCCGGGTGATCTCCAATATCGCCAGGCTGTTCACAGGCATAGAGATACATCCGGGAGCGGTTATCGGCAGACGCTTTTTTATCGATCACGGTATGGGAGTGGTCATCGGAGAGACCGCCATAATCGGTGATGACTGTACCCTCTATCACGGCGTCACATTGGGCGGTACCAGTTGGGAAAAGGGAAAACGCCACCCAACCTTGGAAAACAACGTGGTTGTTGGTGCGGGGGCGAAGGTTCTTGGGCCGATCGTTGTGGGTGAAGACGCCAGAATCGGCTCCAACTCGGTGGTGGTGAAGGATGTACCTGCCGGTTCAACTGTGGTGGGTGTTCCGGGAAAGCTGATCACCGCCAGAAAGCCGGAGCGGGAAGGCCACCGGGAGAAGATTGCCAAAAAGATAGGTTTCGATGCCTATGGAGCGACCAAGGATGCCGCGGATCCCGTAGCGCACGCCATCAACTGCATGCTTGACCATATCCATGTAATGGACAAGAAAATGGAGTCGATGTGTGAAGCCATGAAACGGCTTGGCGTGGATGAGGAGGAGACCAATCTGCCCGCATTGGATTCCTGCGAGATTGTCTCGACAGCTGAGGAGTTGCAAAAACTTGATGAAGAGGTTCCTGAGAAAGAGAAAACCACCGAATAAACCGGGTGGGATAATCTTGACTAATTTGCTTGGGAATGTATATTAGCGATTGGAAATATTCACGGAGCTCATGAAGTGAAGCTTACCACAAAAGGTCGATACGCAGTGACAGCCATGCTGGATCTATCCCTCCACTACGGGGAGGGCCCCATAACCCTTGCCGACATCGCTCAGCGCCAAGGCATATCACTCTCATATCTGGAGCAGTTGTTTTCTCGTTTGCGCAAAAAATCGCTGGTTGCCAGTGTGCGTGGTCCCGGCGGCGGCTATAGCCTGGGCAGGGGAGCAGATGAGATTTTTGTCGGTGAGGTAATCTCTGCAGTGGATGAGAATATCGACACAACCCGCTGTAACGGCGCGCACAATTGCCAAAACAATGAGCGCTGCCTTACACATGATCTGTGGTCGGATCTCAGTAATCAGATCTACGGTTATCTCAATAAAATCAGTCTGCAGGATCTGATGGACCGTCAGGCCGTGCGTGAAGTGGCGGACCGTCAGGATCACCCCAATCAGGAGCAACCGGGGTTGGATGTCTCATCCTTAGTGGATGGATCAGGTGACTTGGCTGGCGCCTGATGACGAACGATGTCGGAGTTTGAGATGAAGTTACCCATCTACATGGACTACTCGGCCACAACGCCGGTGGATCCCCGTGTTGCAGATATCATGTGCAGCTATCTTACCCCGGATGGCAATTTCGGTAATGCCGCATCCCGGTCCCATGCCTTTGGCTGGACTGCCGACGAAGCTATTACCTCGGCGCGGCGTCAGGTGGCGGGTCTGGTGAATGCCGATCCCAAGGAGATTGTCTGGACATCGGGGGCAACCGAATCCGACAACCTGGCGATAAAGGGAGTGGCGGATTTCTACGCCAAAAAGGGACGCCATATCGTCACCTGCAAGACCGAGCACAAGGCAGTACTGGATACTTGTCGACAGCTTGAACGTCACGATTATGAGGTAACCTACCTCGATCCCGAACCCAACGGTCTGATAGACCTGGCCAAACTGGAAGCCGCACTGCGTGATGACACCATTCTCGTCTCGATTATGCATGCCAACAATGAGATCGGCGTGATTCAGGACATCCAGTCGATCGGAGAGATGACCCGCGATCGCAAGATTCTGTTTCATGTGGATGCCGCCCAGAGTGCCGGTAAGGTGCCGATCGATCTGCAGCGACAGAAGGTGGACCTGATGTCATTCTCGGCACATAAGATTTATGGACCGAAAGGTATTGGTGCCCTCTATGTCAGGCGTAAGCCGAGGGTGCGCCTGGAGGCCCAGATGCATGGCGGCGGTCATGAACGCGGCATGCGTTCCGGGACCCTTGCGACACACCAGATCGTCGGCATGGGTGAAGCCTTCAGGCTCGCAGGTGAAGAGATGGCGAATGAGAACGAAAGGATCCTGGGCCTGCGCAATCGACTCTGGGCCGGTATCAGCGATATTGAAGAGGTCTATCTGAATGGTGATGAAGACCAGCGGCTGGCAGGAAACCTGAATGTCAGTTTCGCATTCGTCGAGGGCGAGTCCCTGATCATGGCGCTCAAGGACCTTGCAGTTTCATCGGGTTCTGCCTGTACCTCGGCAAGCCTGGAGCCGAGTTATGTGTTACGGGCTTTGGGCCGGGAGGATGAATTGGCGCACAGTTCCATTCGCTTTACCCTTGGTCGTTTTTCCACCGTGGAAGAGGTGGATTACGCCATCAAGAAAATTCAAACAGAAGTGGAGCGGCTGCGCGAACTGTCGCCCCTATGGGAGATGTTCAAGGACGGCGTCGATCTGAAATCAATTCAATGGGCAGCGCACTAGTGCGCGCTCAACGTCATTCAGAGGTTGTAGATCATGGCATACAGTGAAAAGGTTCTTGATCATTACGAAAACCCGCGTAATGTGGGCAGCTTTGATAAAGATGACACCAGTGTGGGAACCGGAATGGTGGGCGCGCCAGCATGCGGTGATGTGATGCGGCTGCAGATAAAGGTCAACGATGACGGGGTCATCGAGGATGCCCGCTTTAAAACCTATGGTTGTGGTTCCGCGATCGCTTCCAGTAGCCTGCTGACTGAATGGGTCAAGGGGAAAACCCTGGAGCAGGCGCAGGAGATAAAGAATGCCGATATTGCAGAAGAGTTGGCGCTACCGCCAGTGAAGGTGCATTGTTCTGTATTGGCGGAGGATGCTATAAAAGCGGCAATCAAAGACTTTTCCGATAAAAAGGCAAAGTAAACGGTATGGTGCAGCAATCTCGATGAGTAGCAGACATGAGCATTACGATTACAGAAGCGGCAGCCGATAGAGTTCAGGCGTATCTCGCCAGTCGCGGCAAAGGATTGGGGATACGGCTGAGCGTGCGTACCTCAGGCTGTTCCGGCATGGCTTATGAGATGGAGTTTGTGGATGAGCTACAGGAGGACGACCAGGTATTTGAAGACCGGGGAGTCCAGGTGGTGATCGATCCCAAGAGTCTTGTCTATCTGGATGGCACTGAAGTCGACTATGCCCGCGAAGGCCTCAATGAAGGCTTTAAATTCAATAATCCAAACGCGAAAAGCGAGTGTGGATGTGGCGAGAGTTTCAACGTCTAAGAATGGGTTGAAAAAGGGTATGAAACGGCTGCCTTATTAAGGCAGCCGTTTTTTTCGATATGCTGGATTTTTCGAAAAACTACTTTGATCTTTTTGGCTTGCCGATTAGCTATATTGTTGACGGCAACTCGCTATCCGAGCGCTATCGCGAGTTACAAAGGGTGATTCATCCTGATCGTTTTGCCAATGCAACCGAACAGGAGCGGAGACTGTCGGTACAGAGTGCAGCACTCATCAATGAGGCATTTGAAACACTCAAAGACCCAATTGCACGCGGTAGTTATCTATTGTTGTTGCATGGTATCGAGATGGATACCCTGAATGAATCAACCCAGGATATGGCCTTTCTCATGCAGCAGATGGAATTGAGGGAAGAGCTGGAAGAGATTCGGGGACAAGCCGATCCCTACCAGGCAATCATGAACCTGCGTGGCCGGATCAATAAGCAGATCAATAGCCTGGTGGCTCAGTTGGCGGTCTATTTTGAAACGCCGACAGAAGAGCAGTTGCAAGCCGCCCGCGAGATTTTGCGAAAAATGCGCTTTTTGCAGAAGTTGCACAGCGAAGCAGAGAGCGTAGAAGCTGATTTGGAAGATGAGTTGAATTGACTTATCGGATGGAAGAGAGATAGATGGCACTGCTGCAGATTTCAGAACCGGGCCAGGCGCAGGCACCTCATCAACACCGCCTGGCTGTGGGTATCGACCTGGGTACCACCAATTCCCTGGTGGCGACTGTACGCAGCGGCACGGCCGATACCCTGCCCGATGAAGAGGGGCGTCATCTGTTGCCATCCGTGGTGAGGTATCAACAGGGCTCAGTGCAGGTGGGCCATGAAGCGAAACAGACCGAGACGGATGACCCATTGAATACGATCTCATCGGCGAAGCGGCTAATCGGGCGCGGGATCGATGATATCAAAACCCTGGGGAGCCGGCTTCCATATCGCTTCGTACAGGAACACACCAGCGTACCGCGCATCGAGACGGTGGCGGGAGAGGTCAGCTCTGTTGAGGTCTCGGCAGAAATACTCAAAGTACTGGCAAAACGGGCTGTGTCGACACTGGGTGGAGAGTTGAGTGGTGTAGTGATCACTGTGCCGGCTTATTTCGATGAAGCCCAGCGACAGGCCACGAAGGATGCCGCAAAATTGGCGGGAGTCCACGTATTGCGCCTGTTGAACGAACCGACAGCGGCCGCCGTGGCCTACGGTCTGGACAAAGGTGCTGAGGGCGTGCATGCCATCTATGATCTGGGAGGCGGCACCTTTGATATCTCAATCCTGAGACTCAATAAGGGCGTCTTCGAAGTGATGGCCACGGGAGGGGATTCGGCGCTTGGCGGCGATGATTTCGATCGCGTGGTGGCTGAGTGGATCATGCAACAGGCCGGGATTGGACATGATGCCGATCATGCACAGATGAAACGCCTCATGCTGGCAGGTTGCACAGCCAAAGAGAGACTGACAGAAGCCGAAGAGGCCCTCGTGAGTGTTGAGTTGGATGGAGGCGACAAGTGGCAGGGAAAACTGCAGAGGTCGACGTTTAATGAACTGATCGATCCATTGGTCAAAAAGACCCTGATAGCCTGCCGCAGGGCGATGCGGGATGCAGGGATCAGCGCGGATGAGGTACAAGAGGTGGTCATGGTTGGTGGATCGACTCGAGTGCCGAGGGTCCGCGAGAAGGTGGGCGAACTGTTCGCGACACAACCGCTGGTGGAGATCGATCCCGATCGCGTGGTAGCTGTTGGCGCCGCCATCCAGGCCGATATTCTCGCCGGCAACAAACCGGATAGTGAGATGTTGCTGTTGGATGTCATTCCACTCTCCCTCGGAATAGAAACCATGGGCGGTTTGAGTGAAAAGCTGATCAGCCGCAATACCACCATACCGGTGGCGAGAGCGCAGGAGTTCACCACCTTTAAGGACGGCCAGACCGCCATGACGATCCATGTAGTGCAGGGGGAACGGGAGCTGGTCGCTGATTGTCGTTCACTGGCGCGCTTTGAACTGCGTGGAATACCACCCATGGTGGCTGGTGCTGCACGGATTCGGGTGACCTTTGCCGTTGATGCGGATGGCCTGTTGAATGTCAGCGCAGTGGAGCAGAGCAGCGGGGTACAGTCCAGCATCGAGGTCAAGCCTGCATATGGATTGACCGACAATGAGATCGAATCGATGTTGCGGGACTCCATTGAACATGCCGGCGAGGATAAACAACTGCGCAGCCTGCGCGAGCAGCAGGTGGAAGCGGATAGGGTGATTGAGGCGCTGGAGGCGGCTTTGACCGAGGACGGCGATCGTTTACTCGATTCTGATGAGCGTCAGCAGGTGGAGCAAGCGCTCGGTGCATTGAAATCGGTTGCCCGGACCGATGATCAAAAGGTGATTAAAGGGGCCATTGAGCAGCTCGAAAGTGTCTGTGGATTCTATGTTGAACGACGGATGAATCAGAGTATTAAACAGGCCATGTCAGGGCACAAGGTGGATGAATTCGAATAGGCGGCGGTATGACACGTATTATATTTTTACCTCATGAAGAGATCTGCCCTGAAGGCATGGTTATCGAAGCTGAACCCGGTACCACAATTTGTGATGCAGCCCTACAGAACGGCATAGAGATCGAACATGCCTGTGAGAAATCCTGCGCCTGCACCACTTGCCACGTCATCATTCGCGAGGGCTTCGATTCCCTTGAAGAGGCGGAAGAGACAGAGGAAGATATGCTCGATAAGGCCTGGGGGCTGGAACCTGAATCACGTCTCAGTTGTCAGGCGGTGGTTGGTGATGAGGATCTGGTGATTGAAATCCCAAAATACACCATCAATATGGTTGCTGAGCATCATTGACGAGAGGAGGCGGCAATGGGTTTGAAGTGGACCGAAAGTCTGGACATCGCCATAGCGCTGGATGAGAAACACCCCGATGCTGATCCGCGTTTTCTCAATTTCGTCGATTTACGTGATTGGGTCGTTGCCCTCGACGATTTTGATGACGATCCCCACCATTCCGGAGAAAGGGTCCTGGAAGCGATACAGGCTGCCTGGATAGAAGAACGGGAGTGAAAGTATCGAACCGCCTTATCATTATCGGTTCACCTTTCTCATCACTACACACGTTCAACATCCAGGCTGTTCTTGACTGGTTTTGTCATCGACACCAAATAATTCATCGGAGCGGTGTCAATAGTTCTTATCAGAGGCTGGCGCTGACACCCTTTTTTCGCTTGGTACCCCAAATTCCCGCCAATCCGATCGCCAACAGCATAAGGCTCCCGGGTTCCGGAACCCTGACGTTCTGATGGTTAAAGATATTCAAATTACCTAGCGGTGCAAATTCGTTGTACGCCAGGGATACGGGTGCCTCAATCCAGCTGCCGTCCAAGAGGTAACCGGTCAGTAGGTTGTCGGTTAGTTGAAGATCCCAACCGTGAATATCGACAGTCGCGTTATTGAATATGCCAAAACCATTACCGATATTGTGATAACCGAACAAGCCACCGGTTATGCCCCAATGACCAATGCCGGCGAGATGCAATAACCAGCCGTCATCCAGGACTCCGGCGCCGGCATCGAAGTATCCACCGGAGATGGTTGAACTGTGAAAGCCAATGCTGTTTATGGCATCGCCGCCGTAGAGACCCCCGTTACCACCCTGAAATATGCCACCTGAAATATCGAGGTCTGTGCCATCTTGTGATTGAATCGCATTTCCACCACTGGCGCCGTTGCCGCCGCTGATCATGCCCCCTGAAATCGTGCCGGTGATTGTGCCGAAGGTAGTGATTCCGTGACCTCCCTGACTGCCACCGTCGCCTCCCCGCAGAATCCCGTCAGACATATCCAAGCCGATGGTTTCAATCCAGCCGTCGATACCGTTGCCGCCGGTTTGTCCGCCTACTCCACCGATCACTTCGCCACCGTGAATGGAAGCGAGTTGTGCACCGGAAGAGGTGTTGTCGACGGCATGACCGCCTTGGGTAACGTTGTCGGCACCTTCGAGCCTGGCATTGCCGTTTACCTCAACTCTTCTTGAGCCCGACACCGCACCCCGGCCATGCCCGCTGAACTTTTCACCCTGGCCAACAATCTGTGCATTGTCGTTGGCGATGACGGCATCCTCATCGCTGCCCCAAACCTCATAGTCGATTCCGCCTGTTACCGTGGCATCCCCGGATAATGTGATCGTCGAAGCGGCCCCGATGCCGATAAAGATTGCGGGCTGGTCGGCTGGCGTATGAATGGAACCGCCTTGGATGATGTCAAGATCAGAGCCATTCTCCAAGCGTACATCTTCGAAGATTGGGCCACTGATTTGGTGGGTATTACCGTCGTTGATAATTAGCGTCGCATGAGATTGTGTTGGTATTGCGCCAAGAAGGGCTACAGCCATCCATTTAAGTTGCATCAAAACTGCTCCTTATCGGTTGTCGGACTCTAATCCGCTGTGTTAATTCGATGTACTATTCATTTTTATAATCATTTAATTCATACAATAAATATGCCATTTTTTAGTAATAACTACGTATCAGTGGCTTATAAAGGTCGATGAAAATAGTTGGTCTTTTGAATGTAAAATAACCCGACATATCGGGTTACATTTTTTGTGAAGTGGTGCGTTGACTGCAATTCAAACATCAACTAATCAGGGGCCTCGCATCGAACCTACCGGGTTTACCCTGCTAAGCTTGTTGAGGATTGGAATCATTGAATGTTGAGATAGCCAAGCAGTCTATCCCAGCCGACTAGCAAACGGGCTTCTATGCGATCGAGTTGTTCCAATACCGCGGCATCACCGAATAATCGGAAACCTATATAGACCATGGCTATGACGAAAACCGTAGTGGCCAGTTTTCTCAGGAATCCGCCAATTGCCATGACAGGTCGCAGCCACCGCCTATGAGCAGTACGCCTTGATGGAGCCTGGGGTGTTCTCTGTTGTCTGACTTCATCTAGAACCCGGTGACCAAGTTCACGCAACACTTGCGCAGGTGAATCGGCCGGCTCATGGCGTGAGGACACTGAACTGGCCAGTTCGGGTACTTCCCTTTGCAGCAACTGCACCAGATTTTCGATATCCTCATCCCAACGCCGGTCGCTCATTTCAAAGGCCTGGATTTTCGATAGTTGAGAGATATCCGCTGGCAGTTCCGTCGCGATGCTCATTTTGGCACCCCCGACCAGGATCGGGATGATGTGTTTACCTTGTTCAAATGCCGCCTTGATCTCTGTCCGTACCCAGTCGTTCGGCTCAAACAGCCGCGATCTGGCACCGTTGTGGGATATGGTCTGCCAGTCCCTGCCGATCACCACCAGCAACACATCACAGGCAGCAATTGCACGGTTCAGGATTAAACTGAAATCGTGGCCGACCGGGATCTCCACATCGCGAAATACCAGGTCGGAGCCCAATATCTCGGTCAGGTCGTCCGCCAGCCGGCCGGCGAACCCCTGGCTGTCGTCCCGTCGATAACTGATAAAAATACCTGCCATGTCATTAAGCCGTTGAGCGTAGCGAATCGAGTCGATATGACACAGAGTAACGCTAGCGAAGGTCTATATCCACAGGCCATTAAATAGTATTAAAACAGACACCTAGCACTAGATAACCCATGGTTTCATATTCGATCCCGTCTGGCCGAATCGGTTGGGTGCGCAGAGTTGTCGGATTTCCCGCTGTGACTAAGTGGATATTTTCTGCTCACGCGAAAGGCATTGTCCTTTATCAGTCAATCGGCGTGAACAGTGCAAGGGTAGGTAATTATTGTGTTTTACAAAGAGCATGCCGTAGCGGTTGGAAATCGGATGCCTCATCTTAAGTTTTACTGAATTTCTGCCGATAAAGTCAGTGTTTATCCAGGATCATGTTATCGATATAAACCAAGGTGGATTGGGAAGTCCATGAATCAATCGATCCCTCTCGTTCAAAGCGATGAAGCCAGGTTGCGGATTCAGTTATGGCTGGCCTTTCTCGGCTGGACACTGCTGGTACTGTTTCTGCTCCTATGGGCGATGAGCAATGAGGATGCCGAGATGTTGGAGCTGGCTCGCCAGGAGGCGATCGACAACTTCAATAAGGACCAGGCCTTTCGTGTCTGGGCAACCACTCATGGGGGGGTTTATGTACCGGTGACTGAGCGAACGCAACCCAGTCCCCACCTGAGCCATATCCCGGAACGTGATCTGGTGACTCCCTCCGGTCGCCAGCTGACCTTGATGAATCCCGCCTACATGCTGCGCCAGATGATGGAAGACTATGCGGATCTTTACGGTGTCAAAGGGAGAATCACCAGCATCAAGCCCCTCAATCCGAATAATGCTCCGGACGATTGGGAGAGGACAGCCCTGGAATCGTTCGAAAGAGGTGAGATGGAACAGTTCGAACTCACCGACATCAGTGGTGAGCCTTACCTGCGTCTGATACGTCCCATGGTGACAACGGAAGGCTGCCTCAAGTGCCACCGTCATCAGGGGTATCAGGTGGGGGATATACGAGGCGGAGTTGGCATATCCGTTCCAATGAAACACTACTTTTCCTCCGCTGCCGAACAGAAGCGGGAAATCAAAGCAGGTCTGGGTATGATCTGGTTGGCAGGGGTCAGTGCCATCTGGTTCTACGGCAGGCGTAGTCGCCAGCGGCTTCATGAACGCAAGGACTATGAGGATCAGATCTGGCACCAGGCTAACTTTGACTCACTCACCGGTCTTTCAAACCGAAATCTCTTCCTGGACAGGCTGGATCAGGTTCTGGCCTATACCCAGCGGCAACAATCCATGCTCGCACTGCTCTTTATCGATCTGGATCGTTTCAAGTATGTCAACGATGCACTGGGACATGCCATTGGAGATCAACTGCTGAAGGAGGCGGCACGGCGCTTGCGCTTGTGTGTCAGGGAGATGGATACGGTATCCAGACTGGGGGGGGACGAGTTTACCGTTATCTTACCCGCCATCAATGAAGGGCAGTCTGTCGTCAGAGTGGCGGCCTCTATATTGACTGAATTGTCACGGCCGTTCGACCTTGCAGGTCAGGAGGCCCACATTTCCGCCAGTATCGGTATTACCTTGTATCCTCAAGATGGCAGCAACTCGGGCATGCTGCTGCAGAACGCGGACACTGCCATGTATCAGGCTAAGGCTGAGGGACGCAATACATTCCGTTTCTTTACTTGGGAGATGAATAAAGAGGCGGAGGGACGGGTCTCTCTGGGCGCCGCATTGAGAAACGCGCTACGCAGAAAAGAGTTCCAACTCCACTATCAACCCATTATCGATATTGCCGATGGCCATATGGTGGGTGCTGAAGCATTGATCCGATGGGCGCCGCCGGATAGAGGCCGTGTAGGACCGGATGAATTTATCCCGGTGGCGGAAGAGAGCGGCCTGATTGTGCCCATTGGAGATTGGGTATTACAGCAAGCCGCGTCAGATCTTGAGCAATGGGATCGGGCAGGGCTGAAGTTGGAATTGCTCTCGGTCAATGTCTCCACCGTACAATTCCAGTTCGAGGGTTTCCTCGAAAAAATGCACCGGCTGCTGACGGATCAGCCGCATCTGTCATCCAGGCTCTTTCTTGAGATTACCGAGAGTGTCTTTCTGGACGAACACCGGAAACCTGGTGCACGTTTAGGGGCGTTACGTGAGGAGGGCATCGGCATCTCCATTGACGATTTTGGGACCGGCTACTCGTCACTGAGCTATTTGAAGCGCTTTCCTGTGGACAAGATCAAGATCGATCGATCATTTGTACGCGATGTAACCACAGACACTGAAGACGCAGCGCTCTGTGAGGCTATCATCGCTATGGCCCACCACCTTGGCCTCAAGGTGGTGGCGGAAGGTGTGGAGACCAAGGCGCAATGGCAGTTTCTGCACAAGAGTGGCTGTGACTATGCCCAGGGTTTCTACATCGGACGGCCGATGGCAGCGGCCACATTCACCGATTTTCTGGTAAAACACATCGACGTACCGGCGGCAGGCTGAATGAACTTACTCGTTTCTCAAGGCGTATTTGGTAAACCTAGTATCTCTGTTCACTGAGCTCGACGGCCATGATCAACCGATGATCAGCAGTGCGAGGAATGGAATCAGGTTAAAGAAAATAAAGAAGAGCTTAAAAATACCCAGGAAAAGGTAGATCAGCAGATCAAAATTCGCTCTGGAGATTGCAATCCAGCGACTCTGCGTTTTGTAAACCAGTTCAGGTGCAAAAAGAATAAACAGTGTCCACAGAATCAGCAGACCGCCATTGATGAGTGTGCACCACATAAAGAAATCTGTGATCAGCTGGATATTCATAATATTAACTCCCGTTGCTTCCAATAGGGCATGACAGGATGATAGCCCTAGCGGAATTTACTGTACTTTTGACATCTTTTCAGTGCATGGGTTCTTGCTGCCAATTCCACTATCTCGATTGCAATCGGGGCACTAAATTGTATATGGAAGGGTGATTGCAAAACAGACACCGTCAATTTCGTTGTTCATCCATGCATCTCCTCGGTGAAACTCGGCTATCAAGCGCACTAGATAAAGCCCTATACCGAGATGGATCTGGTTATCGTTGCCTTTTCTTCTCGATTCCATATTGTGAAATAGTTGGGGTATATCACTTTCGGCCAGCTGTGGACCTAGATTCCTAATTTTAATGTCGAGCGCTTTGCTGTTCGTGTCGTCCAGTATGATCTGTATGGCGGTATTCGGTTGGTGGAAATCGATAGCATTGCTGATCAGTTTATCCATTGCCTGACTGATCAGGTCTGGAGATATATGGATCCAAATGGGATAGGCCGGTACACGGCACTCAAAATCAATATGCTGGTAGGTAATAGCGTAACCGTCACACAGGGATTTACAAAAGGCAGTGATATCGACTTTCTCTTTTTCACTGTTCTGTAGTGATTGTTCTAGTCGAGTGGCCTCGCGTATGCGTGTGAGTATTAGATTGAGTCTTCGTGTACCATCAAGCGCTCGTTCGATATAGGGTGATTTCTGGAAAGTGTCGCTATCATTTTGGAGGTTCTCCAAAGAGCCCTGAACCATAGTCAATGGGGTACGGAATTCATGGGTAAGTCTCGCTGCCATGGATTCAAGATAGCCTGTATATGCGACAGAACGCTTTAGTACGGCACTGAAACTCCGATCAAGTTCACCCAGTTCATCCTTGTCTTTGCCTGATTGGACCTCTTCTATGATCCGGCCATCCGGACTGACAGCCCGGTTGTATTTATGGCTGAGTCTGGTGATACGGCGAGTCAGGGAGGAGGCGAATAAGAGCAGTGATCCTCCTGTGATGATGAACAGTATCAGGCTTATGAGAAATAGTCGCTCGAGTGCACTCTGTTGTAACAGCAGTATCATTTGAGTGCTCTGTTCAACAACCACTGTGCCAACAGTATTTTGATCAATTTCAATCGGATGCGCAGCTGAGAGGATCATTGACTTCGAACCGGTGATGTTATATCGATAGATCGCCCCTTCACCCGAGAGTGATCGACGAATCTCCGGGCCATCCAGTTTTCCCATACCCTCCCTGGCGTCTAACCCTGTCTCTTCCGCAGAAGGCGAGAGTAAAGAGATCAGACGACTTAACAGGGTGTGGTTCGTTTTGATGAACGTTTGAATCGATCCATACCGTCCTATAACCTGACGCTGTCTGTTAAGAATCGTGTAACGGTGATTTTTCTCTTCCAAACCATATAGAAGCCTGTCTACCTGAATGGTGGGCATGACCAGCCGGGAGAGGTTTTGGTTGCTATTCCAGCCTGAAGTGGAGGCAATCCCAACGGGTTTTGCTTGGGGTGTATCGATGTCGACGACTGCCAGGGAGAGATGTCCGTCAGTCATTAAGCGGGGTATCTGAAGTTCAACACGGTAACCATGGGCAGTTTCCTGCCATTCACCCCGAATGGCTGTCTGTTGGCGGTTGTTTTCGTACTCAACCACGTTGACCCAGCCTGGAGCCGGGGTGCCAAGGCGGTATTTTCTGCTCTCTCCTGATGGACCCGGGAGCGCGAGTATCAGGTGATCACCGACACTCAGGATCCGCTCCGATTGAGGATAGATCAAGGTCTGATCCCTGACCTCAATCATCAGATAAATATATTCGCCTTGAAATCCTGCAAGCCACTCAAAACTGACTGCATCAGGGGTTGTCGCACTGGCCCTGAACTGGCGGGATTGAGATTTCAGGCTAAGCCAATCTTCATCATAGCCATCAAGGTCTGGGGAGTTGGCGAGCGGATGAACATAGAGGGAATTATTATGCATCACCTTTTCTGAGGTCGTGCCAGTCAGCCAGTGGTTGCTGTTTGTTGCAAGCATATTGGCTACAATCTCGGCCCTGTTCAGTAGTAAGGCCTCTTGTGCCTGGCGAAGCGAAGCCTCCATTTCAGACAAATAGTGGTAGCCTGCCCAGGGAATCAGAATCAGACTGAATGATGCAAGCAGCAGTTTGAATCGAAGTGTTTGGGTGAAAGGCAGATTCATCTTTTGAGGCATCTGAATACCATACTGGTGTCACGGTGAACCGATTGCTTTTTCTCATTGTATTCGACAGATCGATATCGACGCCGGTTCTGCGGTGGCGCTATTGCGTCCAGCGGTAGCCGGCACCATAGACCGATTCAATAAGGCTGAAGTCACTGTCCACCAGCTGGAATTTTCGCCGAATACGCTTTATATGGGTTGTGATACTGGCACTGTCAACATAGATATGGGCCTCTTCCATCAATTGATCCCGGCTTCGAACATGACCGGGATGACGGACCAGGGCATGCAGCATCCAGAATTCGGTGACTGTGAGGTTGACCGGGTTCTGTTTCCAGTGTGCTGTGAGCCGATCACGATCAACTTGCAGATCGCCCCGAATCAGCTGAGATTCGCTCGGCTGTTCTTGTTGCATGGCATCGATACGGCGGAACAGTGCGCCTATCCGGGCAATCAGATGAGGAAGACTGATATCTTTAGTGAGATAGTCGTCAGCGCCGAGTCTGAGGCCTGAAACACTGTCGAAATCGCTGTCGCGTGCAGTCAGAAAGATGATTGGCAGGGTATTAGACCGGTTGCGCAGTTCGCGACATAGCTCGAATCCTCCATCAATGTCATCCGCCAGCCCGATATCGAGGATGACAAGGTCTGGCAAGCGTTTGTTGAACGCTGTCAGAGCCTCCTGACGCGTGGCATAACCAGTTGCCGAATAACCCTGCCGGCTTAGGTAGTCAATATAGTTTTCCCTAATAACCTGTTCATCCTCAATGATGGCTATCTGCTTTCTAACCACGTTGATCAATCATCCTGTATACTCAATTCTCAGATATGGGGATTATGAACGTTTTATTGGAATGAGTGAAACACTCAAGGTATCAACCCATTTTTATCACCATGGCGGCTTTTTCAAAACATATAAGAATCAGGAGAGCCAGAGGGATTGGATCATATAGATATCGATGAAGACAGTGTGGTAGTGATAGGGATTTCCGGGGATGGCCTGCCAATGTAATATCCTTGGGCATAAGCGACACCAAGCTCTGTCAATAGTTTAAGCGTTGCCTCATCCTCAACGAATTCAGCGACTGTATCCTTACCGAGTGCGCTCGCCATTTCGGTCAGAGCCTTGACGAAAACCTGATCCTTGGTGTTCGTGGTCAGGTTCTTAATGAATGAACCATCGATCTTGACTATATCCAATGGTAGTTCTCTGAGATAGTAAAATGATGAGAACCCGACTCCGAAGTCATCCAGGGCAAAGCGGCAGCCAAGCGCCTGAAGTTCACTCATTAAATCGATCGCCGCGTTGACATCGGCGAGTGCCGCTGTCTCCGTCAGCTCAAAAACCAGTCGTTCCGGATTGATGCCACTGGAGTTAAGAAGATGTGTCAGTTGTGTGAGCAGTTCTGGGTCATCAATAACACGCCCGGAAAGATTGATCGAGAGAGTGATGTCATGACTTGCCTTGTTCAGGCTGGACAATCGATGAATCGATGTGCGTAATACATAATGGTTGATCTGATGAATCAGCCCTGTCCGTTCAGCAACAGGGATAAATTCACTTGGTAGTGCAAGAGTGCCATCACTCTCGATCATCCTGATCAGAACTTCGTAGTGAGAGATAGTGCCATTTGCTATCTCCATGATGGGCTGGTAAAACAGAATAAAGTTGTCTTTAGCCAAGGCTTGCTCAATCTTGTCTTTCCAGGTTACGCGTGCTTTCATCTCCTCGTGAGTTTGATCTTGGCTGGAGAAGATATGCCATTGATCTCTGCCGGATTCCTTTGCTTGATACATGGCAAGGTCGGCGTTCGACAATAACTGATCGGAATTGCTGCCATGTTCTGGATAAGTGACGATGCCGATGCTTGCTGATATACGATGACTATGGCCTTTCAGCGGTATCGTGATCTGCTTCAGCTCAGACAACAGCTTGTCAGCGAATTGTGTTGCGCCCGGTATATCGGTTTCAGGTATTACTATGGCGAATTCATCCCCCCCCAGGCGAGCGAGCAGTTCGGTACTGCGGGTGATTTCCCGCAGCTTTTTGGCAACGATCTGTAATAGGGCGTCGCCGGCCTGGTGACCACTTGTGTCATTAATGTATTTGAATTGGTCAAGATCGAAAAAGATCAATGCCGTACTATGGTGATAACGTTCCGCGAGAGTCAGTATTTTATCGAATTCGACCTGAAAGTTGCGCCGATTGTAGAGTTCGGTCAAGGGGTCATGACTGGCCATCCAGGCAAGTCGTTGTTCGGCAACCTCTCGATCTGTAATGTCCAGCCCCACTGAGAGTATGACGGGTTCATTGTCATCGTTTATACCCGTCAATGGAGAGTGAACCCAGGAAATGGTTCTGTTTCGACCATCTGCAGACAGAGAGCCCGCATCGTGTTGATATGAGCTGATCATGCCGTCACGCAGTCGTAACATAACATGTTTCATCTCTTTAATATCCTCAACATTCATAAAGAGATCACAGAAATGGCGGGTACCGCGCTCATAATTCCTGATCCCGATGAAGTCTCCTCCTTCGGTATTGATGGTGAGTATGGCGCCATTGCAGTTCTGTGTCAGGATGATCGCCTGAGCGCTGTTCATTATGGTATTGAGAAAGTCACGTTCTACCGCTAACTCTTCGCCGCGTTTTATAAGGTTGTCAGTGTTGGTCTTGATCTCGTTATGAAGTCTTTCCAGAGTGTACGTCAGTTGGATGGCTGATTCGCCTGCAATGTCAATCTCGTCCCTATATCGATCCGGATGCTTGACAGAGAGTTTGTCTCTTACTTCACGAAATGCATTTTTAGCCAGTAGAGGCAGACTGTCAGAAATCATCAACAGTCGCTTCATAGGCTGCCAGAGGAACAGTGCCAATAGCAGTTCGGATACTGAGAAGCCGATAATGCCGATAATCACTGATTGAGTGGTCGCCTGCTGGATTTGATTGACAACCGGAGTAATGTTGCTGGCTATTATGAAATCAGCAGAAAATACGGATATGTCACTGCTCACAGGAATCAAACTTAAAGCAAAATGATCTCCATCCGAAATCGTTGTGTATCTGTTATGTAACAGTTTTTCCATTTCGATTGCGTCGGCAGTAGACTGCAAAAGGGGTATCAAACGGTCTAAATTGCTTGACGCGATTATGTATCGCTGCCAGTTGGTCAGGTAGCGATTTCTGCCTTGTAACTGTTCATGTTGTTTTGGGCGGCTTACGATGGCTACGTCAGCTTTTGCAAGTTCATTGAAATCTATAATCACCTCAGCCAATGATTGTCCTACCAGCAATACGCCCGCATGCTGGCCTCTGTCCAACAGAGGTACGGCAACATATTGACTGCAACGGATATCGCAGTAAATAGTGTTGGAAGGTATTTCAAGATGATTGACTGATTTGACCAGTTCTAAAAATGAGTCATCAAGTGCACCGGTCTGCCAGTTGAATTGCAGTTTGTTGTCACTACTGTAATAGGCTGCTTCTTCAAGCCCCCAGTCAATTTGCAGTGTCGTCTCGCTGTGCCTGAAAAATCTTTCCAGTTTCTCCGTTAAGGCTAACTTTTTAGAAGTTGTCACGGCTTCAGACAATGCGGGAATCATCAAAGCTATCTGCTCCAGTCTATAAATGCTGGATTCCAGAAGTGACCTGACCTGTCGGTGATGTTGGTCAAGAATCTGTGCTTGATAGGTATCGAATAACTTGCGCTGTTGCAGATAGCCCATGCCGGCCAGGCCGGCATTGATGATAAATAAAACCAGACTGAACAGTAGTACCACCTTCCATTTAAGGCTGAGAAATAAACCCTTGTCGGATTGTGCGTTACCGCGATCCTGTTCAGGCTTGTTTTTGGTTGAATCCATGGTGATTGTTCAGAAACTGTATGAAGCAAGCAAGGAAAACAGATTCCAGTCCCGTTCAGTGGTGCCGGGTGTATTTTCCAGGTTGGAAAGGAAAATCGTGCCCTCGATCTGACTGAACTCTGCGCGTAGCATCAGCTGTTCAGTAGGTTCCCAGAGTATCCCCAGTGTCCATAATTCACTGAAAAATGTATGCTCCGGAGGGCCAAGTATGGCGCCGCTTTTCTTACCCTCTTTATCGTGTTTGTTATAGTGGCTCTCCTCATAGCGGGCAAAAAGCTCCCAATCTGCATCAATACGATAGTTGCCTTGAAAATAATAGCCATCCACGGTTGTATCTGCCACGTCCAGCAGGCCGTTGAAATCCTTATAATCAATTGGTTCTTCCATGTATTCCATGGTGAGACTCCAAGGGCCGTTATTATATTGTGCGGATAATACCCGATAATCGATCTTGATCTCACCGGGTGGGAACAGATCCGTCTTTGCATCCAGCGTCAACGAAGCAGTGCTAAAAGCCAGTCTGAAGCGCCCCCCATCCCATTCGTAAAGCAATCTCCCTCCCAGTGTGATGCCATCATTGTCCATTTTCGGGTTCAGGTTCGGGTTGAGATAGGTGTTCTCGACATTTTCATCGATGGGAGTTGTACCACCGATCAGCCTCAACTGAAAAAGGTGGGTCTCTGATTGGGTTTCGCCATACAGCTGTCCTCCGTCACTTGAGAGTACCATGTTTCGTACCCGGTCCCAGTATATAGCCTGGGGCATAAATATACCTGGACGGGTTGCAGCCACATCACGAGTGTCGTTATAGAATCCAAAGGTATTTTTACTGCGACCAAGTACAAAGCCGATACGATCATCTTCGTTCATATGAAGGGTGTAATCGAAATGCGCATAGTCTAAGTCGAGAGAGCCATCATACATTTCACCGGCTTTACGGGAGAGTATCTGTGCTGCCAGCATTATCTTTGGTGACATCCGATAGGATGCGTTGATACCCAATTCGCGAAAATCGAAACTACCGTCTTGACTGTCACCGAAAAATTGATTTTCAGTTGTCTTGACATAGGCTTGGGTCAAAAAACCATGGATTTGGAACATACCTTCAAATACGTCAGTTTCGGCAGCCGATGATTCCCAGCCAAGCACGCAGAACAGTGCGAACAGATATACAGTCCGGCTACTTTTCAATTCTGATCGTCCGTACATGCTCATTAGTATATCCTTCAGAAAGATAGCCAATTGCCCCGGGAGTATTTGCAACTTTTATCCGCATCTCCCTCTCGGATCCCACTCTGATGGGCGCCTGCCCCATACCGGAGTAGATCTGTCTGTTCCAGGCACGGCGTAATTGATGGGGAAACAGGCCAAGCAGTTGTTTGGTGAAGCGCCTATGCAGATTACTCTTGTCGCCCATCACGAAGACATGAATCGGTTTGCCATCCGACCATTGGGTTTTGCGCATGCTGAATATGGAGCGCAAGGTATGGCGTGAAAGCGTCTCTTGGGTGACGTCAAGATTGATGACGAGGTCGACCGAGTGTGCCGTTTCGCTGAAACATATCATCAATCCTAGAAAAAATGCGAAGTAGGCAGTTTTCATTCTTGATTACGGGAGATTCCTTGCGTTTACCTACAGCTTTGCGGCATCCATAAATAATTACTTTAGCTCAAAACACAACTGTCCATTGGTTAATTCCCACCACTCACTGCAATACTACGCTCAGGTTGACAGATTGTCGCCACTTTCTGCCTCCATCCGGCCCCATTTTGGTGAGCAAATTGCCATCTGACTGAACTGAAATTGTTGTCGGTAGTACCGTAAACCGGCGCAGCACAGGAGTGGACGGGTTCGCCAAGGAGGGCACGCTGGGTCAACATTAAGAGGTTCAGAAAATGAAGAAAACGTTAGTGGCAATGGCAATTTTCAGTGTTCTGTTTCAATTCCCGCTGGTGGCGCAGGCGCGGGACCAAAAGGTGGAAAAAGGTGTATTCACCGGCTCCATGATCGGGGTGGTGGTGGGTACTCTCCTCGGTGGGGCGCCTGGGGTTGTTTTGGGTCTGACCGGTGGTGCGATGGCCGGAGAACTGGCGGTGCGGAAAGATCAGGTCGATGCAATGGACTCAGAATTGTCGGCGGTCCAGATCATGCAGCAGAGAGAACAGTTGGCTGCCGCAGAACACCAGGCGCTGTATCAGCGGCAGCGAGCATTGCAATCTACCAGAGTCGAGGCAATGCAGCAGGGGTATACCTTTTGCCTTGGATTTCGTAGTGACAGTGCCGAGATTGAAGCAGGGATCGGCGACCAACTTAAAGCCCTGGTTGTCATGTTGCAGGCCTTCCCTGGGTTGAAGCTGCAGATTCGTGCAGGCACCGATGCGAGGGGAAGTGACGACTATAACAAGACCCTCAGCAAACAAAGGGCGGATGCCGTCGCCAATCTGTTGGTGGATTCGGGATTACCGGAAGATCGGATGGAAGTCCACTATATCGGTAAGGCGGAAGCACGCTATCCCATACAGGATCTTGAGGGAATGGCATACGACAGAATGGTCCAGCTTACTTTGGTCAAGGGCGAAGAGTCATGAGGTTTCGTCGGCAGCCCCTGAGTGAGGAGTTTTTCTACAGTTCTCCAGAGAAACCCACCGGCAATAGTTTCCGTTGGGTGCCTGTCGGATCGGTAATCCCACCTCGGCAGTCGCGGATCAGAGGGGAGGTGCGGTGTGCTGCAAAAAAACGCTGTTAATACCTCGGCAGGGGAAGGGGGAGCCGACTGCTTCAGCAACAGGATATTTATTCGTGATCTGGTATTGACGTTGCTGGCAGCGGTATTTACCGGATTATCCGGTGGATTATTATTGATTTTACTGGTTTTTGGTTGGAGTGATGCTGCGGCTGACGGTCTGCATAAGGTGGCCGCCGAGTTACAGCTGAGATCATTGGATGGTCAATTGCTGCAGCAGGCCCCGATGTTAAAAAGCGATGTCCAGATCGATGTTACCGGAATGCTGGCCAGGATTCGTGTTGAGCACCTTTTTAAGAATCCCAGCCAATCGTGGATGGAGGGTGTTTATCAGTTTCCACTACCTGAAACATCGGCAGTCGAGCGGCTTCAGATGCAGATTGGTGAACGGGTTATCGAGGGGCGGATCGAGGAGAAAGGAGAGGCAATAAAGATCTATCGGAAGGCCCGTGATAACGGTCAACGTGCAAGTCTCCTGAAACAGCAGCGGGCCAATATGTTCTCTGCTTCCCTAAGCAATATAGCCCCCGGCGAAGAGATTCGGATCGTGATCGAATTTCAACAACAGGCTCGTTATACGGAGCGCCGTTTTGAACTGCGCCTGCCGTTGGTGATCGCCCCACGATATATACCCGGCACGCCGCTTTCGTCAGACACCCCGACAGATCACACCCATACCGGGTGGGCATTGGATACCGATCAGGTCGAGGATGCAAGCCAGATCACACCGCCGGTCATGGACCCCCGCAATGGATCGATCAATCCGGTTTCTCTGAGGGTAAGGCTCGATGCGGGTCTGCCACTGCAGGCCGTCACCAGCCACTACCACCCGATGTTGGAAAGGGTGGATGGTGAGGGTGTGGTTCATCTGCGGCTAGGCGATGGGGAGGTGCCCGCAGACAGGGATTTCCTGTTGAGTTGGCGACTTCAGCCGGGTTTCGCGCCGAGGAGCGTGCTGTTCACCGATCGATGGCAGGATGAAGAGTATGCGCTGCTGATGATTCTGCCTCCTGCACCGGAACACTACGAAACGGGGCTGAATCGTGACGTAATCTTCGTGGTCGATCATTCAGGTTCGATGCATGGCCCATCGATGGAACAGGCGAAGGCTGCCCTGAGACTCTCAATAGCCGGTCTGCAACCGACAGACCGATTCAACCTGATCGGTTTCAATAATCGCAGTCGGATGCTGTTTTCCTCACCGCGGCCGGCCAGCGAAACCACACTGAGTCGGGCATTCCGCTTCATCGATTCCATGCACGCGGAGGGTGGTACGGAGATGTACCCGGCACTTGAGAAAGCCCTAAACAACAGGAATGAAGAGACTCGGCTACGCCAGATAGTGTTTCTCACCGATGGCAGTGTCGGGAATGAGCAGGCATTGTTCGACCTGATACGTCAACGCTTGGGTGCAAGCCGTCTCTTCACAGTGGGTATCGGATCGGCGCCTAATACACTCTTCATGCAACGTGCCGCACAATTTGGACGCGGTAGTTTTACCTATATCGGTGATTTGAATGAAGTGGCAAGTCGAATGCAGGGCCTGTTTGAGAAACTCGGGTCTCCTGCCATGAGTCATATCAGTGTTATGTGGCAGGGTCCGGGTAATATTGATGTGGAACCGCAACGATTGCCTGACCTCTATTTGAGCGAGCCATTGATGATATCCCTTAAAGGGGAACGGCTTAATGGCAGTTTGGCCCTCGAAGGCAGAAGAGGCAATAAGACCTGGAAACAGAGCGTTGAGATACAGGCCAATGGACGGGCGACGGGTATCCACACCCTCTGGGCCAGGCAGCGCATAGCAGGTCTGATGGCAATGCCGGACAATGAACTGGCTGAGGAGATGAAACGACAGCGTGTGGTCGATCTGGCGTTGAAACATCAGATCGTCTCCCCCTATACAAGTCTTGTGGCGGTGGAAAAGCCGGTTGCCCGTCCCCATAGCGAAGGCATGGTGGGGGGTATGATGCCGGTCAACCTGCCTGCTGGTTGGCATGCCGAGTCGGTCTTCGGTCGGTTACCGCAAACCGCATCACCAGCCCCGCTGCTGTTATGTGCAGGGAGCGTGCTGCTGCTGTTCTGGATCGTACTTGGACGATTCAAGACCCGGGGGCGGTCAGGTTCACTATTGGTTGAATGAAGACCTTGATCAGTAATGTTCTGACCATCCCCCGATTGTCTCAGGCGCTGTTCCTGCTCGCTTTCTACCTGCTTGCAGAGGGGATGTGGATTGAGGCAAAGGCCTGGCTGGCGGAGGGACTGATTGCGGCTGCCTGGGATGAGACAGTCTCTCACGAAGATAACATCCCTCCCTGGCCCTGGGCCGATACCTGGCCGGTAGCTCGACTGGAGGTGCCCAGGCTGGGTGTCGAACGCTATATCCTGGCGGGTGTCAGCGGCCGTACGCTGGCATTCGGGCCGGGTTGGGCCATGCAGACAGCTCGGCCGGGTAGCGCTGGAGCAAGCCTCATAGCCGGTCACAGGGATACTCACTTCCACTTTCTCAAGGAATTGAGGCATGGAGACCGCTTGGTTGTGGATACCCCGGGTAGCGGTAAAGTTATCTATCGTGTCGCCGCTACCGCAATTGTGCATCAGCAGGAGAAATGGCTGATGTCCGATCTGGGGGGGCATGGATTGCTACTGGTGACCTGCTATCCTTTTGATGACCTTCTACCAGGGGGTGAGTCACGTTATCTGGTATGGGCAGAAGCTGAATCGAGACAGACATTCGGGTTAGAATCGATGTTGAGTCACTACATAATTAGAAGTCTGAATGAAGCCAATCCGGATTTTTCGCCATCTCGTCTGTCAGCATCCCGGCTATCTGGGTGATTATCTGCAGGCACGCTCCATCCCCTGGGAGATGGTCTGCATTGATGAGGATCATCCCATCCCACAAAAGACGCATGATGTCTCCGCATTGGTCTTTATGGGGGCCGGTGTCAGCGTCAACGATCAGTTGCCCTGGATTGAAGGGGAACTTCAGTTGATCCGCAAGGCCTTCGATCTCGATATACCTGTAATGGGGGTCTGTTTCGGCGCTCAGCTTATGAGTCGGGCGCTGGGAGGCGAGATAACCCGTGGCAGGGGAATGGAGATTGGCTGGCATCCCGTAAATACGCTGGTCGAACATGGCAATGACGGTTGGTTATGGGATATCCCGGAACAGTTCACTGCCTTTCATTGGCATGCGGACACCTACACGCTACCAGCGCAAAGCAGACATCTGTTGAAAAGCAACTGTTTTGATCAGCAGGGATTTGTCATAGGCGATCATTTGGGGATGCAGTTTCATCTCGAGATGACCCGGGAAATGGTAGAGAACTGGATAGAGCGATATGGCAGCGATCTATTGCTCGATTCGGATTGTAGTCAGTCAGCAGAGGCTATACTGACCTCAATTGATCAGCGGATTGAGACATTGCATAAAATCTCCGATCTTATTTATGGCAGATGGGTAGAGCGCGTACTGGCGAGGCAGGGTCAGGCATGAGAAAGCTCCTGCTGCTGCTTGTGCTGATGTTGAACAGTGCCTGGGCCTCTCAGGATTCCGAGCTCGAAGCAGCGCTGGACAATTTGAGTGTCGGTGTCGAGCGGCGTCTGAAAACACGTTTTGAACAGGCCGGAGTCGAATACCCGCCTCAACGGATCCAGCTGATTGCATTGAAAGAGAGTCGGCGACTCGAGTTGTGGGCTTATCAGCACGATGAGTGGCAGTTTATCCACGACTATGCCATTTTCGCGGCCAGCGGCGGTGTGGGACCCAAGCTGCGTGAAGGGGATAAGCAGGTACCGGAAGGTTTCTATCGCATTACCGAGCTCAATCCCAATAGTCATTTCCATCTGTCGATGAAACTCAACTATCCGAACGGGTTTGATTGGCTGAATGCGGCCAGAGAGGGCCGGGTGGCACCGGGCTCGAATATCTTTATTCATGGCAGTGCTTGGTCAGCGGGTTGTCTGGCAATCGGCAATCGCTATATCGAAGAGCTTTTCAAGCTGGTTGCAAAAGTGGGTTTGGAACACTCAGCAGTACTCATCGTCCCGTATGACTTCCGCCAAAGGGAGATAATGGTGACAGAGAACGGACCTGCCTGGCTGGGGGAGTTATATGCCTATCTTAAACTGCGTCTTGTACAGTTCCCATTGACGGAAAAGAGGTTTAAGTGTGCCTATGATTGCAGAGAAGCATCAAACAAATAGGGCATGGCTGAAGCTTAGCCCATTCATGGATATGAACCGGACCTATTTCAAGTTCGCCAGGTAGGTTGCCACCGCATCCATATCTCTGTCGCTAAGGCGTATTGCAACACCGGACATCCAGACATTGGTTCGCTTGCCGGTACGGTCGCGAAACTCTTTCAGCATTTTAACAACATAGTCATGGCGTTGACCGGCAAGACGGGCATAACCTTCCTGGCCGCGTCCATTTTCACCATGACATTTGACGCAGGCATCCTTAAAGATCTTTTTACCTTCGTCAAGCAGCGAGCTATTGCCACCGCCTGAGGGTTTCATTTCCATGTCTCCATAGTAGAGAGCGATCTTTATCTTGTCTTCGAAGCTGAAGGTTTTGGCCAGATTGCTCATCAGATAATCATTACGCCTGCCATCGCCAAAACGCTGGAACTGATCAACGAGATAGACCGGATTCTGTCCGGCCAGGTTAGGCGCAAGCGGTTGTACTGCTATACCGTCTTTACCGTGGCAGGAATTGCATAATATTGTCCTTTCACGCCCCTCCTTGACCATCTGTTTGTACAGTTTGCCGTTGTTTGCTATCGCTTCAATGCGGCTTTCAAGGCTTTTACGCAGTTTTATATCCTCTTCCATGTCATTCGCCATTGCATTCTGACCCATCAGCATTGTGGCAATCGCGATGAGTGTGATTGTCAACAGCCAATTTATAATCGGAACTACGGATCGCATCTGGTTTCAACTCCCTGCTATCATGTACATTTCAAATCAACATAGCGGCCAAGATTTTTGAGACTTGATTCACGTATTGAGATTTTAGGAATCTAAAGCATGAGAATGCGGCATACCGGGGTAGTCTCCAATAGATTACGTAATAGTCAGTTGGCCGCCCTCATCAGATTACGAGCGATTGAATTCGGTCTATAGAACTGTAAACGAGTATGACGAAGAAGCGTGCAAAACGGGGAATAAGCAAGTCCAATCGCAGTAGAAATCAAAGATGGAAACGATGGTTTTTGCTTGGGATAGTCACTCTTCTCTTGGCGGTAATTCTATATCTCCTCTATCTCGACCAGGTCGTGCAAAATCGTTTTCAGGGACGTCGCTGGGATGTGCCCGCCAAGGTATACAGCCGAACCCTGGACCTCTATCCGGGTGCCTATTTGGCTACCAGCCATCTGCAACAGACGCTCGACGGACTGGGATATCGACGGGTTAAACATCCTGATCGGCCCGGAGAGTACTCCAGCTATCGCGGACGCTATCTTATACGCACGCGCCCGTTTCATTTTCCCGATATCGATCGTCCAAGCGACTATCTGGAAGTTGTTCTGGATAAGCAGGTAGTGCGTACCTTGAAGCGGGCGAGTAACGGAGATCCGATCGGTTACTATCGTATTGAGCCGAGACTCATCGGCAGTCTCTCCTCGACACAAGGTGAAGACCGTATTCTGCTGACGCGAGAGGAGCTGCCTGATTTACTGGTGGCGGGCTTGATTGCGGTGGAGGATCGCAGCTTCTATCAGCATATCGGCATCGATCTGATGGCGATCGGACGTGCGCTGTGGGCCAACCTGGCCGCGAAGCGTGTGGTACAGGGTGGCAGTACACTGACGCAGCAGTTGGTGAAGAACTACTTCCTCAGCCTGGAACGTACTCTGTGGCGAAAGATCAATGAAATCGCAATGGCTCTGATACTGGATTTGCGATACAGCAAGGATGAGATTCTTGAAGCCTATGCAAATGAGATCTATCTGGGACAGCAAGGGGGAAAGGCAATTCATGGCTTTGCCCTGGCCAGTCGCTTCTACTTCAATCGACCCTTGCATGAGTTGGATCTGCCTCGCCTGGCGCTGCTAGTCACTCTGATCAGAGGGCCTTCGGCCTATGATCCGAGACGTCACCCGGAGCAGGCAAAAAAGAGACGGAGTCTGGTCCTGCAGCTGATGGCGGACCAGGGTGTGATCAGCCCGCAACAGGCAGAATCGGCAAGGGGCCAACCCTTGGGGGTAGAGCAGGGCAGCCTGCACAGCTCAGGCAGTCCGGCATTTATGGATCTGGTCAAACGCCAGTTACGCAGAGATTATCAAGAGGAGGATTTAAGTGCCGGTGGTTTAAGAATTTTCTCCACGCTTGATCCCTGGTTCCAGCAGCGTGGCGAACAGGCATTGTCACAGCAGCTAAGTGAATTGGAGCGTAAACAGGGCATCCAAGCCGGCACCCTTCAAGGGGCGCTCACCCTGGCAGATACGGAGACAGGGGAGGTGTTGGCTGTTGTGGGAGACAGAAACCCGCGCTACGCAGGTTTCAATCGCGCCCTGGATGCGGTACGACCGGTTGGGTCACTGATCAAACCCGCCGTCTACCTCACAGCCCTGTCTCAGTCAGGAGACTATCACCTGCTTTCACCGCTCGATGACAGTCCGATCCAGATCAAGGGAATGAACGGTGAAATCTGGACCCCTGGTAATTATGATAATCAGAGTCATGAAGGGGTGACGCTGGAGCAGGCGCTGACAGAGTCGTTCAATCAGGCAACGGTCCGTCTCGGTCTTTCTGTCGGACTTGAATCGGTAATCGACAATCTATACAGGCTGGGGATACGCCGTCCACTCCATTCCTATCCGTCGCTGCTTCTGGGTGCGGTCTCCCTCTCGCCCCTGGAGATGACCCAGATGTACCAGACACTGGCGAATGGCGGATATGGCGCTACCCTGAAATCGATCCGTGACGTGACTGATGCACAGGGTACGCCACTCTCGCGATACCCGCTGACGGTTGAGTCAAGGGTGGATAGCCGGGCGGTCTATTTGCTGCGGCATGCACTTAACGAAGTGACCCGTAGCGGTACGGGCAAAGCGCTCCAGTGGCTGTTGCCGGGTGAAGTGGACGTGGCGGGAAAGACTGGAACTACGGATAATTTACGCGATAGCTGGTTTGCCGGATTTGACCAGAAACATACCGCGGTCGTTTGGGTCGGACGCGATGACAACCAACCGACTGGATTGACAGGTTCCAGCGGTGCCATGCGGATCTGGGCCGGCTTGATGAATGGTATAGGCGTCTCGTCATTACAGCAGAATCTACCGGTGGGTGTGGAGATGCTCGCGATTGATCCCGAAACCGGACTTCTGGGAGAGGGATGCCCCCAAGTCCTTGAATATCCTTTCATTAGTGGTAGCGGTCCGGCATCCCGGGCAGCTTGTGCCCGCTCTGGATCAGTGGTCGAAGATGGAATTCTCTGGTTTCAGCGCTTTTTCAACTAGGGCCTGTTAACACTAATCCAATCGGCTCTGTTGTGTCTGAAAATGCGCCAATCAAGGCGCGAGGATTGAGGTTTGGTGATTCCAAATGAGCGACGAGCAACGCCGAGTGGCGCATTTTCAGGCACAACCCGAAGGGCTGGGGCTGTTTTTCCACCCAGCGGCGTTATCCATCGCTTATGCAGCTTTACTGCGTCACAATCCTTCTGCATTGCTGGACATAAATGAGGCCTGAGGAATCGCTGATTTCTACCGATCATAACAATTACAAAGCATGGAAAAAGGTTTTTGAAAATAACTATATTCCTATTATTCAATTACATATGATGATCTGGAATGGCATTTTATCTGTATGACGGTAAATCTCTAAATTATTCAAAGGCTTCTTAAGCGTAGGAATCGGTTCGTGATCTCGTCCTTAAGACGGTAGATGCCCTGCATTTCATCCTGACATGTGTTTAACAGGGGTTATGCGGGAATTAACACTTTTAACAAATTATCACCATTATAATTTCAAGCTCTACAACCGATCGCCGATAATGGAATAATCTGGAAATCAAAAGGTTATTGTTTTACCGGGAGTAACCTTTGCAGCGGACCAATGAATGAATAATCGTAGAAGGCATCAACGGCTGGAGATCGATCTGTCGGCAGATCTGGCTTTTCGGGGGCAGACCTTCGAGGAGTGCAGGATTTGTAACTTTTCCGAGGGTGGTATCTATCTGCAGTGTGACGATGAAAGGCTGGACGAACTGCTGCCCAATGGTTACATCGCGGAACCTGATCGTATGGATGCGGTCCTTAGCGTTGCCTCCAGACAGGTACGTATTTCCTTGGTCTATAAGCATGATCATGGAGTGGGTGGCAGCATTATTGATCATCAGGAAGCAGAGGCGCTGTATACCCATCTTCACTCTCAACGCGAGAACAAGCACATCGAACAGACCCCTATCGAAAAGGCGGCAGTGAAGCCTGTGATAGAAACACTCCAGAGTCGATTGCTCGATTATCTCAATCCGCTGCTTAGTTCTTTTTTCACTCAATCAACAGAAGCCTTGCTGGCGCGCGCCAATGAACCCCAGAGCAGTCAACAGGAATCAACGCTGATCCTGATGATGACAGCCCTGGAAAGGGAACAAGCAGAGATTTCAGCGGCCTTCCTTAAACAGATTGAAAAGGCGTTTGATGGTCTGGCCGGCCTGTCTGGCGTCAATCCCTCTACCCCGACAGTGATCAATCAGGAACTCGAGCTGGTGGAGAAGGTTGAGATCGACCACTGGGTTGTAATCAACGAAATTGCCAGAGAGATTGAGGCGGAATCGGCGCTTAACCTCTATCATATAGAAACGTTACTCACCTACCTGACAGAACACACGATCAAAGATGAGAACAATCCTCTCTCTCCGATCAGTCTGCTCAATGCCCTGAAACATGCACTGGACAGGTTTGATTTGGAAATCAACTGTTTTCACTTGATCTTGAGCGTTTTTCAGAAGACAGTGCTACAGGGGCTCGATAATTTATACGAAGAGATAGTGGGGCTTTTGAAGGAGAAAGGAATCGATTTTACTTCTGACTACCAGACAAGCGCCAATAAAAGTCATCCAGCGAAAAAGAAATTCCATCCAAACGTGGGTAGGGTTCTACAACAGCTATCGACGTTACTCAATGCCAAACATCATATTAGGCATGAGGATCTGGGTCCGGAAGTTGTATGGATTGACAAAAACCGGGTTATAGAATCCCTGAATAACCTCCCCTTGAGATTTGGTTCATCAGTTCTCAAGCAGCTCGAGCATGAGTTGGAGAATCAACCATCCGATCATCAAAAACTGGATCCTGTGGTGAGTGCGGCGATCAGTACCGGTGAGGAATTGGTCTCAGCACTACGTAACGATCCGCTTGTACCGGCAGACCTGAAAGATCTGCTGAATCGGATGGAGATTCAGATTATTCAGGAAGTGGTGAATGACCCTTCACTACTGGAAAACAGTAAACACCCTATCAGGCAGTTCCTTGCCACGATAGAGTCTCTGGCTCCCTATCTCACAACGGGGAATCAGTTGACACAGATACGCGATATGGCGCAGATATCACAGATTCTCGATGCCATTGATTGCAATAAGCTCGACAGTGTTTCTGAAGTGACACAGGCACTCGAGGCCTTAAAACATAATCAGTTGGAGAAGTTTCATCATAATCGCCTGCTTGCGATCAAGCACTGTGAAAAGGATGAACAATTTATATCAGCGGAGCGCAAGGTCTTAACTTACATAGGTAACCAGTTGTTGGGGAAATCGGTAACCGGTGCGATAGCAAAACTGTTTCAGTATGGATGGGTCAACCTGCTGGTGCAGACCTATGCGATTGAGGGTCAAGAAAGCACGTCCTGGAAGGCTTATTCCCGTGTCATCGAAATAATGGGGAAACTTTTCCTCAACCAATCGTCGCCGCATGAAATGAGCGAAAGTCGAATTCGCGATCTGATCTCGCTAATCAGAAAGGGATTTCGTGACTATCCCGTATATCCTGAAGAGAGCCGGAATTTTGCTATCGAACTACAGACAGCGCTCATCAGGGGGGGCGATGCAGCGACGCCGTTTTGTGAGCAGAGAATAGAGGTTGATGAAAACTACCTGACCCAGTTTTTTTCCGACAGGGTAAACAATCCCGATAACAGTGCAGAGTCGGCAATTGGTCAGGCCTCATTGGAGAGAATCAAGTCCCTCAAAATCGATACCTGGATGGTTGTGGATCCAGGTGAACGAATGCTTTTTCTGGCTTGGAAAAACAGTGATTCATCCCGTTTCCTGTTTGTGGATGGAGATGGATTGAAGGCATTGGATATCACCGATTGTGAATTGGCGGAATCTCTAGAGAGTGGTAACTACAGTGTCATGCAGGACCGGGTGCAGCCGATTGTTGACAGGGCTATCGACCGCATACTGTTGTCGAGTTTCAATCATATCAAGGATGAGTCATCCACCGATGAACTGACCGGGCTGTTTAATCGCCGCAGGTTCGAACGCCATCTGCGTGAGCTGTCGGTTGAGGCGGAAAACAACGACACGCAACATGTATTGATACTGCTTGACCTGGACAAGTTCCAGGTGGTCAATGATCTGTGCGGTTTCAAAGGGGGGGACCAACTGCTGCAGACGGTTTCATCAATCGTCTCCAGTTATCTCACCGAATATGGCATGGTGGCGCGTATCGGTGATGATGAATTCGCCCTGCTTATGAGGAATGCGGATCTGGATAAGGGATTTCTGAATGCTGAATCATTGCGTCGTGCAATCGAGGGGTATCGTTTCAATTGGGATGGACGTCTGATACCGGTTTCAGCCAGTCTTGGCGTAGTGCAGGTGGATGCCCGGCAACAAGCGGATACCAGTGAACTGCTACAGGCAGCCAAGTCTGCCTGCTATATGGCCAAAGAGGGTGGCAGAAACTGTACGCGGCTCTATTCGGCATCCGATTCCGCCTATCAGAAACACAGGCAGGTTATCCAGACGATTCCAGCTATTCAGGAGGCGTTGGCGAACGATCGAATGGTGCTCTTTGCCCAACCAATCGTGCCACTTAAACAAGATGCGGGATTGAAGCCACACTATGAAATCCTGTTACGAATCCTCGATGACAAGGGTGAACCTCAACCACCACAGCGTTTCATCAAAATCGCCGAACAATATGATCTGATGCGAGCCGTTGATCTTTGGGTCATAGATCACTTCTTTGATGCAATTACACCCTATGGCGACAGGCTCCTGGGAGAGGTCAGTTTCTCAGTCAATCTGTCGACCACGTCTGTTGTCGACAGCGAATTCAAGCGCTATTTGAAACAGCGCATCAGTGAGTCACCCGTTCCTGCCGAGCAACTGGGATTCGAGGTCACTGAAACGGCTCTCGCCAGAGATATCGAGGATACGGTGAACTTCATGAAGGAGGTCAGATCGATGGGGTGCTCCTGTTATCTGGATGATTTCGGGTCCGGTTTCGCCTCTTTCTCGTATCTCAAGGATTTTCCCGTCAACTACGTGAAAATCGACGGCATCTTCGTGCGCGAGATGATCCAGAACACCGCCGATCTGGCGATGGTTATTTCGATCATGGAGCTCGCTCATTTCATGGACAAGGTGGTGATTGCCGAACATGTGAGTGATGCCTCTATCGGCAAGGCGCTGCAGGAGATGGGGGTGGATTTCGCGCAGGGCTATCATTTTGGACGCCCCAGGGTGTTCACTGAGGTTTTGCAAGAGATTGTGGGGAACAGGCAACAAATCTCCACTGCCTGATCGATCCCTTTTATTTCGAGGCCGCGACTATTGCCGGTGTTGATGCACAGCAGGGCAAACGGGGCAGGCAAATCGGAAATCTTACGCAAAACCCGTCTCAACCCCGATAACATGACAACGCATGTTGGCGAAGGGGGGGCAAATAGCGGATATCTGTGGCTGCAACAGTCACTAAGCGTTTCTTGACAGGCGCCAGATAGGCTACAATCCGAGCAGAATTCCATTCCTGAATAGTGAGGGAGCAGAGGCTTGACCCTGTATGCCGCCGACAAACTGATTGCCCAGGCCCGGGTATTGGCCGCTGAGTATCGTCGTACTATGGGTAAGCCCCTGCCCGGTATCAGTAATGAAATTGCGGAATATGATGCTGTCAAGCTACTCCGGCTCGAGCCCAAACCAACGGGTGAGGGTGGCTATGATGCGGTAGATCCCAAGCGCGGCGACAAACAGATTCAGATCAAATCAAGAACCATTTTCGATGAAAGCAAATCAGGTCAAAGGATTGGTCAGCTTAAACTCGATAAGGATTGGGACAGTGTTGTACTGGTACTCATGGATGAGGATTACGAACCCTATGAGATCTATGAAGCAGAGCGGGACGATATTATTGAGTATGTCGGTAAAAGCAGCAGCAACCGGGCTAAACGTGGTGCTATGTCGGTGGCGCGTTTCAAGATCATCGGTCACCTTGCCTGGACCCGCGAAAACGGCCTTGAACCCGAAGTCTGGGATAATCAGGCTGACTAGGGCCTGCTAACAGATCCTGGTTCCCTGCAGCAGTTCTATGACGGATATCGCTGAGATTTTCGACCCCGATGGCTGGTTGGCGAAGCGCATCGAGGGTTTTTCCTATCGCCCGCAACAACGGGAGATGGCTCAGGCTGTCGGCCGGATTATGGATCAGGGAGGTGTGCTGATCTGTGAAGCCGGGACTGGTACCGGTAAGACATTCGCCTATCTGGTGCCGGCATTGATGTCCGGGCAAAAGGTAATCATCTCAACCGGCACCAAAAACCTCCAGGATCAACTGTTCCATCGGGATCTGCCCATGGTGCGGCAAAGCCTGTCGAGTCCGGTTGCAACGGCATTACTGAAGGGTCGTGCCAACTACCTTTGTATCCACCGTCTGGAGAATACGCTACATGAAGAGCTGCATCTCACCAGGGAGCAGGTTGGGCAGTTGCAGTGGATTCGTGAGTGGTCGATCAAAACCAAAAGCGGCGATATAGCTGGGATGACCCAGGTACCTGAGGATGCGGGAATCTGGCCCTATGTGACGTCAACAACCGAAAACTGCCTGGGGCAAGAGTGCTCAGCCTATAGTACCTGTCATCTCATGGAGGCGAGAAAACGCGCCCAGGAGGCGGATCTGGTAGTTGTCAACCACCATCTGTTGTGTGCAGACATGGCGTTGAAGGAGGAGGGATTTGCGGAACTTCTGCCCAGTGCCGACTGTTTTATCCTCGATGAGGCGCATCAACTGCCCGATATCGCAGGAAATTTCTTCGGCGACAGTGTGAGTGGCCGCCAATTGCTTGAGCTGGCACGGGATACCGTTGCGGAGTATCACCGTGAGGCAAAGGATACTCCCGAAATACTGGAACATGCAGAACGTCTGCAGCAGGCAACCAGGGATATGCGATTGGCCTTTGGCCTGGAGCAGAGACGGGGAGCCTGGTCTGAGGTTGCAGCCAATCCATCGGTGAATGCCCATCTTGACGGATTGCTGGATTCCATCGAGCAACTGGCGCAATCGCTACGCACCGTGGAAGGGCGGGGAAAGGGCCTGGAGAGCTGTAGTGAGCGCTGTGGTACGGTGCTTCAACGACTGCACGGTCTACGGCAGAATGATGATAGCGAGTCAATCCGTTGGTTTGAGACTCACCGACAGAGTTTTCGTTTGAATCGTACACCGTTGGAGATTGCGGATATATTTCAGGGTGTCATGCAGGAACATCCCGCATCCTGGATATTTACTTCCGCCACGCTGGCGGTAGGTGGCAGTTTCGAGCATTTTTCAAAGCAGCTTGGATTATCTGAAGCCGAAACCCATTGTTGGGACAGCCCTTTCGATTACCCGCATCAAGCGGTCTGGTATGTGCCAAAGAATCTGCCGGAACCCAACAGCCCTGAGTTCAATAGGGCTGTATCCGATCTTTCACTACCTATATTGCAGGCAAGTGGAGGTCGTGCCTTTTTGCTATATACCAGTCACAAGGCACTGCAGGAGGCGGCTGATTATCTGAAAGAGAAGCTGAGCTATCCAATGCTGGTGCAGGGTACGGCACCACGAACCGAGTTGGTTGAACAGTTTCGTAGGCTCGGTAATGCGGTATTACTCGGGACATCCAGCTTCTGGGAGGGCATCGATGTGCGTGGGGAGGCGCTTTCCTGTGTAATCATCGATAAACTGCCATTTGCATCACCCGGCGATCCGGTACTTCAGGCACGCATCGATGCCTTACGCAAGCGAGGTGGAAATCCCTTCATGGCGTATCAATTGCCTCAAGCCGCAATTGCCTTGAAACAGGGGGCGGGACGCTTGATTCGGGACGAGAAAGATCGGGGTGTTTTGGTGCTCTGCGATCCCAGGCTGTTGAGCAAACCCTACGGAAAGATATTTATTCGCAGCTTGCCGCCGATGACCAAAACACAGGAATTTACAGTATTGGAGCGGTTCTTCTCACTGCCGGAAGGATGAAAAAAAAGCGGGACCGACGTGTCGGGGGCACTCGCAGGTCCCGCGAGGATGAAGCCAAACCTGGCTTTTCATCAAAACTTGTAGTCTTCAATTGCTCAATGCGGCACCATACGGTTTATCAATGATCGGGATATGGTGATCGAGCCATTCTTTTATGTAGGTTAATGTACCTTCCTCGATCTCCATTTCGCCGGCATGAAACTTATCCTGGATATCGGTACATATCTTGATCAGGAGATCATGCTCTTGACGATGATGATCCAATCCGCTGTAACCACGCTCCTCCATTAAACGTTCTTCGGTCTCAAAGTGCCTGACGACAAAATCAATCAGGTTGTCCAAGCGATTGCCGATATCGATGTGGTCTCTACTGGTGACAGCATCATGAAGTGCATTGACGCGGTCGAACAGCTCTTTATGCTGATTATCACAGAGGTCGACACTTGTACCGTGCTTCTCCTCTACCCATTGCATTAGTGACATACATGAACTCCTATTTCCGTTTGGATGTATATCTGATCTTGTATATTCAGCTGGCGTGAAATCATGAGCATTATGGTGTTGTTCAGGTATTCAACCTGATTAAAGGCTATCCATTCCTTACATAGGCTTGTCGTGAGAATATGATGCGCTTGAAATCACTGGATGGCGAAAGGTTGAAGGGCGCCATGTCAGGTTTAGGATATTTCGGGCAGTTAATATGATTGTGCCGAGATATTGGATCAGGTTATTACTATTACCCATATACGATCACTCCTCCCTGTGCGCGATACCTTTGTGTGTATCGTCTGTGTCCCTTCAATCGTCAATCTGTGTGATATCCCGCCGAGTAGATATACGAATTAAATTCTTATACAAATACCTCAAAATGTAAAGTGTTTTTGTATTGTTCTTAAACGCCAATATCAATATAGGAGCGTGCCAGTTTTTGCAGGGCGATAACATAGGCGGCGGTTCGATAATCTTCGAGCTCGGGTTTGCGACTGCGTATGTCGATAATCTCCTGCAGTGCCAGTCGCATGCTGTCATCGAGTCCGGATCGTACCAAGTCAAGCTCGTCTGCGCCCCGAGACAGGCTGCCCTTAATCCATTCGGGGACCTGTTTTCCCGTCGTTTGTTCCAGCGCGGCAACCACATGTTTGCCGCGTGACTCATCCAGACGACGTTCGATACGACCAAATCGCATATGGCTGAGGTTACGAATCCACTCGAAATAGGAGACCACTACACCACCGGCATTGACATAGGCATCCGGCAGGATGGTGATGCCTCGACTGCGCAGGATGCGATCGGCCTCGAAAGTAACTGGGCCGTTGGCTGCTTCGGCAATCAACTTAGCGTGGATATTCGGTGCGTTGTGCTCATTGATCGCACTCTCGATCGCAGCGGGTATTAGGATATCGCACTCGGTTTCCAGAAGTTTCTCGCCTTCTACAACGAACTCGCCGCCGGCAAATCCCTTCAGACCTCCATGGGAGCAACGGTGGTAATACGCCTCTTCCACATGGATTCCATCGGGATTGAAAACACCTCCGTCCCGGACAATGATGCCGACTATCTTGGCGCCGTCCTCCTCGGATAAAAACTTGGCAGCGTGATAGCCCACATTGCCCAGTCCCTGGATGATGATGCGTTTACCCTCCAATCCACCGTCCATACCTGCGGCATTCAGCTCCTCCTTGTGCCGGAAAAACTCCTGCAGTGCATATTGTACTCCGCGTCCGGTGGCCTCGGTTCGACCGTTGACGCCACCATGTGCTACCGGTTTACCGGTGACACAGGCAAGGGCGTTGATCTCTTCGGGATAGAGGTGTTTATAGGTGTCAGCTATCCAGGCCATTTCGCGTTGACCGGTCCCCATATCCGGTGCAGGCACATTGGTTGCCGGGTTGAGAAAGCCCGGTGCCGCCAGTTCTCGCGCAAAGCGGCGGGTAATCTGCTTCAATTCATCCCGAGAGTAGTTATTCGGATTGATACACAGCCCACCTTTCGAGCCGCCGAATGGGACGTCAACGATGGCGCATTTATAAGTCATCAGTGCCGCAAGCGCCTCGACCTCCTGTTGATCTACGTTTTCCGCATAGCGTAATCCACCCTTGGCAGGCAGGCGGTGGATACTGTGTACTGCTCGCCAGCCGGTGAAAAGCTCAACCTTGCCTCTTATGTCTACAGGGAAACTGACCTGTAAAACCGAAGTACATGATTTGATGGCATTGGCGATACCGGGATCCAGCTCCATAAAAGCCAGTGCACGATCGACCATATGGTCGACGCTTTGTCTGAATGTCAGGCCGGATGATACTTCCGTCATAGTCAATAGCTCGTGGTTAAAGATGTGTTTCAGATGTTTGATTGTTGATGTTACAACGCATGCCGTCACACTGTTGCGACACCTTCAGGGTAGTTGATATGTGTCCCATAGTACTATTGGTCAGCCTTACTGCTGTAGTGTTCTGCCGCCATCGACGGCGATAATCTGGCCGGTAATATATGTGGCGTCACGATAGAGGAACAGCAGCGTGCGGGCTATATCTTCCGGTGTTCCCGCCCGTTTCAACGCGGTGCGCTCGAGAATGTCCGCGCGTTCCTGGTCGGTCAGGCCCTGTTCCGGCCAGAGAATGGCCCCTGGTGCAACGCCATTGACGCGGATTACAGGTCCCAACTCCCGTGCCAGGGATTTCACCAGCATGGCGTTGCCTGCTTTTGCGATCGAGTAAATGGGGTGATTCTTAAGCGGTCGCCTGGCATGGATGTCCACCAGGTTGATGATACAGCCTTCACTTCGATAGAGCAGCGGCGCCGCCGCCTGCGAAAGAAAAAAGGGCGCCTTGAGGTTACTGCCGATGAGGTCGTCCCAATCGCTGACTGTCGCTTCTCGTAGCGGGGTCGGATAGAAACTTGAGGCATTATTCACCAGCAGGTCAAGCCGCTGACACAGTGTCTCGGTCTGATTGATGAGAAAGTTGTAACTTTCAGCTTGGTGTAGATCAGCCTGCAACAGCCACACAGATTGGGCGCGTTTCTCCTCCAGTTCGTGCTTTACCTGCTCTGCCGCCTCCTTGGAATGGCGATAGTGGAGTAGAATATTCATCCCTTCAGCGTGTAACTGACGGGCGATAGCGGCACCTATCCTATGTGCGGCGCCGGTGATCAGCGCACATTTTCCAGTCAGACCGTTCCGGTTTTGCGTCATTGAGGAACTCCGTGGTTGAATGTCGCGTCTACTCTAACGGATTCATCAAGGTTTCAAAATATATGCCTGACTGTCTCAGCGATAAACCAGCGCCATCCGGCAGAACACTGCCGTTGCCTGATGCCACCTCCCAAGCTGTCAGCGAAAGACTGATGCGACAGATAAAACGCGCAATTGAGAAGGGGAACGGTGCCATTCCTTTCGATCGATTTATGGAGATGGCGTTGTATGCGCCGGGGCTGGGTTACTATGTGGCCGGTAGCCGTAAATTCGGCGAACAGGGCGATTTTATCACCGCCCCGGAGGTTTCCCCTCTATTCGCACAATGCCTTGCCCGTCAGATAGAGCCGGTATTGGCGGAAATTGAGTCAGGCGATGTATTGGAGTTCGGTGCCGGTTCCGGGGTGCTTGCAGCCGATCTGCTGGCGGAGCTGGAACAGCTGGGCAGACTTCCGCACCGTTATCAGATTCTGGAGCTCAGCCCTGAACTCAAGGCGCGGCAACATGAGACGCTTAAGGAGCGTGTTCCCCATCTTCTCCATCGGGTGAATTGGCTGGACACGATGCCGAACGGTATTCAGGGTGTTGTAATCGCCAATGAGCTGTTGGATGCGATGCCGGTATGTCGGTTCCGGATCAATGACGGTGCAGTCGAAGAGTGTTTTGTGATATGTGATGAGGATCAATTGCGGGAACAGTTTGATTCTCCCACTACCCCCGGCCTTGAGTCTGCGGTCAAAGAGATCTATCAAACCAGCTGTGATCTGCCCTCCGGCTATATTTCGGAAATCAATCTTCGTCAAGCCGCTTGGGTATCGGCCTTGGCCATGGCAATGGATCTCGGTGTGGCGATCCTGATCGACTATGGATACAGCCGGGCAGAGTATTATCACCCGCAACGTAACCGGGGTACCTTGATGTGCCACTATCGTCATCGCGCCCATAGTGATCCATTTCGCTGGATTGGTTTGCAGGACATTACCAGTCAGGTCGATTTCACTGCACTCGCGAGGGATGCGGTCGAGGCCGGATTCAGATTGGGTGGTTATACAACCCAGGCCCATTTCCTCATTGCCAATGGTCTCGATAGTCTGTTGGCGGAGTCCGATCCAAACGACCTGAGTCGGCATATATCCTTGGTGCAGGGGGTCAAGCGTCTGACCCTGCCCACGGAAATGGGAGAGCGCTTCAAGGTTCTGGGGCTGCTGAAGGGGTTGGATATCAATCTGCAGGGCTTCAGTCTACGGGATTTCTGTGAACGTCTCTGATACAGCCGTGTCGGTTTTGTGATGACTCTGCGTCGGTTGTCACGCCACCAGGCGCCGTTGACCTGATGCATGATCACAATCCGGATTATCCGCCACCTGGCAACTTGCAGCGCTACCTTGAAAAGTGATTTTATCTGCTGCAGAGCAGGTCAATCCCCTGCCGAGAGGATTTTAGCCGTGGCCTGGTCGATCGCAGCCTCGATATAGAGAAACAAAAAGTCCACGGTATTGATACCTATAATACGCTGAGCAGCCTCTCTGCCTTCGGCATCGAGAAACAGCAGTGTGGGTGTTACCGAGACATTGTATTGAGTGATGAACTCATCAGCTGTCTGCCGTTCACCCTGCAGGGTGGTGACCATTTCACCGGGATCGATGGAGAGTTCTCGTATCAGTACCCGATGCCGATACGCTTGGTCCAGTTGCAGGGGTTGCAGCACCTCTTCTTTCATCCGGTCGCAATAGCCGCAATGGTACTGAGACACCATTAGCAGGATGGGGATCCGGTTTTGTTTGGACGCCCTGCTCAGCTGCTGTATATCCTCGAGAGGGGTCAGTTTGCCCACATCGGCGACGACGTATGAGCCGCTCAGTAGGTAGAGAACGAAAAGGTGAGTAAGTTGTTTCAGGTTGTCGGTCTGAGGTTGAAGCGAAAGCATGCTTCTGGCTCCCGGGAATGGAGCAAATCCTTTGGCTCTTTATTCAAGGGCCTGGAAAGAGGCGATCAGGGATGTTCGCAGCAACTCCAGGTATTCGTCCTGGGAATTATACCCCACGATCGGATCTACCAGGGGATTTCCATCTGGATCGAGTATCATCAGCGTTGGAACCGCATAGATTTTATAGCGGTTCTTAAACTGCCGGCTGCGGATCGGGTCGCCGTTGAAATCGATGATCTTGCCGCTCGAATAGATATCAAATTCGCGGATCAGGGGCAATCTGTGGTCTGATTCGTAGGCTAATGGTTCAATGACTTCATCTCTCAGCCGCTGACAGTAGCCGCAGGTGTCGGCGTTGAAGACAACGAGAATGGGTAAATGTGTCTCGCGAGCGATGTTGGAGAGATCGGACCAGTCATCGGTTGTTAATGCGGGATCGGCAGAGCTGGCGCCGAAAAAGAGTAGAAGTGCTACAAAAAGGTACTGCTTGATCATCATTAATTACTGCTTACCAGATGATAATCAGTAGTATATCAAATTTTTCTAATATAGCAATAAATTCCCAAGCCAAATCTGGTTTATATTGTTAATTTCTACCCATTTTGTGAGATTGATCTCAGATATGTTGGAGGGTCTCGACCTGTATCGCCAACCTATCGTGGCATGATTAAGAGTATGTCGATAATCTCTTTATATATCAGTAATCTACAAGTGTATTAAAGAGTGATCTGGTGACGTGGAAGGCGATCTGCCTAGAAGAGGAACCCTTGTACAGGCCCCTCACAGGCGCTGATCCGGAGATGGCTGAGCCCAGTGTCCTTACAGGCACCATTCCATCCAAGGGGGCAGGCGAATACCTGTTGAGTGCAGATAGCATCGGTTTCTCGGCATCATAGTGTAAACTCGCAAACCTGATGCTTACCTTCTGCAGGACAGACTGAAATAATTTCCGATGAATGCTTTGATCTTCTCCATCGGTCTTGAATCGCTTTTGTTGTTTTTACTGTTGGGATCCCTAGTCGGTCTTGTGGCCGGCCTGTTTGGTATCGGTGGGGGGCTGGTGATTGTCCCTGCACTGATTTGGGGATTGCCATTGCTTGATGTGGCTCCTCAGCATGTCACTCATATTGCAGTGGGGACCTCCTTGGTAACTATCGTGGTTACCTCACTCTCTTCTACCTATGCCCACCACAAACGTCGCGGTGTAATTTGGCGTGATTTTTGGATTCTGGCTCCGGGTTTGCTTATCGGTGCCTGGCTCGGCAGTGTCGTTGCTAGTTTGTTGAATGGTGATGTGCTGCGAACTGTCTTTGGTATATTTGCCGTTTTTGTCGGTCTGCGAATGTTTCGCACGGGCAAGGCTCGAAGCAAAACACTACAAGTGCCCCCTTTGGGTATGGTGTCGCTAGCCACGCTAATTGGTGGCATATCCGCCATTGTGGGGATCGGTGGCGGCTCTATGACTGTGCCTTTCCTGCATGCCACTGGTGTCGAGATGAAAAGGGCGGTTGCCACATCCAGTGCTTGCGGTCTTCCGATTGCATTGTCGGGGGCTGCCAGCTTCATTGTCGTTGGTTGGGGGTTGGAGGGTTTGCCGCTCTATAGCAGTGGGTATATCTATTGGCCGGTGGCGCTTATTATCATAGTAACCAGTAGTCTTTTCGCGCCTGCTGGAGCGGCGTTGGCTCATCGATTGCCGGAGCGGCGGTTGAAAAGCGTCTTCGCGCTATTTCTTATTTTGGTAGGTGCGAAACTGCTATTTGGCTGATTTGATGCCTTCAATCAAGGTATATGGCGGTATCGGGATCGGCAGTTGCTTGAAATAGAGGAAATCGCCCGAATCACTGCGCATTATCATCCGACCGTTGTCGAGCGCATAATCATATTCCTGGACCAGCTCCGTTTCCGGATCGAGCATGAGCAGCTTGTTTCCCACAATTCGATAGCGGCCATCACGATACACTTCCGCATTGGCATAGATCCGAAAATGGCCATACATTACCAAGACAATTTCACCGCCCCGGCCAATCCAGATGCCATCTAAAACCGATTTTCTGGTGGTTGGGGGTTTAGGTCGTGGAGCAAGGCCCCGCATCGGCAGTCCGTCAAATCCCGGTGCCGAGTAGGCGTATGGGCCGACACCCGGTATCGGTGCTGAATAGCCTGGATAATAGCCCCTTCCAGGTTTACCCCAGGGTGATCCGCCCCAATTATGCCAGCTGCCAGACGGGGACGAACTTATATCGAAATCCCAATCAGTGTCTCCTTTGAACCTGTGTGCAAGTTCGCCCATGGTATCCATCATGGCAATCATTGCCTTGCTCATGATATTGGCTGGCGATGTCCCCGCCTGACTATCCGGAAGGTTCATAATAAGCAGCGGTATCAGCCAAATCCATGAATGGATGGTAGTGCGTCTAAATCGATGCATGATGAGAAATTTCCGATGCGTACCAGTCTGCTGGGGCCATAGTGAATGGTAATAATAGCCGAATAAGGGTACCAGTTTCGACACTTGTCGTATTTATTTCTGCGCTAGTTAGCTTTCCAATGACATTTGCTTCACGGGATTATAGAATTCATCTGGCAATGTCCTGATCGTCGTATCGATCGATAATTAGAATTATGGTTTGGGAGGGTCCTGATGAGTTCTCAAGAAGGGAGCGTCGAGGAGCGTAGAACGGTCACGCAAGACCTGATTGATAAGCTGCTGGCAGAGCGTCAAGAGATGCTGGTTCGGTTTTGTGAGGTTGCTGGGCTTGAGCCCTATCATCGTTCGACATCACTTGACCAACTGCTTCAGTCATTTTGCCAAGTACTCGTCGATTACACCGCCTTTGGCCATTTCGAGGTCTTCGGGCGAATCAGCAATGGCAGTGAGCGCCGTAGCGGTGTCATTAGGGTGGCTGAGAAAATCTATCCTGAATTCGTCAAAGCGAGCGAAGTGGCAGTCAATTTTAACGACAAATATGATATCTCCGATCATCAGTTGGAGCTGGATCACTTGTCGGATGACCTTTCTCAACTGGGGGAGGAGCTGGCGGTACGTATTGAGTTGGAAGATCAGCTGCTTTCCGCCATGCTCGACAGGTAATGATGCATTTTACCAATTCAGCCTGATTTTCTTCAAAGCAGATCACAATTATTGATCTTTGGGATCGGGGTTTACCCAAAAAAGTTTTACTGTGTCTGATCATCATCTAGACTCAGGTAGTGTAACGCACTGAGTTACAAAAAACTTTTCGCATTTATATCGGCAACACAGCCAGCATGTTACGGTAGTCTGGAAAAGGTGATAATGCCGATGGTCATTTTTTATGGTTACAAAGGTCAGTAGGCTATTGCATATTCAACCGGATGTTGGAGACTTTGTAGCACCGCTTCGAAGCAGTGCCACCCCGCATTGTCAACTGGATTTTTTCCAGATAGGTGTTGATAACCACCATATCGATGTCGCGCTAAGCCACCAGTTTCGCTCAACGCTCGCCAATTTCGTCAAAAAGATAGTATATGAAGAGCTTACCAAGCATGGCTGGGTAAAAATGGATGCTCCGCCCAGCGGGAACGATGTTGAGAAATTTAAGTCAGTCTACCGGAGTATGATGCAGGGTGCGCTGGAGCAGGTTCACAGGGATGCGGCGGTGAAGGATCTATTGCAATTGCTGCACCTGGTCCTGCTGAAACTTCTGTTGGAATCGCCTGTCGCAGCGGTTGCAGAGTTACGTAACAAGCTGGATCAGGATGGTAATTTGCCGGAGGGTACGAGCGGTGGACACGCACTGGAGTTACATGAACGGATTGTAACTCTGGCACGGCTGGAGCCGGGTATCCGTTATCTCACCCTGCGCAGGCTCTTCAAGATCGTCCAGCGTCTTGAATCCAAGGAGCTGCGTAAATTGAGAAAGTCCGTGGTGGGGACCTCGTGGACTCTCTCCAAGCAGCTCCTATTCAATCCCTTGCTGCATCTGCCAAATCTTTCCAGTGAAGAGTACATCATGAATCACTATCCCTTGCTGTGTGTGGATCGGGATCATGAGAATTACTTTGATATCACCAATAGAATCATTACCAATACCTATCAGGACTACCTGCCGAGTTGGGCGCAAGCACCGGATAGGGATGGTATCGAGAGCAATGGTGTGAGTGAAGGTCAGGCTTTCCAGATACGTAACCGGGAATTGCGTAGCGGATTTTCGGAGTTTCTTGATGGACAGAGGATGTTGGAAAGAAACCTCTCTGAAGCAGAGTTCAAACAGATCGATGTCTCCTGGTTGGACGTACCTAGAAATATTGACCTCTTGTTACAGCGTTCTTCTGGTGAGAGCGGTGGATGGTTCTCACGTTCCAAAAAAGGCAGTAAAAGGTCGATTTGGGAGAATCCTGAGTGTGAAAACCTACGTGAAGAGCTTCAGTCGCAATTGTTGAAAAGGATAGATAGAGCCGGATTGGTACCACGTGCCATCGCCGCATATCGCACACCAAGGCTTTATCGACAGTTGAATGGACAGGTATCGATAAAGGATATCTACCGCTTTCTTGCGGGTGATTTGCCACGCCGGGCATTGGTGAAACGACTGGTTAATACACCGGACAAGGGTAGTGAGGTACTCAAGGCACTGGATGTTGTATCGGGTTACATTCGTCGCATGCCGGCCAACAAAAAAAAGGACTATGCCATTCGCTATGTGAAGGATTTCCTAACATTTCGCCGTGATCTCAAGCTGGCCTATTACACCTACCAGCAGATGAGTCGTTTGCGTGTACTGCAGGATGGTGAGAGCATCAAGCTATCCCGTGACAATGGCAGTCTTTACGAATTCCGTCTTGGCAAGGATCCTGACAGCCAGCAGCAGATAAAGGCGCATGTCATATTGAAGGCTGATATCAGAGGTTCAACTGAAATCACTCATCAACTGATAGAGAAAAAACTCAATCCCGCCACCCATTTCAGCATGAATTTTTTTGGACCGATCACAAAGCTGCTGGAACGTTTTGGTGCGCAAAAGGTGTTTGTGGAGGGGGACGCATTGATCCTGGCCGTCATGGAGACCGGCGGTACCGCGACTCAGGCATTGACGGTGTCGAACGCCTGCGGATTGGCGCGTAAAATCCTTTCCGTCATGGAGGCTCAAAACAGTCAGAACAGGGCACACAACTTACCCAAGCTGGAGTTGGGGCTCGGCATAGCCTTCAGTAATGATGCACCGGCGTATCTCTATGACGAGCAACAGAAGATCATGATTTCTCCTGCTATCAATCAGGCGGACAGACTCTCCTCATGTTCTGCAGAATTACGCCATGATACGAGTTGGCGAAGAAGTAAGCGTCATCGGGTAGAGGTGTTCCAGGAATTTAGCCAGGATAACAAGGCAAATGCACCCAATCGTCTTCGCTTTAATATCAATGGAATCGAATTGACCGAAGCCGCATTCGTAAAACTCAAATCCGAAATGGTACTACACAAGATGAAGATTCACAGCCGTTCAGGTGGATCTCACTACTACCATGTCGGACGGTTCGTGGACAGGCGGGGAAGCTCTCATTGGTTGGTAGTCCGGCAGGGTGCGATAAAAGTCTGGGATGCCGGAAAGATTGATGACAATAGAGATATCTTGGACAACTACTTCTATGAGATCATAACCGATACGAATCTGATCGGGCGGGTTAAGGATAAACTGCATTCACGGAGCTCACGTAACAGGCAATCCGATGATACAGAAGGGGAAACTCCGCTTTCACTGGAGTCAGACATCTGATGCGGATCTGCCTCTAACGGCTTCCGTTTTCGGAGCCTTGATAGGTCTCATCCACTCGAGCGGAAGCGTTTTCGGCAAATTACCCAAGCGGTAGCTATAGATCACCGTATAGGCGAAGACACGCTTGAGGTACTCCCTGGTCTCTCTGAAGGGTACGGTCTCTATCCAGATATCAGTTGCCTGCGACTGCTCAGGCAGCCAGCTGAGCACCCGATGAGGACCTGCGTTATATGCCGCTGTGGCGAGTACAGGACTCTCTTGCAGTTGGCGGTACACCTTGTTGAGATAGCCTGCACCCAGTTTGATATTGACTTCCGGCTGGTAGAGATCTTCGAGCTTGACTGGTGACTGTTTCAGCTCTTTGGCAACCTGTTTTGCAGTTTTAGGCATCAATTGCATCAGTCCACGTGCGCCTGCTGTTGATCTTGCATCACTTATGAAAGCGCTCTCCTGGCGCAGAATGGCATAGATCCAGGCAGTGTCGATACCGTGATCCCTGGCCTGATCGGCAATTGCCTGCCTGTGGGCCAGCGGGAATCTCAACTCAAGGTCATTCCAATGGCGCAAGCGGGCGAGGGTCAGGATAGATTGAGAGGGCCATTCCCAATGTTGTGCCAGTCGGGCGGCGGCTTTCAATTCATCCTGATTTGCCTCCTTAAGCGCGAGATTCCACTCCTGACGGGCCAAAAACGGGCGATCCAGCCGTATCAATTCACGGGCTCGTATGAGTCCGGGATGCATTGCCAATGTCTCGACAAGTTGCCGGTCAGCCTGTAGCGCCATATGAGTGAGGTTAGGTTCATCTCCAAGACGTTGCGCAGCAAGGAAGCCGTAATAACTACGCTCCGTTGCGAGGCTCTGCAGTAGCGTTTTACCCTCTTGCTTTCGGCCAAGTTCTATCAACGCCCTGGAGTGCCAATAACGCCATTGCTCCTGCTCCCGTTCTTTCGGGGATAATGTGTCAATTGTTTGCAGCACCCATTGCCAGTCATTCTCCTGGAGCGCTGCCTGAAGTAGTTTTTCTGAGAGTGTACTATCGAGTTGCAGGTGGCTCGGGAGCAGTGAAATAAGCTGTTGATTGATCTGTTTGTTGGGTTCCCGTGCCAGTCGACTTGCCAAGGCATATACGATTTTACGTTGCTGGTAGTCAGAGAAAATGGCTTGATCGTGGAACTTTTTCCAGGCGATGTAGGCAGCGTCAAGATCCCGCCAAACTAACCTGCGGATAGCCTGAGTGACCATTTCATCACGCATGGGATGGGTGTTTTTGAGCAGGGTAATAACCTGCTCCGGATGGCGGTAGATCTTTAGCCAGCGATCGACCATACTTTTTTCTGCGGGTGGAAGATAGCGCTTGAGATATCGTGCAAGACGAGGGCGTCCCACTGACATGGCCAGATTGATTCGCTCCCAAACCAGTGATGTTGTGAGATTGCCCGCGGCTATCCAGGCCTTGAAGACAGGGTCACATGCCTTGGGTTGTGAGCGTCCGCTCAACCAAATAGGTTCAACAGAATTGAATGCCTCGTGCGCTTTACCGGTTTCAATCATTGCCTGAAGGCGGTTGCACTGCTGTCCAACAGTTCCACCCTGGTAAGAAAACCGGAGATAACTGGCCCACAACTTCTCTTTTGCTAGCAGATCCAGCCAATGACTTCTCAGTTTCTTTGTAAGCGGCGTTCCTTCCAGCCATTTAAGTCGGTTTGTAATACTCTCAATCGACTGTTGCTCGAGTGTTTCCAGCGTTTCCTGATAGTCGAGATAGGGTAGTAGCGGATAGTCGAGTAGCTTGTCTCTGAGTTGTTGATAGGTTGCCGTTTCCCGTTTTCTCAGTGCTTCTTCTGCGGCGACAAAAATAGCTCTTTGCTGGAGCAGAAGGGACTCATCCTGTTGTATAGCGGCAATGCCGGCCAGCGAGTTGCCGCCAAACCAGCATAGCAGGATCAGGAACAAAACATGAGTAAGGGCGCGCATCTTTATTGGAAATATATAATTCGGTAGAAGCGATGCGTAGTCAAACCTACACAAGACCCATACATCCGGACTGTTCCTGAAAAAACGCCACTCCACATTGTTTGTCGTTTATCTGGGATACCCAAACCACATTCCTCATACCTTGATTGATGATTGTTCTGGCGCAACAGTACCGACTGGATTAGTGTCAATAAGTCCTAGGGCCTGTTAACACTAATCCAATCGGCTCTGTTGTGTCTGAAAATGCGCCAATCAAGGCGCGAGGAGTGAGGTTTGGTGATTCCAAATGAGTGACGAGCAACGCCGAGTGGCGCATTTTCAGGCACAACCCGAAGGGCTGGGGCTGTTTTTCCACCCAGCGGCGTTATCATTCGCTCATTTAGCACGGCTAAACCTCGCTCATTCTGCCTTGCTGGGTAAAAAAACAGCTCCAGCAGAGTCGATTG